>CAYOBQ010000107.1:0-31482 GCA_964402225.1 uncultured Nannocystaceae bacterium | reverse complement strand
CCCCTTCGCCCTCACCCTCACCCTCGCCCTCACCTTCGCCTTCACCCTCACCTTCGCCTTCACCCTCACCTTCCCCTTCACCCTCGCCTTCCCCACCCTTCGGGGTGGCGTCCCCGGCGCGCGCGTCCTTCTCACGGTCACCGACATGCGCAGCGTCTACGCAGCCAGCGCCCGCAAGCACCATGGCCAGCAACAGCCAAACGTTACCCGCGCGAGACATCGTTCCCCCAGCTCACAAGACTATAAAATTTAGAGGATAACGAAACGGCCCGTCAAGGCCGAGCGCAACGGCAGATGATCCGCTCGCCCGGATCGAAGCACCCGGCCTCGGGACCGTGCTCGCAGATCGCCGCCCCCGGCTGCCACGCTAGCAAACAGTGGGCGTTCGCCGCCTCCCGACATGCGACGCCGCAATGGCCACCGGGGGCCGGGCGCACATCGACCTCGCAGTAGGGCGTGCCGTCCCCATGCACCCCCGCCGCGCACACCGTGAGGCCTTCGAAGGCCTCGCACCCCTCGACGACCTCGGCCTCGCAGACCCCGTCCTCGTTGCAGATCCCGCCCTCGCAGGGCGACCCCACGGGGGCGAGCACCACCTGCGGCGGCGTCTCCCCATCGCACCCCGCGATCCGCTGGCACACGCCCGCCCGGGCGACCTCCGCGACGTTGGGACCCCTGCACGCCTCCGGGTCCCCGGCCCCGTAGCAGAGCCCGATGTCGGCGCAGTTGGCGACGGCGTCCTGGTAGCTCGACCGCGCGCAGATCTGCGTCCCGCCCTCCTCGCCGATCCCGTACGCGTCGCGCGCGGCGCACTCGAAGGGCGGGCACTCGTCATCGCGCTGCGCCGCCTCCGGCGTCCCGTTGGGCCCGCACACCCCACAAAGCGCGACCTTCGCCCCCGGCGTGCACCCCGGCGGCGGCACGCCACCATCCTCATCGAGCATCCCGACCCGCGACCGTCCCGCGTCGCCGCCGGTCATCCCGACGAGGCCCTCCGTCTCGGCGTCACCGAGGGAGCCGTCCCCCTCCGCGCACCCCAACGCGAACCCCATCAACCACATCCAGCGCATCGCGCCTATTGTGGCACGGGAGGCTAGGTCTGGCCCAACCGTGGGTCCTGCGGCCCCTCGAGCGGCATGACCTCCACGCCGTGCGCCTCCAGATAGGCGACCCCGTTCTCGCCCGCGTACCCTCCGTCCACCACGAGCACGCGCGTGATGCCCGCGTGGTGGATCAGCTTCGCGCAGAGCACGCAGGGCTCCCCCGTCACCAGCAGCCAAGCGTCCCGCGTCGGCACCCCGCCCGCCGCCGCGTTGCAGACCACGTTCATCTCCGCGTGGTGGCAGCCCACCTCCATCCGCGTCCCCGACTTCACGCCCATCGTGTCCCGCAGGCACTCCTCGCCGCCGCAGAGCTCGCCACCGCCACGCGGTCCGCCATTGTACCCGTCCATCAACACCACGTTGCGCGTGGGGTCGAGCAGGAGCGCGCCGAACTTGCGCCGTGGGCAATTCGAGGCCTTCGCCAGCGCCAGACACTGCTCGACTCGAATCCGGATGTGCTTCTCTTTCACGTCCCTCTCCTGAACATCCCAACCAGCCGCGACCACAACGATCGCCGGGGCGATGGCCGCTGGGCGACCACCAGATCCCGCCGCTCACCGTCGAACAGGCCGCCGCGACCATACACCGTCGCGAAGCCATCTGTGGCGTCGGGCCACACCTCCACGACCTCGCCGCCGTCCTCGGGATCCATGGTCCACGGTGGCGGGCCGCAGACCTCGATGAAGAGGTCCCCGTCGATGCGCCACGTGTGGTCCCCCGCGGGCTCGCCAGCGCGCCAATAGCCCCACGGCACCTCCCGCCCGCGCAGCCGCCAGAAGTTGATGATCTGCGCCTCGTCGAACCGATCGAGCCCATCGAGGCCGGCGCGCTGCTCCCAGTGGTGCATCAGCTCGTGGAGCACCGTCTCCTCGAGCTCGTACTCCCAATCGAAGCTCACGGCGCGCTCGGCCATCTCCCGGAACGAGCCGAACCACACGTGCACCAGGCTCTGCCGATCCCCAGGGCGCGGATCGGCCGCCGCCGCGTAGGCGTCCTCGAGGGCCGGAAAGGCCGCCTCGCACGCACCCAGCAAGAACACCCCGGGGTTGTGGGCGTCGGCCTCCGCCTCGTTGTGCACCAAGAGGGTGGCGCCGGCGCGGAACCGCTCGGGGATCTCGCGCCAGTACCGCTCGGCGAGCCGCCTGAAGTGCGCCCGCCGCATGGCTTCAGAGGGGCTGGACCGTCACGACGAGATCGGTCGTCCCACCGGCGGCGCCGAAGCCATCGACGAAGAGGAAGTACGTGCCAGCCTCGAGGGGGGCCGAGATACGAGACGCCAGGCCGTTGCCCCCATCGTCGTCACAGGCGATCTCGGCGGCGGCGTCGTCGCACTCGGAGCGCAGCCAGATGAGCGTGTCGTACTCGTTGTTGACGGTCTCGAAGGTCACCTGGGCGCGCACCCGCGTGGTGATGCTCACGACCTGCTCGGGACCACGACCCCCGCAGCCCCCTTGGTAGGCGTTCGGGAGCGCGGCGTTGTCGATCATGAACCGCCCCCCGTTCGCCGGGATCTGCATCACGTCGTCGGTCCCCTCGCACAGCGACGGGTTGAAGCACTCCGCCGCCTCACCGCGATCACAGACCTCGTCCGCGATGACCCCGTCGATGCACACGCCGAGGGAGGCGACGTAGTCTTCGCGCGCGCGCGGCGCCGCGGCCTGCCCGGTACACGCCTGGTTGCACAGCGCCTCGTTGGCGTAGACCCGGCAGACCGCCGCGTCCGCGCACGGCTCGGCGCAGTCCTCGTTCAGCTCGGCGCCCAGCTCGAGGCAATCACCGATATCACCACACTCGCTCACCAGCGCACAGCCGAGCTGCACCCCCAGCTCTTCGGGCGTCGGCGTGCACTCGAGGCGGCAGAGGTAGGGGTCGAGGGCCCGGTCGCAGCCGCTTCGCACGTCGCAGAACTGGGTGCACAGGATGTCCGCCGCCGGCGGCTCGTAGTCGACGCACTCGGCGACGCCCTCGCAGCCGGCCCCCACCCGCAGCGCGTCGAGGACGCACCCCTGGGAGTCTGCGTCCGGCGCCGCGTCGCAGCCCGCCACGCACCCCTCGGCGGGGATCTGGCAGCCGTCGAGTCGCCCGCAATGGGCCTCGCAGTCGATCGGCAGCTCGTCGGCGAGGCAGGCGCCCAGCGGCGCGCATTGCGCGTCGACGGCGAGACCCTCGAGGCAGCCCGCCGACGCCGCGAAGCGCAGGCCGTCGGCGTCGCCGAAGCCGTTGACGCAGCGGTTCACGCACTCGACGACGTCCCCGTCGTTCTCGGGATCGCACTCCGTGATGGCGCGACAGTAGCCCAGGCACGCCGTCCCGCCGGCCTCGGGATCATCGAGGCAAGCCTGGACGGAGAGGACCTCGGGATCCGCGCAGTCGCGGGCGGCGAGCACGCAGGAGACCTCGAGGGCGGTGGGCAGCGGCTCGGCGAAGTGCCGGTCGTCGCATTCCGGCTCGCAGCGGTCGTCGCCGACGCCACACTCGCCGAGCTGGGCGCAGTAGCGGTCGCAGGGCAGAAGCGGTGGTGGCGCGCAGGCGGCCACCGCGTCGCAGTCGTCTCCGGCCCGGCGCACGCAGTCGCGCCAGGTGAACTGGCGGTCCCGGGCGAAGCCGTCGTCACAGGTCTCGACGCAGCCCTCGGGCATCACACCGCAGCCATCGAGGGCGAGGCAGTGACGCTCGCAGACGGCGCCGGGCTCGCTGCCGTCGATGCACGTCTCGAGATCGCCACACGACCACGACGCGGAGCACAGCAGCCGGGGCGCGAGGCGGGCCGCGGAGTCCGGGTCGCGCCTGTCGAGCTCGCCACGGCAGTCCGACTGGCACGCCGCCTGGTCGAGCTCCTCGTCGGAGCAGAAGGCCTGGGCGCGACAGAGGCGCTCGCACTCGGCGGCGATCGGGTGGGCGGCGCCGCCCCCCCCGCAGCGAGCGACCAAAGCGGCGCGCTCCTGACACCCCTCGGCTCGGAGCACGTCGAGGGCGCAGCCCTGGGCGGCGAGGCCACCGCTGAGCTGGAGCTCGGCCAGCACGCCCGGACAGTCGGGGGGCTCGAAGATGAAGCAGCCGTCCCAGATCTGACAGAAGGCCACCGCGTCAAAGTCCACGGCGGGTCCGCCATCGACGGGGCGCTGCGGCGGATCGATGCACTCCCGGACGTCGTCGCAGACCTCGCCGGCGTCGGGCAGGCAGCGCGAAGCCTCCAGCACGCGCAGGCGAGAGAGGGGATCGTCGGCGCAGTTGGCGAGGCAGTCGGCCCGTGGGACGTCGCAGCCGACGGCGCTGGCGCAATAGGCGTCGCAGTCGAGGTTGACCTCACCGGGGACGCAGGCCGCCACGGCCGCGCACTCCGCGTCCACCTCGAGGGCCGCCAGGCAGGGCTCGGCGGCGGCGAAGCGGAGGCCGAGATCGCCAGCGAGACCGGCGCCGCAGTCGCCCATGCAGGCGGCGAGCTCCGCCTCCGGGTCCTCGCTGCACTCCTCGCTCAGCGCGCGGCAGAAGCCGAGGCACGCCTCGCCACCGGCGGGGTTCTGGATGCAGCCCTCGACGGTGAAGGCCCCCGGGTCCCCGGCGTTGGCGCACACCGGGGCGGCGAGGAAGCACGCCAGGCGCTGGGCCTCGGCGACGGGAGCGGCGAAGTGAGCGTCGTCGCAACCGGCGGCGCAGAGATCGGCGTCGTCGGTGAGCCCGCACTCGTTCAACCGGACGCAGGCCTCCGGGCAGGGGCCCGGCCGGGCCACCTCACACTCGGCCATCGCGTCGCAGTCCGCGGCGTCGGCCACACAGGTCCGGTAGGCCTCTTGGCGGTCGCGCGGCCACACCACATCACAGGCGTCGACGCAGTCCTCGGCGGCCAGACCACAGCCGTCGAGCAGGCCGCAGTGGACCTGGCACTCGGCCCGCGGCGACGCGGCGTCGAGGCACATCTGCAGCTCGTCGCAGCGGTTCGCTTCGCCGCAATCCAGCGCCCCCGCGAGGCGCTCGGCGATGTCGTTGCCCTGGTCGAAGCCGTTGGCGCACGCCAGGTTGCAGGCCGCGCGCTCCTCCTCGAGGAGCCCGCAGACGTCCTGGGCCGCGCACAGCGCGCCGCACTTGATGTTCACCGGCGGCGGATCGACGGGATCGACGGGGAAGATGCACTGGTCGATCTCGACGCAGGCCCCCTCGTTTTGCCGGCGCACGCAGGCGTGGCGCTGCTCGGCGCGCATGCGAGCGAGGGCGTCGGCGTCGAAGAGGGAGCCGATGCACTCGGCGACGCAGGTCTCGCCGAGCAGGATGTTGCAGGGCACGGCGCGCCCGCACATCTCCTCGCATTGGGGGAAGACGTCGTTGCCCAGGCACCCGACGAAGGCCTGGTTGCCGCACTGGCCGAAGAGGTGCTCCCCGCAGGCGCGGAAGGCGTCCCCGCCGTCGGCGCAGCGACCCTCACAGTCGTCGAAGGGCAGCGGCACCTCGCAGCCCTCGGCCAGCTCGCAGAGCTCCGGGCACTCCAGCGGCTCGACGTCGGGCCGCGGGCAGCGGTGCATCAGGTTGCAGGCCTCGATCTCGAGACAATCGAACCAGTCGTCGGGTCGACCGGCCCGGGAGACCCGCTCGCAGCTCGCCATGCAGTTGTCCTCGTCGCCGAAGATGTCCGCCAGGCGGTCGCACTGCGTGTAGCGGCCACAGGCGTCCTCGCAGGTCTCGATGGAGGCGCCGACGAACATGTCGGGCGGCGGAACGAAGGCGTCCGGCGGCGACATGTCGGGGACCACGACCGCCCCATCGGGATCGACGCCGTCGTCCGGGTCGGTCCCACCCGTGTCGGCCTCGACGCCCTCGTCGGGGTCGGGCACGTCCATGTCGATGTCGATGTTGCGGCCGACGTCGAGTTCGGCGTCGCCCTCGACGGGCTTGTCGGTGTCCTCGGCGCAACCAGCGACGAGCAAGACGGCCAAGAACCACTGCGAGCGCAGACCCATGCATCCTCCCCCGGATTCGGATCGACGGCATCATACACACCGAGCCGGGGGGGCCGCGAGGGCCTCCGAATTGGGGTAGGGTCGGGGCATGTCATCGCCCCCCTGGTGGCTTCCCATCCTCGGCGCCACGCTCGCCGGTTGCATCGTGGCGCCGGCGGCGGACGACGAGGGTGCGGACGGCGCCGCCGCGCCGCCGACCTACGGGGCGTCCTGCGAGCTCCCCGACACGCCCGACGTCCAGGCCGCGTGCAACCCGGAGGACCTCACGGCGAGCTGCGTGGTGGAGGGGCACGACGGTTGCCCGACGGCGGTGTGCCTGATGTGGCTGGGGGGCGCGCCCTACTGCAGCGAGCGCTGCTCGGCGGAGGCCGCGTGCCCGGCGGGGGCCGAGTGCCGTGAGCTGCTCGGTGGGGATCGTTGCGGGCCAGGGGTCGCCGAGCGCCTCCTCTGCCTGTGCGTGCGCAGGTGACGCGTTGCGGGGCGGGGTCCGGCCGTGGTTGGATACGCCCCCAATGGACACCCGTGGACGACACCTCATGCTTGAGCTGCGCGGCTGCGACGCCACGACGCTCGACGATTTGCCGCAGGTCGAGGCGCTGCTCCGGGCCGCCGCGGACGCCGCGGGGGCGACGGTCGTGCAAGCCACCTTCCATCGCTTCGCGCCGCAGGGCGTGAGCGGGGTCGTGGTGGTCGAGGAGTCGCACCTCTCCGTCCACACCTGGCCCGAGGTGGGCTACGCGGCGATCGACATGTACACCTGCGGTGACTGCATCCCCGAGGCGGCGGTCGCGGTCCTGCGAGAGGGCCTGTGCGCCGACACCTGCGAGGTCATGGTCGTCGAGCGGGGGCTACCAGTGGGCGAGCGCTCGATGCGGGTCGCCGAGCATCACCGGCTCGATCCACCCCGGCGCGCGGCGATCTGACCATCGAGTTCGTCGAGCGTTCGGGGCCAGTCCTTCTTCATCAAGCGTGAGAGCGAGCGGTCGGCGAGCAGTCGGTCTGCGTTCTGGCAGCGGGCGCAGTAGTTCGTCTCGTTGTCGGCGTAGCGGATGCGCTGCACCGGCGCGCCGCACTCGACGCAGGGCTCCCGGAAGCGGCCGTGGACCGCCATCTCGGGGCGGAAGGCCGTGACCTTATCGGGGAAGCCGTCGCCGACCTCGGCGCGCAGGCGCGCGGTCCACTCTCGCAGGGTCTCGCGGGTGGCGGTGTAGAGCGTGGCGAGCTCGTCGTCCGTGAGCCGGCTGGTGAGCTTCACCGGAGACAGCTTCGCGCGGAACAGGATCTCGTCGCTGTAGGCGTTGCCGATGCCGCTGAGGATGCGAGGATCGGTGAGCGCGCGCTTCAGCGTGCGGTTCTCGCGGAGGAGCGCACGGCGGAAGTCGTCGCCGTCGCCTTGTGCGACCTCGTGCCCGCCACGGTCGTGATCGGCGAGGCCGGCCTCACCGGCCACGAGGTGGAGCGAGGCGCGCTTCTTGGTGCTCGCCTCCGTCAAGAGCAGGGCGTTGTCTCCGAACTCGAAGGCCGCCAGGCCGCGCTTCTTGGGGATCTTCACCCCCACGGGACGTAGGCGCAGGCGCCCGGCCACCATCAGGTGCAGCACCAGGTAGAGATCGCCCTCCAGGCACAGGACCACGCGCTTGCCGAGGCGCCTGGTGCCTACGAGCGTTCGGCCCTCCGCTTCGCTGAGCGGGGGGCTGACGGAGCGCACC
This sequence comes from uncultured Nannocystaceae bacterium, assembly GCA_964402225.1. Lineage (GTDB taxonomy): Bacteria > Myxococcota_A > Bradymonadia > UBA7976 > UBA1532 > CAYOBQ01. Next base: position 23,718 of record CAYOBQ010000107.1, on the reverse strand, counting down.
AGAAACGGGCTCGCGACCCTGATTCTGCAGAGCCTCTGGCCGGCAAAGAGCGCCTCGATCCGCTCCACGTAGACGGTGACGTCGGGCAACTCCGGCATCTTCGCGAGTTTATCGACTTGACGTGAGCCGTGGAATGCAGAGGATCCGGCAATCCGGCGTACACAAAACCAAGGAGCCCATCGAATGATCCGCTTTCTCATCGCCGCCGCCCTGACCTTCACGTTCACCGCCTGCTCCAAGGGCGGCGACTCGGGCGCGCAGCCGAACCCGGGCGCCAAGCCGGTGCCGGCCAAGGCCGCGCCGACCGCCGCCAAGCCCGCGCCCAAGCCGGCCGCGGTGGATCCGGCCGCCGAGGCGAAGACGATCATGGAGACGCGCTGCGCGGCCTGCCACGGCAAGACCGGCAAGGGTGACGGCGCGGCGGCGGCGAGCCTGCCGGTGAAGCCGCGCGACTACCACGACGCGGCGTGGCAGGACTCGGTCAAAGACGACTTCCTCGCCAAGATCATCGTCGAGGGTGGTGGCGCGGTCGGCAAGAGCCCGCTGATGGCCGCCAACGCCGACCTGAAGGCGAAGCCCGCCGTGGTCAAGGAGATCGTCAAGATCATCCGCAGCTACAAGGGGAAGTGAGCCTGCTCCGCAGGTTCGCCAAGGACCTCCTCTTCGAGCGCCTCGACCGGCGCACCCGGGGCGTCGCCTTCACCGCCGGGGCGGGGGCGGCGCTGCTCGGGGGCCGTAAGCTGACGGCCCTGGGCATGCTGGCCACCGGCCTGCGCGAGATCGACGCCGACTGGCGCGCGCGGCACCCCGACTTCGAGGGGGGTTGGCGCGAGCGCTGGCGCCGGGCCGCCGAGGACTACGAGGCCGCCCACCGGGACCCCACCAATCGGAAGCTGCACGCCGTCGGCGTCCCGATCATCGTGGGTGGGGTCGCCGGCTTGTTGGTCTGGCCCGCCTACTCCCCACCGTGGGTGCTCTCCGCCGGCGCCTTTGGCTTCGGTTGGGGGCTCAACCTCGTCGGCCACGGTGTGTTCGAAGGGAACCTCCCCGCCCTCGCCGACGATCCCCTCGGCTTCGTGGCGGGCCCGGTGTGGGATCTGAGCCGCCTGGTTCGCACATAACTCACTCAAATCCCTGATTATTCGGGTGCCCGGTGAGTTCGACAAATCCCACGACTCGTCGTATTCGAGATGAGGGAGACTCGAAGAGTAGGCGCGCGTTTTGATCTGCCCGCTGTGCGGTGAGACCTATCAAGACTCGGTGGCGTTTTGCCCCAAGGATGGGGCTGCGCTCACCAGCGGACCCAACCGGGCCGCCGACGACCTGATCGGTGAGACCGTCTCGGGGCGCTTCGTCATCAAGGAGAAGATCGGGAGCGGGGGGATGGGCGTGGTCTACCGCGCCCACCAGCACATGGTCGACCGCGACGTCGCCCTCAAGATCCTGCCGCAGAGCTTCGCCGGCGACCACGCGGCGGAGCGGCGCTTCTTCAACGAGGCGCGGGCCATCTCCAAGCTGCGCCACCGCAACATCGTCACCCTCTTCGACTTCGGACGCACCAACCAGGGCGACCTCTACATCGCGATGGAGTACGTCGCGGGCCGCCCGCTCTCGCGGGTGATCCGCGAGGGTCCGATGGAGCTCGAGCTGGCGATCCACGTGACGCGCGAGGTCTGCCTGGCCCTCCAGGCGGCACACGAGAACAAGATCGTCCACCGCGACATCAAGCCGGACAACATCATGTTGGTGGAGGCGCCGGACGGCGGTCGACCGCAGGTCCGCGTGCTGGACTTCGGGATCGCCAAGGAGGGCGGCGACACCGCGCGGTTGACCAAGACGGGCATCGTCTTCGGCACCCCGGAGTACTTCTCCCCAGAGCAGGCCCGCGGCATCCAGACCGACGGGCGCAGCGACATCTACTCCGTCGGCTGCGTCCTGTGGGAGATGCTCGCCGGGCGGCGCCCGTTCTCCGGGTCGAACGCCGCCGCCATCGTCTACCAGCACATCCACGAGCCGCCGCCATCGTTGCGGGCCGAGTTCCCGATGCGTCGGTACCCGAAGGATCTCGACGAGTTCGTCCGCTAGATGCTGGCGAAGTCGCGCGAGGCCCGGCCCCAGGACGCACGGGCGGTCATCAACCTGCTCGACAGCCTCACCTTGGCGACCTCCACCGGCTTCATGGCGGCGAGGAGCACGCCCCCATCACAGGCCCCCGCGGCGAGCGCTGGCGAGACCTCCGGGAACTACTCCTTCGGGCCGCGCGCTCGGACCCCCGAGCCACCCGCCTCGCCCAAGCCCGAGCACCGCAGCCGTCCGGTCTCGGTGCCCTCCCCCCGCAGCGGTCGCCGCTCGACGGGGGAGCGACCCGACGCGTCCCAGACCGCCGACTCGGGTGGCCAGAGGCCCGACCCGGCCGCGCACCTCGCCAGCGACCCGGCGCGCAGCCCGGCCCCCGGCGCGAGCGTCGAGTCGGGCCCCACGCGGCGGCGCGACCAGACCCGAGTCGCCGTGCTCGGAGCGATGGTGATCGGCGTGTTGGTCCTCGTCAGCCAGCTCGACCGACTCCTGGGCCTCGACGAGGACGGCCTCGACACGCCCCGTCCGGCGGCCCCGGCCCGCGACCAACCGAGGGCGCCCGCGCCGTCGGCGCCCACGGCGCCGAAGCCACCCGCCGACGCGCCCCCTCCCACCACCGGGCTCCCGACGCCGGATCCGCGGGCCGCCCGCGCGGTCAACGGCTACCTGCGCCCCCCGGCGATCCCGCGCGACGTGCGGGGGAGCGCGCCGGCCCACCGACCGCTCCCGGCCCGGGGCGAGGCCGCGGCCCTGCCGCCGAAGGCCCTCGAGGCGCGACGGGTCGAGCTCGAGACAGAGGTCGCCACCGCCAAGGGCGAGGCGCGCGCGGCGCCGCTGTGGGCGCTGGCGCAGGTCGAGTGGGCGTCCTCGTTGGCGACTCACCAGCTCGCGACGGCGCGCTACGAGTACCAGGCGAGCCAGTTCGTGGCCGGCGAGATCGCGAAGGCACCGAAGAAGCCCAAGCCACGCCACGACCGGGCGATCCCCACCCTCGAGCGCTTCGTGAGCGCCCACCCCGAGCACGCCGAGGCGCCGCATGCCCTGCGCTACCTGTCCACCGCGCTGCTCGCGGCGGGGCGTCAAGACGAGGCGGTCGAGCACCTCGAGCGGCTGATCGGCCAGCACCCCGAGCACGAGGGGGTCACCGACGCCCACGAGATCGTGGCCGACCACAACTTCGCCGGCGGCCTCCCGCTCAACGCGAGGCGGCACTACGAGGCCCTCGCCGCGAAGGCCCCGGAGCCCAAGCGCACCTACGCCCGGTTCATGCTCGGCTACGTGCACTTCAACCTGAAGGAGCCGGCGAAGGCCGTCGACTCGTTCCAACGCACGCTCGAGGCGCTGCGGACGCGGCCGGAGCAGGCGAAGCACCTTCGGCTCCCCGCGATCGAGGCGATGACGCTCGCATACGCCCGGCTCGATGGGGGCGCGCAGCAGGCGCGGGGGTACTTCCGGGGCCTCGGCGGCAGCGCCTTGGAGCGGCGGCAGAGCGAAGTGCTGGCCTATGCCCTCTCCGAGTTGGGTCGGCACGGTGACGCGGCCGCGCTCCTCGCCCGGCTCGCCGACGAGGATCCCGCCCCGCGGCTCCGGCTGGCCACCGCCGAGGCGAAGACCGCGGCGGGCGCCGCCGCCGACGCCCTCGCGATCTACTCGAGGAAGCTCGCGGATTGTGTGGAGCTTCAGGTCGATGGAGAGCGGCTGCGTTGCCTCCTGGGCCGGGCCGACGCCACCGCCGCGACGAACGCGAGCGCCGGCTCCACCGCCTACCAGCGCGTGATCGACGAGTTCCAGCAGCGCGGATTGGCGAACGGCGGCGCCGAGGCGAGTTGGCCCGCGCGGGCGGCCTTCGCCATGGCGGCGCCAGCGCTCGCGCGCTTCGAGACCGCCAAGAAGGATCCGATCTCGAAGCAGCAGGACGCCGTGCGCGCCCTCGACGCCCAGTACGCGGCGGTCACGGCCCTCGCCGATCCCGAGTGGACGGTGGCCGCGAGCCACCAGCGGGGCCGCGCGCACGCGCTGCTCGCGGCGCGGTTGGCCCGGCAGATCGCGAGGAAGCCCAAGACGAAGGCTGCGCTGCAGACCGCCCAGACGCTGGCCACCGAGGAGTCCGTGCGCGCGTTTCGCAGCGCCCGGATTCAGGCTCGGAAGCACGGCATCGAGAATGAGTGGTCGCGCAAGGTCGAAGCGGCCTTGCGCGCGACGGCGCCGTAGTCAGAGCGGCTCGACCAGGAGCTGGCTCGAGGCGCTCGAGTTGCCGTCGACCTCGAAGGAGAGCGTGACCTTGGTGGGCGTCAGCGCCGGGTCGCAGTTCTTGCACATCACGCCGGTCACCTTCAGGACATCGCCACCGGTCAGCGAAGAGACGCCGTAGGAGTCGAGATCGACCGCCGCGTAGCCGTCCACCGTGAGCGTCGCGTCCGTCAACGTGGACTTGCTGTAGTCGCTGTCGATGCCCATCGTGATGGTGAACGCCTGCTGGCCGCCCGCCGTGTACTCGAGCGCGTAGCAGTCGGGGCATGGATCGTCACCGGGCTGCGGCGAGACCCAAGGCTGGCCATGCCCGTTGAGGAGCTGCTTCTCCGGGCAGACGCCCCAGCCAACCGGCGGCTTCTTCTCTGCGCTGGAGAGCGCAATGCTCCCACCACATAGGCCAATCATGCCGTAGTCGTAGTGGGTCGTCCCGGCGGCGGCGACGGGGCTCATCGTGGCCGCCGCCGCGGTGCCCATGCGCAGCGCCGCCAGCACCGTGGCGTTGCTGCCCGCGCCAGCGGCCGGCATCGGATCGCAGTCGAAGTCCGCCGGGTCCGGGCAGTTCCCGCCCGCGGAGGGGCAGACTGCCAGGAGCGTGCTGCAAAGCGAGGCCCGACGGATACCGAAGTTCGCTGCACAGGACCCACCATGGCAGTAGTCCGCCCCGCCACCGATGGGCTCACTCTGGCCGTAGATGAGCGCCATCACGTCGGCGCCGTTGAGGTTCGGCTCATAGCCCCACGCGAGCGTGGCCGCGGCCGAGACGACGGCCGCCGCCGCGGAGGTCCCGCTCATCGGGTCGGTGTTCTTCCACCGCATCTCGTTCGGGTTGAAATACTTCATCACCGCTTGGAAGGCCGGCGCCGCGAGCCGCGGTCGACCGCCGACTCGTGTCGACGCCAGCTCGACGTCCGCACCATCGACGCCGCCCACCGAGTGAACGAGCGGCGTGTAGTCGGTCACGGCGGGGGGGACGCCCGCGTCGTCGGTGGCGAGCCCGAAGCCGGCACAGTCCGCCGCCTGGGGCGCCGGGGCGATCTCCCATCCGCCGGGATACATCGGGCCGGTCGAGGCCGGCGAACCGCCGGCGTCGTTCCCCGCAGCGGCGATGACCAGGGCGCCGTGACAGACCGCCCGGGTGATCGCGCGGTGGACCGCCAGAACCGGCGGCGCGAGCTGCCCCTGAACCGGGAGCGCCGGGTCGTATGCGCCGCCGTAGATGCCCTCCCAGCCGAGGCTGAGGTTGATCACCAGCCGCCGCTGGGGCGCTTCCCCCGCCGGCGGAGCATTCATGTGGCCAAGCCACGCGCTCACTGCCGCGTTGATGGAGATGGCGGCGTCGGTGAAGTAGCCGTAGTAGCCGCCCCTGGCACGATCGATGCGCCCACCGGGGAGCCGGGGCATCGCGAGATGGTCGGCGACGTACCCGACGCAGGCACCGGTCGCGGCGCCGTCGGGGCCGCAGGTCATCCCACGGACGATCCGGCCGACCGTGAGCCCGTGCCCGCTGTTTCCACCACGGGCGGTGCCGTTGTTGTAGAACCGCGGGGAGCTGTCGACGACGGCCACCCGCACCGGATCCGGCGTGCCCGCCAGATCGCCAGGGTAGTTGATCGCCGAAACGAAGGCCGACCGCAGCGAGGGCGCCATCATGTCGGAGATGGGGCTGGCCAGGGGCGCGACCACTCGACAGTCGGCGGCGATTCCATCGACGGCGCCGCCAAGGGTCCGGCGAAGACGGCGGGCGTCGCGGCGGGTCGCGTCCTCGCCGCCCTGCCACTCGTAGAGGCACAGGCCGCCCATCCCGTCCTCGGGTGCGTGGGGGTCGCCCGCGTCGTCGATGCCAAAGAGGGACGAGACCGCCCAGGGGAGGTTGTCGGCGACGGGGCAGCCGCCCTGAAGCGAGAGGGCCACCTGGCGATCCGGGGGACACGCCTCGCTCAGGTCGGCCTCGTCGGCTTTCACCGCCGACCCCGCCGCCGCCTGGTCGTCCACGTAGCCGACCTCGAGCTCGTGTTGCTCGGCGCACGCCGCCAACGCCACACAGATGACCCCAATCTCGAATGAGTGCCTCATTTGTCTCCCTCGCTTTTGCCTTCGTGGTGGTCTTCGTGCACCAGACGGCGTCTCTGACATTTTATTGCGACGTTCCGGCTGCAATCGGAGACGCCGCGCTCGCTGCGGCGGGTCAACGAGCGAGGGTTCGAAAGGATGCCCAGTCTTTTTCGCCCCGGTTCGAGCGCTGGGCGATCTGAAGCGCTCCGGCGAGGTCCAGCCCCGGATCGCGGGCCCGCGCGGCGTGGATCGCGGTGGAGATGCGGGCCGTGACGGCGTCGTCGACGGCGCGTCGGCTGGCCACGACCTGGAGGGCGCCGGCCATGGCGAAGGCCTGGCCCAGGCCGATGGACTCCGCCGCCGTCTCGCTGGAGCGCGCCGTCTCACACCCCGCGAGCACCACCTCGGAGGGGACACGCCGCAGGGCGAGCACGTCACCGACCGTGAGCCGCCCGCCGGCGAGGACGAGGGCGCTGTCCCAGCCGGATACGCCCGCGAACTCGCCGTGTCCCGCGAAGTGAAGCGACCGGCTGCCGCTCAGGGCGGCGCGGACGGCCGCAGGCGTCGCCGCCGCGCCGACGAGGGTTCGGGCGTCCAGGAGCGGGGCGAGGGCATCGGCGGTCCGCCGCGCGGCGGCGAGATCGAGGCGCGTATCGGCGACGAGGAGGTTGGGGCCCGCCTTCGGAGGTCCGCTCGGCGCGCCGAGATCCAACCCGTAGAGGACCGGCGGGTGGTCGAGCATCGTCTCTCGGGGATCCAGGCGGACGGCGTGGAAGTCGATCCGTCGGAGCGGGCCGTAGGGCAAGACGCGGATGCGCCGCGCCGTGGCGAAGCGGGCTCGGAACGGGCGCAATAGCCCCGCCGGATCGCGCGGATCGAGCCCGCGCGCGACGGTCACTGACCCCGGCGTCGCCGCGAAGCCGATCCACCCCTCGTCCCCCGGGAACCAAGCCAGCGTGAGCGCGTCGTCGGGCAACGCTGGCAGCGGATCAGGTCCGGGCAAGAGGGTCGCCGCTGCATCGAGGGCGCGGGTCAGGCGTCGCGCCCGCTCGGCCCTGCCAGCCAGACGCTCGGGGAGATCCGCCGCCGCGATCTGCCAGTCGCCGGCGGCCTCGGCGTCGAGATCGGCGCGCGCCTCGCGGTACTCTGCCAGCGCGCGGTCCCACCGAGCCCGATCGGCGTCACCGAGGGCGCCGATCCGACCGGTCCGCCACGCGGATCTCAACGCACGGGCGCGCGCGCGGCGCACCACGTTCAGCGCCCCCGCGTTGTCGCCCTTCGTGAGCCGCAGCATCAGTTGGTGCGTGGTGGCCGGCTCGCGACCCCCCAACCAACCCGCGCGCCCCTCCTGGATCGGGACGCGGAGCAACGCGGTGTCGAGGTGGGCCTCCGCCCGCCCGTGGGCTTCGATCGCCGCGTCCACGTGCCCCTGGGCCGCCAGGGCGCGGGCGCGGCCGAGCTGCGCCCGCCACAAATCGGAAGGATCGACGCTGAGCGCGGAGCGCGTCGCGAGCTCGTCGTAGGCGGCCAAGGCCTCGAGGGGGCGCGCCTCCGCCAGGGCGATCCGACCCTTGATGTCGAGCAGCCAACGACGGGCCCAGGGCTCCGCCTTCTCGCTGGCTTGGGCGTGGTACCGCCGCGCGGCCGTCGGCGCCCCGTCCTGGAGGGCGATAAGCGCGAGGTTCGTCAGCGCCAGAGCACGCTTCACCGGGCGGGCGCAGGCCCTCGCGTAGAGCTTCGCCGCCCGGCGCAGAGGTTCCGCCGGATCAGCGGACGCCTCCCCCCGATCTCGGGCCTGGAGCCGACCGAAACCGATGTTTGCCCAGATGGGCGCGAGCTCACACGGATCCGAGGTCGCGGCCAGCATGTCTTCCAAGATCCCGGATGCCTCGCGCAGACGACCCAGGGCCTGGGCGATCAGCGCGCGCCCCTGGCGAGCGTTGCGGACGAGGCGGTCCTCGCCCATCGAGAGCGCGGCGGTCTCGGCGACACGGTAGTGCCGCTGGGCGGCTCGCAGATCCCCCGTCTTCCTCGCCAGAACGCCGGCGTAGTACGGGCGCGAGAGCCGGGCCTTCGGGTCGAGGGCGTCGAGGGGCGCCTGGGCGTCGAGGGCCCGGCGGGCCTCGTTGAAGCGGTTGGCCGAGATCAGGGTGAAGACCAGCACCCGCCCGGCGGCGGCCTCGTCGGAGACGCGCCCGTCGGCGCGGTGCCTCGCGATGGCCAGCCCCAAGCTTCGGATCGCTGCGTCGGTCTCCCCCACGGCGCGCTCGGCGCGTCCGAGGAGGCCCAAGGCCCGCCCGCGGAGCGCGTCGGGGACGGTGGGGAGCGCCGCGCGAAGCCCCGCCACGTCGTTGGCCTTGCGCAGAGAGCGCAGCTTCAACAGCTCCGGCGAGGGCGGCTCGCGGCGCAGGGGGAGGACGTAGCGGGCGGTGCCGGCGGTGACGGTGAGCTCGACGGCGTCGGCGGGGGGACGGACTCGATAGAGGAGGCCGCCGGCGACCTCTCGCGGCGCCTCCTGCGCGCCGGGGGACAGGCTGTGGGCCGCGGGGGTCACGACGCGCACCGTCACCGCGCCTTCGCCGACCACGCAGACAGGACCCCGGAGCCGCGCCGCGCATCCGCCTACGTGGACCTCGAGCGAGGGTGGCGGAGCCGGCGGCGCCGCGCCACGGCCGCACGCCAGCAACGCGCCGACGATCACCGCCGAGGGGCAGCTACCCCGACGCAACGCTCTTGGGTTTGGGCTTGGCGTGCCACACCCGGCTCGCCAGGACGATGCCCAGGAACGCGGCGACGATCATCGCCACCGGCCAGACGATCCAGTTCGCGGGGTCTTCGGCGCCCTCCCCCTTCTTGGGGAGGAGCTGCCCGTACAGGATCGACTGGAGAGCCGTGCCCAGATAGACCATCCCATCGATGATCCCAACGGCGACGCCGACGTTCTTCTTGCCGCCGAAGTCCATGCTCGCCGTCCCCGACAGCATGCCGTGGACGCCGATGATGCACAGCGACATGAAGACGACGAGCCAGCCGACGTAGGGGCCGCTGAGCATGAAGGTCAACCCGAGGGCGCCCAGCAACATCCCACCGTAGAGGATGGCGGCGACGGGGCCACGCCGCGACTGGAAGACCCGGTCGGAGATCACCCCCGCGAAGACCCCGCCGAGGATGCCGGCGCAGCACAGCAGCAGGCCCCAGTTCTGCGGGACCATGTCGCTCATGATCCCCGTCTCCTTCGCGAAGACGATGTACCAATGCATGATCGCGTTTCGCAGGAAGCCGCTGCAGAACTCGATGCAGGCGATCAACAGGATCACCGGGTTCGAGAACATCCGCTTGACGACCTGGAAGACCGGGAGCCGCTCGCCATCGTCGCCGCTCGACGCGTCGGCGGTGTCGAAGTCCTCGTGACCGGCCCGGCCGGGGGTGTCCCGCACCATGAACTGGTCGATGATGTGGAAGATCACGAGCATCACGGCGGGGGCGAAGAAGACCCACCACACCGCCGCTGGCGCCGCGCCGACCGCTTGGTGCTCCGCCGCCGTCACCACCATCTTGCCGACATCGAAGGCGAAGTAGATGCCCAGGGAGATGAGGATCCCGAAGATGGCCCCGAAGACGCCGCGCTCGCGGAGGTGGAACCACGCGGCGTTGACCTTGACGATCGACACCGCGCCGAAGCTCTGGAAGTACATGTTCCCGGCGTAGAGCAGGGAGAAGGTGAGGACCAGGTTCTCAGGGTCGAACTGGCCGTTGAGCATCAACCACGTGACGTAGCCCAACGCGGCGTTCATCACCGCGGAGCCCGCGGACGCGATCAGGATCGTGAGTCGCCCGCCGTACTTGTCGGTGAGCGGACCGTTGATGAGAAACGAGATGGCATAGGTGGCGGTGCCCGCCGCGAAGATGGTGCCGAAGTCGGACTTCGACATCAGATCGCCGAGGGCGTTCTTCGAGACCGTGAGGTTGTAGCGGCCCATGTAGAGGAAGGCGTACGTCAGCCCCAAGGGGAGCCAGTTCGCGACGCGCCGACGCCGGAAGGCGCTCGAGTAGTCGACGGGCAGGTCCTTCACCCGCGGCAGGCGAGCGATGACAAAGACGACGACCACCAGGAGGAGGAGGATCCAGCCGAAGGACTGGACCCGCTTCGAGATGTAGACCTCGACGCCTTCGGGCACGTAGTACTCGAAGCCGCCGGCCTTCTTGACCTCGGCCCCGCCGTGGCGAACGACGACGTCGACCGCCCCCGCCGTCCCCCCCCGCACGTCGCACTGCGCGCGCTTGCCGCCGCCGATGTCGGGGACCCAGAGGCGCTCGCAGGGCTGGCCGCCCACGGTGACCTGCATCCCGACGTGGAAGCCAGTCCCCGCCAGCTCGATCCGAGAGGTGCGCTCGATGGCGCCCCGACTCGGCTTCAGCTTGGTGAGGCTGAGGCTCGGACCCGTTTGAGCCGCGGCGGGGGCGGCGACGGCGAGGAGGAAGAGGCACGAAGCCAGCGGTCGGACGAAGCGCATCTGGCACTCCGGGCGTGAAGACGCGGCGTCTTACCACAGGCCACCATCCGACCACAGGGGTCTCGCCCGGTTGTCGAAAACGGGTTAACGTATCCGCGCTCACACAGCTTGGGGGTCTCGATGCGCCGCGTTCTCTTCTCCTTGCTCCTCGTCTTCGGTGGCTCCGCCGTCGCGCAGACCCAGCAAGCGCCAGTCCAGTCGGTGTACAGCGCCGCCGCAAAGACCGACATCAACCTCAAAGACGTGTACGCCAAGCTGGACACCGCGTGGGCGGGGATGGCCGCGAAGACGAAGGCCGAGCAGGCCAACTTCCAGAAGGCCCAGGTCCTGCTGCGCGCCGCGGACATGGCTCGACTCAACGGCAACGCCGCCTCCGCGAAGGCCCTGGCGCTCCAGGCGGGCAACGCGCTCACCAGCGCGACCCCCGTCGACATGAAGGTCCTCGCCGCCGATCCCGCCAACGGCAAGTTCGTCTCCGCCGCCGAGATCGGGCTGCCCCAGGCGAAGCTCGATGCGCTCCTGCCCAAGACCGGCAAGTGGGACCTCGTCGGCCTCGAGCCGAGCAACCCCTAGCCGCCGCCAACCACTCCAATGTCGCGCCCGCTGATCGGCGATTTCGAGCTCCTGGAGCGCCTCGGCCGGGGCGGGATGGGCGAGGTGTGGTCCGCGCGACACCAGCGAGACGGCTGGGACGCCGCGCTCAAGGTCATCACCGACGAGCGCGCGCGCCAGGAGCAGTACCACGCGGCCTTCCGCGGTGAGGTCCGCGCGGTCGCCGGCCTCGATCACACCGGCATCGTCGATGTCTACGACTTCGGCCGCATCCCCGCCGACGACGCGATCACCCGCGCGGGGCTGGTCCCGGGGAGCCCGTACCTCGCGATGGAGCGCCTCGAGCCCATCGACGTCGTGGCCGAGGCGACCTCGAGCGGATGGTCCGGCGTCCGCCGTCTCCTGCTCGAGCTCCTCGACGCCCTCGCCCACGCCCACGCGCGGGGCGTCGTGCACCGTGACCTCAAGCCGGACAACGTCCTCCGGGGTGGGGGGCGCTACAAGCTGACGGACTTCGGGGTCGCCCACGCCGCGCCGCGCGACCTCGCCGAGGTCGGCGAGACCAAGGACGACGTCAACACCACCGTCGGCACCCCCGCCTACATGGCGCCGGAGCAGATCAAGGGGCTGTGGCGCGACTTCGGTCCCTGGACGGACCTCTACGCCCTGGGCTGTCTCGCCTACGAGCTGGTCTGTGGCGCCCCTCCGTTTCTGCGGCCGAGCCCCCTGGCGATGATGATCGCCCAGGTCTCTGACCCCGTCCCCGAGGTGGCGCCGGGCATCGCGACGCCGCGTGGCCTCCCGGCGTGGATCGGTCGCCTGCTGGCGAAGTCGCCGAGCCAACGCTTCCGCCGGGCCGCCGACGCCGCCCGCGCCCTGGCCATGTTGGGCGATCCCACGGACGCCGCGCCCGGCCAGGTCCTCACGCGCCCCGACGACCTCGAGTTCGCGACCAGCGACACGATCATCGATCCCGCCGTCGCCGCCCAGGTGGCGACGATGCCGACCCGCGCACAGCCCACCCGGCCCGAGCTCGAGGCCCTGGCCGCGCTGCCCACCGTCGCCCTCGATCCGATGGCCCTCCGGGGGACGGCGCCGGTCCCCAACGACTGGCGCACGCCGTCGGACCGCCAGCGTCGCCGCCGCGTCGGCCTCGGCCTCTTCGGGCTCCGAGCGGTGCCTCTGGTGGGGCGCGAGCCGCTGCGCGACGCGCTGTGGTCCACGCTGCGCGAGGTCGCCGGTGACGGGGATCCGCGGGCCTTCGTCCTCACCGGGGGCTCGGGCTTGGGCAAGAGCCGCGTCGCCGATTGGCTCTGCGAGCGCGCCCACCAGCTCGGCGCTGTCACCGTGCTGCGCGCCGTCCACACGCCCGTCGGCGGGCCCGCCCACGGCCTCGGCCCGATGGTCGAGCGGCTGCTCCAATGCGTGGGCCTGGGACGCGCCGAGGTCGAGGCGCGCCTGGCGCGAGTCCTGCCGGATCTGCGGTTGCAGGACGAGCTGGCGCCCTTGGCGGAGATCGTGGCCCCCAGCCGCGAGCAGGGCCGACCGACCACCGTCCGCTTCACCAACCCCGCGGAGCTCTACCTGACGCTGCGCCGGCTCCTGGGCGCTCTGGCGCGCCGCCGCACGGTCCTGGTGTGGCTCGATGACGTGCAGTGGGGCGGGCGCTCCATCGACTTCGTCACCAACCTGCTCGACGCCGCCGACGCGCTGCCGGTGATGGTGGTGGCGACGGTCCGCGACGAGGCGCTGGAGCGGCGCCCGGTGGAGGCGGCGCGATTGGAGGTCCTGCAGGCCCGCGCCGACGTCTGCCACGCCCAGGTGGGGCCCCTCGACGCCGACGATCGGGCGCGGCTCGTGCCCGCGTTGTTGGACGTCGCGCCGAAGCTCGCCAACGCCATCGACGCCCGCGCCTCGGGGCACCCGCTCCTGACGGTCCAGATCGTGAGCGATTGGGTGCAGCGCGGCCTGCTCAGGCCAGGGCCCAGCGGCTACGAGCTGGTCCCAGGCGCCGAGGGCGAGCTGGCGCGCATGCCGGACGATCTGCGGGAGGTCTGGGCCACGCGGATCGAGCGGGTCCTGCGCAACCGCCACGCCGGCGAAGGGCACGCCCTCGAGCTCGCCGCGGTGCTGGGCCAGTCGGTGTCGGTCCCCGAGTGGCGTGGGGCCTGCGAGGGGGCGCTGCTCTCGCCAGCCCCCGAGGTCGTCGAGCTGTTGCTGCACGAGGGGCTCGCCGAGTCCGGCGCCAACGGACCCGACGCCGGCTGGGCCTTCGTGCATGGGCTGCTCCCCGAGTGGCTGTGCGCGCGCGCCGAGCAGGCGGGACGTCTGAGCGAGCACCACCGAGCCTGCGCCGTGATGTTGGAGGCCAAGGCGCAGGATCCCGGCGTCGCGCCGCGCCTCGCCCACCACTGGCTCTGCGCCGGCGAAGCCGAGCGCGCGCTGGCTCCCCTGACCCGCTCCGTCGAGGCGCACCTCGATGGTGGCGAGCCCGCCGAGGCCGCGGCCCAGCTCGAGCGGCTCCGAGGCACCCTCGACGACCTCGGGCTGCCGGAGGCCGACGAGCGCTGGGGCTACGCGATGGTGCTCGCGAGCCGCGTCGCGGAGTACCGCGCCGACCTCCAACGGGCGACGGCCGAGGCACAGAAGGCCGAGGCGGCGTCTCGCACGCACGGCTGGCGCGGGGTGCGCGCGCGCATCTTCATGCAGCTCGGCGTGCTCACGACCCAACACGGCCTGCTCGCCCAGGGTGAGTCATGGCACCGACAAGCCATCGAGCTCGCCAGCGAAGTGGGCGACATCGAGCTCCAGGCCTCGGCCCACCGACAGCTCGGTATGACCCTGTTGCTCCTCGGCCGGCCCGACGACGCCGAGGGCCACCTGCGCGAAGGCCTCGCCCTCTCCCGACAGGTGGACGACGCCGTCGGGGCCGGGCGCTGCGACTACGGCCTCGCGCAGGTCATGAAGCGCCGCGGTCGCTACGAGGCCGCGGTGGTCTACAGCCGGCGCGCGCAGGTCCACCTCGAGGCCGCCGGCGCGCGCAACGTGGTGGGCGCCTGCCACAACCAGCTCGGCGAGCTCGCCCGCCTGCAAGGCCAGCTCGACGCGGCCACCGGACACTACGCCGACGCGCTGCGCGTGTGGGACGCGACCGGATCCGGCCACGCCGTCTACGCCCAGGCGAACCTGGCGCTGGTCCTCATCGACCGCGACCGATTCGAGAACGCCCGCGTGGTGCTGCGGAGCACGTTGGAGCGCTTCGAGGCTCAGCGGCAATGGTCCCTGGCCGCCGCCGCCCACGCCTACCTGCTACCCTGCTGCGCCCACGCCAGCGACTGGCCAGCCTTCGACCGCCACGTCGAGGCGGCCCACCGGATGATCACCGAGACTGGCTTCTCCGACGCCGACGCCGCGCGCATGGCCCAACGAGCAGCGGAGTTCGCCGACCAGGGCGGCATGCTCGACCGCGGGCGCTCCGCCCGCCGCCTGGCAGAGCTCGTGGCGGGGTAGCTCGCAGGCCCGCTGCTTCCGATTCCAGGACCTCTCCTAGCGCGGCTTTCCGCGGCCGCGGCGGTGGCGCTCCAGCGCGAGGAGGGCCTGGTCGCGTAGGGCCTTGATGTTGATGAGGCGGCTGCGGCGGAGGGTCTCGGCGGGGCGGTCGGTGTCGGCGTAGAGCATGCCGAAGGGCCAGCCATTGACGCGCAACGGGTAGACGATGAAACCCGGCGCGTCGACCAGGCCCTTGTACCAGTCGGGGATGCGGCGCCAGTAGACCGGCGACTTGGAGTCCTCGACGACGACATCGGTGCCGGCGAGGCAGGCCCGGCTGAAGACGTCGCGGGCCTCCCGCTCGAGGCCGAACTCGAAGGCCTTGAGCATGCGGGGGAGGTCCTGGCCGAAGCCGTAGCGCGCCGCCATGCGTGGGCCGCGCACGTCCTTCACGCACAGGAGGACGCGGTCGAACTCGAAGCCGCGGTAGAGGGTCTCGACGACCACGGCGAGGATCGAGTTGAGGCTCTCGCCCGCTTCGACCGCGGAGGTGACCTCGTCGAGGCCGCGGGTTCTGACGATGCGTCGGGTCTCCTCGTCGATCTCGCGGATGGCCTCCGGCCTCGGGGTCCCTTCCTGGGCGGACCACGCGACGAGGTTGCGGACGTAGTCGCTGCCGCCGGCGAAGAACTCGAGGGCGTCGACTTGGATACGAACCTGACCGGCGATGCCGCGCAGCAGGTCGCCGATACGGTGGCTCGAGATGTCGAGGGCGTCTCCGTACCGCTGGATCAGCCCCTCGAACTCCGGCTGGACGCGGCCGGCCTCGTCGGCGAGCTCGGTGGCAAAGCACGCGGCGGCGTGGAGCCACTCACCGCGGGTACGCGGGATCTTCACGGGGCCCTCGAGGAGATCGCGCATGCTCTGGAGGATCGAGTCGGGGAAGGCCCAGCGGCGCGCGACGGCGAGGCCGAGCTCCTCCGACGTGACGCCGAGGACATCGCGCTCGGCGTCCGCCTTGGGAGTCCCCAGGGCCATCGCGTCGCTGATCTCCTCCCACTCGTCGGGAAGGAAGGCCACCAACAGCGAGTCGCCGAGGCGGTGGAACATCGCGGCGGTCATCGCCTCGCCCGCGGTACGGCCATCGGTCTCTTCGCCCAGGGCCCGGGCGATCAAGCTCCCAGTGAACGCGGCGATGGCCTGCCGAGCGAGGGCCCCCTGCTGGCCGGCGTTGCTCAGGTGGTCGTAGAGGATCAGGCTGACGGCCGCCTGGCGGACCTGCTCGAAGCCGAGGAGGACCACGGCGCGCGTCAGGGTGGCGACGGGGCGATTGAACTGCCGGTAGAAGGCGGAGTTGACGAGCTTGAGGAGCTTGGTGGTGAGGGCGAGATCGCGGGCCACTACATCGGCGAGGATGTCGGGCGTCGTGTCGTCACGGGCGACGAGGCGGTTGACCTCCACGATGTGCTGCGAGACCGCGGGGAAGCCCGCCTGTGCGTCGAGCTTGTGCAGGACGTCGCGAACGCGGTCGGGGGGCTCGCCCAACCCCCACGCGTCGAAGGTGAGCCCGCAGCGCTGGCAGCGCTGGGCTTGATGCGACGCCTCCGCGCTGCATCGGGGACACGTGAGCCGCTCCCCCTCTGTGACATGCAACATTCGCCTTCCTCCCCATCCATGGGTCGGGTGGGCCCCAAGCTCACCTGGGTGTAGCAAGGATCGATCCACTTATCGTGCAAGGTTACACCAAGGGTTCCGCCGGCCCGTACGCATGGATTGCGAGTTCGGGTGACGAAAAGCGTCACCCGGAGCACCTTTCGTGCGGTGTAGGTAGTACAGTCCAGTCCGTGATCAGCTACCACTTCGTCATCGACGGTCAGGGCGCGGTCGACTTCGACGTCGAACCGTCGCGTGGCCCGCGGCCACCTGGACCCGACGACCCGGAGTGGGTGCGCCTCGAGTACCGGCGCTGCCGCCACTGCCCGTTGACCGAGGCCACCAACTGCCCCGCCGCGGCAGATCTACGTGAGATCGTCGACGCCTTCGCCGCCGTCAACTCGACGCAGCGCTGCGTCGTGCGGGTCGACACGCCGCAGCGCACCTACGAGAAGCGCTGCGATGTGCAGACCGGGCTCGGCGCCCTCGTCGGCCTCGTGATGGCGACGAGCGGCTGCCCGATCCTGGCGCCGATGCGACCGATGGCCCACACCCACCTGCCCTTCGCGACCGTCGAGGAAACGCTGTTTCGCACCACCTCGACTTACCTGCTCGGCGAGTATCTTCGCGAGCGCCGGGGGGAGACGCCGGACTACGCCCTCAACGGGTTGCGCTCGCTCTACGCGGACCTCGAGCGGCTGAACAACGCCTTCGCCGCCCGGCTGCGCGCCGCCGCCGAGCGCGACGCGAACCTCAACGCGGTGGTCCGCCTCTTCTCGCTGTCGGCGCTGGTGCAGATGTCGGTGGATCGCGGCCTGTCGATGGTCGCGCCCTGGTTCGAGGCGGACGGATAAGAGGAGAACGCGTGGACACCAAGGTCAGCTTCGTACGGTCGCTGTGCGCCGGGGAGATCGAGCAGGACGTCATCTTCCCCTACCCCGAGATGGACCCCGAGGAGCGCGAGCTGCTCGGAGCGGTCCTCGACTCCGTCGACGCGTTGCTCTCAGGGCGCGCCGCGGACTTCGCGGCCTGGGACGCCGCCGGGGAGATGCCCGGCAGCTTCGTCGACGAGTTGAAGCAGTTCGGGCTCTTCGGGCTGATCGTGCCCGAGGCGTCCGGGGGGATGGGCTTCGGCAACATGGCCTACTCCCGAACCTTGCAGCAGATCGCCCGCCACGACGCCTCGGTGGCGGTCACGATCGGCGCCCACAGCTCCATCGGCATGCGAGGACTGAAGCTCTTTGGCACCGACGAACAGAAGGCGCGGTACTACGAGAAGCTGGCCACCGGCGAGCTGCTGGCGGCCTTCTGTCTGACGGAAGCCGAGGCCGGCTCCGACGCCGCCTCCGTCCAGACCACCGCGGTGGAGCACGACGACCACTACCTGCTCAACGGCACCAAGATCTGGATCACCAACGGCGGCATCGCGAACTTCTTCACGGTCTTCGCCAAGACCAACACCGACGGGCCCCGGGGGCGGACGTCGGCGTTCATCGTCACCGGCGACATGCCCGGCGTCTCGGCCAGCCCCCACGAGGACAAGCTCGGGCTTCGCGCCAGCTCCACGACGTCGATCTACCTGGAGGACGTGAAGGTCCCCAAGGAGAACCTGCTGGGCCCGCTGCACGGCGGCTTCAAGGTGGCGATGGCGATCCTCAACAGCGGCCGCTCGGGTCTCGGCGGCGGATCCGTCGGGGCGATGAAGCGCCTCATCGAGCTCAGCGCCGGCTACGCCACCGAGCGCAAGCAGTTCGGCCAGCCCATCGGCAGCTTCGGTCTCATCAAGCAGAAGGTCGGCCAGATGATGGTCGACTGCTACGCCGCCGAGTCCGCCGTCGTGGTGGTGGCGGCGCTGTCCGACCACGGCGCCGCCGACTACTCCGTCGAGGCGGCGATCATCAAGGTCTTCGCCTCCGAGGCCCTCTGGCGCACCGCCGACGAAGCCCTGCAGACCGCTGGCGGGACCGGCTTCATGCGCGAGTACCCCTACGAGCAAGTGCTCCGCGACTGCCGCGTCAACCGCATCTTCGAGGGCACCAACGAGGTGCTTCGGCTGTTCATCGCGCTGACGGCGCTCAACGACGTCGGCCACGGGCTCAAGGAGATGGCGAGCTCCCTGCGGGGCATCTTCGACCACCCGATCAAGGGCTTCGGCGTGCTCTACGACTACGCTGTCCGCCGCGCGAGCTGGGCGGCGGGCATCACCCGGGACAAGAGCGAGCTCAGTCGGGCCCACACGCTGTTGGCCAACGAGGCGACGGTCTTCGAGGACCTGACTCGCCAGCTCGCCGGGATGGCCGACCGCATCCTGCGCAAGCACGGCAAGAACATCATCGGGAAGCAGTTCGCCACGCGGCGCCTGGCCGACGTGATGATCGATCTGTGGGTCCTGGCGTGCGTGCTCAGCCGAGTCACGGCCTCCATCGAGGCGAACGGGGCAGAGGGCGCCGACAAGGAGATCGAGATCGCCCGCGCCTTCGCGATTCAGGTCCACGACCGCGTCCGTCAGAACTTCCGGCGCATCGACACCAACGACGACGAGCAGATCAAGGCCCTCGCGGAGCACGCCTACGAGACGCTGCGCTACCGCTGGGACATCGTCTGAACGACATCTCGTCGGGACGCGGCCCGACATCTCGTAGATCCGGGCGAGCCGACGGCCCCAGCCCCGTATGAACCGGCGTCCGCGACGCTGGCACGCTTCCGGCAAAGCCTCCCCGCAGGAGGCCCGGATGGCGGACGAGGAACAGCGCGCGCAGTTGATCGAGGCGATGGGGCGCTATGCCGATGGAGACGCCGCGGCGTTCCAGACGGTCTACACGCTGCTGGCCCCCACGGTGACGCGGACGCAGCGACGCTGGTTCGACGAAGAGACGGCGCGCGATCTGACGCAGAAGACCTTCCTGCGCGTGCACCGCGCCCGGGACCGATACCAACGAGGCGCCCCCGTCGCGCCCTGGGTCGTCACGATCGCGCGGCGGCTGGCCATCGACGAGCTGCGCCGGCGAGGGCGCTCCCAGGAGCAGGTCACCCGGGGTGAGCACTTCCCGGAGGTCGCGGTGGCGCCGGCGGAGCTTCCTGACCGCGAGCTTACGGCGGCGGTCCGCGAGGCGGTGGACGCGCTCCCCGACTCGATGCGCGAGGTCGTGCGGATGCACTCGCTGGAGGACCGCCCCTTCGCCGAGGTGGCCGCCGTCCTCGGCATCGAGACCGGCACCGCGCGGGTCCGCGCCCATCGTGGCTACCAGAAGCTGCGCGAGACGCTAGCGGAGTTGGCCGGGCGCACCTTCCGGCCCGCCTGATGGGCTCACGGTCGGTGCAGGCCGAGCTTCTTGAGGCGCGAGGCCAGGGTCGTCGGCGCCAGCCCCAACGCCGCCGCGGCGCCATCGGCCCCGCCGATCTTCCAATCAGCGGCCACCAGGGCGCGTCGGACGATCTCGCGCTCGAGGGTCTTGAGCTCATCGAGGCTCGAGGGCTTCGAGTCGGCCTCGGTGGCGCCGCCCCCGGGGCCGATGTCGAGCTGGAGCGGGCCCCCGCGGCTGAGGATCGCCGCGCGCTCCATCACGTTTTGCAGCTCGCGCACATTCCCCGGCCAGCCGTACCCCTCGAGGGCGGCGATGTCGGCCACCTCGAGGTCCGGCCGCGCGACCCCCAGTCGGGCGCACGACGCCTCGAGGAGGTGCTCCGCGAGCGGCGCGATGTCGCCCCTCCGCTCGCGCAGCGGGGGCAGCTCGATGGGGAAGACCTCGAGCCGGTAGTACAGGTCCTCGCGGAAGCGGCCGGCGGCGACCTCCGCGCGCAGATCGCGGTTGGTCGCGCAGACGACCCGCACGTCCACCGTACGGGTGTGACTCTCGCCCACACGCTCGAAGCGCCCCTCCTGGAGGACTCGCAGGAGCTTGCTCTGGAGCGCCAGCGGGATCTCGCCGACCTCGTCGAGGAAGAGGGTGCCGCCATCGGCGAGCTCGAAGCGCCCCGACCGCGCCTGGGTGGCGCCGGTGAAGGCGCCCCGGGCGTGGCCGAAGAACTCGCTCTCGAAGAGCTCCGCGGGGACGGTGGCGCAGTTGACGCAGACCAGCGGGGCTTCCCGCCGATCGCTGCGGTCATGGATGGCGTGGGCGATGAGCTCCTTGCCGGTCCCCGACTCGCCCGTCACCAGGACGCTCGCGCGGGTGTCAGCGACCAGCGCGACGCGCTCCAGCACCGCGGCCAGCTCGGGGCTGTCACCGACGATGTCCCCAAAGCCTCCCTCGGCCCGGACCTGCCCGGCGAGGTAGCGGACCTCCTTGCGCAGCCGAGCGCGCTCCGAGACGTCGCGCACCATGGCGATCATGCAGACGCGGTCGTCGACGTGGGCGAGGGACGCGGAGATCTCGGCGGCGAGCCGCTTGCCCGACCGCGTCTCGCAGGTCAGCGCGTCGGTCCAGCCATGGCCGCGCTCGAAGACCTCGTCGGCGAAGGCCCGCACCCGGTCCATCTCCCGCGGGTGGATGGCGGACATCGGCGTGGCCACCAGCTCCTCGCGGGTGTAACCGAGCATCTCGCAGGCGCGCGGGTTGCAATCGAGGATGAGGTCTTCCGTCGGATCCGACAGGAAGATCGCGTCATTGGAGTAGTCGAAGACGACCCGGAAGCGGTCGTCGTCGCAGCGGACGGCCCGCTGGGAGACCTCCGCCAGCTCGTTTTCGAGCACCGCGACCCTGGACCGCAACGCGGTGAGCTCGCCCTCGTCCGCCGACATGCCCGCACGGTGCGCCCAACGCGCGACCTCGGTCAAGCCGGGTGAGCCGGCTCTCGGACCGGCTCTGCGTCGCCATCCGACTGCGGACCGCGCAGCTCCACGGTTGCGCCCCCAGCCTCGCGGCCCACTCCGCTCATGCGAGGGGCTTGGGCGCCTCGGAGGACGAGGTCGCGAAGTTCCGCCGAGGGCACGCCGACGATCCAAGGGAGCAGGCCCTCCTGGCGCTGGTGTCCAAGGTGGTCTGCGACCACGGAAGAAACGCGCGCTACGTGCTCGATCTCGCACGATCCACTGGCTGGGATGACGCGGAGATCTACGAGGCGGTCGCCGTCGCCGCGCTTTGCAGCCTCACCGACTACCTGGCCTCGCTCACGGCGTCGTCGATCGAGTAGGCTCGGTCCTGAGATGGCGCACGACGACCTCAGACCAGACGGCAACGGCTGTCGAATCGTGCTCACGGGGGGTCCGGGCGGCGGCAAGACAACCGCCGCGGACCTGTTCCGGCGAGAGCTTGGCGAGGCGGTGGTCCTGGTCCCCGAGGCGGCGACGCTGCTGTTCTCGGGGGGCTTCCCGCGCTACGCCGACGAGCCCTCCGTTCGGGTGGCGCAGCAGACGATCTTCCACCTCCAGCGGGGCCTCGAGGACACCCAGGCCGCCCACTATCCGGGGCGCATCCGGCTCTGCGATCGCGGGACCCCCGACGGCGCCGCCTACTGGCCCGACGCGGGTGACGAGAGCTCGTTCTTCGCCGCCGTCGGCACGACCCTCGACGCCGAGCTCGCGCGCTACGACGCGGTGATCTTCTTCGAGACCGCCGCCGCCGGCGGGCTGGAGATCGAGAGCGGCAACCGACAGCGCATCGAGGGGCTCGAGCAGGCCGTCGAGCTCGACCGGAAGCTGCACGCCATCTGGTCGCGCCACTCCCGCTTCGTGCTGGTGCCCCACAACGCCTCCTTCTTCAAGAAGATCACCTTCGGGCTCGCGGCCCTCGAGAGCATCGTCGAGCAGCTCCGGCGGGCGAAGAGGGCATAGCGGCGATGCGAGTATCCCGCGTACTCCTCGCCGTCTGCCTGTTCACGCCGATCGCCCA
The DNA here is from genome assembly GCA_964402225.1 of uncultured Nannocystaceae bacterium. Classification (GTDB taxonomy): domain Bacteria; phylum Myxococcota_A; class Bradymonadia; order UBA7976; family UBA1532; genus CAYOBQ01. Next base: position 1,298 of record CAYOBQ010000107.1, on the reverse strand, counting down.
GGCCCAAGAGGCGTCGGCGGCGACGATGAACACAGGCGACGATGTCGGGCTCGGCGACGGCGCGGTGCTGCTGACGCTCGGGCTCGCGCGGCTCACGCTGGAGCTCGCGCCCCCGCCGGCGCCGCGCCGCTCCATCGGGGCGGGCGCCTTCGACACCTGGACCCGTGACCGCCTGCGGCTGGACGAGCCCCGGAGCGCCGACGTGGCCTCCGACGCCCTCGTCACGACGCTGCTGGCGAGCGCCGTCGCTGCACCGGCGCTGACCGTCTGGACCGGGGGCGCCCGGGAGCGGCTGGTGCTCGCGGCCAGCGCCGAGAGCCTGATGGCGACCTCGACGCTGACCGCGCTCACCAAGGTCGCCGTCCGCCGCGGTCGACCCCCGCTCGCCGACGAGCCATCGCCCTCCTTCTTCTCGGGGCACACGGCGATGGCCTTCGGCTCGGCCACGCTCCTCAGCCTCCACGCCTACGAGTTCGACTGGCTCTCGCCCAAGACGCGCTGGCTGGTCCCCGCGACGGCCTACGCCGCGGCCGGCGGTGTCGGCTACCTTCGGCTCGCCGCGGACCAGCACTGGGGCTCCGACGTGCTGGTCGGCGCCGCGGTGGGGACCGCCACGAGCTGGCTCGTCTACCAGATCCGCACGCGCTGGATGAACTGACGCACAAGCGGGCTGAGCGCGCCCCCCCTCCCGCACGGTGGGCATCGGCGCGGCCCCGGCTCAGCACGTCGAGCTTGGGCAAAATGACCGACTCGACCTCCGCGAGGCGCGCCTCTCGAGGAGCGCGAACAGCCCAGGGACCCCCTTGCGCGCGATGATCCGACCAAACTGGCTCTGGTAGTCGAAGCTCACGTCGCGCGGGCGCAGGACACCATCGATGCGGCGCCGGTGGGAGGTGATCTCCGTCTCGAGGTCGTCGGCCTCGGGGTGGGCGTCCATCACCACGCCGAGGCCCTTGGTGGGGCGCAGCGTCCACCTCGCCTCGAGGAATGACTTCCCGGAGGCGGGGTAGGCGATCGCGCGCAGGAGCTTCCAGAAGAGCGCGACGAAGCGCGCCTTCTGCTCGCCGCCGAACTTCGCGGCGTGGGGGGCGACGGGCTCGCTCGTGGGCGCACCGCCATCGAAGGAGGCGTCGAGGGCAGCGTAGCTCCCGGCGTCGCTGGCGGCCTCGAACTGCGCTACGAGGGCACGGGTCCGGGCCGGGGCGTCCGCCGGGGCACAATAGACCCTCGTAGCGTGGTTCCGTACGATCGTTTCCTCGTGAGGAACTCTACGGGCTGACAAGCCAGCTCCGGCGCAG
>CAYOBQ010000106.1:0-31535 GCA_964402225.1 uncultured Nannocystaceae bacterium | reverse complement strand
ATCTCCACCGAGCTGCGCCTGGATGCGATCCTGTCTACCGTGATGACCACCGTGCTCCAGGCCGGCGGCGCCGAGCGGGGCTGCCTTCTGTTGGTCCGCGGCGGGGAGCTGGAGCTCGCCGCGCAAGCGGAGCCCAACGCGCCGGTCTGGCTCTCGCCCGAGGAGCAGGGGGCCCTCACCTACAGCGACGCGGTGGTCCGCTACGTGGTGCGGACCCACGAGCCCATCGTCCTGGGGGACGCCACGACCGACCGTCGTTTCGGCGGGGATCTGTACGTCCTGGCGCGCAGCCCGCGCTCGGTCCTGTGTCAGCCCGTGATGAAGCAGAACCAGCTCATCGGGGTGCTCTACCTCGAGAACAACCTGGCCTCGGACTTCTTCACGGAGCAGCGCTGTCACACCCTTCAGGTCCTCAGCTCCCAGGCCGCCGTCTCCCTCGAGAACTCCCTGCTCTTCGAGGAACAGCGGCGGCTCAACGAGTCGATGCAGCGCTTCCTGCCCCGCGAGTTCCTGCAGACGCTCGGGCGGCGGCGCATCGTGGACATCAGCTTGGGCGAGGCCGTCAGCAAGGACATGACCGTTCTGTTCACGGACATACGGTCCTTCACCACCCTCTCTCAATCGATGACGCCGGAGGAGATCTTCGGCTACCTCAACCTCTACCTGGGTCGGGTCGGTCCGGTCGTTCGGGCCCACGGCGGGTTCATCGACAAATACATCGGTGACGCGATCATGGCGCTTTTCCCCTCCGCCAGCGCCGCCGTCGATGCCGCCGTCGCGATGGCCGAGGAGGTCGCGCGTCACAACGTCGATCTCGTCGCGCAGGGCTTGCCGACGATGCGGATTGGCACCGGCTTGCACAGCGGGCGGCTGATGCTGGGGACAATCGGCGAGCCCCAGCGAATCGAGGGCACGGTGATCTCCGACGCCGTCAACACCGCGGCGCGCATCGAGGGCCTCACCAAGTCCTTCGCCGCGACGGTCCTGCTCAGCGGTGAGACGGCGGAGCTGCTCAGCTCGCCCCCCGAGATGCGGTTCGTCGGGGCCCAGGAGCTGCGGGGACGGCACGGTGAGACGCGCCTCTACCAGGTCTTCTCCGCCGACGAGGACCGCGCGCTGAAGGCGCGGACGCTCGACGTCTTCGAGGCCGCCGTGGGAGCGGCGATGGCCGGCGACGTCGAGGTGGCCCGGCGGCTCATGGGCGAGGTGCTCGAGGCCAACCCCGCCGATGAGACGGCGGCCCTGGTTCTGGGTCGCCTGGAGCCCTGACGCGCCACTCTCCGTAGGTGCCGTCGGGGCGCCACCAGCCGCCGGGGTGGAGCACCGTGAGCGCGCGATTCACGGCCTCGGCGGCGGCGCGCGCGAGGCGCGGTGGCTCGTCGGCGGGCTCGTCGGTGAGGCGGTAGGTGCCCCAGTGGATGGCGACGATGGGGGCGTCGAGGATGTCGGCGGCTTCGATGGCCTCCTGGGGGCCCATGTGCTGGTCGGCCATGAACCAGCGGGGGGCGTAGGCGCCGATGGGCAATAGCGCCGCGTCGATCGTGGGGTGCCGTTCGGCGATGGCCTCGAAGTGGGGGCCGAAGCCAGTGTCCCCGGCGAAGTAGACGACGCCCGAGGGTCCCTCCACGACGAAGCCGCACCAGTGGGAGCGACACTGGTCACGGGGGCCTCGGACGGACCAATGCTGGGCTGGGACCGCGTGCACCCGGAGACCGCCGAGCCGGTGGTGGGACCACCAGGCGATGGGCGCGACGGGGTCGCCGATGCGTCGTCGCAGCCAATCGTCGAGACCCGCGGGCACCAGGACGACGGCCGCCGGGTGGGCGCGGCGCAGGGCCCGGAGGGTGGGCAGGTCGCAGTGGTCATAGTGGTTGTGGCTGACGAGGATCGCGTCGATGGCGGGCAGCGCGTCGATGGCGATAGGGGCGGGGGCGAGGCGGCGGACCGAACCCAGGGGCGCGATGGCGCCGAAGACCGGATCCGTCAGCACGCAGACGCCGTCGAGTTGGATGAGGGCGGTCGCGTGTCCCAACCAGGTGGTCTGGAGCGCAGGCGGGGCGGCCAACGAGCGGGGATCGGGGGCGACCGGCCAGGCGGGCTCGTCGGTGGCGTCGGGCAGCTCGGGCTCGGCTCGGGCGGAGAGCCGCCAACGCAGAAGGCGCTTGAGCGCCCCCGGCGGTGGGATGGGCCGGCCGTCGAGGTTGAGGTACCGTCCGTCTCGCAGGTAGTCGCCGACCATCTCGGCGGTAGAATCGCACAGGATTGTCTCGGCCCGCGGATTGCTTTCACGAGGGTGCGTGGGACATTGAGAGCCAAGAGGTGTTGGCGTATGTGGGACATGACGGTCTCGAGACCCCGGATCCGGGTGGTGTCTTTGGTCCTCGTTGCGGCCTGCGCGAGCAACGAGCCGGAGGCGAGCCCCGATGCGCGGGCGGGGCACGAGCCGCTCCCGGGCGTCGTCGGTGGAGACGGGGGGACTCCGCCCGACCTCGGGCCTCCGCCGCCGGGGCGCGATGGGCGCCTGCCGCCGGTCTGCGAGGCGCGGCAGGAGGCGTGTGACGGCGTCGACAATGACTGCGACGGTGAGGTGGATGAGGTCGGCTGCGCGTGCACCGCGGAGACGGCCTGCTTCGGGGGGCCCCCGGAGGCGCGCGGCCGGGGCGAGTGCCGTGACGGGGCCCGGGCCTGCGACGCCACCCACGAGTTCTTCGGCCCGTGCGAAGGCTGGGTCGGACCGGAGCCCGAGGTCTGCGATGGGCTCGACAATGACTGCGACGGGCTGGCCGACGAGTGCTGCCGGGGTGATTGCGACGACGGTGAGCCCGGCGCGGAGCCGGGGGAGGAGGTCTTCGTGCTCGGCGAGGACCGGCTCAATCGCCCCGTCGACTTCTTGATGGCGGTCGACAACTCCGGCTCGATGAAGGACACCGTCGCGCAGGTCGAGGGCAACCTGGGGACCTTCGCCACGCGCCTCGCCGAGGCCGCCGTAGACTACCGCTTCGTGCTCGTCTCGGAGCGTGGGACGCGGCGGCGCGACCCCGACGTGTGCATCCCACCGCCGATGGCCGGCCCGGACTGCGCCGACACCGACCGCTTCATCCATCTCGACGAGGAGGTCGGCAGCCACTCGGCGTTCCAGGACCTCGTCGAATGCCACGCGCGTTGCGACGACCGCGACGAGAGCTACGCCTGGTTCCTGCGCCCAGACGCGCTCCTACAGGTCATCGTCGTGACCGACGACGAGTCCCGGATGGACTGGCCCGACTTCCGAGACGAGATGGCCGCCCTTGGTCGGGGCGCCTTCGTCCTGCACGGCGTGGTCGGCCTCGTCGACGAGGGCTGCGTCGCCGACCGGGGGGACGAGTACATCCAGGGCGCCAACGAGACGGGGGGCGAGCTCCTCCATATCTGCGACAACGACTGGGGGCAGGTCCTCGACGTGATCCTCGACGCGACGGTCGTGCGACTGCGGCGCACCTTCGTCCTCACCGGGCGCCCGGACCCCGCGACCCTGCACGTCTTCACCCAGGCGCCCAACGCCGCGGCGGTGGAGCAGATCGGCAATTGGCGCTACGACGCGCCCGGGAACGCGATCGTCTTCGACGAGGCCGCCGACCTCTCCCTCGGCGCCCGCGTCATCGTCCGCTACCTGCCGCGCTGAGGGGCCGAGCGGCGAACCTACGCCCGCCCGCCCGCCGGCCCGCCCGCCGGCCCGACCGCCCAATTGGTCTGATAATCAAACAAAGTGGTCTGTTTATCAGACCAATATTCGCTGGAGGGTGCTGGGCGGGCGCGGGGGCCGGGGCGGCCTGGGACGGCCTGGCGGCTCGCCTTGGGGATGCCGCGGCGTAGACGTCTCAGGTGCGCGGCGATTGTGACCGGCGTGTCCCGCTTCGTTGTCGTGGGCTGGTGCGGCGGGCCGGCGGGCCGTGGTGCACGGGCCTTGCAAGCGAGCTCGGCCAGGAGGTCTTGATGACTCGACGGCGCCGCTCGGTCCTGCTCGCGCTCCCCATCGCGATGCTCGCGTGCGCGGAGGGTCGCACGCAGGACGTCGCGGGGGTCCCTCAGGCGGCGGAGGAGTCGGGCGCTCCGGCCACGAAGCCACCGCCCGGCCTTGGGGCGCCCGCGCCGGAACCGCCCGCCGCCGAGGCGGACCCCGCCGCACCGCCTCAGCCCCAGGGGTGCGGTGAGGTCGACTACCTCGGCCGTTGCGAGGGCGACGTCGCGCTCTACTGCCACCGGGGGCAGCTCGGCCGCGTGGACTGTTCGCGGTGGGGCCAGGGGTGCGGCTGGGTCGACGAGCAGACGGGCTATTACTGCGGAGTTGAGGGGGGACGCCCGGAGGCGTCGCCCGAAGCGCCGCCGGCGGCGGAGGAGGAGCCACCGCCGCCGGCGGAGCCACCCGAGCCGCCGCCGCCGGCCGAGGAGTCACCACCGGCCGCCGAGCCGCCGCCAGCCCCGCCACCCGCGGAGGCGCCGGCGTGCGAGGGCGTCGACTATCTGGGTCGGTGCGAGGGCGACGTCGCCGTGTGGTGCGACGAGGACGGCGCGCTCCAGCGACTCGACTGCCGGGAGGCGAGGGGGGTCGGCTGCGCCTGGATCGACGAGGACGCGGGCTTCTTCTGTGGTGATGGCCGTGGTGAGCTGCCCGACGACGAGGCTCCGCGGCCGCCACCGCCCGAGCCTCCGCCGGCCCCCGAAGAGCCACCCCCGGAGCCACCCGCCCCGCAAGGGGACGACCGCTGCGGGGGGTTGGACTACCTGGGCGCGTGCGACGGCGACACCGCGCGTTGGTGCGACGACGGTGAGCCGCGCGCCGTGGACTGCGCCGCGCGCGGGGAGCGCTGTGGCTACGTGGACGACCAGATCGGGTGGTACTGCGGGGGGGCCCCGGAGGCGCCGCCCGAGGAGGACCCCTGCGGGGGCGTCGACTACCTCGGCCGCTGTGAGGGGGACGTCGCCGTCTGGTGTGACGAGGGCCGACTCAACCGCCGGGATTGCGGCGCCGAGGGGCAGGTCTGTGGCTGGCTCGACGAGGACAGCGGCTTCTGGTGTCAGTAGACCTGGCCGAAGAAACCGTAGGTCGACACCAGCGTCTCCAACAGGGCGACGTGGCTGTTGAGCTGGTAGCGCGCGTTGCCGACGATGACCCCGCGGCGTCGGTCTTCCTCCGGTGAGAGCCCCGACTCGTACCAGCGCTCGAGGGCCGTGGCGTAGGCCGTCGCGAGCGCCTGTCCGCGACGGACGAGGCGCACGCTGCCGTTGTCCCGGTGGCCCTCGGATCGGCACGTCGCGGCGAGGCAGTCGCCCCCCAGGCAGGTGGTCCCCGCCGGACAGCTCCCGTCGGGGGCGTCGGGGCCGCACGCCAGGGGCGCCTCGCACTCGAGGCCCTCGGGGACGCAGTTCCCGGCGGCGTCGCAGGTCGTGTCTGGTGGGCAGAGCGACGCGTCGTTGGTGCAGTCCTGGAGGCAATGAAGCGCGCCATCGTCGGGGTCGGGCGGCTGGCAGTACACGCCCCCGAGCGCGCCCGTATAGCCTTGGCAGTCGGCGTCGGCCTGGCATCCGCCGCAGCGCCCGACGGGCCCGCCGAGGATGCAGCGCGCCTGGTAGGCGCTGTAGGTCACGCCCGTGAGCGGGTTGGTGAAGGCGTGCCGCTCGCTCACGCGCTCGTCGTACTCCGCGGGGCTCGCGCTGCCGGGCGCGAGTACGTGGATCCGGTGGTTGAAGAGCGTGCTGTAGTCGGCGGTGGTGTAGAGCATCCCGTACCACAGCAGATCCGTCCACAGCATGAAGGTGGGCTCGGCCTCCACGCGGGGCCGCCAGCGGCACGCCCCCTCGACGCAAGCCTCGCCGACCTCGCAGACCCCGAAGGGGTGGTCGTCGTCGCAGCCGGGGACCAGCGTCGCGCAGACCCCGTCCGTCGGCACGCAGTTACCGAGGTCGTCGCACTCGGTCCCGCCGGGGCACAGGGCCGCGTCCTCCGTGCAATCCGCGAGGCAGGCGAAGCTCCCGTCCTGGATTGGCTGGCAGTAGCGACCGCCGAGCTGGCCAGTGTAGCCGACGCACTCGACGTCGAAGTCGCACGGTTGGCAGAGCTCCCGGTTGTAGGCGTCACGACTGACCTCCTCCCCGGTCTCCGGGTCGTAGGCGACGAAGTCGGCGTCGAAGACCGGGGCGGCGGGCCGGCTGCGGATGGCGGAGGGCCCCTCCTCGTCGGTTGGGACCGCCGTGGGCGCAAAGGCGCTGTAGTCCTTCGTGAGCAGCCCCCCGACGAGGTCTTCGAGCTCGCGCTCGAAGATGTCGTAGAAGCTGATGGCGTAGATCCCGGCGTCCCCCTCGACGCCGACCACGTAGGCGTCCGGGTCGAACAGCGCCTCGACGGCGGCCCAGGTCGTCCAATAGTGCCCCGCCTCGGCTGGCTTGTACTCGAAGTAGTAGCCCTCCGCGGGTTCGTAGCGGGAGAACTCGCGCCGGCCGACCCCCGGCGCGAACTCGACGGTCCGCCCATCGGCGCGGCACAACGGGTTGGCGCCCCGATCACGCAGCGTCGGCTCCTCGCTGAGCCACTGGACGCCGCCGGAGTCGTCCTCGCAGTAGACCCCGTACGAGGGGGTCGTGAGCACCTCGGCGAGGGCGTTGAAGGCGGTGTGGATCGCCAGCTCATAGCCGCGGTCGAAGAGGTCGTCATAGCCCCAGGGCGCGACGTACCACGACTGATAGTAGTCGGAGAGCGGGAGGAAGTTGTTCCAGTAGTACCGGCTGTAGGGCTCGTCGATGCTGAAGAAGGCGCGGTCGCGGCGGAAGTTCACGAAGGGGTAGTAGGCCCGGTAGTCGCGGACTCGCGTCAGCGTCAGCTCGAAGGGCTCGGCCCCCTGGTCATAGGCGTGGCAGCTGATCAGGCCGCCCTCCCACTCGTCGGAGCAGAACAGGTACGGCACGCGAACGCGGCGGTCGGGGGCGTCCTTTTGCGCCAGGTAGTCGGCGTACCCCATGAGCTCGCGGTCGCGGAGATCGTCGAGGGTGGGGAAGGAGAGGGCGACGTTGACGTAGTGGCGGCGCTCCAGGAGCGTGATCGACGGCAGGCCGGGATCGTCGAAGGTGTAACCGAGCTCGCGGCCGTCGAGCAGCTCGCCAGCGGTGCCGAGCGCGCCCTTGGGCTTCGAGAAGACCTCGACCAGTCCCGGGAGCTGCGCCAGACAGCCGTCGCCGTCGGGGACGCTCGGGTAGTCGTCACAGCGCTGGCCCGACGCGCGCCTCGCCCCCGCCGAGTAGCCGAAGACGATGGCCGCCTCGTCGTACTTCCCGATCCCGGAGAGGTCGGACTGCCAGCGGTAGTTGTAGTCCATGATCGAGCTGTACTGTCGCTGGCGCATCTGCCCCTCGGACTGCGCCTGCGTGAGGTTCGCCAGGCGGTAGATGTCGCCGACGCTGCGCGTGTCGCCGGCCTCGCCGATGTTCTCGGCGCGCAGCGCCCAGTAGGCGTCGGGATAGTTGATGCTGTCGTAGCTGCCCTGGAAGTTGTGGCGCAGGCCGAGGGTGTGGCCGATCTCGTGCTCGGCCGTCGAGGCGAAGACCTCCGCCCGCAGCTCCCGCCACATCTGCTCGTAGTCGGTGCGCCCGACGTAGGTGGCCACGAGGCCCGCGAGATCGGGGGCGACGGCGTCTTTGAGCGCGACGTTGTGGGTGCGCGCGCGGTGCCGCATCTCCTGGGTCTTCCAGCGCGCCTCGGGGCCGTAGATCCGGGTCGGATCCAGGCGCTCGCGCAGGGCGCTCGGGACGTCGTTCCATCGAGTCCGAACCTTGCTCTCCAGGGCGCGGCGCACCTCGTCGTTCATCCGTAGGGCACCGCCGCCGGCCTCGCGGGCGCGGGCGAGCTTCTGGCGGACGGCGCCTCGGTCGAAGCTGCGCAGCGTCTCGCGACGGACGTGCTTGCGGTTCGGCGCTCCAGCACGGCGCATCGAGCGGTCGAGGGGCGCGCGGTCCAGACGGGCCGACGGCCGTGGCTGACGACCCCGGCCGCCGAGGTCGGCGATGACGCGGTCCGTGAAGTCCTCACCGGTGGTGAGCGCGGTGAGATCGAGGGCCTCGTTGAAGTAGCGGACGACGTCCACGGCGTCGGTGGCCCAACTGTTGATCCCCGCGGCGTAGACGTAGGCGCGGCCCGAGAGGATCTCCCCGGTCACGGGATCGATCGCGGCGGGGCCGTAGCCGAGGGGACCCTGGATCTGGAAGGGATCGACCCAGTGCAGCGTCGAGTAACGGAGGTCGCCGGGGCGTGGAGAGAAGCCCCTGGCCCCGCAGGCGTCGTGGTCGTCCGCCGAGACTGGGTTGTCGCAGAGCACGAAGACGTCCGGGAGGTCGACCTTGCCCTTCAGCGCGGAGACGGCGCGCCTCGCGGCGCCATTCCACTGGGCGATGGTCTCGCGGGCGGCGTCGCGCAGCAGCTCGTCGTCGGGGAAGTCCGCGTTGAGATAGTAGGCGCGGGTGCGGACCTCGCGCTCGGAGAGGGGGATGGGCACCTCGCCGTCGTAGCTCTGTTGCCAGATGTCGAAGCGGTTGACGAGGTAGCGCTGCCCCGCGTCGGTGATGCCGCGCTGGGGGTCGTGGGTCGAGAACTCGGTGCGAAAGAAGCCGAAGCGACTGAGGAGTTGGTCGTCGTAGTGGAAGGGCTCGTAACGCTTCGAGGCGGGGACGCGCGAGAAGGAGTAGCGGACCTCGACCTCGGCGGGCGCGCAGTCCTCGATCGCGCCCCAGAGATAGTACCAGCACGCGGGTTCGGCTTCGTACTCGCCATCCCAGTCGTACGTCTGGGGGTCGACGACGAGGCGGCCCAGGACGTCGAAGTAGACCAGCCCGTCGTCGGTGGACTCGCTGTAGAAGGGGTCCGGCCCGGCCTGCTCCGCCTCGCGGAACCAGGAGAGGGCGGTGACCTCGGAGGCGGGGGCGATGAAGTCGAAGTTGGTGACGAGGTTGTGCGACCAGTCCACGCGGATGTAGTCGCGCTCGTGCCAGAGGCGGTCCGAGACGTCCTCGCGCACGACGTTGGACTGCTCGCCGCTCGCGGGATCGTAGTCGCGGACGACGTCGACGTGTTCGATGATGGCGAAGGCCGCGACGGGGGCCTCCGTCCCGTCGAAGTCCGTGTCACGCGACGGATCGGCGGCGCCGGGGACGAGCTCGTAGCTCCGATAGCCGATGAGGACGTCGCGCTGGATCTCCCACCGGAGCCGCTCGGTGACGGAGGTCTCTCCGGCGAGGGTGACAACCGAGGTCGGTGGGACGCTCACGATGGTCTGCAGGTAGTACCACTCGCCCTCGAGATCGGCCTTCGCGAGGAGATTGCCCTGGGTGCGGTCGATGTCCTCGACGGACTCGGCGCAGCCGGCGGCGATCAGAACACAGGCGAGCAGGCGAAGACGCTTCATGGCGACCTCTCCAAGTGGGGATCAGGCGCCCGGCTCAGAGTCTTCGTCGTCGAGGTCGCCGTAGTGAATGCGCAGGCAGTCCTGGCACAGGCTGTGGCTGAGGCGGGTGCCAAGGCGCTCGGAGACGTAGTCTTCGAGGCGCTGCCACACGTCGGAGTCGTCGCGGACCTTGCCGCAGAACATGCAGATGGGGAGCAGACCCTCGAGCTGCCGGATCTGGGCGAGGGCGTCCTCCAGCTCGGACACCTTCCGCTTCAGCGCCGTCTGGAGCTGGATGACGCGGCGCCCGGCGCGCAAGCGGGCCCGGAGCTCCGCGGAGTTGAAGGGCTTGCGCATGTAGTCATCGGCGCCGACGTCGAGGCCGGCGACGAGGTCGTCGGTGCTCTCTCTGGAGGTCAGCATGATGACGTAGGTGTACGCCTCGTCGTTGGCCGCCCGAATGCGGCGCGTGAGCTCGACGCCATCGATCCCGGGCATCATCCAGTCGAGGGGGAGCAGGCGAGGGGGATCGTCTCCGATGAGGACCTCCCAGGCGCTGTCACCGTCGGCGACAGAGATGACTTCGTAGCCTTCGCGGCGCAGCAGCACTTCCAGTACGCGCCGCGTCGCGGGCTCGTCCTCGGCGATGAGGCACTTCATTGCGGCGCTCTTTCCCCCCTGCCGACGCGTGGGTAAGGTCAACGGCCCACACTATCGGCCCGTCGGCGGAGGATGAAAAGATGAATCACGGTACGGAGGCCTTCCTGGCGCACCTGCGCGGCGAGATCGAGGGGCTTCGAGCCGACGGTTTGTACAAGGAGGAGCGCGTCATCACCTCGCCGCAGCAGGCGGCGATCTCGGTGGTCGGGGGGCAGACGGTCATCAACTTCTGTGCGAACAACTATCTGGGGCTGGCCAATCATCCAGCTCTGGTAGAGGCCGCGCAGGCGGGGCTCGCGAAGCAGGGCTACGGGATGTCGTCGGTGCGATTCATCTGCGGAACGCAGGACGTACACAAGGCGCTCGAGGCGCGGCTGTCGGCGTTTCTAGGGACCGACGACACGATCCTCTACTCGTCTTGCTTCGACGCGAATACGGGTCTCTTCGAGACGCTCTTGGGACCCTCCGACGCGATCATCAGCGACGCGCTCAACCACGCGTCGATCATCGACGGCGTGCGGCTCTGCAAGGCGAAGCGCTTCCGCTACGCGAACAACGATATGGATGATCTGGAGGCGAAGCTGAAGGAGGCGGGGGATTGCCGGCACAAGCTCGTGTGCACCGACGGGGTGTTCTCGATGGACGGCATCATCGCGAACCTGCGGGGGATCTGTGATCTGGCCGACGCCTACGGGGCGATGGTGATGGTCGACGACTCCCACGCAGTGGGCTTCGTTGGGCCCAACGGCCGCGGGACGCCGGAGCACTGTGGGGTCTCGGGGCGCGTCGACATCATCACCGGGACCCTCGGCAAGGCCCTGGGCGGGGCCTCGGGCGGCTACACGGCGGGGCGCGCCGAGATCGTCGAGTGGCTCCGGCAGCGCTCCCGCCCGTACCTGTTCTCGAACACGCTCGCGCCGGTGATCGCGGCCACCTCGTTGAAGGTGCTCGAGCTGCTCAGTGGAGGCGACGAGCTGCGGCTGAAGCTGCGGGCCAATAGCGAGCGCTTCCGCGCGGGGATGACGCGGCTCGGCTTCGAGCTGGTGCCGGGGGAGCACCCGATCATCCCGGTGATGCTCGGTGACGCGAAGCTCGCCACCGAGATGGCGGACCGGCTCCTGGAGAAGGGCATCTACGTCATCGGCTTCTCGTTCCCGGTGGTGCCCCGCGGGAAGGCGCGCATCCGGTGTCAGATGTCGGCGGCCCACGAGCTCGAGCACATCGACCGGGCGATCGAGGCCTTCGGCAGCGTCGGGCGAGCGCTGGGCGTCGTCGCGTGAGAGCGCTCGTCAAGGCGAGGCCCGTCGAGGGGATCTGGATGGAGGAAGTCCCGGAGCCCGAGATCGGGCCCAACGATCTGCTCATCCGCATCCATAAGACGGCCATCTGCGGCACCGACGTCCACATCTACAACTGGGACGACTGGGCCCGACGGACCATCCCCGTGCCGATGGTCGTCGGCCACGAGTTCGTCGGCGAGGTCGCAAAGATCGGGAGCGCCGTCCGAGGCTTCTCCATCGGCGACCGGGTGTCGGGGGAGGGCCACGTCACGTGCGGGCATTGCCGCAATTGCCGCGCGGGTCGTCGCCACCTCTGCCGCAACACGGTCGGGGTCGGCGTGAACCGTCAGGGTGCCTTCGCCGACTATTTGAGCCTGCCGGCCTTCAACGCCTTCCGCATCCCCGACGACATCACAGACGACCTCGCCTCGATCTTCGACCCCTTCGGCAACGCGGTGCATACGGCGCTCAGCTTCGACCTCGTGGGAGAGGATGTCCTCATCACCGGCGCCGGTCCCATCGGCTGCATGGCGGCGGCTATCTGTCAGCACGCCGGGGCGCGTCACGTGGTCGTCACCGACGTCAACGAGTACCGCCTCGGCCTCGCCCGTCAGCTCGGCGCCTCCCTCGCGATCAATGTCTGTGAGACCGAGCCCGCGGCGGTGATGGCTCAGCTCGGGATGACGGAGGGCTACGACGTCGGTCTGGAGATGAGCGGAAACGGCCAGGCCTTCGAGCAGATGCTCGAGGTGATGAACCACGGAGGACGCGTCGCGATCCTGGGTATCCCGCCAGCGGACACGGTCATCGACTGGAACCAGGTCATCTTCAAGGGGCTGACGCTGAAGGGCATCTACGGGCGCGAGATGTTCGAGACCTGGTACAAGATGGCCGCGCTGCTCCAGGGCGGCCTCGACTTGAGCCCGATCCTCACGCACGGGATGCCCGTCGCCGAGTTCCAGGAGGGCTTCGACGTGATGCGCTCCGGTCGCTCGGGCAAGGTGGTGCTGGACTGGAGCTGATCAGTACTTGCCCAGGGCAGGGGACTCGAGGCGGTCGGGCGGAGGCTCGTCCAGGGCGACGTGGCGCAGCAGCTCGTCGACGCAGCCAAAGAGCATCGAGTTGTCCTGGGCGGGGTAGCGTTGCAGGGCTTCGGTGTGGTGCTCGACGTTGTCCAAAAACGACATGACGACGTCGGCGCCCAGCGTCTCCGACCAGGCGCCGTAGCCCTCCGCCTCGAGGTAGCGGGCGTTGAGGACCTGCTCGAATTGCCCCTCGAGGGGGACCGAGAGCATCGGCACGCGCAGGTGCATGGCCTCGCCCATCAGCGAGTAGCCGCCGCCGGCGATGACCGCGCGGGCGCGGCGAAGATCGTCGACGAAGCCGGTCTCGGAGAAGGGGCAGAGCGTGAGGTTGCCCTCGGTGCCCGTGCGACCCATGCCGTAGACACGGAAGGTGTAGGGCAGAGACGCCAGCGTGGGCAGCAGCGCCTCGTTCTGGGCCGCCGTCTGGTAGACGAGCACGTGATCGCCCGGCTCGCGGACGGCGGCCGTGACCTCCGGTCGGAGGATCGGCGGGACCAGCGTGGTGCGGGGCTTTCTGACCTCTGGGAAGAAGAAGGAGGAGACGAGGTAGTGGTAGGCGCCGGGGAGCTTCGCCTTCACGACCGTCTTTGCTCGGCGGAAGCCGGGGCCGAGGAGGTCCGCGTCGTGATGGCAGCGGTTGAGGACCTGCATGTTGTCGACGCTGACGACCGGGAGTCGGTGGTTGAGGGCGTAGAGGTAGGCCCAGGACTCGAAGTCGCTGATGACCAGCTCGGGCTGGAAGTCGGCCTCGGCGACGCGGCGGTAGGCGTCGATGTTGTCCAACAGCCCACGGGGCAGGGCGGCCAGGTTCGCCAGCAGCGTCTGGCTCTTGTCGACGGCGTTGCCCTCGAAGCGCAGCACGAGGCCGTGGATCTCGTCGATCCGCAGGCGGGGGCGGCCGGCGAGGCGCTCCGTCAGGAAGCCGTGGGCGCGGCCGGAGACGACCAGGTGCAGATCGTGCCCCGCCGCGAGCAGGTGCTCGACGACCACCCGTGACCGGGTCGCGTGCCCCATGCCTTCGCCGACGATGCCGTAAAGGATGCGCAATGTGACCTCCGGGCGCCTCGACCGTACGTGAAGGAACGTGGTTCATTCCCTGCGCTCGCGCAACACGAAGAGGAGAGATGCGATGCGCATCACCCTGCTGGCAATCACCGCCCTGCTCACCTTCGCCTGCGGCGGCGCCGCCCCCAAGGCCACCGCTGAGTTGCCGCGCGTCACCACCGCGCAGCTCGCGGCGTGGATCGCCGATGACAGCGTCGCGGTGGTCGACAACAATGACTGGTCGACCTACGAGGCGGGGCACATCCCCGGGGCGACCCACATCAAGTACGACGGGGTCACGGCCAACACGCTGCCGACCCAGAAGAAGGACGCCCGGATGGCGTTCTACTGCACCAACGAGCGCTGCGGCGCCTCCACCAAGGCGGCGGCGGCGGCCCAGGACCTCGGCTTCACGAACGTCTTCGTCTACAAGCCGGGCATCGAGGGGTGGAAGGCCGCCGGCCAGGAGACGGCGGCCGTCGAGAAGAAGGGGCCTGACGGCGAGGGCTGATCAGGGCTCTTCCTCGGCCGCCAGCGCCGCGTAGCGAGCGTCGAGGTCGGCCGCGCCCTCGCCGTCGAGGGCATCGGCGAGTCGGGCCCACGTCGGGTCGAGGGCGACGGCCGCGAAGTCCAAAAAGACGTGGCAGCGGTAGCCCGGCAGCGCGGCGTAGAGCCCGTCTGACGCCAGCGCGTCGGCGTAGCGCAGATACCAGGCGCCGTCCCGGTGGTCGCGGAAGCGGTAGAGCGCTTCTGGCTCGAGCCCCAGGGCCTCGCACAGCGTCGTGCGCCCGCGGGCGGTCTCGGTGGAGCGCCGGACGCGCCCGCTCGTCGTCGCGTAGGCGTTGTTGTAGAGGACCAGCGCCCGCTCGTCCCCGCGCCGATTGGTGTAGGCGAAGACGTTCTGGTCGACGGCGCCCTCTGGCGTGACGAAGTCGTAGAGCTCGAAGTGCTCCGCGCCGGCGAAGAGGCGGCGCCGGCGCATCAGCGGGAAGATCTCCCGCTCGTGGCGCTCGACCAGCCAGTCCTTCTCCGCCTCGTCCTGGTAGGCGCGGCGGTACTCCATCCCGTACTTCTCCGTGAACCCGCCGACTTGCCCGTGCCCGAACAGCGGCAGGCCCGGGAGCGTCACCATCAGCGTCGCCACGCCGAAGTACTTGTCGGCGTCGCCGAACTGCGCGATCGCCGTCTCCTCGTCGGGGTTGTTCATGAAGTTGGCGAAGCGCTGGAGCACGTCGGGGCTCAAGGCGAGCACCTCACCGAGCGCCTTGCGGTACCCCGCGTTGTCCTCGCTCTTCAGCATGTTCATGAACGCGCTGTTGTAGACGCGGTGCATGCCCAAGGTGCGGACGAAGTAGCCCTCCATCATCCAGAACGCCTCGGCGAGCAGGAGCGTGTCGGGGGCCTCTGCGTTGATGCGGTCCACGACTTCGCGCCAGAACTCACGGGGCATCGCGCGGTCGAAGGCCTCTGGATCGGCTGCGTAGCGGGACCGGGAGGGGATGGCCCCGCCCTCTCCCGGAGGCGGGTGCCACAGGCGTCGGATGTGGCGCCGCGCCAGCGTCATCGCGGCGTCGAAGCGGATCATCGGGAAGCGCCGCGCGATGGCCGTGATGCGGTCAGCGACGGCCTCCCGGGCGGCGGGGTTCAGGAAGTCGATCTGGGCCGTGTCGTTCCACGGCATCTGGGTGCCGTCGTTGCCGTGGTAGAGGTAGCGAACCTCACCGGTGTGGTGGTCGACGCGCTTGAACACCACCGCCGCGTCGCTGTGGTTCCAGTAGCCGTCCTCCAGGTACACGCCCACGCGCTCGTCGGCGCACAGGTCCGGCCCGTCGAAGGTGTAGCCGGGGAAGGGCGGGTGGTCGAGCCAGACGAAGTACTCCGGGTGCGCAACGACCCAGCGGGCGTCGACGCCGACGTGGTTGGGCACCATGTCCGCGCACAGGCGGATGCCGCGCTCCTCGGCCCGCCGGCGAAGGTCGTCGAGGGCGGCGTCCCCGCCGAGGTCCTCCGCTACGACGTCGTCGTAGAGCGCGTAGGCCGAGGACAAGGCCTCGGGGTTGCCCATCCGTCGCTTGATCTCGCGCGACGCAGGCGAGCGCGCCCACAGGCCGATGAGCCACAGCCCGGTGAAGCCCCAACGGGCGAGGCGGTCGAGGGCCTCGTCGGGGATCTGGTCGAGCCGCCGGATCTCGCGCCCGTGGCGCTTCGAGAGCTGGTCGAGCCACACGTGGGTGAGCTTGGCCATCATGACGACCTCGCTCATCCACTCGCGGTCGGGCGTGAAGCGCTCGTGCTCCCCTTCGTCGACGATGACGGGTGCCTGGGCCGGGCCCGGTCCGCCTCCGCGAAACCGAGTCGCCTCGTCCGCCGCGTCGACGACGCGCAGGGCCTGGGCGGCGACCCCCTCGGGTACCCAGTCGCCCCAGTCGTCCAGGGCGAAGGCGAGCTGGTCGCGCAGGGAGCCGGGGTGCGCGCTCGCCGGGGCCCGCAGGCGCGCGACGAGATCGTCGGCCGGCACACCACGGCCCTCTCTCGGCCGCATCGCCGCTTCGAGGGCGGCGGCGCACGCGACGACGTCGTCCGGCGGCGCGAAGAGCGGTCGCAACGCGGCGTACGCCGGGTTTCGCGCCGCGAGCCCCAGGAGCCACAGCTCGCCGGCGGCCTCCCCAGGAGCCTCGTCGCCGTGGGCCGGCAAGTGCGCGTCGAGAGGCGCCACGGGGACCTTCGCCGCGCGCGCGGCGGCGTCGACGCGCTCCGCATGGGCCCGTACGACCAGGCGCGCCAGGCCGTGGAGGGCCGCCCCGCAGTGCAGCTCGTGCCGCGGCAGCGTGAGCCGGTCGGCGACCTCGTCGAGGGCGGCCTCACGAGAGGCGTCCGCCCTGAGGTCGAGCAAACCGTCGAGGGACCAGGTCGCGACCGCGGGCAGGCCGATCGGCAGGCCCAGCGGACAACGGGGACCGAAGGCCCGCGGCGCGGCGGTGGCGAGTGCGTCGATCATCGCCGCCCAAGGTGGGCGTAACTCAGGACTGAGTCAAGGCAGTCTCGCCCCGACCCGGCGCATCACGTCATCGGCGACCCTCGAGGACACCGGCGCAGTCGACGCAGTGGGGCGACTCGGGGCGGGCCTTGAGCCGCCCGTAGCCGATGGGCTCCTCGCAACGCCGGCAGGCGCCGTAGTCGTCGTTGGCCAGGGCGGCTCGAACCAGTCGCAGCCGGGCTTCGTGGCGCTTGCGGCCGGCCGTGGCCATCTGCTGTTGCTGGATCGCGTCGATCCGCGAGACCCGGCCCATCGCCGCCTGATCGAGCTCGACGGGTCGGGTCGCGTCTCGGGAGAGCGCGACCAACTCCACCAGCTCGGCTTCCAGGGCACGGAGGTCGTCGCGGATCTCCGCCCCCTGGTCGTCGGTGAGCTCGTCCATGGGTCGAGAGTCGCACGCCTTGTCATGAATTTGCATGGGTAGGTCGATGTAGGATAATGTGGTTAGGCATAGTCAAAAGGACGACATCATGCAGGATCGCCGCTCCGTCAACCGCCGTTCGCTCGGCGACTTCGTGACCGCCATCTTCGACGACGACGCCGCCCTGTGCCTCGGGACCGACATCTCGGAGAGGGGCCTCTTCGTCCGCTCGACGCGGGCGGTCGACGAGACCCTCGCTGACCATGGCGGCCCGATCGTGGTGCAGTTCGAGCTCGAGAGCGGCGACCGCCACTGGGCCTGCGGTCGTACCCGGCGCTTCGGTGACGGCAGCGACGGCGCGGGCACGGCCATCGAGTTCACCTACGTCCCCGAGCGCGCGCGCGCAGCGATTCGCGGGTACGTCGGCACGGCTTGACGCTCGTGGCGCGCGCGGCCCAGAGTGCCCGCGTGCGCCACCTCCCCGTCTCCTTCCTCTGCCTCGGGCTCACCCTCGCGGCACAAGCCGAGCGACCACGACTCGAGGCGAGCCAGGCCGACGCGCCCATCGTCATCGACGGGCGACTCACCGAGACCGCCTGGTCCGCTGCCGTCGTCGGCACCGGCTTCATCGAGCGCACACCGAGCCCCGGCGTGCCCGCGCCCGCGCCCACGGAGGTGCGTGTCCTCCACGACGCGAGCGCCATCTACGTCGCCGTCACGGCGCATCTGGCACCCGGGGAGGTCCCCCGCGGCCTCGAGATGACCCGCGACAGCTTCAACGTCTTCTCCGACGACACGATCACCCTCAAGTTCGACGTCCACCGGGACGAGCGCTCGACCATCGGCCTGGCGGTGAACGCGGCGGGGGCGCAGCTCGACTACATCGCCGTCGGCCTCGAGCGCCGGGCCTTCCGCGCCGAGTTCGACGCCGTCTGGGACGCCGCCGTCGTCGTCGAGCCGGGTCGCTACACCGTCGAGTACCGCGTGCCCTACGTGGCCCTGGGTCTGTCGAAGGGCGACGGCCTCATCGGCTTTCAGGTCACGCGCGACCACGCGCTGCGCAGCGCAACCTACGACTGGGCGCCGATGCCCCCGGAGTTCGGCCCCGTCGCGGCCACCCACTACGGCGTCCTCGCCGGTCCGCGCAGCACCACCGCGGGGCACCCCGTCGCGGTCGTGCCCTACATCTCGGGCGAGTGGGAGGGGGACCACTTCGACCAGAGCTGGGGCGGCGATCTGCGCGCGCGCCTGGGTGACGACGTCTGGGGCGAGCTCACCTTCAACACCGACTTCGCCGAGGTCGATCTCGACGAGGCGCGCGTCAACCTGGACCGCTTCCGCCTCTTCTTCCCCGAGAAGCGACCCTTCTTCCTGCGCGGATTGGACGTCTTCGAGTTCGGTGCGCGCGGGGCCGCCCAGAGCTTCTTCTCCCGCCGAGTCGGCCGGACCGAGCCGCTGTGGGTCGGCGCGAAGCTCTACGGGCGGGCGGGCCCCGTCGGCTTCGGCGTGCTCGATACGGTGACCGACGAGGAGGCGTTGACCAACACCTTCGTGGGACGCGCCCGCGTCGACTCGAGCGGATCGGGGCTGGGGGTCATCGCCACCCACCGAGCGCCGGTCGAGGACGTCGCGGATCCGACGACGGACTATGGCTGGGGCGTCGACGGCACGCTGCTGCTCGGCGACGCGAGGCTGGCCCTCGATGGCTTCTACAGCGGCGAGGCCCGTGATCTCCCGGGGGTCGAGGCCCTGCGCACCGGTCACGCCGAGCAGCTCCAGCTCCGGTGGCGGGGGGACGTCTGGGCGCCAGAGGCCAGCGTGCGCGCCGTCAGTGGGGACTACCAGCGCGCGCGGGCGGGCGAGAAGGCGCCGCTCGGCTTCGCGTCTCGGCAGGACTCGGTCCTGTACCGTGCGCATTCGCCGTGGACTCTGCGGTTCCCGGAGACGTGGCTGTGGACGCTTTCGCCCGTCCTCTTCAGCAACGTCTATACCCCGCTCGACGCCCTCGAGGTGGAGACGGCCGAGGCCGGCGCCGAGCTGAGTTTGGGCCTGGCCGGAGGCTGGCGGCTCACGTCCCAGGGTTTCTACACCCTCGACGAGGCGCCCTCCTTCGAGCTGGCGGGGGCGCTGATCGTCCCCGCGGGGCGCTACGCCGGGCCCGGTGCCTCGATCGGCCTGCAGACCCCCGGCACCCGGAACCCGGGGGGGTCGCTGAGCTACACCTTCCGCGACGAGTACTACGGTGGCACCCTCCACAGCGGCTCGCTGCGCGGTCGCGCCTCCCTCGGAGCGCATGCGCGATTCGACGCCGTGCTCACTTCGGCGCGGATCGAGTTGCCGGACTGCGGTGGCTCGGAGCCCGACTGTACGGTCGTGACCCACGCCGTGAACGGAGGCCTGCGCCTGGCCGCGACGCCACGCCTCTTCGCGAACTTCAACGGGGCCTACGACACGGTCTCGGAGATCGCCCACGCCCTGGCGCGCCTGCGCTGGCGCTACGCGCCTGGGAGCGACCTCTTCGTGGTGTACCGGCACCGCGTGGAGCTCGAGGCGGACACCGAGGCGTGGCGTCTCACGCTCAAGCTCGCGCACCGGTTCGACGGGCTCTTGTAGCCGCTCGCGGTTGCCTCCGACGCGCTCTGGAGGCTAAGAGAGTGCGACGTTTTCCGGGGAGAGAGCTCGATGGCATCGAAGATCTTGTTGTGCGCCTTGCTGGGCGCGGTCGCGGTGGGTTGCTCGGACGCCAGCACGGTGAACGAGCCGGCGTCCGACGCGGGGACGCCGACGCCCGACTCCGGGAACAACCGGCCGCCCCTCGGCGCCCGCTCCCTCGAGGTGGTGGGGGACGCCGACATCGCGGCGCCCCGCGACTCGATGGTCGAGCTGCAGGTGCGCTACTTCGACCAGAGCGGCGGCATCGCCAACGCGAACCTCCGGGCCACGCTCCTCGACGACCGGAACACCGACGTGACGGCCTCCGGCATCGAGGGCACCTTCCTCCAGAGTGGCCGCGTCGCCACGGACGCCTCGGGCGTCGGCACCTTCACCGTGAACACCGGGCCCCGCGACGTGACGGCCAAGGTCCGCGTCGAGGCGGACGACGCGCCGGCCGTCACGCTCACGGTGACGGTGCTGCGTGACGGGGCGGGGGCCGTGAGCGTCCGCGTGCGCTATGACTCGATGGCGGGCCGCTACACCTTCGCGGATCTCGACGCCGCTCAGATTCACCTCTTCGAGCGGACCGACTGCGACACGCTCCGAGGCTCGGCGACCAACCTCCAGGGGGCGTACTTCACGCTCCCCGAGTTGCGTCCCTTCAACGAGGTCGACAACACGGCCGTCGCGTCGGATCTCGATGAGGGCGCGTCGTTCCAGGTGGCCGCCACCGCGACCAACGCCAGCGGCTCGGTCATCGCCTTTGGCTGCGTGGACAACGTGAGCGTCACCGGTGGCGAGGTCGAGCGGGTGGACGTCGACCTCGCGGATCTGCGCCTCGAGTTCAAGGGCACCTACACGGTGGTGCACCGCTTCGATCTGACCGACATGCTCGCCAACACGGAGGACTCGACGCTGGCCACCATCGCCCAGGTCATGGGCGTGCTGCGCGTCGTGGGCGACGGCGAGGGGGATCGTGGTCAGGCCCTCGTCGAGCTCTTCTGCGAGGTGGCCAACGTCTCCCAGGCCACCTGCGATCTCCTCGACGGCTTCGGCGCCCGCTTGATCGACGACGTCATCGAGCGCGTGGTCCCCGCCAACGTGCTGCGCGTCTTCACCATCCTCAGCGACGTGCTGGGGATCTTCACGGACCTCACGGTGGTCGGCGAGATGCAGCTCGACAGCAACTTCGACGGGCTCATCCCCAACAACGACAACCGTTGGCAGAAGTTCCGCTGGACCTGGCGCGACGGCTGCCCCGCCGGCGAGGCGTGCACCCGCGAGTTCGCCCTCGGCGACCTCAACGTCAACGACCGCCCCATCTTCGGCTCCTTCGACGCCACCGTCGAGGGCGGGCAGATGACCATCAACGCCCACAGCATCAGCTTCCGCTACGGCCTGATCATCCTCGAGATGGCCCAGAACTGGGTCCTCCCGCGGGTGATGAATCCGCCGAGCAACGAGCGCGTGACGGTCGCGGAGATGCTCGGCGCCATCCTGCCGTGCGCGGCCATCAACGAGGGCCTCACGGGCGATCCGAACGACGACCTCTGCGAGAACATCCTGGTCGCCAGCCTCGCGGAGATCATCACCGACCAGCTCGTCGCCCTCGAGTTCGCCGCCGACGAGTTCACCATCTCCGGCTCCGTCACCCCCGTCGACACCGACGGCGACCTCACGATCGACCAACTCCAGATGGGCGCCTGGAGCGGCCAACTCGCCATCACCGACCCGCCCCTCGTCTTCGGCGGCTGCTTCGAGGGGTGCCGCCCGCCGGCGGGCGACACCTGCGAGCCCGCCGCCTGCAACCCCTGATCGGGGACGTCAGATGTCGTAGAAGGCGTCGATCAGGTCGGCGTACTTCTGGTTCACGACCTTTCGCTTCACCTTCATCGTCGGCGTGAGCTCGCCGGCCTCCACGCTGAGATCGACGGGGAGGATGGCGATCTTCTTGATCGTCTGGACCCGCGCGAGGTGCTGGTTGACGCCTTCGACCTGCTCGAAGAGCCAGCTCCTCACCTTCGCGCAATCCGCGGCCTCGGCCATCGTGTGGGCGGGGCTGCCGGACTGTTCGATGGTCTGCTGGACCTGCGTCTCGTCCAGGGTGAACAGGGCCGAGAGGTGCTTGCGGCGGTCGCCCACGACGATCGCTTGACTCACGACCGGGATCGCCTTGAGCTGGCCTTCGATGACCTGCGGCGCGATGTTCTCGCCGCCGGCCGTGATGATCAGGTCCTTCTTGCGGTCGGTGATCTGGAGGAAGCCCTCGGAGTCGAACTCGCCGATGTCGCCGGAGTGGAGCCAGCCCTCTTCGTCGAGGGCCTCCGCGGTGGCCTCCGGGTTCTTGTAGTAGCCCAAAAAGACGTGGCGACCGCGCATGCAGATCTCGCCGTCGGAGGCGATCTTGACCTCGGAGCCGGGGAGCGCCAGGCCGACCTTGCCGGTGCGGTACTTGTGGGGCGGCGGTGAGATGGTGGTGGGCCCGGTGCACTCGGACATGCCGTAGACCTCGACGATCCGCACGCCGAGGCTCAGGAAGAACTCGAGCGTGCTGCGTGAGATCGGCGCCGCGGAGGTGACCTGGAGCCTGGAATCCTGCAAGCCGAGGCGCTCTCGGACCTTGCTGAAGACCAGCTTCTCGGCGACGCCGTGCAACAGCGGCGCGCTGCCTCCGGCCTGCTCGGCTCGCCCGGCGCGCAGACCGACGCCGCGGGCCCAGGCTCCGATCTTCTTCTTCAACCCGCTGTTCTGGGCCGCGCCGGCGACGATCTTGGCCTGGATCTTCTCCCACACGCGCGGGACCCCCAGGAACATGGTGGGCCGGACCTCGCGCAGGTTGTCGCCGAGCTTGTCGAGGCTCTCGGCGAAGTGGGTGCACGCGCCGCCGCACATCGGACCGTGGAGCGACACGATCTGTTCGGCGATGTGGCTCAGCGGCAGATAGCTCAGCACCCGGTCGGTGGGACCCACGCCGCCGTAGGGGTCCAGGCTGACCTTGGCGGTCCAGGTGATGTTGTCGTGGCTGATCATCACCGCCTTCGGGTTGCCCGTCGTGCCCGACGTGTAGATCAGCGTGCAGCAGTCGTCGGGGTTCTGGGCGGCGATGCACTCGTCGAGGGTCGACTCCTCGACGTGGGCGGCGAGCTCGGCCAGGTCACTCCAGGCATAGACGCCCTCGCCCTCGCCGCTGCCATCGATGACGACGATCGCCTTCAGCTTGGGGAGCTGGTCGCGGATCTCCAGGAACTTCGCGAGCTGAGCGCGATTCTCGACCACCGCGAGCGTCGAGTCGGAGTGCTCCGCGATGTACTGACACTGCTCGGGTGAGCTCGTGGTGTAGATCCCGGCCGGGAAGCCCCCGGCGAAGATCGCCGCGACATCGGCGACGAACCACTCCGGGCTGTTGTAGCCGATGATCGACACGCCGGTCCCCGGCTGGAGGCCGAGGTGGATGAAGGCCCGGGCCGCGAGGCGCACCTGGTCGCGGTACTCCGACCAGGTCGTGGTGACCCAGCGCCCCCCCTCCTTGACCTTCATCGCGGGCTTGTTGCCGTGGGCCGACGCCGTGGCGTCGAAGACCTGCATCACCGTGCGCTTGTCCATCACGTTCTCCTGTGCGCCCTACCCGAGGAGTGGGTGGGCGCGGTCGTCCGGCGAGGCGATCTCGCCGATGCGGATCTGGTGAACCAGCTCGATCGAGGCGCGCGCGTCCTCGATCCCGAAGCCCCGCCCCGCGCACACGTCTTCGTAGACGCGGGTGTGCAGGTCGTCGAAGCCCGTCGAGAAGTCGAACTCATCGGCGCCCATCTTCAGCGCGCGGTAGGCGTGCTTCCCGGAGGCCAGCCAGCCCTCCGGGAGGTCGTTGACATCGACGCTCAGAAACCAGCGCACGCGCGCCCTCTCGAGCTCGAGCACGCCCGCGAGACGCCTCTCCTCGCGGAGGTGGACGGTGCTGTCCTGCGCCGAGCCGAACAGCCACAGCAGCAGGTCGAAGAAGTGGATGCCGATGTTCATCGCGAGCGTGCCCGACTTCTCCGGCGAGCCCTTCCAGCTCTGGTGATACCAGGGCCCGCGACGCGTGATGTAGGTCAGCTCGACCTCGACGCGCTCCTCGGCGGCGGCGTCGATCCGTGCCTTGAGTCGCCGGACGGCCTGGTGGACGCGGAGCTGGAGCACGGTGAAGATCCGTCGACCCGTCTCCTGCTCGATCTGCACGAGCTGGTCGAGGTTCCAGGGGCTGATCACCAGCGGCTTCTCACACAACGCGTCGGCGCCGACCCGCATCGCGAGGCGGCAGTGGGCGTCGTGCAGGTAGTTCGGCGAACAGATGCTGACGTAGCGGACGGGGTCGCCCCGGTGCCGCAGCTTCTCGAGGTGGCGATCGAAGCGCTCGACCTCGGTGAAGAAGCGGCACTCCGGGAAGTAGCGGTCCATCACGCCCACCCCATCGTAGGGGTCACAGGCGGCGACCATGATGTTGCCGGTGTCGTGGATGGCCTTCATGTGGCGGGGGGCGACGTACCCCGCGGCCCCGAGCAGCGCGAATCGTTCCATGACGCGGGATAATGCGCGTCGCGCGCCGCGCCGTCTACCCGAAGGCGCGCACCTTGCGCGTGTGACGGCCGGCGAGGCGCGCCTCGGGCTCGCGGGCGCCGCGCGCGAGATCGCCGGCCCGCCGGATGGAGCCCGCCCCGGACCTGGAGGCGAGGGGGATGGCGCCGCCGGGGTCGGCGGGCTGCTGCGTGCCGAAGAGGAACTCGAAGAGCGCCCGCTCGTTGGCCTCTTCGTCGACCGTGAGCTCGTCGAGGGCGAGCAAGGTGGTCGAGCCCGAACGCTGGGGCCTCTCGGTATCCGACGCGCATGCCGCTGGCGGCGCGCTGGTCTCGTGGGCGACCTCGAGCGTCGGGCTGCGGCGCCCGACCGGGAGCTCGATCGGGACCGGCGTGCCCGGCGCGACCGTCGGTGCCTCGACCGACGCCGCCTCGGGCACCTCGTCGGGGAAGAGCGCCGCGGCCAGCATGGACACCGGCGGTGAGACCTCGATGAGCGTGGGCAGCGCCCCCGAGTGTCGGCCGTCGGCGCCCGTGAGCACGCCCCCGATCAGCGTCGGCGCGTCGTCGGTGGCGTTCGTATCCTCGTGGGGGATGACCAGCGGGGCCCCCGGGCGCAGCAAGGTCCGTAGGACCAACTGCCCATCCTCGTAGACACGCAGCGGGCCCGCGGGGAGCGGAACGGGGGGCGGGTCGTAGGCGCAGCGCGTGTCGGCGGGAGCGGCCTGGCGCGCGACGCGAATCTCGTCGACCGGGAGCGCCCTCCAGATGCCGTCGGCGGGGACGTCGAAACGTCCGCCTCCGAGCAGGACCGGCTTGCAACGATCGGGCAGGGTCCGGCCACCGTCGGGGATCCGCGCGGCCCGCAGCGACGCGACGCGGGCGGCCTCGGCGACCGCGATCTGCCGCAGCCAGTCCGGCGGCGGCGCCCCCCCGTCCCGCGACAACATCCGCCACAGCTCGGCTGTGAGCCGCACCTCCGGGGGTCCGACGGGCCCCGTGCCGCGGAGCCCGACGGGGGCTGCACCGCCGAGCCCGATGGTCGTGCACACGCGCACGACCGCGTCGGACCAATCCTCGCCCGTGGCCTGCGCGACCAGGGCGTCCACCCGAATCCGCGCCTCGTGCGCTCCGATCGACATCGCGTACGTCGGCGTCCATCGAGCGGCGGGCACGAAGTAGCGAAGGTGGAAGTCCGCGGAGGGGGCGGCGACAAGCAGGTCGAAACGCACGCCGCGCAGGACCCTCAGGAGCTCACCGTCGCGGGGCCGGCGCAGCGCCGCGACCTCGGTGACATCCACCGCGGCGCCGCCCGCCACGACGACCTCAAGGGCCTGGGCTTCGTGCAACAGCGGCAGATCGAAGACGGAGATGATCCCAGTCGGCGCGTGCCCCGATCGCACGACCCAGGCCCCATCCCGGTGGATCGTGACCTGAGTGATCTGAGTCGACGTCCGCACGGGCTCCTTTCAGTCGCAGATAGACCTCAATCTAATATTAGAAGGAGTAGAAGATCAGGCTGAATGTTAGTTCCGGTCGGCTACTTGATGCGGACGACCTGAGCCGCGAGGTCCGCGGCGATGTTCTTCTGGTGGGCCTCGAGGGTGCCGCCGCCGATCTCGAGCAGCTTCGCGTCTCGCCAGAGGCGCTCCACCTGGTACTCGCCCACGTAGCCGTAGCCGCCGAGGACCTGGATCGCCCGGTCGGCGACGTTCTTCGCCATCGTGGAGCAGTAGAGCTTCACGCCGTCGGAGTCGATGCGGTGCCCCTCGCCACCGAGGTCGAGGTGGCGGGCGGTCTCGTAGACGTAGCAGCGCCCGGCCATGAACTCCGCGTAGCTCTCGGCGAGGTGCCGTTGAATCTGGCCGAACTTGTTGATGGTCTTGCCGAAGCTCCGGCGCTCCTGGGCGTAGGCGTTCATCACCTCGATGCAGCGCCGGGCGATGCCCAGGCTCATCGCCGCGAGGGTGAGCCGCTCGATCTCGAGGTTGCGCATCATGTGGAGCATCGCGCCGCCGGGCTCGCCGACGAGGTGGGTCGCGGCGGGTACGCGGACGTCGTCGAAGACGAGCTCGGCGGTGGTCGAGGCGCGCATCCCGAGCTTGGCGTGGAGCTTCTGCCCCAGCTCGAAGCCCGGCATCCCTTTCTCGACAATGAACTGCCCGAGATCTCGGCGACCACCGCCCTGCATCCGGGCGTAGACGAGGAAGACGTCGCCGAGCTCGGTATCGCTGACGGCGCCGTTGGTGATCCACATCTTGCGCCCGTTGAGCACGAAGTGGTCCCCGTCGAGCCACGCGGTGCTGCCCATCCCGAGCACGTCGGTCCCGGCGTCGGGCTCCGACATCGCCATCCCGGCGACGTGGGCGCCGCTGCAGACCTCGGGCAGGAAGCGCTCGCACTGGGCGGGGCTGGCGTTGTGCGCGAGGTTGTTGGCGAAGAGGATCGCGTGGGCGAGATAGGCCAGGGTGAAGCCGGGATCCGCCGCCGAGAGCTCCTCGTGGGCGATGACGGCGGCCACCGCGTCCATCGCCGAGCCGCCGTAGGCCTCGGGCACGGTGATGCCCAGGAGGCCCAGCTCACCCAGCTTGCGGAAGAGCGGCAGGTTGAAGGTCTCGTGGCGGTCGTGCTCGGCGGCCTGGGGATCGACCTCGCGCTCCGTAAAGTCGCGAACCATCTCCCGCAGGGCGGCGTGCTCGTCGGTCGGGTTGAATGTATCCAGCATGGCGCCGGATTGTGTTACGCGCCGAGCAGCGCGTCCAGGGCGTCGCCGAGTGAGTTGAGATCGAAGGGCTTGGGGAGGAAGTGCGTCGCCTCGGTGCCGAAGGTCCCCCGGTGGTCGTAGTCGGCGAGGCCCGAGCAGACCAGCACTGGCAGCTCCGGGCGCTGGCGCCGCAGGCGGTTGCACACCTCCGGGCCGTCCATCACCGGCATGACCACGTCGCAGACCACCGCCGTGAACGTCTCGGGGGCGCGCAGGAAGAGCTCGAGGGCGGCGCGCCCGTCAGGCGCCGACACGGGATCGAAGCCGAGCTGCCGCAGGAGGCGACGTGCCACGCGGCGGATCGGCTTCTCGTCGTCGACCACCAGCACTCGCCCGCGGGAGATGGGGTTCTCCGGGTTGGGCGGCGGCGTGTTGCGCTCGACGGGGCGGATCGGGACGGGGGTCGCCTCGCGCCGGGGCACGGCGGGGAGGTAGAGATCGATCGAGGTGCCGTTGCCCGGGGAGGTCTCGATGTCGACCCAGCCGCGGTGGCGATTCGCGGTGTCGCGGACCATCGAGAGCCCGAGGCCGGTCCCCTTGCCGGGGGGCTTGGTGGTGAAGAAGGGCTCGAAGCAGCGGGCGCTGGTGGCGGCCTCCATGCCGGGCCCGTCGTCGGCGACCCGGATGTGCGCGTAGGCCCCGGCGGGGCGCGTCTCGGGGCGGCTCGGATCGGCGTCTCGGGTCACGTGCTCGACGTGCACCTCGACGCCGCCGTCGCCCTCGAAGGCGTCGATGGCGTTGAGGACCAGGTTCATGATCGCCTGGGAGAGCCGGCTCCGGTCCGCGCAGACCACGACGGAGTCTCCTGGCAGGATGTCGATCCGAGCGTCGGGCGGGGCGGTGCGACGGACCAGGTCGACGACCTCGGTCGCCACGGCGCCAACGTCTAGGTGGACGCGCGTGCTCACCTGTCGACGCGCGAAGCCGAGCAGGTTGCGGGTGAGATCCTGCCCCGCGCGGGCGGCGGACAGGATGTCGTCGATGTCCTCGAGCACCGTCGGATCGCCGCCGCGCAGCTCGGAGCGCATCACCGATCCGATGCTGCTCACGACGGTCAGCACGTTGTTCATGTCGTGGGCGATGCCGCTGGCCATCTGGCCGACGGCGCGCATGTGGTCGTCGTGGCAGAGGCGCTCCTCGAGCGCCCGTCTGCTGGAGGCGTCCTGGAGCTCCACCAGGAGCGTCCCGTCGGGGAGGGGCGTGAGTCGTGCGGTGGCGGCGCCCCCGGAGCAGAGCTCCACCTCGAGCTCTCCGTGGCCGGCTTCGAGGGCCCGAGACCACGCTGCGCGGGCGTTCGGGGCCACCCAGCCTTCGGGGTCGCAGGAGGCCTCGCCCACCATCCGCCGTCCGGCGGCGTTGGCCTGCACCACGCGGCCTCTATCGAGGACTAGAAGCCCGTCGCGCGCGACCTCGAAGACCTGTTCGACCCGCTTTGATCGCATCGCTGACATCGCGACTGAGATAACGGCTATAGGCGCGGTTGCCCCCAAGTGGGGGGTCAGCGGGTGCTGAATCGGCGAGCCTCGGCGCGGTCGAAGGGGGCCCAAGACGGGGTGCTCAGCTTGGGGTGGTCCGCGTCGGGGAGCAGGAACCAGACCCGGTCGAGCGTTCGGTCGTGCCCGGCGTGGAGCACGTGGAGGTCCTCGGCGGGGATGTAGCCCTGGCCGATGAGGGCGGCGCGGCGACCGTCGGCATGAGCGGCGACATCGAGCACGACGACGGCGTGGCCGGGGCCGCCGGGTTGGACGTAGAAGTCGCCGGCCTGGATGGGGCCGGCCCCGACGGCGGCGCTGTCCCTGCGCAGCGATCGGGTGCTCGCGTAGCGGAAGATGAGGTCCAACCAGCGCCGGTAGCTCCGGTGGTCGCCGCGGCGTGCAGCACCTCGCTTGCGCGTGACGCGGGCACCTCGGATCTGGAATCGCTCCCCGGCCCTCCAGTCCCGCCAGCGGCTGAGGTCACCGCTGGTGAAGTGGTAGGCGGCGTGGGCGGCGCGCTCTCGAGACCACAGCCACTCGGCGTGCAAGCGGATCGCGGTGTCGGCGCATTGCTGGAGGTCGCGTTTGCCTACGTCGAGCAGGACCACCGCCGCGGAGGGGCGCGAGAGGCGGCTGTGGTCATAGGCCAGCACGTGGGCTCGGTCCGTGCGGATGGGGAGCTCGCGCAGCCAGGCGGGGAAGCCGTCGGGCTCGACGGTGACGCGGGTGAAGCCGTCGGGGGGCGTGAAGGTCTGCGAGAGCGGGCGGGTCTCGGGTCGCGGACCCTTCCAGTCAGCGAGCCAGGGGTAGGTGGGGCTCGCGAGCAGGAGGGCGAAGAGCCCGGTCAGCATCTCACGACCTCCGTGCGCTCCAGGGCTTCGGCGATCAGCGCGTCGACGTCGAGGGCGCGTTCGGCCCTCTCGAGGGTACGAACCGAGGCGCGCAGCGCGGGATTCCGGGGGACGAAGAGCGTGCAGCAGTCGTCGTGGGGCAGAATCGAGGTCTCGTAGGTGCCGAGGCGCCGCCCGAGGGCGATGATCTCGGCCTTGTCGAAGCACAGGAGCGGTCGCAGCGTGAGGTAGTCGGTGACGCGGTCCACGACCGTGAGGTTCTCCAGCGTCTGGCTGGCGACCTGGCCCAGGCTCTCGCCGGTGCACAGCGCCGTGGCGCCCCGCCGCGCGGCGAGGCTGGCGGCGATGCGGTACATGAACCGGCGGTAGAGCAGGACCGTGAGTCGCCCCTCGCAGTCGGCGCGGATCGCCTTTTGGATCTCCGTGAAGTGGGCCACGTGGAGTCGCAGCTTCCCTTGGCGCGGCGCCAGGGCTCGCGCGAGCGTGATGACCTTGTCGCGGCTCGGCTCGCCGATGAATGGAGGGGAGTGGAAGTAGACGGCCTCCAGCGAGCAGCCGCGCTTCTGTGCGAGGTAGCCCGCGACGGGCGAGTCGATGCCGCCGCTGAGCAGCAGCATCACGCGACCGCTGCAGCCCACGGGGAGGCCGCCCACCGAGTCGTAGGTGTGGGTCCACACATACGAGGCCTGCTCGTCGACCTCGACGCCCAGGCGATAGTCGGGCGATGTGAGGTCGACGCTGAAGTCCAGGGCCTCGGCGACCGCGCCCCCGACCGTGCGATCGATCTCGGGTGAGGGGAGGGGGAAGCCCTTCCAGGGGCGGCGCGAGTCGGCCTTGAAGCTGCCCGTGGCGCCGGCCCACTCGGTCTGCGCGAGGGCGACGCCCGCCTCGCGGATGGCGTCGATCTCAGACGCGACGCGCACCACCGGGGAGACGCTCGTGAGCCCCGGCGTGTCGCGGCAGACGTCCAGGGCGCGGGGGGACATCGCGGGGTTCGAGAGCTCGACCCAGAGCCGGCCGTGGGTCTTTCGGACCTTGGCCCCGCAGGCGGCGGCGTCGAGGGTGGATTGGAGGTTGGTCCGCAGCCGGTCCAGGAAGGTGTGGCGGTTGCGGCCCTTTAGCCAGACCTCGCCGAGGCGGCACATCAGCAGATCGTAGGGGGCACGGGGCTCAGGCATATGCGGCTCGCAGCTCGTGGACGGCGGCGACGAAGCGCGCCGCGGCCTGGTCGATGTCGTCGACGGTGGTGAAGCGACCGGGTGTCAGCCGGATGAAGGCGCCCTCCTCTTCGCGCCGGCCCATCGCCGCCAGGACTCGGCTGAAGCGACCGGTCGAGCAGGCGGAGCCCGCCGAGGCGCAGACGCCCGCGAGGGAGAGCGCGTTGAGCAGGGGCTCGCCTGGGATCCCGTGGACGCAGACGCTGAGGTTGTTGCCCAGGCGCTCGGGGCCGATCGGGGCGCCCACCAGCTCGACCCCGTCGAGCTTCGTCCTCAGCGCGGCCCACAGGCGGTCGCGGAGCTCGGTGACGCGGGCGGTGTCGGCTGGGTGGCGGGCCGCCGCCGCGGCGAACGCCCACGCGAGGGGGGCGGACTGAGTGCCGCCGCGCACGCCGCCTTCCTGGCCACCGCCCTTCATCACGGGCCGGAGCTGGACGCGGGTCCACAGGGCGCCGATGCCCTTGGGTCCGTGCAGTTTGTGGGCGGTGATCGCGACGCAGTCGGCGGTCAAGGCGCCGACCGTGAAGGGCAGCTTGGAGAAGGCCTGGACGGCGTCGACGATCAGCTTCGCGCGCGGGGCGGCGGCGCGCACCCGGCGAGCGATGGCCGCCACGTCGCTGATCGTGCCCACCTCGTTGTTGGCCAGCATGACCACCACCACCCGCGTCCGAGGGTGCACCGCGTCGACCATGATGCGCCCTTCACGATCGACGCCGAGGGTGTCGATCGTGAAGCCTCGCTCCGCCAGCAGCTTCGCGGACTCCATCGTCGCCGGGTGCTCGATGGCCGACACCGCGATGTGCCCCGGGGTCGTGCCCGCACACCCCAGGATGGCGAGGGTGAGGGCTTCGGTGCCACCGCCGGTGAACAGCAGCTCTCGGGGGTGTCCGCCGAGCTGCGCTGCGAGCCGTGCGCGAGCCTCGGCCAGTGCGGCGCCGGCCGCGCGACCGACCGGGTGGGAAGAGGAGGGGTTCCCGTACAGCGTCGCCTGGCGCTCCATCAGCCCGGCGGCGATCTCGGGGTCGAGGGGCGTCGTCGCGCCGTGATCGAGGTAGATGGTCTCCACGGCGGCGGATGGTACAGCCGCGCGAGAAAAAAATCGGGTGCAAATCCCAGATCTGCGGTCGTCTTTGGAGAGGCTGTCAGCTTTCA
>CAYOBQ010000105.1:0-31536 GCA_964402225.1 uncultured Nannocystaceae bacterium | reverse complement strand
CCGTCGTTGTCGGGCCCATCCTTCGAGGAAGAGGACTTCACGGTCGACTTCGTCGCGGCCCCCGGGAGCGCGTAGGGCACGGTCTGCTCGGCGTTGTAGACCGAGCCGGTGACGATCGGGCGGTCCGGATCACCGTCGAGGAAGCTGACGAGGACCTCCTGCCCGATGCGCGGCAGGAAGAAGGCGCCCCACCCCTTGCCTGACCAGCCCTGCGCGACGCGAATGAAGCACGACGCCGTGTCGTCCGGGGCGCCCTTGCGATCCCACGGGAACAGCACCTTCACGCGCCCGTACTTGTCGGTGAAGATCTCCTCGCCATCGGCGCCGACGACCTTGGCCGTCTGGGTCCCATAGATCCGGGGCTTGCGGGTCACCCGCTGCGGTCGATAGGGCACGTCTGCGGGGAACGCCTCGAAGGTGTTGGTGTAGCGGGTCGTGTTCGCGTTGTGGCTCACCCAGCTCAGAACGTAGTCGCCGTTGAGGTCTTCTCGGAGGTGCTCGCTGACGGTGATCGTGTAGCCCGAGAGGAAGCCCCGACAGCCGCTCTGGCCACGCAGGAGCCGCGCTGGCTGCTCCACCGCCTCGATGCGCACCTTGACCCGGTCCTCGCCGGCCCCCTTCTGGAGGTAGCCCCCGGGATACTCGAAGACCTCGCCCCACTCGTCGGCGGAGTCGCCGGAGACGCTGACCTTCAGGTCGCCTGCGGGCTGCTCGAAGTTGTAGTCGGTCATCGCGTAGGACGCGGAGGTGACCTGCTGCTCCATCGCGAGGTGGGTGATGGTCGCCTCGGTGCCCTGGGAGGAGTCGGCGCTCGACACGCGCGCGGGCCCCTGACCCTCACGCGGCTGGTGGGCCGAGGCGTCGTCGGCGAGCACCATCAAGTGCTCCCCTTCGGTGTGCTCCCAGAAGTAGAAGATGCCCTCGTCTTCCATGAGGCGCGCCACGAAGTCGTAGGTCGTCTCCTGGTATTGGACGCAGTACTCACGAGTCTCGTAGCTCTTCTGACAATCGACCCGGTATGCGCCGACGCCGTTCTCGTCGAAGATCTCGGAGATGATGTCCAGCGCCGACAGCTCCTGGAAGATGCGGCTGTCGACCATCTTCGTACCGAACCAGATCCACGGGCGCAGCTCGGCGTGGTACGTCGTGAAGCGGTGGTTGGTCCCCGCCTGAACGAAGCGGGAGACGAAGCCGTCGATGACGAACTCCCCCTCCGGGTGCTGCATCTTGACGGTCATCCGCTCGCCCACGACCGCGGCCATGTCGACGTCAGGCTGCTCGGAGATGAGCTCGAGCTGATAGTGGAACAAGCCGGAGATTCGGTCTTCCCCGTGGAAGGCCCGCAACAGGAGGGCGTCCTCCCCGAGGGGGGAGACCAACGTGAGGCCGAGGTTGGCCTGGCTGAAGTTCTGCGTCACGGCGCTCCCCAGGGGACCTTTTTCTAGCATAACGCCGCGCTTCGATGATTGACGTTTGCATCGAACTGGAACCGACGGTAGACGTTCGGCCCTCGTTGGAGCAGCGTGCAATGGGGCTCCGCCCGCGCGTAAAGGAAGCCATCGCCCAGATCGTCGCAATCGACGATACGCCGCGCAGCATCGCGGCGGGCGTCTTCGTGGGCACGGTGGTCGCCTACCAGCCGATCGTCGGCTTCCAGATGATCGTGGGCGCGATCATCTGCCGCGCCCTCCGCATCAACGTGGTCGCGAGCCTCCCCCTGGCGTGGATAACCAACCCCTTCACCGTCGTGCCGATCTTCTACGCCACCTACCGGCTCGGCGCCGTCTTCGTCGGGGGCGACGCGGGCTACAACGACGTGAAGGCCATCTTCGAGATCGTGAACCAGATGGGCTGCTGGCAAGGCGCCGTCCAAGGCACCCGGCTGCTGGCCGACATCTTCTGGCCGATGGTCGTCGGTGGTGCCATCGTGGGGGTGCTCAATGGCGCCCTGTTCTACGTCCTGGTCCTGCGGTTCGCCCGCGGGTATCAGGCCCGCAAGCGGAGCGAAACGTGAGGCACTACGACGTCTTCGTCACCGCCGAGACCCAGACCGGCTTCGCGTCGGTCCTCCACGACGAGCTCGAGGCGCGTGGCTTCTACTTCGCCACCGGGCCCGAGCCGGAGCCCTCGCGGGTCCTCATCTGCATCTCGGCGCCGAGCCCCGAGGTCCTGGTCAACGCCGCGCGCCGCGGCGTGGCGGTGCTGTCCATCCGCGCCGAGCCCGGCGGCTGGCTCACGCCCGACACCAACCTCGAAGCCCTCGCCGACCGCGTGGCCTCAGCCGTCGAGGGGCTGCTCGCCGCCAGCGCCCCGGAGCGCCTCCACGGCGACGACGTGCTCGAGCGCGCGCGCCGCGAAGTGCAGGGGCTCATCGACGCCCACCACGGCGATCCGCTGGAGCAGATCTGCGACGCCATCTCCCTGGCGATCGCGCGCGGCGCCCCGATCTACAACGCCGGCTCCGCCTCGAGCTGCGCGACCCTCTACCGCCACACGGCCTACGCCGTCGTCGATGCGCTCGCGGGGGACGAAGACGGGCTGCTCGACGCCGTGCGCACCGAGCTCGTGTCCGCCCTCGCCTCCGCCGAGGAAGACGACGAGGACGACGACACCGCCGCCTGGACCCTGCGCCACGCCTTCGACCGCATCATCATCGCGCGCCACACGGCGGAGGCGATGCAGACCCTCGACGGCCTCTTCGACAGCCTGCGCGGCGCCGGCCGCACGCTGAACGCGTCACTGGTCTACGACGTCGTCTCCCTGGCGATCTCCCACGGCGCGCCGATCTACAACGCCGGCTCCCACGCGGGCTGCGCGCAGATCTATGTCCGCACGGCCGCCGGCCTCCTCGACTGCCTCGGCCCCGAAAACCAAGGCTCCGAGACGCGCACCGAGCTGCTGGCGCGCCGGTCGCTGCCGCCGCTGCTCCAGGAGCACGAGGCCCGCCTCCACGAAGACCCGACCGATCTCTCGTGGGACCTCCGTCACGCCTTCGACGAGCTGGTCGCCACCGCCGCCGAAGAGCGGAGCTGGGAGCACGACTCATAGCCGCCGGATATCGGATCCAGGCCGTCACCGAGCTCACCGGCGTGCCGGCCGCGACGCTGCGCGCCTGGGAGCGCCGCTACGGCATCCCGGCGCCCGCGCGATCGGCGGCCTCCTATCGGCTCTACAGCGAGCGTGACGTGGCGCTCGTCCGCCAGCTCCGGGCCCTCACGGAGCAGGGCCTCGCCGCCTCCGCGGCCGCGAACCGGCTGCTCGAAGGCGCCCTGCCCACGGAGCCTCCCCCGGTGGCGCGCGACGCCTTCGAGGTCGTCGGCGAGCGCATCCTCGAGCGCATCGAGCGCTTCGATCCCGACGGCCTCGACCTGGAGCTGCGCCGCGCCCTCATCCTCGGCTCCGCGGCCCAGGTCTACGAGCGCGTCCTGGTGCCGGTGATGCAAGAGGTCGGCGAGCGGTGGGGCAAAGGCGCCCTCACCGTCGCCCACGAGCACCTCGCGTCCGAGGCTCTGCGCGCCGTCGCCGTCGACCTCCTACGCCTCACGCGCCCGGCCCGCCCGACGGGGCGCGCCGTCCTCGCCTGCTTCGCCGACGAACAGCACGCGCTTCCGCTCTACGGGATCGCCTTCCGCCTGGTGCTGCGCGGGATGCACCCCGTCGTGCTCGGCGCTCGGACGCCCCCCGAGGCGGTGGCCCTCGCCGTCGAGCGGTTGGCCCCGGACCTCGTCGGCCTGTCGGTGACGGTGACCCCCCCTGACGCGGACGCCCTCATCGGCGCCTACGCCGACGCCTGCGGCGAGGTCCCCTGGGTGGTCGGCGGAACCGGCGCGAGAGCCCTCGCTGACGAGGTCCGGCGACGCGGCGGCCACGTCGTCGGCCCGGAGGGCTTCGACGCCCTGATGCGGGGGCTCCAGGGCACCGCCTGACCCCCGACGTTGCACCGGATCGTCGTGGGCGCCGTTTCGAGGGACATGACAGCGCCACGCGTACTCGTTCTCGACGACGAGCCCGTCTGCCGGGAGGTCGCCACCCGCGTCTTTGCGTCC
The DNA here is from genome assembly GCA_964402225.1 of uncultured Nannocystaceae bacterium. Lineage (GTDB taxonomy): Bacteria > Myxococcota_A > Bradymonadia > UBA7976 > UBA1532 > CAYOBQ01. The sequence goes on along the minus strand of CAYOBQ010000105.1, from coordinate 27,490 downwards.
CTCGGCGCCCACATCGAGACCGATCCCGACGCGGGCGCCGACGTCGTCGTCACCGGCTTCTCCCAGCGTCGATCGGGCCTGGACGCCTTCGTCCTCGGCCCCGTCACGAACCCGCGGACGCCGAACCTCGATCTGCCCCTCGACCGCGCGACGGCGGGCCTGCTCATCGGCCGAACGCCGCCCCCCTTCGACGCGCAGGCCGTCAGCGCCCTCGCGGGCGGGGTCGCCGACGCGGAGCTGGCGATGGTGCGCGACTACTTCGACTTCTGCGGCCCCCAGCTCCAACGACTCGAGCAGGCGGTGGCGGCGCGTGACGTCGAAGCGACCCACGCCGCCGCCCACCGGCTGACGGGCTCGGTGGGGATGATCGGGGCCCGCCGCGCTTCGGATCTGCTGCGGGAGATCGCCGGCCACACGCGGGACGGGCATCTCGATGGCGTCGACGCGCTCCACGCCCAGGCCCAGGACGAGATCATCCGCCTCGAGCGCTCACTCCGACGCTTCGTAGAGGTCCGCGAGCGCCCGCAGAGGGTGGTGCTCCACGGCTGCGGGCCGCGCCTCAGCCAGACCTTCGAGCGACGTCTCGCGGGCCTCGGCCTGGAGCTCGCGCAGGGGTCCGCGTGGTCGGTCGCGGGCGGCCCGGCGCTGGCCCTGGTGGTCCTCGGCACGCACACCGATCCGGTCCGCGCCGTCTCCGAGTTCCGCGCCACCAACGCTGATGTCCCCATCCTCTTCGCCCACGCCGAAGGTCAGAGCGCGCCCCCGGTCGCCGGGGTCATCGCCGGCGCCGACGGGGTCTTCGATCCCGAGGCGCCCACCCACGCGCTCTGCCAGGTCTTCGATCGCTGGTGCGCGCCGAACGTCGACCGTAGGCGGCTCCGCCTGCTCTACGGCGCCGACGCCGCCGACGCGGTGGTCGCCGTGTGGCGCGCCGCGGCCCCCGAACACGTGCGCGCTCTGTGGGAGGCCGCGGAGCCCGCGGCGATCACCCGCGCGGCCCACCGCCTGCTCCGCGCCACCCTGGCGATCGGCGCCGGGCGCGCGGCGGCCCTCGCCCGATCACTGACGACCAACCCCGAAGCCGAGCTCACCGATCCGTTGCGGACCCGCCTGGCGGCGCGCGTCCGCACCGTCACCGATACCCTCGACGCCTGATCCCCAGCAAGACCCACCACAGCGCGCCCACCGAGCCCCCGAGGCCGCAGCCATCGCCCGAGAGCGCGGCCTTGGTGACGCCGGTGGCCCCGGCATCGCGCCGAGCCGCCAGGTCGAGGGACCCGAGATCCGCCACCGCCGACTCGGCCGGGCCGGCGTCGGCGGGGGGCGCGACGCCATCGATGCCGCCGTCGGGAGGCGACTCCGGCGCTGCGTCCGGACGGGGCGGCGCCGCGTCCGGCGACGGGATCTCCGCCCGGCCCACGCGTACGGCGTCATAGGCGATGCGCACCCCACCCTCATTGTAGGGCTCACCGGTGTTGTCCGGCAGCTCGACCCACTGCTCGCCGCCCGCCTCGAAGTCGAAGGTCCCCAGCGGCACCCAGCCGTCGCGGCCCCGCTGATCGATCTCCACCGACGCGTCCTGCCCGGCGTGGCGGATGTTGTAGCGGGCGCGCCGGGTCAGCGAGCCACCCACGTCCGTCACGTAGGCCGCCACCTCGTAGCGCCCGGCCACCCCGAGGTCCAGCCGCCAGCGACCGACGCAGTCCGGCTCGGGGCGGTCGATGGTCCCCGTCGTCAGGTGATGCCCGCCGTGACCCGCGGCGACATCGGTCCACCACTCCCCCGTCGCGCAGCGACGCGCGAAGCAGCCACCATCCTCCTCGATGACCGCCTCCGCCTCGATGGACGGGCACCCCGGCGGTGGCCCCTCCCCACCCATCACGCACGGACCGTCGGCCCGCACCAGCTCGATGTCCTCGCCGTAGTAGAAGGTGAGGATGTCGCGGTAGCCGACCCCATGCTGTGACAGGCAGTTGGCGCCGTTTTGGGACTTGCAGCCGCGGTTGCGGAGGTTGCGCAGGTTCACCCAGCCGAGGGTGGTCTGCTCGATGTCGTCGCCGCTGCGTCCCCGGTTGTAGGTGACGTAGCGCTCGGTCCCGTGGGGGTCCTCGTCGCCGGCCCGGGCCACGCAGTCGTCGGCGCTGGGGATGGCCCCCGAGACGTAGAAGGCCGCCAGCGTCTCCCCGCGGTAGCGCAGGACCTGGCCCGCGGTGGACTCCGCCGCCCGAAAGTGCTCGGGCCCCGGCGCGCGACGGCAACTGTAGACCTGGTCGTGCTGGCCGTCTCCGATGCGCCCGGAGGTCTCGAGCTTGTAGTAGAGGTAGCTCCGAGCCGCGACAGCCTGAGCCCGCAGGGCCTCGAAGTCGGCGCCCCCGTTCTCGCAGGCCACCACCCTCGGGACGTAGTCGGCCTCCACATCGACGGGCCCCGTCCCGTCCACCGGAGCGACGCAAAACGCGGCGAGCGGGTGCGCCCGCTCCGCGTACTCCGGCGGCGGCGAGGGCGACCCCTGGCAGGAAACGAGCGCCAACGACAAGGGCAACAGGCGGGTCACGCCGGCGATGATAGCACCGCGTCCCGTGCCCCATTTCTTGACATGTGCGCACATGTAGGACATTGTCCTCCATGTCTGGTGGAGAGCGGGGGAGCCCAATGCCACGTCGAATCGGAATCGCCATCTCCTTTGTCTGCTGCCTCGGCGCGGCGGGGGCCGCGTGGTCCGCGAAGCCCCACTCCACGCCCGGCGTCGACAGCGGCTACTACAAGGTCCGCGTCGCGACCGCCCGCGCGCTCACCGGCCACACAGACTCCGGCAGCCGCCAGGATCTGGTCACCCTGGCCTCCGATCGACACCCGCTGGTTCGGCTGACGGCGATCCACGCCCTCAGCTACGACGCGAGCCCCGAGGCGGCCCGCGCCCTCGCCCGCGCGGGCCGAGACACGACACCCCTCGTACGCGCCTACGTGCGCAGGTAACATCCCCTCCCCGCACAGGAGGGACGATGAGCCTCGCCGAACGCATCGCCGCCGTCGCCGCCCAGCCGGCATCGCTCCAAGCTCGCGCCGAGCTGGCCGCGCAACTCGAGTCGATGGGCGTCCCCGTCGCGAGCGGCGTCTGGGTCGCGACCGTGCGCGCCGCCGCCGCCCGTGGTCAGTTCTTCGCCGCGCTCACCGTCTGTCGGCGTCACCTGCGAGGGACGATGTCCAAGCGGCTCCTCGGCGAGCTGGCCCGCAGCTACGGCGCCGACCGCGCGCGCGGGGGCACCCGCCGGCCGCCGCCGATGCCCGCGCCTCGTGAGATCGAGATCCCCGACGAGCGCGCCCGGCAGGTCGAGGTCGCGCTACAGGTCGGCGGTGACCTCGAAGGGGTCGGGCTCCCCGACGACGCGCCGATGCCCGAGGTGCCCCTCTTCGGCGCCCTGCGAGGCGAGGCCTTCGTGGCCCTCGCCCTCGCGATGCAGGAGGTCCCGCTCCAGGCGGGGCAGAGCCTCGCCGTCCAGGGGTCCGTCGAGCCGGCGATGTACCTCCTCGCCCAGGGCGAGACCCTCGTCGAGCAGGTGCGCCCGGACGGGGAGACGGTCGAGCTCGCCAGGGTGGCGGCGCCGGCGCTGATCGGTGAGATGTCGCTGCTGACGGCGGTCCCGCGGCGCGCCTCGGTGATCTCGACCCGACCGGGCCTCGCGTGGCGCGTCGACGCCGAGACCCTCAGCGCGTTGGGTGCCAGCCACCGCGAGCTCGTCAGCGGCCTCGGCGAGTTGGTCAAGCGGCGCCTGCTCGGGAACCTCGTGAAGAACAGCGAGCTCTTGGCCAACACCCCCGACCGCGACCGACTGCTCGGCGCGTTCCGGCTCCTCCAGGTCTCCCACGGCGGCTCGGTCTTCGCCCAGGGCGCCGACGCCCCGGGGCTCTACCTGGTGCTGCACGGCTCGGCCGAGGTGTGGGTCGACGGCTCCACGCGGGCCGCGGTCTTGACCGAGGGAGACGCCTTCGGCGAGATGTCGCTGTTGTCCGGCGAGCCCACCACCGCCGCGGTGCGCATGCCCGAGGGCGGCGTCCTGCTCCACCTCCCCGCCGAGGCCTGGCACGCGATGGGCGGCCAGGTGCGGGCCCTCGCCCAGCAGCTCGAGGCGTTGGCCGACGTGCGTCGCGGCGAGCTCGTCGACCTCGCCGAGCCCCTCGAGAGCGACTTCCAGGTCGTCGACGAGTCCTGGCTGGTGGAGTGACCGAAGAACAGCGGCAGCGGACGGACTTCATGGCGACGCTCGCGGTGCGCCTCGTCGCCCTCGCCGCGGGGGGCGCGATCCTCGTCTATTTGAGGTCGATCCTGGTACCGCTGGTGCTGGCGATCCTGCTGTCCTTCCTGCTGCTGCCGCTCGTCGGCGCCCTGACTCGGCGCCGCGTCCCCGCGGTCCTGGCGATCCTCGGAGCGCAGGCGATCGCCACCCTGCCCTTCCTCGGCGTCGTCCTCGTGGCCGTCGCCACCTCCGGCCCGCTCCAAGCCGAGCTCAGCGACTACCCCGACCGCGTCCGCAACCGGGTCAACCCGGCGATCGAGGCGACCGTCAAGTTGATCCCCAACATCGAGTGGCGCGACAAGGTCCGCGCACAGATCGGCGAGCAGGCGCTGCCGGAGGTCCTCGGGGAGGCGGCCAGCGTCGTCCAGGACAGCTTCGTCGCCGCCACCACCTTCCTGGGCTTCTTCTTCCTCACGCTGCTCCTCAGCGCCTTCATCCTGCACGAGGGCTGGCGCTTCCGAGAGAAGTTCAGCGAGGCCTACGGCGCCGACCACCCGCTGCTCGCGTCACTTCAGGGCATCGGCCGTGACGTGCGCGCCTACGTGGTCGCCAAGACCCTCATCAGCGCGCTCACTGGCTTCTGCGTGTGGGTCTTTCTGGAGCTGTGCGGGGTGGACTTCGCGATCCTCTGGGGGCTCATCGCCTTCCCACTGAACTTCATCCCCACCGTGGGCGCCTTCGTCGCGTCGGTCCCCCCCATCGTCATCGCCGCCGTCGATCCAGAGCTGTCGACGGGCGCCACCATCGGCATCGTGGTCGGTTTGCTGGCGATCAACGGCGCCATCGGCAGCGTCCTCGACCCACGCTTCGTGGGGCAGCGGGTGAAGCTCTCGCCGCTGGTCGTCTTCCTCTCGATGCTCATCTGGTACGTGCTGTGGGGCCCCGTCGGGATGATCCTCGCGGTCCCGATCATGGTGTCTGTGAAGGTCGTCTGCGCACGGATCCCGGCGCTGGTGCCCGTCGCCACGATGATGCAGGGCTGAAGAGGTGGCCATAGGCCATCGTCGCGGCGCGGCCCTGGTGCTCGCGGGGGTCGCCGTCGGCCTCGCGCTCTCGCTGCTGTGGCCCGCCGCGGGACCTCGAGCCGTCGCGCCCCGCGCCGATCTCTCGACGGCCGAGCAGGCCACCATCGAGCTCTTCCGGCGGGCCTCGCCCTCCGTGGCCTTCATCACCACCCTCGACGTCCACCGTGACTTCCTCTCCCTCGACGTGAACGCCGTGCCCCGCGGCACCGGCAGCGGCTTCGTCTGGGACGAGCGCGGCCACATCGTGACCAACTTCCACGTCGTCGCCGACGCCGACGCGGTTCAGGTCACGCTCGACGACCAGACGACCTGGCCGGCGCGGCTCGTGGGCGTGGCCCCCGACTTCGACCTCGCGCTCCTGCGCATCGCCGCGAAGCGCGCCGCGTTGCACCCCATCGCGGTGGGCACCTCCCACGACCTCCAGGTCGGTCAGCGCGTGCTCGCCATCGGCAACCCCTTCGGCCTCGACCACTCCCTCACGGTCGGTGTCGTCAGCGCCCTCGACCGCTCCATTCGCTCCGTCAGCGGCCGCGACATCCGCGGCGTCGTCCAGACCGACGCCTCGATCAACCCCGGCAACTCCGGCGGCCCCCTCCTCGACGGTGCCGGCCGCCTCATCGGCGTCAACACCGCCATCAAGTCCCCCAGCGGTGCCAGCGCCGGCATCGGCTTCGCCGTCCCGGTGGACACGGTCAACCGGGTCGTCCCCCAGCTCATCCGCCACGGTCGCGTCATGCGGCCCCGCCTCGGCGTCCAGGTCGCCAGCGACGCCATCTCCCGCCGCGTGGGCCTCGAGGGCGTCCTCGTCCTCGGCGTCGAGCCCCGCGGCGCCGCCGCGACCGCCGGCCTCCGCGGCACCCGCCGCGACCGCCGCGGGCGCCTGCTCATGGGCGACGAGCTGCTCGCCCTCGGCGCGGTGCCAGTGCGCACCTCCGACGACCTGAGCCACGCCCTCGAACAACACGAGGTCGGCCAGCAAGTCACGGTCCGCTTCCGTCGCGACGGCGCCACCCTCGAAGCCCGAGTCCGCCTGATGGCGCCGATGTAGGCCGACCCTCCTAATCGAGCAACACCGCGAGGCCGGCTCTCAACGCGTGGTTGACCGCCGCCTCGAGGGTCTGGCCGCCGCCCGCCCGGAACCGTTCGAGCTCGATGGCGACGTCATCTTCCACGGTCAGCGTCGTCCTCGGACCATGTCGCGATGCCCCCCGCTGGAGACCACCTCATCGACCGGTCCCCCTCGCCAGACGGCGCGGATGTCACTAATCTTATTCTGTGAACGCCCAGACCACCCAGGCCCTCCGCCAGTACCACGAGCGCGGCCGTCCCCTGGCCGGCGCGCTGCGGGTCGCCTCCTTGCAGATCACGGGGGGCAACGACGGCTCGCTCTCGGCGCTCTTCGCCACCTGCCTCGCCAGCCACGGGCACGCCCCCCAGTGGTCGGATCTGCGTGCGCTGGCGGCGTGCGCCCACGCGCTGTATCCGCGCACCTTCGCGACCGGGCGCCCGGTGACGCTCGCCGGCGCCCCCACCGACGCCCTCTACATCGTCCACGCGGGCGCGGTCCGGGTGGACGGCGCCGACGCCCTCGCGCGGGCGATGTCGGTCCACGGCATCTGGGGGGCGGTCTCCGGCGGCGCCTGCCGGCACACGGTGGTGGCGGCGCGCACCTCGATCCTGCTGGCGCTGCCCGCCGCCGCGGCGGCGCACCTCGCCACCACGTGCCCCGTGGCCGCCCGCCTCCTGTCCGGCGTCCCCGCCCGCGCCGTCACCGACGGGGGCTGGCCGCGCGTCGCTTCGGTCTCCTCGGGTTGAAGGTGAACGGCGCCCGGACGGTGCACACCTCGCTGGTGCCGACCGTCACCGGGAGCCGCTCCACGATCCGCTGAACGCACGCGCCCAGGGCCCCGTCGACGAGGGTCGTCTCCGTCACCCTCGCGTCGATCTTCCCGACCCGCCCGTCGAGGAGCACGGTGAACGTGATGCGCCCCGACCTCGGCGCGTCGGGATCGACCGCCCCCCCGTAGCAGCGGCCCAGGCCGCCCTTCAACGCGCGCAGCTTCCGCGTCAGGGTCGCCCGCGGGCAGGCCCCGTCGAAGGTCGGCTTCTTCAACCGCACGTCCACCGGCACCGCCGACTCGCCGGCGTCGGCGCGAACCTCCACCGGCACCTCCCGCGACGGTGGCGCCCCGCGAAAGGTCGCCGCCGCGAAGACCGTCGGGACCTGAGTCCCGGCGGGCGGAGCCGGCTTCGCGGGGTCGACCCGCGAGGGCACCTGGCTCCACCCCGCCACGCGCCAGGCCCCGTCCTGGTCTTCGAGCCACATCTCGAAGACGTGCGGCGCCCCGTCAAGCTCCACCAGCGACCAGACGACGAGCCGCCCATCCACCATCCGCAGCCGCCAGACGTCGATGAACCGGTACTGCTCCGGGCCATCGAGCATCTGCCGCAGCGGGAAGTCGGCGGGGTTGACCTCCCGCGTGAAACGCGGGCGCAGCGACGCCACCGGATCGAAGACGTGGGACCTCAGCAGCTCGACGGCGGCGCGCTCGGGATCGCCGGCCTCCACCTCCTCGGCCCCGCCACCACCGCATCCCAACGCCAGCATCGGCCACAGCATCCAGCTCGAGGCGCGCCTCATCGCGGGGCCGCCGAGGCCACGGCGAGGTCCGGCGCCGTCACGCGGCAGGCGTCGAGCAGGGCCACGACCCCGCCGTGATCGCCATCGGCGTAGGCCTCGATCAGGGCGCCTGTCGGCGCGTGCTCACGCCGCAGGGCGCGCAGCAGATCACCCAAGCGCGACTTGTCGGCCAGGGCCTGTGCCGGGACGCTGTGCTGCGCGCCGCCCACCGCGACGTGCACCCCCGTCAGATCGCGTCGGATCCTCAGCACGTTCGGGCTCGTCACCCCGGGCGGCGCCAGTCCACGACGCGCCAGCGGGAGGTAGCCGGGCCCCGCGCCCTTCGCCCGCACGACCAGCCCGAGGGCCACCGCGCCCGCCTCCACGGCCCAGTCTGCGAGCAGCGCGTGTTGCAGGGACGAGGCGTCCCGAGGCAGGGCGATCGCGACCTGCGGCCGGTAGGTCGCGTGGGCGTCACGGGCGAGCTGCGCGCGGGCTCGGATCCCCGCCTTCAGCGCCGCCACGACGGGCCCACGATCGTTGTCTTCGACCGGCGCCCCGTCCACCCAGACCCGGCCGCGGACCCCGAGCACCATCACCGCCGCGCTGGGCCGCCCCGCCGCGTCACGCCCCGCGAGACCGCCACTCCAGGGGAGCGCCGCTGGTGAGGACGCGAGGCCATCCGGCCCCAAGAGCTCCACCAACGCCTGCTGCGCCTCGGGCCCCTCGACGTCGGTGATCCGCCACCCCTCGGGGCCCCGAGTCAGCTCGATGTCGAGGGCCGTGGGCCACCCGTCGATGGCGAAGGCCACATCCCCGATCCGCCGTTCATCGGTGACGCGCCGCAGCTCGCCGACGTGCAGGAAGGCGTAGCGCGCGGCGTCGACCAGCCCGGGGAGGCGCAGGGACCGCGCCGCTGCGGCGGACATCCAGACCTCGCGCACCGTGGCGTCGAAGAAGCCGCGGTCGAAGACCTCGCGCACCACTGAGTAGGGCGTGGCCTCGACGGGCGCCTCGTCGGCGCCGCCGCACGCGACGAACAAGATCGCGACGCACAGGCGCCTCATCGCCCTACCAACCCTCGTCCGAGACGCGCTCACACCGATCCTCGGGGCCCAGCCGCAGTCGTCCACCCACCCGCGTCCCCCCCTCGATTCGCAACAGGTCGAAGCGCACCGCGCGGCCGAAGTCGCGAGTCCCCTCCCCTCGGTCCCGCCGCTGGAGCTCGATGTGCACCTCCTCGCCAGCGCGGCACGCGCGCAGATGCGTACGGCCCTTCTCGTCGTGGCGTTCGCTCACGACCCGCGCCAGCTCGCCCTCGGGCCCGACGCCGCCGCGCCTCAGCGCGAAGCAGGTGGCCTTCAGCACCTCCCGGCGGGTCCCGACGCGCCGATCGACCTCGGCCATGAATCCGGGGCGCTCGAAGTTCCACTCGGCGTGACACCACCCCGTCGGACAGGGCATCGAGTGCGGGCACGGCCAGCGCGGGACCCACCCTCGCGCCACCAGGGTGTCCCGCAGCGCCAGCGAACGTCCCGACGCCTCCCGCGACGCGGGATCGATGACCACCAGCGTCCCCTCCGGTCGCGTCAGCGCCGCCAGCGCCGCCGGGTCGAGGCCCCCTGGCAGCTCGCAGACCACGTTCATCGCCACCACCAGATCAAACGCGCGGCCCAGCTCGATGGGACCCCGCAGATCGAGGCGCCGGGTCGAGACCTCCACCCCGAGGGCGCGCCCCAACGCCTCGGCGTCACGCAGGTTCTCCGCCAGGGCGTCGGTCACCAGGTGCCTCACGGTGCGCCCCGTGCGCGCCGCCCAGACCGCGAGGGCGGCCACGCCCGTCCCCGGGCCGCCGCCCAGCTCGCAGACGTCCAAGACGTCGGGGAGCTCGAGGCGATCGAGGACCGCCCACAACTTCGGCGCGTTCGCGCACAGGTAGTAGGTACGGTAGGCGGCGCGCGTCTCGGCGTCCCGCAGATAGGGCCGTCCCAGCCAGGAGCCGTCCGTCAGCCCGGCGTTCGTCGCGGCGACGGCGGGCGCGATGCGGCGCGCGTCCAGCGGCTCGAGACAGGCCAACAGGGTGTCTGGCACCACCAGCGGTGGGCCCGCTCGGCGGCGTGGCGGCTTGCGACTCATCGCGCGGACGGTACCATGGCCGCCATGACAGCCTGGATTGGCGTCGCGCTGGCCACCCTCGGTGGTTGGGCGCTGTGGGGCTGGGCCTGGCGCCGTGCCCGTGGCCGGCTCGACGACGTCGACGCCGCGTGGCGGCAGATCGACGCGCTGCTCACCCACCGTCGCGGGGTCGCGCGCGCCCTCGATCCGTCCCTCCACGACGCCTGTGACGCCTCCGCCACCGCTCGCGGCGCGGGCCCCGCCGCCGTCGCCGTCGCCGAAGCCGGGATCGACGCGGCCCTGGCCACGATGCCCCTCGATCCGCGCGTCACCGACGACCTCACCGACGTCGCCGACCGCCTGGCCTCCACGGTGCGTGTCCACCGCGCCTGCGTCGGCCACTACCAAAGCGCCCGCCGCCGCATCCCGCTGGCGCGCTGGCTCGGACTCGCAGCGAGGACGCCGTGGCCGAGCGACCGCTGATCCCCGACGCGCTCCCCGCCGCCGACGCGGAGCTGACGGTGCTCCACCGCGACGACGACGTGCTCGCGGTGGCGAAGCCAGCGGGCTGGCTCACCCACGCCGACGGTCGCGGTCTGCGCCCGGACGTGGTGGCCGCCGCGGGCGAGCCCCTCGGCGTCCACCAACGCCTCGATGTGGGCACCAGCGGCGTCGTGCTGCTGAGCCGGTCGCGGGCCGGCGCCCGCACGCTCCAACAGGCCTTCGAGGAGCGCCGAGTCGAGAAGTCCTACCTCGCCGTCGTCTGTGGCCACCCCGCGCAACGCGGCGTATTCGACGCTCCAGTGGCGGGCCGCCCCGCCGAGACCCGCTACGAAGTCTGCCGCCGCGGCGAGGACTGGGCGCTGCTCCGGGTGACCCCGATCACCGGTCGCACCCACCAGATCCGCGCCCACCTCGCGTCGGCGGGCACCCCCGTTCGAGGCGATGGGCGCTACGGCGACGGCCTCGACCTCCGCGCCCCGCGTCTGCTCCTCCACTGCGCCCACCTCACGGTCGACGGCCGCCGCTTCGAGGCACCGCCGCCGCCAGCCTTTGCCCGCTACCTCGGGGGCGACGCCCGGGCGGCGCTCCGGCTCGACGCCACGACGACCTGCTTTCGCGAGCTCAACGGGGCCGCCGACGGCCACCCGGGCTGGACCGTCGACCGCTACGACGACTGGCTCCGCGTCCAGCACGACGAGGGCGCCCCCGCCGGTCCCCGCCCCGAAGCCCGCGGCGCCTACGTGGTGCGAGGGCTGCGGGACCGCTCACGCGGCGGACAGGCGCTCCCGAGCCTCGAGGGTACGCCCGCCCCCGCGCCGCTACCCGTCACCGAGCGCGGCGTCCGCTACCTCGTCGATCTCGGCGCCGCGCTCTCCACCGGCCTGTTCCTCGACCAGCGCGAGCAGCGCGCCTGGCTGCGCGCCCACGCCGGGGGTCTGCGCGTGCTCAACACCTTCGCCCACGCCGGCGGCTACAGCGTCGCCGCGGGGCTCGCGGGGGCCGAGACCGTCAGCGTCGATCTGTCCCGCGCGTGGCTCGACCGCATCCCGGCGCAGCTCGCCGCAAACGGGGTCGACGCCGCGCGCCACGACCGCATCTACGGCGACGTCTTCGACTGGGTGCGCCGCCTCGCGAAGCGCGGCGAGCGCTTCGACCTGGTGATCCTCGATCCCCCCGGCACGAGCGTGGGCAAGCGCAAGCGTCGCTGGTCGGCGGCCCGCGACTACCACGAGCTCGTCGCCCTCGCCGCCCCCCTCCTCAGCCCCGGGGGCCGACTCTGGACAACGACCAACGTGCGCAAGCTCACCCCCCACCGCTTCGCCGCGGCGGTGCGGCGAGGCCTTCCGCCGGGGGCCCGCCTGGAGCGCGTCTGCCGCCCCGCCGTTGACTTCCCCTGCGACGGGCCGGCGCCCGTCAAGACCCTGGTGTGGCGGCTATGAAGCGCGCCGAGGTCCACCGAGTGATCCTGGTCGCCGCCATCCTGCTGGTGGTCGTGGCCACCGCGGTGGTGAAGATGAAGCTCGACGAGCGCGCGGCGGCGACGGGCGAGGCGAGCCCGCTCGCGCGCGCCAAGGTGGCCCTCGAAGAGGCGAACCGCGCCGCCACCTCCGAGGACTTCGCCAGCGTCGAGGCCGGCCTGAACACCGCCGCCACCGCCCTCGAGGAGGCCCTCGCCTCTCAGCCCCGGGGATTGGAGATCCTCCGCGCGCGCCTCGGCGTCGCTCGGCGCCGCGCCGCCCTGGACGAGCAGCTCGGCCGCGACACCTCGACGCGCTGGCGCGCCGCCCTGGCTCTGGCCGGGCGGCACCACGAGCTGGTGCCCACGGATGGCCTCGCGCGCCTCGATCGACTGCGCGTCGCCCGGGCTCTGCTCCGCGCGCGCCCAGCCGCCAGCGACGAGGCCTCTCGAGCGCTCGCTGCGGTGGAGCGCACGCTGAACACGACCCCGCCGGGACCGCCGGTGCGCGCCGAGCTCGCCCGGCTCTGGCTCGACCTCGCCCAGACCCGCCAGACCGACGCCGCCGCCATCGCGGCCCTCGACCGGGGTCTCGCCCACGCCGAGGCCGACGACGGCGACGCCGTCGAGGCCACGGGCCGGCTCCACACCGCGCTGGCCACCGCGGTGGCCACGGCCGACCGGCTCGAACGTCCAGACGACGCCCAGCGCTTCGAACGCCGCCTGGTGGAGGTCATCGAGCTCGAGATCCGGCTCGCCACGGACCCCGACCTCCCCCGCCGGGCCCTCGCCCAGCACCTCTCCCAGCTCGCCGGTCGCCTCGGAGGAGACGCCGCCCGGGCGCTCTACGAGCGCGCCCTGAAGGAGCGAAGGCGCCTGCTCGAGGCGCGGCCCGGCCACCCCGAGACGAGGCGCGACGTCGCCCGAGCCCTCACCCACCTGGGCGCGCTCCACGCGAGCGCCGACCGGAGCGAGGCCGCCATCCAGGCCTACCGGGAGGCCGCAGAGGTCGCCGAGCCCCTCGAGGGGAAGCTGCGCCGCACCCGGCTGATCGCCCTCGGGTTCCTGGCCCACCTCCTCGGCAAACATGACCACATGGTCGCATCAAAAAAGGCCAGCGCCGACGCCTATGCCTTGGCGCTCCTCCTCGTCGATCCCGAGGACCGGCGTTCCCAGGTAGACGCTGCCGCAGCGGGCCTGCGGCACGCACGTTTGCTGCGCGCAAAACCAAGACCCTCTCGTCGCGAATCGAAGCGCGTCGCCAGGCTCGAGCATGCGCGCCTGGCCACGCTGAGCGGCTCACGGGCCGACTCGCTGCGCAAAGCGCTGCGCCAGCTCACCCGCGAGCTTCGATGAGGATCGCCTCGACGACGGCGTCGGGGGCCTCGAGGGGCAGGAAGTGTCCGCCCTCGATGAGGCGCGCCCCGGGGACACCGGAGTAGAGCGCGGGTCCGAAGCACCCGTCGGAGAGCCCCCCGCAGACGAGGGGCGGCGGCGCGCCGTGTCCCAGGCGAAGGAGCGTGGGCGCTCGCAGCAGATCACCGGCCCGCCGGGGCAACAGCCCCCGGTAGTACGCGACCGCCGCCTCGACGCAGCCCGGTTGGGCGAGCGTGGCCTTCACCGCGTCGAGCCGGCCCGGCGGCGGCGTCCAGCCCGGGCTCCAAGCCCGCCAGAGGCGATCGATCTCGGCGAAGCCCCCCGCCCGGATCCGCGCCGCCGCCCGCGGAGCTTGGAAGCGGCCCATGTAGGCGCTGCGCCGGAGCTGAGCCGGGTCACGGGGCAGGTTGCGGAGGATCGCCGGCACGGGCGGCACCGAGAGCGCGACGGCGCCGGCGACGCGCGCGGGGTGCCGCGCGACGGCGGCGTAGGTCGCCACCGCGCCCCAGTCGTGGCCGACCACCAACGCGCGGTCGTGGCCCAGGGCCGGGATGAGCGCGCCCACGTCGTCCCCGAGCGCGGCGACGTGGTAGTCACCGTCGGGCGCAGGTCCGGTGGGGGCGTAGCCACGCAAAAACGGCGCCGCGCATCGATAGCCGGCCACCACCAACCGAGCGGCCAACGGCGCCATCGAGTCGGCGTCGTCGGGGAAGCCGTGCAGCAGCAACGCCAGACGCGGGCCCCCGCCCCAGACACGCACCGCGAAATCGACACCGTTGGCGAGGAGCCGGAGGGTCTGCATGGCCCCATCGTCTCACAGAGCCGGGACGCTTCGGCTCGCCACACGAGCCGGCAGCGGCCACGCTCCCTGTCCTCCGCCGTGTCACGCCCCACTTCGAGCCCCGCGGCCGCCGCGCGCGACACACCGCCGCGTCGAGGAGGTCACCGACCCCCCGCCCCCCGTTCGTTGGAACGCCGCGTGCAAGCGCTCGGCTGCCGAAGACCCTCTCCCCAGGAGCCCTCGATGCGACTCGTTCTCCCCCTCCTGCTCGCCCTCGCCAGCGGCTGCACCGCGTCGGACACCGGCCGCGCCGAGCCGTGCGAGGCCGGCGCCTCCCAGGCCTGCCTCTGCCCCGGCGGGGGTCTCGAGGGCACCCGGCTCTGCGGTGACGACGGCCGCTACGGCGCGTGTGTCGGCTGCCCCGTCCCCGAGTGCGTCGTCTGCACCCCGTTCGCCCCGTACTGGCGACCCTGCGAGGACGACGCGGCGGACGGCGGCGGGGCGACGGCGGCGAGCTGCTGCGCGGCCGTCAACCGAACCGCCGACTGCGCCGCGTGCACCCGCCGCTTCGCGGGCGAGAGCTGTAGGGAGTGCGCCCCCGGCTTCTCCGGCGACGACTGCGAGGCCTGCACGCCGAACCGGGCGGTCGACCTCCTCCTGGTCGTCGACGACTCGGGCTCGATGTGCGAGGAGCAACGGGCCTTCAACGAGGCCTTCCCCGCCCTCGCGGACACCCTGGTCGGCGCCGGATTCGACTACCGCGTCGCTGTCGTCAGCACCGACATGCATTCGCCGAACGAGAAGGTGGGGCGCTTCCTCCACACGCCGGCGCCGCCGACCCCTTCCCTCAGCTGCCGTGACGAGAACGGTGACGCCATGGCCCCCCACACCGAGGACTGCCCGGAGGCCCTCGCGGCGATCCTCGACTCCAGCGAGGTCGGCCGGGACTGCCCGGAGGGCCTCGACCCCGCGGAGTGCGTCCGCGCCGACCTCGCGCTCCGCGTCCGCTGCGCGACGACCCTCGGGACCTCTGGCGACGGCTTCGAAAAGGGCCTGGAGGCGATGCGCGTGGGGCTCTCCTGTGACGGGCCGAACGCCGCCCGCTTCGGGGCCTGCTGTGGCGACGGCGGCTACGACCCGCGTTGCGACGCCGCCCCAGACTTCCTCCGGCCCGGGGCGGGCCTGCTGGT
The DNA here is from genome assembly GCA_964402225.1 of uncultured Nannocystaceae bacterium. Taxonomy (GTDB): domain Bacteria; phylum Myxococcota_A; class Bradymonadia; order UBA7976; family UBA1532; genus CAYOBQ01. Next base: position 12,127 of record CAYOBQ010000105.1, on the reverse strand, counting down.
GGTCTTCCTCACCGACGAGGACGACTGCTCCGACCCCGCCACCAACCCCGCCGCCTCGGAGCTGGTGATCTGTCGGGCCGGGCCCCTGGACGAAGATGAGGACGGGCTCCCCGACGGCTACGCCGCCGAGCCTGGGTGCGCCGCGGATCCCGCCGCGTGCCTTCTGCGTGAGTGCGGTCCCTCGACGCCACGGGACTGCAGCGCCGAACGCTGCGTCGTGAGCCGATCGGAGAACTCGAACTGCGCGTGGGAGGCCGACCGGTCGCTGGTCCCCCCGGAGCGCTACGCCACCTTCCTCGAGGGCCTGAAGCGCTGGCCCGACCAGATCGGCGTCGTCGCGATCAGCGGGCCGCGGGCCTACACCGAGCTCGGCCACGAGATGCGCTACGTCGAGGGGGAGCCCGTCCCGGAGTGCAACCCGCGCGACCCCCGACACGACCCCGACGCCTCCCGCGACATGTGCTGCCCGGAGGGCCTGTGCCCCGGCGTCATCCAATCAGCCTGCGGAGGACCACTGGGTCAGGCCTTCAGTGGCCACCGCTACCTCGCCCTCACCGAGAGCCTGGGCGAGCGCGGCGCCGCCGTCGACATCTGCGCGCCGGACATGACCGACGCCATCGCCACGGTCGGGGAGATGCTCGAACGCCTCACGCGCGCCCGCTGCGACGGCCCCTGAAGACGCCCCGCGCTTGCTTCCGGCGCGGTTCCCTGCCTTCCTGCTCGCGAATGTCCGACGACGCGCCGACCACGATGGGTCCCGGCGGCGAGCAGGCGGTCGCCCTGCTCGAAGCGCCGCCGCCCCCCGACGAGGAGGCGCTCACGGCGGAGTCGGTGGACCGCTACGAGTCCGCCGAGGAGTTGGGACGCGGCGGCATCGGTCGCGTCGTCCGGGTCCACGACCGACACCTCGACCGGGAGGTGGCCGTCAAGGAGCTGCTCCAACCAGCCGACGCCCAGCGCCGCGCGCGCTTCCTCCGCGAAGCGCGCATCACCGGGCGCCTCGAGCACCCGAACATCGTGCCGGTCCACGAGCTCGGCCTGCGCCCGGACGGCACGCCGTACTACACGATGCGACGAGTCCGTGGAGAGACCCTCGCCCTCGCCTTCGGGCGCGCCACCGAGGTCCACGAGCGCCTCGCCCTCATCGGCCCCCTCATCTCCGTCTGCCAGGCCGTCGCCTACGCCCACAGCCGCGGCGTGGTCCACCGGGACCTCAAGCCCCACAACGTCATGCTCGCGGAGTTCGGCGAGGTGGCGGTCCTCGACTGGGGCCTCGCGAAGGTCATCGGCGTCGACTCGGAGCTCCCCGCAGAGGTCGCCACGGGCGCCTGCGACCCAACCGAGACCGCCCTCGGCCAGGCGCTGGGGACGCCGGCCTACATGAGCCCGGAGCAGGCGCGCGGTGAGGACGTCGACCGCCGCGCCGACGTCTGGGCCCTCGGCGTCCTCCTGCGAGAGCTCCTCTCGGGGGAGCCCCCGTTCCGCGGCCACACCACCGACGAGGTCCTCGACCGCCTGCGCAGCGGGCGCCGCCCGTGGCCACCCTCGACCCCCGCCGACGTCCCCCGCGACCTGCTGGCCATCGCCGACCGCGCCACCCAGACCGATCCCGCCCGCCGCTACCCCGACGCCGGCGCGATGGCGAGCGAGCTCGTCGCCTGGCAGACGGGGCGCCAGGTCGGCGCGTATCAGTACGGCACCCTCGAGCTGCTCCGGCGGCTGGTGCGTCGCAACCCGCCCGCCAGCCTCGCGGCGGCCCTGGCCGTCGTCGCGTTGCTGGTGGCGACGGTCCTCACCCACCGCGCCTACCGGACGGCCGAGGCGTCGCGCGCCGAGGCTCGAGCGGGGCTGTCGACCGCCTACCTGGAGAGAGCCCGACAGGCCAACGCGCGGGCCGACCACGGCGCCGCGGCGGTCTTCGCCGCGGCCGCGCTGGTCGCCGAGGCCGACGCCTACGACCGCGCCGCGGAGCGCGCGCGGGGGCGCACCGAGCTCTTCGCCGCCGAGGCGGGCCGTCGCGCCCGCTTCGAGCGGCGGCTGCCCACCCCGGACTCGGGCGTCGCCGGCCTGGCGTTCTCCCCAGACGGGCGACGCCTGGCCGCGGTCCCCATCGACGGCGGGGTCTGGGTCTGGACCCTCGACGGAGCGTGCGCGCGACCCGATTGCGTCGTGCGAGCCCCCGGCGCGCCCATCACCAGGGATCGCAGCGGCGTCGCGTGGATGCACGGTGGACAGAAGCTCGCCATCTGGCGAAGCGGGCACGCCATCGACGTCCTGCGGGCCGACGACCTCACGACGGATCACACCCTGACGCTCGACCGCGGCGTCTGGTCCCTCGCCGCGCGGCCCGGCGGAGGTCTCGCCGTCGGCCACCGCGATGGCGCTCAGATCGGTTCCCGCGCCGTGGCGCGCTCGCTGGAGACGTTGTCGACCGAGTCCGCGAGCCCGATGATCGATCTCGCGTGGTCTCCGGACGGCCGGCTCCTGGCGGGCGTGACGCGCGCCCCCTCCCTGGTCGTCTGGGACGCGACGACGGGCGCGCGGCGCGCGACGCACACGCTGACGGAGCGGGGCGAAGCGGTGGCCTTCGTCGGGGACCGGGTCGTGGCCACCGGCAAGGACAATGCGCTGTGGAGCCTCGAGATCGGCGCCCTCGACCGCGCGCCCCGGCGCCTGCCGCTCGCCGGTCGACCGCGGGACATCGCGGTGGGCGGTCAGCTCGTCTTGACCGGCACCGCCTCGACCACCGCCGTGGTCCGCGATCCCGAGACGCTGCGCGCCCGCGACCGGCTCCACGGATCCCTGCGGGGCCTCGAGGAGGTCGCCATCTCCCCCGACGGGGCCCGGCTGGCGACCGCGGGGATGGGCCCCGGCGTGGGGCTGTGGACCGCGGTGGAGCCGACCCTGGTCCGCAGCGCGACGGCTCATGCCCAGGTTCTGGGGGCGGTCGTCCTCGATGGGGACCGCCTCTACACCACCGCCGGCGACCTCACGGTGCGCACCTGGCGGCTGGGGCCTGGCGGCTTCGAGCCCCTGGGCAGCACCGCCTTCGGCACCGGCAAGGCGGACGCGGCCCATCGCCTCGCGATCTCGCCCTCGGGAGGGCTGGTTGCGGTCTCCGGGATCTACGGGCGCGTCAGCTTGCTCGACCCCGACACCGGCGAGGTCGACCTCGTCGCGCCCGATCTCGGCCGGACCTACGGTGGGTGGCCCCTCGCCTTCTCCGAGGACGGTCGCGTCCTCTACTTCGCCGGGGCCGACGGGGCGCTGTCGCGGTGGTCCACCGCCGAGGGCCGTCTCCTCCCGCCGCTCGAGGGGCACAAAGGGGCCATCTGGTCGATGGCCGTCTCCGGCGACGGGCGCCTGCTCGCCAGCGGGGGGCGGGATGGGAAGATCCGACTCTGGGACCGGGCCACCGGCGTCGCCCGGGGCGGATTCGACGCCGGTCGGAGCGCCATCGGCGCCCTCGGCTTCAGCCCGGCCGGCGACGAGCTGCTGGTGGGTGACACCAACGGTGACGTCTCCCGCCGCTCGCTCTACGGGGAGGAGCGGGCGCGGTGGGCCGCCCACCCCGGGGGCTGGGTGAACGCCGTGGGCTACGGCGCGGGCGGGAGCCTGATGCTCACCGCCGGGGACGACGCGACGGTCCGCGTCTGGGAGCGGGGCAGCGCTCGGCTCCTCGTCGAGTTCCCGGCCGACGCGCAGGTCCGCTCGCTCCAAGTGACCGACGACGGCACGGTGGTCCACGACGACGGCACCCGCCTGGTGGCCAGGCGCCTCGATCCCGAGCTGCTGTTCGGGGACCCCGACGCGCTGCTGCGTCAAGCCGAGGCAGCGGCCGGGGTGGGAGTGGACGACCTCGGGGTGGTGCGCGCGCGACGTCGGTAGTAGCCTCCGCCGCCGTGCGAACGCTCTCCAGCGACGGGCTCGGCCGCAAACGCGCCGACAAGCAGCGGCTCGAGGCGATCGTCGTCGCGTCCCCCGACGCGCTCCTGCTCGGACGCCGCCTCGATCTGTCGGCCCGCATCACCATCGGCCGCGCCGAGGAGAACACGCTCGCCGTCAAGGACGACCGCATGAGCCGCCGCCACGGTGTGCTCGAGCCCGCGGACCCACCGACCAGCGGCGTCCTGGTCACCGATCTCGGGAGCCGCAACGGCGTGCAGGTCGACGGGGCGAAGGCGCGGCGCGCGTTGGCGGGCGACGGGGCGATCGTGCGGCTGGGCGACACGTGCCTCGTGGTGCAGACCGCCCGACCGGCGACAGCGGCCCCCGACGAGAGCGCGCGGGTCCTCGTGGGCCGGTCCCCCGGTCTGGTCCGGGTGCGGCAGGAGATCGCCAAGGTCGCGCCCACCGACCTCGCGGTCCTCGTCCTCGGCGAGACCGGCACCGGCAAGGAGCTGGTCGCCTCGGAGGTGCACCGCCTGAGCGGTCGCGGCGGTGAGCTCGTGGCCGTCAACTGCGCCGCGGTGCCCGAGAAGCTCCTCGAGAGCACCCTCTTCGGCCACACCCGGGGGGCGTTCACGGGGGCGGCGGAGAAGAGCGACGGGCTCTTCGTTCGCGCCGACGGCGGCACGCTCTTTCTGGACGAGGTCGGCGAGCTCCCGCTGGCGGCCCAACCGAAGCTGCTGCGCGTCCTCGAGGACGGGCTTGTCACCCCCGTCGGTGATGGGCGGCCGCGCGCGGTGGACGTGCGGGTGGTCGCCGCCACCAACACACGGCTGCGCGAGGAGGTCGAGGCCGGGCGTTTCCGCGCCGATCTCTTCGCGCGCCTCGAGGCCTGGCCCATCGAGCTCCCCCCGCTGCGAACGAGGAAGGTCGACGTCTGCACGCTCCTGCGACACTTCATCGCGGACCGTCCACCGACCGCCGACGCGGTCGAGGCGCTGCTGATCCACGATTGGCCCTTCAACGTCCGCGAGCTGCGCACGCTGGCCCGGCGCCTTGAGGTCTCTTGCGCCCCCGGCGAGCCCATCCGACTCGACGACACGGGCCCCCTCGCCGACCAGCTCCGCGCCCGGCGCGATGGGACCGAGCCGCCGATCCCCGCCGCCGACTGTGGCCTCACCCGGGAGCGCATCGAAGCGGCTCTACGCGAGTTGAACGGGAACGTCACCCGCGCCGCCAAGCACCTCGGCTGCGGTCGCAAGACGCTCTACCGCCGCCTCACTGAGTACGAGATCGATCCCGAGGGCTTTCGCTAGCGGCGTGATGCTGCTACCCGGATCGGTGAACCGTGAGTAGGAGGTCCGCAATGTATCGAGGGGTCTACACCGCGCTGCTGCTGTGTCTGGTTGGCTGCGACGGGAAGAAGACGGAGGGCGCCACGGCGCCGAGCCCAGGCAAGACCGCCAGCCCGGCGGCTTTGAAGGACGCACCGCCGGCCCGGCCCGCCAAGAAGGTGGCGCTCATTCGTGAGGCCGCCGGGGAGGAGGGGGCCAAGGCGCTGCTGAAGCGCTTCCTCGAAGCCGGCGCCGACCACACGGCGCTCAGCCGCGCGCTGCGACCGAGGCTCGAGGACTACGCGAAGGTCTACGGGAGCGAGGCGGCCTCGAAGATGGACGCGACCTACGGCCCGGCCTGGGACGCCGACCAGATCCGCGTGATGCCGAAGCCGGGGCAGACCGAGCTGCTCTTGTGGGGCGCCACCAGCGCCGAGCTGAAGTCCGGCGGCGGCCACGCAGGTCAGTTCCCCGGCGGGTACTCCAAGGTACGCGACGCGCTCCAGCCAGACGTCCGCCTGTATCGGTTCAAGTTCGTAGAGCCCGGCAAGACCAGCGGGATGGCCTTCGACGGGCTCGTCCACGTCGGGCGTTGGGTGCTGATCCCCAAGCCCTGGCGCGCCTTGAGGTAGGATCTCGCCTCAGAGCGGAGCCGCGGCTCGCGAGAGCCAGGGCTGGCCCCGCCGATGTACCCGCACCCGCGGACCCTCTCGCTCGAAGAGGTGGAAGCTGATCAGTTGGAAGCCCTCGCCCGGCTCCGTCTGGACCCGGTAGTCAAACGTCCCGTCCCGGTCCACGTCGAGATCGTAGATGGGCCGACCGTCCACCACCGGCGTCCTCTCCCCCGGAGCGAGCGTCACCCGCAGACCTTCCCCGAGCCCGTGGACATCGACCGGCTCCGCCGAGGCGTTGAGAAGGGCCGCGCGGACATCGCCCAGGGTCAGCAAGTCCAGGCCAGCGTGGACCCCGAGCGCGCGGTCATCGGCCCCACCGTGCAAGACGACGGTGTGGAGCACGCCCGCCTCCACCTCGATCGGAGTCCAGTCCAGCCCCGCGCCACGAACAGACACCTCGCCGGGAGAGACCGCGTGGTACGTGCCCATCCGCGCACCGGGCTGGAGGATATCGATGAGCTCACCGGCGCCCTCGTCGATATCGACCTCCAGATCGCCACGGAATGGCGACGTGACCCAAAGGAAGCGGACCCAACCGCGATCGCCGCGGACGGCCGGCTTGAAGGAGCCGTCGGCCTCGAGCACATACGCCGTCGTCTCGTCCTCGTCGTCTTCGGTCACCGCGACCAGGCGGACCGCCTCGGGGAGCGCGAGATCGAGCTCGAGCTCCGGGGTCTGTGCCGTGTCCACGCCGAGGGCGGGATCCCAGGGCAGCACCACCGTCGCCCCCGCTTCGAGGAGGCCGGCGGCCTCCATCGATGGCCAGGGCCGCAGCAGCTCGTGACGCCTCGACGCCTGCAGCAGCGCCACCTCGCCCGCGACGAGCGGCCGCATTTCCAACACCGGCCCCGCCTCGCCGGGGCGCAGCACCGCCGCCAGGTGAGCGCCCGAGCGGGCCGCGAACTCCTCCGCGAAGAGCCGCTCGTCGTCAACGAGGACCCGCAGGACACGGGCCGCCGCGGGTTCGAACTCGATGGTCTCCGCGGACCGCGCCGCGACCAGGACCGGCTCGCCATCACCGACGCGGACCTCCAGCGTCCCTATCCCAGGGACGAGGTTCACGACGCTGAGTCGCGCCGTCGGCATCGGCTCCGGCTCGAGCGTGGAGACCTCGCCGCGGGGGGGGACGACCCGCGCCACGACCTCCGCCCCGGTCGCCTCCACCAACACCGCGACAAAGCGGCCCAGATGTTCGGTGAGGTCAACCGGCACCCTGACGTCGACCACCCCATCGAGGTCGCGATCGACGCACAGCGCGTCGGGGTTCGCGGCGGCCCACAGCATCCAATCCTCGACCGGTCGGCCGTCACCGCAGCGCGTAACATCCACGTCGTGCGCGAGGACCCGGTAGGCGGCCCCCCGCTCCCTCGAGAGGCAACCCGTCCGCTGACCAGCACCGCAGACCTCGCCCTCGATGTCGCGTAGGCGCACGACCTGTGGGCGCGGTTGGCGGACGTCCAGCGCCCCGTAGACGGCGAGAACGACGATGTTGGCTCGACCGTCAAAGTCCCACCGACCCTTCACCCCATTGCCCACCCCGAGATCGAGCTGGTGCGGCCCAGGCGTCACCGGGCGCGTCGCCGTCACCTCGCCGTAGGCCACGGGCCCCAGCGGCTCATCGTCCAAGACGACGGTCGCGGCGTCGTCGGGATCACCCACCAGAGCGACCCGAAGGCCCGGCGATCGCGGGCGCATCGTCTCGACACGGACCAGAGCGCCTTCGTTCTCGGCCCACATCGCGGGCACCTCCCCATCGCCCGACGTCAGATAGATCGTTCGCCAACTACGCCCCCCGGCTCCGGTCAAGAACTCCACGCCGCTCCATTCTCCATCAACCACGAGATCCAGGTTCCGGCCATTCGGGTGGCATCCGCCCCGGAACTCGCCCAGCTCAGCGAGTTCGACGCACGGTTCGTCACGCCGGTCGTGCCCGTCGAGGGCGTAGAAGACAACCTCGCCGACCTCCGCCGCACCGTGGAAGTAGTTCAAGCCACCAAATCGCCCCCTGAACACCAGCTCAGATCGCCCTTCTGCGTTGGCGTAGACCACAACGGCTGTGCCGTCGTAGCGCGGGAATCCCTCCGCGTGCGCCACCCACTCGCCAGTCTCCATCCGGCGTTCGATTGACATCGGTCCGGCGCGAACCTCTGCCGTGGCCAGGCCCTTCGGCGCCAGCGCCACCTCATCTCCCCCCAGGCGCAGGGTGATGGGAGCGTCGAGGAGGTTGACGACGTCCACGTCCACCTGGCTGTGCAACGGGCGATGCCAACTATCATCGTGGTCGAGCAGGAGCGCCGGTCCGCCGTCGAGCTCCGCCAGAAACACGTTGCCGCCAAACCCGAAGCGAGCCCTCAGCATCTCCGGCGGTCGCCCCGCGACGCTCACCAGGAAGACCTGACCGTTGCCTGCGAAGGGGAGCGTCTCCCCCGGGGCCAAGACGACAGATCTGAGGAGCCGGCCATCGTCCCAATCATACTCGGAGATCTCCACGATCCCCAGGCTCGGAGCCACGTGCATCAGATGCAGGTTCTGAGGCCCGGTGGAGTGAGGGATCGGTGTCAGCCGGTGCGCCCCCTCCCCGCCCCAGAGCACGTACTCCAGGGTCGACCCCGCGCTCCCGGGCCGGGCCTCCGCGTCGGCGATCCGCTCCTCTCCCGCCTGGACGGACACCTCGATCGAGCCGACGGAGAGCAGCTCGGTGTGCGCCGCGTGACCGTACGTCACCTCCAGCGGTTCGACCTCCGGCCCCACGTGGACAGAGACCGCCCCGAAGGCGGGGGCCAGATGCCGAACCCGCGCCACCACCCCGAACTCGGGGGTCTCGACGCCTCGGCGCAGAGAGAGCCACAGCGGGAAGCCTTCGTGGGAGATCTCCACCGAGAGGCGGTCCCCCTCGACGCAGTAGCGCCGGGTCTCCGTGTAGCCCCGGGAGGTCAGATGGATCTCACCATCCTCGAAGGCGAACTCCCGTCCGGGGAACAAGGACAAACCGAAGTCCTCGGTGCACTCACAGGTATCTTCGCCGGTGTCCCGGCACTCGCCACAGTAGCCAAAGCAGTATTGGGGAAACACCGTCGTCGTCTCTATGTTGCCGCGCAGCGAAGACGCCATGGAGCCGTCGACATCGAGGACGACCGCCCCCTCCACCGCCGTCATCGTGAAGCGCCCCGACGTCGACTGACATCCGTTGTGTCTGAGATCTGCGGTCCCCTCCAGATCGGAGCCGCAGCTCTCGACGAAGAGCCAGCTCCCCGTCGGGTCACCGCCGCAGGCGCGCTGGACGCAGGCGCCTCCGGGGGGCACCGACGAGGCGTCCGGGGCCACGCCAGCGTCGCGCGCCGAGCCACCGCCGGAGTCAGAGCACGCAGCGAGGAGGAGACAGAGCAGCGTTCGGGACACGTTTCGCGCCTGGATCTTCATCGGGTACCTCAACGTCCGTCGGGTGGGCAGCGTCGGATGAGCCGACGCGAGGGGCGCGAACAGCGGCGGTGGGAGGATCTGTCTCATCGCGAGCGCTCCGATTCCGGGTCTTGATTGGCCCGATGCAGGTGCACGCTCTGTGCCCACATCGCGAGGGCCCGGGGCGTGCCGACGCGGGTCGAGGTCGGCGTGTCAGCGCCCCTTCGCGCACACCCCGAGGTGTGTCGCGACACGCCGAGCCCCTCGAGGTCACCGGCAGCGGTGACCCACCCAGCTCAGAGGCTGGCGCGGCGCGTCCGTAGTCTCGTTCGATGAGCATCGCCGCTACCGTAGATGGGCTCGGACGCACGCGCATGGTGGGCGGGCGCTACGTCATCGGCGGCCTGCTCGGGCGCGGGGCCTCAGGGACTGTCCACGCCGCACAGCACGCCTTCACGGGCGCCCAGGTCGCGCTCAAGATCATCGCCCCGGCCCGCGGGCCCGCAGACGACGACACACGCGCCCGCTTCATGCGCGAGGCCCGTGTCGCCGGCAGCCTCGACCACCCGGGGGTGGTGCGCATCTTCGACGCGGGGATCGACGACGGCGGCTCGGCCTTCATCGCGATGGAGCGGCTGCACGGCGTTACCCTCGACCGGTGGTGCCGCGACCACCAACCCTCTCCCCGGGAGTTCGTCAAGCTGCTGGCACGGGTCGCCGACGCCCTCGCCCACGCCCACGAGAACGGCCTCGTCCACCGTGACGTCAAGCCGGGGAACGTCTTCGTCGTCCCCCGCGCCGACGGTGGTTTCTGCGCCAAGCTGCTCGACTTCGGGTTGTGCAGGGGCGGAGGCGACGACCGCGTCACGCGCACCGGCTTCCTGGTCGGGACGCCTTACTATATGAGCCCCGAGCGCGCCCTCGAAGGCGATGACGCCCTCACCCCCGCGGCGGATGTGTGGAGCCTCGGGGCCATGCTCTACGAGGGCTTGAGCGGCCGTCGCCCCTTCGAGGGGGACGGCCCCGCGCAGGTGCTGCGCGCCACGATTCAGTCGGAGCCCGCTCCCCTGGAGGGCGTCCACCCGACGCTCGTCGACATCGTGGGGCGATGTCTGCGCAAGGACGCGGCACGGCGACCCGCCGACGGCGCCGCGCTCCGCGCGCTCCTGCAGCGTTGCGTCATCGAGCTGGACGCCGCCGTCGATGAGGTCGAGCCGCCCGCGGCGGAGCACCCCGGAGCGGCCGTCCCCGACGCGATGCGCCTCTACTGCGCCCCGACCGACGCCCGGATGCTCCTCGGTCCGCCCCCATCGCGCCTCATGCGCTGGCTCCTCGTCGCCCTTGCGGCGTGCCTCGTCTCCATGGCCCCGCCCCTGGAGCCCGAGCCTGTCATCGGACAGGTCGCGCTCGCCCCTACGTTCGAGTGGATGGGCCCCCCCGCGCCGGAGCCGAAGGCGTCGGAGCCGGCGACGAAGGTGCGAAAGAGGCGCCGCAAGCCTCCCAAGAAGACCCGCCGTCGACGCTAATTCGGCGTCTCCTCGAAATCGTGATGGTTTCGTGACACTTCCCACGAAATCGCCCGGCACAATGCCGCCATGCGTTGGCCCCACCTGCTCATCGCCTCGTTCGCCCTCGGCTGCGGCGCCGCCCGGCATCCGTCGAAGACCGCGCCCGCGTCGCTGGCCTTCGCCGAGGTCCCGGTCGTCTTCGGCGACCCCGTCCCCTCCTTCTACTTCGACCAATTCGCCGTCAACCCCACCGTCGAGACCAGCGCGCGTCCCCAGTCGTCGGTCGCCCTCGACTCCGACGTCGCGCCCTTCGAGCGCGCGCGGGCCCTGATTCTGGCCGGGCGTCGCCCAGCCCCAGGCAGCGTGCGCACCGAGGCGTTCATCAACTTCGCCGCCGGCCTGACCCCGCCACCGCCTCCGCTCGGCCCCGCCGCCGGGCCGCTCGTCGTCAGCGCGCAGCGCTTCCCCTCGCCCACGCGTCCGGGCTACGACCTGCTGCACCTCACCGTCAGCGCACGAGCCGGCCCCGCCACCGACGTCCTGGCGACGGTCCAGTTCGACCCCGAAGCCGTCCTCGCCTACCGCCTCTTCGGCTATGAGCGCGCGCGATCGGCCACCCGCGTCGGTGGGCACATCGCCGCTGGGAGGTCAGCGACGGTGCTCTACGAAGTGAAGCTCCGCGACGCCTCTCGGCTGATGGGCCAGCTCTCCCTCGAAGCTCGCTCGGCAGAAGGCCGGCTTCACCGCGCGCGCTTCCAGCTCCCGGCCGGGCCCGGCGAGTTTGGTCTGCGCGGTCGACTCATCGTCCTCGCGGCGGTGCTCGCCGAGCGCCTCCGAGGCGGCTACTGGACGCGGCACCTCTCCCCAGAGGCCATCGCCGACCTGCGGGCGTCGGTCGACGCCCCGACGAGCCCGGTGGTCGAGCTCGCCCGCGCCCTCGCCCGCGACCCCCCACTCACGCAGCCTCGACCGGCAGACTTCGACCGCGTGCCCATCGTGGCCCGCTGAGAGCGCCCAGCAGGGACGCTGACCCGGCGCGCAACACGCGGACGGCTCTCGGCTGGCCCTCCGGGCCCCTCGCGTCCGTCGGCGTTTCTACGAACGGGGCTGACAGCCAGGGGCCCCGTCAAAGAGTAGATAGGCGCCTCGCATCCACGAGCGCGGGCCATCTTCGCCCGCGGCTCGGTCGCCCAATCCTCAATGTATCTCCGGTACGCCTGCCGTTGAGCTGCCCTTTCGAGGACGGGCCCTATGGGCATGCCCAACAGTGAATAGGGTGCATATCCCGATTCTGACGGAGGGAGTGTGGAGGGCTTTCAGCACT
>CAYOBQ010000104.1:0-31547 GCA_964402225.1 uncultured Nannocystaceae bacterium | reverse complement strand
GTCAGCCAGGATTCGGTCGAAGTCGCCGGTCTTCTCGAGCGCGTCGAGGTCCGTGAAGCCGCCGATGGAGCGGTCACCGACGAAGATCTGAGGAACGGTGTGCTGTCCGGTGACGCGCTTCAGCCAGGCCCGCGTCTCTTGATCGCCGGACACCTTGATCTCCTCGTAGGGGAGCCCCTTGTCCTCGAGCAGGCGCTTCGCCGCGCGGCAGTACCAGCAGAAGCGCGTGGTGTAGACCCGGATAGGCGACACGGTGAAGACCCCGTTTGTACGTCGTCGGTCAGGATGCCGAACACGCGGAGGGTGTCGAAATGATGAGGTGAACGCAAAAAGTCGGCAGGGCGAGTGCCTCAATGATGCGTTTGACCACGTCCGGTGATATCACTATCCCGTGGCCAGGCTGGTGTACATGGACCGGTCCGGACGCCAGCAGGTGTTCGAGCTGGATCCGACCTCGCCGCAGACCATCGTCGGGCGTCACCCCGACTGCGACCTCGTGTCGCCGGACGCCAGCGTCTCGCGGCGCCACTGCATGATCCAGTTCGACGGCGAGCACTTCCGGGTCTCGGATCTGGGCGCCGCGAACGGCACGATGCTCAACGACGTGCGCGTCTCCCGCCGTCATCTGGCGTCCCGCGACATCATCCGTTGCGGCAGCTTGATCCTGCAGTTCTTCGACGATGAGAGCGAGCCAGCTCCAGCTCCAGCTCCAGCTCCAGCTCCAGCTCCAGCTCCAGCGCCCGCGGCGCGGTACGGCGCGGGGCCGGTGCCCGCGACGGCCGTTGGCCCGGCGCCTGACGATGAGCTGGTCGCGGCACGCGCTGAGTTGGAGCGACTCCAGCAGTTCAACGCGACCCAGGGCGAGCGGCTCGGGCAGCTCCAAGACGAGATGTTGCGCGCCGAGCAGCGGGCCGATTCCGCCCAGAAGAGGGTCGCGGGCGCCGAGCAGGACGCGGAGGCGCTGCGCACCCGGGTCAAGGTGCTCGAAGAGGGCGGCGAGAAGCGCGAAGAGCTGCTGCGCGCACGGGAGGCGGAGATCGGGGCGCTGGGCGAGCGACTCGGGATACCGGCGTCGGTGACCAACCCGTCGATCCAGGAGACGATGGACCTGCCATCCCGCGGCGCAGCGTCGCTCGATCCGCCGACGGAGGTGGCGATGCCCGCGCTGGCGCTCGGGGATGGAGGCGCTGCCACGCCCCCGAGCCCCGAGGTCACCGCCGACGTCGCGCTCGAGATGGCGCGTCTGGCGAGTGAGAACGAGGCGCTGAAAGCCGAGCTCGCGCAGGCTCACTCGACGGCTTCGATCGGTGAGGCGCGTACCGCCGAGGACTTCGACCGCCCGGACGTCGACGAGACCGTAGCGCTGCAGGCGCGGATAGCCGAGCTCCAGACGCGGGTGGAGCGACGCACTGGGGAGCTCGACGCAGCGCGCGCCGGGCACTTCGCCACCGACGCGGAGCGGAGCGCGAGGCTCACCTCATTGGAGTACGAGCTGGAGGCTGCCGATGGTCGAGTGGCCGCGGCCGAGGCGATCGCAGAACGGCAACGGCTCGAACTCGAGGACGCCAGCGCCTGGTTGGACGCGACGGGCGCGCGACTGCGGGCCGCCTCCGACGGCGACTCGGCTCGCGCAGAGCGGCACGCCGCGGCGGTCGGGGAGCTCGAGGCGGAGTTGGCCGAGGCGCGCGCGACCACCGCCCGCGTCGAGGCGCTGGAGAGCGAACTCGATGTGAGCCGGGCGCGGCTGGAGCGGTTCGCCGAGGTCGAGGAGGAGCTCGCGGAGGCGCGCGAGCGGCTGGAAGGCGTCCCAGAGTTGGAAGGGGCGCTCTCGGTCGTCCGCGAGCGGCTCGCATCATTGGAGGGCCTCGAGGCAGAGCTGACGGCGTCGCGCGAGATCGTGTCACACCTCGATCAGGTCGAGGCGGAGCTCAGCAACGCCCAGGCGCGGCTGGTCGCCCTCGACGATGTGAACGCCGAGCTCGATGTCCTGCGCGAGCGGGTCGCGGTGGAGGACGAGACCAAGGCCGACGCCCTCGAACGCGCGACTCGATTCGAGGAGATCTCCGCCGAGTTGGCCGCCGCGAGGATCGAGATATCCGAGCTGCGGAAGGGCGACAACAGCCTGCGGGCGGCTCTGGCCGAAGCCCGCGCGCAGTCGGCGGGGGCGGCGAAGGCGCGGGGAGAGCTCAAGAAGCAGCACAGACAGCTCGAAGAGGCGGTGACTCGGCTCGGTGAACTCGAAGACGTGGATGTTCAGCGGAAGTCGATGGCCGACAGCCTGCGCGACGCGTTCGCGCGGTTGAAGACGGCCAACGAGCGAATCGACGAACTGACGGCACGCGGGGACGCCCCCGTCGACGAGGATGGCCTGCGGGCGCGGCTCCGCAACACCGAGCACGCGCTCATCGAGATGGAGCAGCGTGCGCAGGAGTCCGAGACGGCGCTCGTGCAGCTCCGCGACCAGGAGCAATCGTCGCTGCAAGCCGACGCCGCGACCGCGAAGCGGATGGAGGCGATGCAGGTCCAGCTCGGGGCCGTCACCCGTCGAGCGAAGATGATGCGCGCCCAGGCGAGCGCCGCCGAGGCGAGCGACGCGCGGATCGAGGCGCTCCAGGCCGAACTCACGGAGGTGAAGGCCGAGCGGGATCTCGCAGAGCAGCACGCGCTCGAGCTCGCGGCCTCGTGCAACGCGTTGGAGGCCAGGCTCCGTCCCGAGGGCGACGGCGAGGACGCCGCGGACCCCGACACCTGACGACGCTCTCGGTCGTCGTCGTCGCTCGCAACGAGGCTGAGCGCTTGCCCGCGTGTCTCGACAGCGTTCGGGGTGCAGATGAAGTCGTGGTGGTGGACCACCTCTCCAGCGACTCGACCGCAGACATCGCGCGCGCGCGCGGCGCCCGAGTGCTCCCGGCGGATGGTGTCCTCAGCGAGCTGCGTCGGTTGGGTTGCGAGGCGGCCACGGGCCGCTGGATCCTCTCCCTCGACGCGGATGAGCGCCTCCCGGCCGACGGGCTGGGGCCGATCTACTCCGCCGTCGAGAACGACGCGCTAGACGGCTATCGACTTCCGATCCTGACCCTCGTCGGGGATCGCCCGTTGCGGTGGGGTGGCTATTGGCCCGCCGACCGGCTCCGGTTGTTTCGGCGGGGCACGGCTCGTTGGCCGTTGGCGAGGGTCCACGAACGCCCTCTAGTGCGCGGCGCCGTCGGTCGGCTCAACGTCGTGATCGAGCACCCTGGCTTTCGTGATCTCGACCACGTGCGGGAGAAACAACGCCGATACGCTGCGTGGGCAGCCCTCGATCTGCGCGCCGCCCACGGACGCCCGTCGCTGTTCACAGGCGTCGTCCACGCGTCGTGGCGGGTCGCCCGTTCGTACTGTTTTCGAGGTGGATTCCTCATGGGGCGACTCGGATGGTCGATGGCGTGGATACAGGCCGAGTACGTGTGGAAACGTACGCGCTGGGCGCGCGAGGGACCCCCGCCGGAGTTGGCTGGGCCCCGCTGAGCATCGCGCCCCGGTTTGCGTGCGACCCACCCTTTCGGCGAAATTAAATCTGGACGCCCTGTCGGACGTGATTAACGTTGAATGACAGGCGCCCGGGAGGGAACCATGCTCGACGCGTACATCATCGACCAGATCAGGAAGCGCGAGGAAGAGCGCCGCCGGATCTACGAGCGCCCAGCTCTTGAGCTCCCCCTCGCGCCCCTCCCCCCAGTCGATCTCGAAGAGGCCGAGCCCGAGAAGGAGGCCCCCCGGGTCATCGTCATCGATCTCTGAGGCGCCGCCGGCGGCCCGGCCTCACGATTCGACGCACCATGATTGCGCCTGCCCTGCCGACTCCTCGAGCTCGCCGCAGTGTCGGCGACGTCCGCTCCCCGCTTCGGACGAGGGGCAACTGCTGACCCAGTACCCGAGACGCTCTCCGCATCTCGTCGGTCTCGAGTCCCCGTGCCTGCGTGTCACCCGCCCACCAACCGGCTCCGGCGTCCTGCGATGATTGGCGTCTGAACTACTCTCGGTGCGCGCAGCCGCTCAGGGCTTGGGTTTGAGGGGCGTCGACGAACAACGCTGAACGGGCGTCAGGGGGCGATGTGGTGGACGCGGCGTACAAGGTCCACACGACGCTGGGTCCTGGCCTGGTCCAACACCAAATAGGTAGGCTCGCGCCGCGAGCGTGGGTCAGATTCGTTCGCGGCGACCGAGCTCAACCGCAGGCGTACCGGAGGTACGTTGAGGATTGGGCGACCGAGCCGCGGGCGAAGACGGCCTGCGCTCGTGGATGCGAGACGCCTATTTATTGTTGGACAGGCCCTAGCGCTGCTCCGGCGTCGCAGAGCCTCGACAATCTTCCGAGATGGTCCATCGCCCCTCGACACTCCCGGCGGGTCTCGCCGGAGGAGGTCAGAGCCCGGAGTTGAACACGAACGGGAACCGGATCTGGCACATGCCGCCCTCCGGCTTGGGGAACCGCCAGCGGGCGACCTGGCGCTTCATGCAGCCCTCGACCGACTTGTTGCCGAGGGTGCTCGACTCGACGATCACCTTCATGACCTTGCCGTCGAGCTTGACGCGCCACGCCATGGTGACCTTGCCCTGGAGCTCCGGGTTCCGCGCGAGCTCCTTCTCGTAGCAGTAGGTGATGCCTCGCTGGCGCGCGGCGACCACCCGCATGATGTCCTTCTCCTTGCAGAAGCCGCTGACCTGGCCCTTGCCACGACGCACGCGGATCTTCTTCTTCTTCTTCTTGCGACCGCCGAGCCCGGCGCGGGTGCCGCGTCCGCCACCCGTGTCGATGCGACCCATCCCGTGGATGCGGCCGAAGCCTTCGCCGCCACCACCGGTGCCGGTGCCGCGTAGCCCCATGCCGCCCGTGCCGTGGCCGACGACGAGCTCGTCGCCCATTCCGCTCATGGCGGCGTTGAGCTTGGAGTCGAAGCCGGTCTTGTCGCCAAAGATGTTCTTGAGTGGCCCGCGGCCCAGGAGGTCGGAGCCGAGCGCCTTGTGGATGCCGACATCCTTGACCTTGTCGACCATCTCACCGTCGACCTTCGGCACCTTGGACTTGTCCTTCTTGTCCTCTTCGCCGAACTTCCCCTCTTCACCGCCCGCCTTCTTGCCGACGTCCTCGTCGGGCGCTTCCTCTTCTTCTTCCTCGGGCTCGGGCGGGGGCTCCTCGACCACGATCTGCATGAAGCGGTCGCTGAGATCGAGGGCGGTGAGGGTGGGGTCGTCCTCCCAGAAGATGAACGCCGAGATCAGGAACGCGAGGTGGAAGACCAGCGCTGCGAGCAGCGAGCTGAGAACCGAGCTCTCCATGCGCGCCCAGAACGGGCGGCGCGCGATCGCCGACTTGGCGTCGACGAGCTGGAAGAAGATGGCGATGTGACCCAGGTCGAGGACGCCCCAGTCCTTGCCGTCGATCTGAATCGAGCGACCGCGCTCCTTCCTCGCGGCGCCGACCTCGACCTCGGTGCCGCCCAGGTTCAGGCGGCCGGACATCTCGTCCGTGAGATTCAAGGTGAACGCGCCGCCGCTGGTGCCGAAGAGCTCGTGCCGATCGCCGAGGCCCTTGATGTCGGGGACCATCAGCAGATTGCGCGTGCTCTCGCCGATCGTGACCGGCGTACGGGTGTCGACCTCGGTCTCCGCGAAGACGGTGTCGTACCAGAGGACCGCTACCCGAAGGTGCGCTCGAAGATGCTTACTCAAATTCCCGCTCCCTCCGCCGACGGTCATCGGGCTGCTCAGACCCGTCGGAAAAGTGCACGCAGGGTAGCGATCGGGTCGCGGACGGTCAAGGCGAAAGACCGCGATACGATTGCGTTATCCCGCGCTTGACCCCGACCTCCGACGGCGGCAGATTTGGCCTCCGTCGGCGCTTGGTCGGTCCTCGATCACCTTCGACAACGACGGCTGACGAAGGTTCCGCGAACCTTGATTTTCGCGCCAAAACTGCCAGCGGGCCACCGCGGTCTGGAGTGCATAATGTTGCACCGCGTCGCGGTCGTGCTGCTCGCTTGCTCCGCCACGCTGCTGGTGGGCGCCGGGCCGCGCGCGCTGGAGCCGCTCACCATGAAGGGGCGCGACGCGCTGCGGGCGCGTGCAGCGACCCTCACGGTAGGCGTGCGCCGACGGCGTCCGCGGGGGCGCGTCCACGTGCCTGGCCGGGAGGTGGAGGTCGGCAATGGCTGGCTCGCGGCGGCGGCGAGGGTCATCACGTCGGCGGCGCTGACCACGGGGTGGCCGGCCGGCGCGGGCGACGCGATCGAGGTCCGCGGTCCCGAGGGCGTCTGGCTTCCGGCGGCGGTGGGGCACCTCGACGCGGACCTGGGCCTCGTGGTGCTCGACGTCCCCGGGCTGGCCGCTACTACGGGTGAGTCGAGACCTCCAGGGGCGGACGCGATCTTCCCCGGACGCCCCCTGTTTGCGGTGGTCGAGCCGGGGGCGCCGCTTTGGCGCGGCGAGATCGGGCCCCGCGCGGAGGGCGCATATGCGTACTATTGGTGGGTGCACGGTTCGGCTCCCCTCGGAACGCCGCTCGTCGATGGCGAGGGGCAGGTCACGACCCTCGTCGGTGCGAGCGGAGTCGGTGACCCGAGGCGCGTGCTGGCGCTCCCGACCGATGCCGTGCGCAAGCTCCTGGATCGGAGCGCGACGTGGTCGCCATGAACGCGTCTGGCGATCCTGTCGCGGCCCTCGAGGCGGCGGCGGAGAGCGGCGATCTGCCCCCGGGCGTGCCGCTGCTGGTCGCGTGCAGCGGCGGCCTGGACTCGATGAGCCTGGTCCACGCTCTGCGGGTCGTGGACCGCTGGCCGATCACGGTCGCGACGGTCGATCACGGGCTGCATCCCGAGTCCGCCTCCCACGCGTCCTTCGTGGCACAGGTGCTGGTCCCGGTGGGGATCGACGTCGAGGTGCTCGTCGCCGACCCGGAGCTGGTCCGGGTGGGGCAGGGTCCCGAAGACGCCGCCCGGCGTGAGCGCTATCGGCTGCTAGAGCGCTGCGCCGCCCGGCGCGGAGTGCGTCACGTCCTCACGGCGCACACCGCCGACGATCAGGCGGAGACCGCGTTGATGCGGCTCGCGCTGGGGGCCGGGAGTCGGGGCATGGCGGGGATCCCGCCGCGCCGGGGCATCTTCGTAAGGCCCTGGCTGAGGGTGGCGCGGGCGGCTGTCTCCGAGTTTGCGGCCGAGCGCGCCGTCGAGTGGCGCGAGGATCCGACCAACGACGAAGACCGCTTCCTCCGAAATCGGCTGCGTCAGCAGGTTGGCCCGGCCCTGGCCGAGGTCTTTGGGCCGAGCTGGATCGCCGCGGCGGCCCGTACGGCGAGTCACCTGCGCAGCGATCTCGACGCGCAGGACTTCCTGTTGGCGCGCTGGCGTGAGGAGATCGTCAAGACGCGGGCCGACGGGGTGCACATCGAGCTCTCGTCCTTCGGCCAGGCTCCGGCCGCGCTGCGCGCCATCCTCCTGCGCGACGCGCTCTGCGAGGCCGCGCGAGTCGCCGGCGCCCCCGCCGCGCGCGACCTGTCGACCCACATCGCCCTCGTCGACGGGTTGGCGACCACCGGTGGCGCCGGACGCGCGCTGGATTTACCGGGTGGATTGCAGGCCGAGCGCGGCTACGGGCGACTGCGGATCGGTGCCCCGGCCGCCCCCCGCTCGGCGTCGCCGCTGCTCGACGTGGTGGTCGACGGACCGGGAAGCTACGCCTGGGGCGGGTGGTCCTTCGCGGTCGAGCCGGTCGTGGGGTTGCCACCGCCGGGGCTGCGGGCGGACGGTTGCGTGGCGCGCGCCGCGGCCCCGTTCCCGTGGTCGCTGCGCCGCGCGCGGGCGGGTGAGCGCTTTCGCCCTCTGGGCGCGCCGGGATCGAAGCGGGTCTCGCGGCTGTGGACCGACGCCCGGGTGCCGCGCGGCGTGCGCTCCGAGCTGCCCGTGCTCGAGTCCGCGGAGCGCCTCGTCTGGGTCGCGGCGCTCCGAGTCGCGCACGCGGCGCGGCTACAAGCGGACGAGCCCGGCTGGCGCATCACGTTCTCGGCGGAGGACGGTCGCGCCTTTCCCTGGGAACGCACCGCCGAGTGAAACGAAACGGGCGCTTCAGGCGTCTACTCCGAATGACGAGTGAGAGAGTGGGCCGCGGAGCGCCGAGAAGGGCCTCCCGAGTCCGCATGAATCGGCGTGGGGCGCGGAGTTGCGGCGCCTTCGACCCGCGTGTTATTAGGCGCATGTCCGGTGATCGGGCAGAGACGCCGCGGCCGCGAAGGTCGCATCCATACCGCCCGCAGAGGACGTGCAGTGCGCCAGCCTTACAAGACCGGCCTCCTCTGGCTCATCCTCATCGTGACCTCGATCATCATCTTCCGGATGTTCCCCGGGAGCGGTGAAAAGCCCGGGGAGCTGTCCTGGGGTGAGTTCCAGCAGTATCTGGAGCGCGACCAGGTCGCGAAGCTCGAGGTCGACGGTGCAAAGATCGAAGGCCAGTTCAAAGACAAGGTGAAGCGCGAGGGCCGCAAGACCTTCGTGGTGTACGGCCCCCGCAAGATGAGCGACGACCTCCAGGCGTCCTTGTCGACCAAGGCCAGGACCGACAAGAGCTTTCAGGTGAAGTTCAAGCCGGAGGACAAAGACACCTTCGTCCAGAGCCTGATCATCTCGTGGCTCCCGATGTTGGTGCTCTTCGTCATCTTCTTCATCTTCATGCGACAGCTCCAATCGGGGGGCGGCAAGGCGATGTCCTTCGGCAAGTCGAAGGCCAAGTTGCTGTCGGAGAGCAGCAAGAAGGTCACCTTCGACGACGTCGCGGGCGTCGAGGAGGCGAAGGAGGAGTTGGAGGAGATCATCCAATTCCTGCGTGACCCGAAGCGCTTCACCCGGCTGGGCGGTCGCATCCCCAAAGGCGTGTTGCTGATGGGCGCGCCGGGCACTGGCAAGACGCTGCTTGCGCGCGGCGTCGCCGGAGAGGCGGGGGTGCCCTTCTTCAGCATCTCCGGCTCGGACTTCGTCGAGATGTTCGTCGGTGTCGGCGCGAGCCGCGTCCGCGACCTCTTCGAGCAGGGGAAGAAGAACGCCCCTTGCATCATCTTCATCGACGAGATCGACGCGGTGGGCCGTCATCGCGGAGCTGGCTTGGGCGGGGGGCACGACGAGCGTGAACAGACGCTGAATCAGCTCCTCGTCGAGATGGACGGCTTCGAATCGAACGAGGGCGTGATCCTCATCGCTGCGACGAACCGCCCCGATGTGCTCGATCCGGCGCTCCTGCGTCCGGGGCGCTTCGACCGGCGGGTCGTCGTCAACCGGCCGGACGTGCGCGGGCGCGAGCAGATTCTGAAGGTGCATACGCGCCGAGTGCCCGTTGACAGCGACGTCGACATGGCGGTCATCGCTCGGGGGTCGCCGGGCTTCAGCGGGGCTGATCTCGAGAACCTGGTCAACGAAGCGGCGTTGCTCGCGGCCCGTCGAGGTCGCGACGTGGTGACGATGGTCGACTTCGAGGAGGCGAAGGACAAGGTCCTGATGGGGACCGAGCGCCGCTCGATGATCATCAGCGAGCGTGAGCGCCGGACCACCGCCTACCACGAGGCTGGCCACGCGCTCGTGGCGCGGCTCTTGCCGGGGACCGATCCCGTACACAAGGTGACGATCATCCCGCGCGGGCGGGCGCTGGGGCTCACCCAACAGCTTCCCGCCGAGGACCGGCAGTCGATGTCCGCCGAGTTCGCGTCGAAGCAGATCGCGATCATGATGGGCGGGCGGGTAGCCGAGGAGCTCATCTTCGATCAGATCACGACGGGTGCCGGCCAGGACATCGAGGTCGCGACCGATCTCGCGCGCCGCATGGTGTGCGAGTGGGGGATGAGCGAGAAGATGGGCCCGCTCTCCTTCGGCAAGAAAGAGGAGCAGATCTTCCTCGGCCGGGAGATCGCCCAGCATCGCGACTATTCCGAGCAGACGGCGATCGAGATCGATAGGGAGGTCAAGCGCCTCGTCGTCGACGGCTATGAGACGGCCCAGCGGCTGCTGCGCGAGAACATCGACAAGCTCAAGGGGCTCGCCGAGGCGCTGCTGTCCCGCGAGGTTCTGGGCGCCGAGGACGTCGATCTCGTGATCCGCGGGGAGGTGCTGCCTCCCTTGCCCGAGAGTCGCGGTGAGAGCGCCACGCGACGCCCCAAGGCGGTGTACGCCACGAAGGAGAAGGGGCCGCGCGGAGCGGTGCCCGAGACAGAGGGCGCCTCATAAGGGTCCATCGGTTCGCGGGGCGGGGGGCCCCGAAACAGGAAGGGAACGCCGGCATGCGCTGGCAGATCGGCCGCCATGTTTGGAGCTTCGATGCGAAGCCCGTGGTGCGCTTGGCCGGGGTGCTCAACGTTACGCCCGACTCCTTCTCCGACGGAGGCCGCTTCGTGGACCTCTCTCGCGCGCTCGAGCACGCGCTGAAGATGGTCGAGGCGGGGGCCGATCTCATCGACATCGGTGGCGAGTCGTCGCGGCCCGGCGCGGAGCCGATCTCGTCCGCAGCCGAGGTAGAGCGGGTGGCGCCCGTGGTCGCGGGGCTCCGGGCGAGGAGCGACGTCGTCATCTCCGTCGATACCACCAAGGCCAGCGTGGCGCGGGCCGCGATCGACGCTGGCGCCGACGTGATCAACGACATCAGTGGCCTCTCGGGTGATCCCGAGATGGCGCCGCTAGCGGCCGAGCGGGGCGTGGGCGTGGTGTTGATGCACATGCGCGGCACGCCGGCCACGATGCAGCGTGGCGATTTGTCGGCCGAGGACATCGTGGCCGATGTCGTCGGTTGGCTCGAGCGGCGCGTGGACGCGGTGTGTGCCGCGGGGGTGGCGCGCGAGGCCATCGCGGTGGATCCCGGTCTCGGCTTTGGCAAGACGATCGAGCAGAACCTCGAGCTCATTGGTCAACTGTCGAGGCTCCGCGCGTTGGGTCGGCCGGTGATGGTCGGGGCGTCACGCAAGTCGTTCATCGGCGCGCTCACGGAGCGGCCCGTGGAGGCACGCGCCTTCGGGACCGCGGCGGCCCACGCCTGCGCGGTCTGGCAGGGCGCCGATGTGCTGCGGGTCCACGACGTGGGGGAGACGCGCGACGTGGTCGCCGTCACGCGGGCCATCCGTGCCTGCGCGGGGGGACGCTGATGGGCGAGGCCGGCGCCAAGGAGCTCCTGTCCACGGTCCTCGATGTCGCGATCGTCTACTACCTGATCTACCGGGTCCTGCTGATCATCAAGGGCACTCGGGCCGTGCCGATGTTGATCGGGCTGGTCGTCATCGTCTGCCTCCACATCCTGAGCCAGCCGGCGTGGTTGAACCTGCCCACCTTCAACTGGCTGATTCAGCAGTTCGTCGGCAGCCTGTTCCTCATCGCGGTGGTGCTGTTCCAGGCCGACATCCGGCGGGCGCTGGCGGCGGTCGGTCGCACGCAGTGGCTGAGCACCTTCCGCAGTGGGTCGGGGGCGCAGTTCATCGATGAGATGGTGAAGGCGACCAGCGCGCTGGCGCAGCAGTCGATCGGCGCGCTCATCGTGGTCGAGCGCACCGCTGACCTCTCGCCGTTCTTGGAGGAGTCCAGTCAGGTCGACGCGAAGGTCTCGAAGGAGCTGCTCTACAGTCTGTTCGTGCCGGAGCGGCAAAACCCGTTGCACGACGGCGCGGTCGTGATCCGCGAGGGGCGCCTCGCCTCCGCTGGCGTCTTCCTCCCGATGAGCGTGAACCCGCTCATCGATCGCTCGTTGGGCACTCGCCACCGCGCCGCGCTGGGGCTCTCGGAGGAGACCGATTCGGTCTGTGTGGTCGTCAGCGAAGAGCGAGGCACGGTGTCGCTGGCGTTCGAGGGCCACCTGGAGCTCGATCTGACGCCGCAGGCTTTTCGGGCGCGGCTGACGGAGTTGTTGATCAAGCGACCGCGCACGCTCTTCCGGCGCGACCGCCCGGTCGTCCCGGTCACGAAGTCCACCGCCCCGCAGGCCACCGAGGAGCCCCAGAGCTGATGCTGCGCGAGATGCTCACGGAGCACCTCCCGCAGAAGGCGATCGCGTTGGCCATCGCGCTGACGCTGGTCGCGATGACCCGCGAGGAGAAGACCACCACGGCGACGGCCACCGTCCGGGTCCGCGTGACCAAGCCGGACGATCGCGTGCTGGTGAGCCCGATGCTCGAGGAGGTGGTGGTGACCCTGGAGGGGAAGGCCGGGCGGCTGCGTGAGATCGACACCTCCGTGCTGCCCGATCTTCACGTTCGGCTCACGGGGCTCGAGGGGGGGCAGATCACCTTCGCGCGCGACATGTTCACGGGCATCCCACGCGACCTCCGGCTCGCCTCCGTACGCCCTCAAGGGATGTTGGTGCAGCTCGAGGAGAAGGTGACGGGGAGCGTACCGGTCGAGCCTGTCTTCGAGGGCGAGCCGGGCCGCGGCTACCGGGTCACGCAGTGGGCCGTGGAGCCGCCGCGGGTCACGGTCGAAGGGGCCAAGTCGGCGGTCGAGCGGCTCGAGAAGGTCAAGACGCGCACGGTTCCGCTGCGCGACGCCGTGAAGACGACATCGCTGTTGACGACGCTACAGCCGGCCCCGCGCTTCGTCGGCGTCCTGGGGACTCATTCGGTGCGCGTCACGGTTCAAGTAGAGGAGAAGACCGGAACGCGGGTCATCGCGGCCCGGCCAGTGGAGGTGCGCGGCGTTCGCGCCGGCTCGCCGGGCTTCGAGGTCAGTCCGGCGACCGTGGGGATCACGCTGCACGGTCCCGTCCGGCTGCTCGACGCGGTTCGCGTCGACGAGCTCACCCCGTACGTGGACGTCAGCGGGATCAAACCAAAGCGGCGCAAGCCACGCCTTCGCAAGGTCTCCTTCGATCCGCCCGAGGGGCTCCGGTCGTCGGAGATCAAGCCCGAGTCGGTCACGCTCCTGCGCCGCGAGGCGCCCCCGGAGCCCCCGAGCGCCCCGGATGCCGGCGTTCCCTGACGACCGACTCGTGTGCTTCAATGCTCCGCGAGAACCCGAACCAGATCAGCGAGAAGATATGAGCCCAGCGACGATTGAGCGGAGACGATGAGCGCAGGTCAGAGGAAGCGGCTCCTCTTCGGCACCGACGGTGTGCGTGGGGTGGCCAATCGGCATCCGATGACCGCCGAGTTTGCGTTGCAGCTCGGGCGCGCCGTCGGGTATCGGCTGCGCCAGTCCCTGGACCGCCCGCCCAAGGTCCTCATCGGGAAGGACACGCGACGCTCGGGGTACATGCTCGAGAACGCGCTGGTCGCTGGGTTGTGCTCGGTGGGGGCCGATGTGCATCTCCTCGGGCCGCTGCCGACCCCCGGCATCGCCTTTCTGACGTCGGGTATGCGGGCTGATGCCGGGTTGGTGCTCTCGGCGAGCCACAACCCGTACGAGGACAATGGCATCAAGATCTTCGCTCGCGACGGGTACAAGCTCCCGGACGCCGAGGAGGCCGCCCTCGAGGCGGTGCTCGAGAGTGAAGCGCTGGCCGTCTATCGGCCGACTGGCATGGAGATCGGGCGCGCCCATCGGATCAAGGACGCGGCGGGTCGGTACTCCGTCTTCGCCAAGGCGGCGTTCCCACGGGCGCTGACCCTGGAGGGCATGCGCGTGGTGGTCGATTGCGCCCATGGCGCCGGCTACCGCGTCGCCCCGGAGGTCCTGCACGAGCTTGGCGCCGAGGTGATCCCCCTGGGCGTCAAACCGTCGGGGTCGAACATCAACGCGCAGTGCGGCGCGCTGCACCCCGAGCACATGGCTCGCGCGGTCCGCGAGCATCACGCCGCGGTGGGCGTGGCCCTCGATGGAGACGCCGACCGTTGCATCCTGGCCGACGAGCTCGGGAACACGGTCGACGGCGACCAGATGCTGGCGATGCTCGGTCGCGACATGCTCGAGCGGGGCACCCTCGCGCGCGAGACGTTGGTCGCGACGGTGATGAGCAATGGCGGCCTCGATCGGACGATTCGCGAGGCGGGCGGCTCGGTGGAGCGGGTCCAGGTCGGCGACCGCTACGTCGTCGAGCGCATGCGGGCCTCGGGTCTGAACCTGGGCGGTGAGCAGTCGGGGCACGTGATCTTGCTCGATCACGCGACCACCGGCGACGGGCTGGTGACGGCGCTGGCGGTCCTGGGGTTGGTCGCGCGAACGGGCAAGCCGGTCAGCGAGTTGGCCGCGTGCATGACGCGGCTCCCCCAGGTGTTGCGCAACCTCGCGGTCACGCGGAAGCCACCGATGGAGGAGCTCCCGCAGGTGGGTCGGGTGATCGAGGCGGTCACGGCGCGCCTCGGGGAGGATGCCCGCGTTCTCGTTCGCTACTCGGGGACGCAGATGCTCGCGCGGGTCATGGTCGAAGGTCCCGACGAGGGCACCATCGACGCCGCCGCCGGGGAGATCAGTGAGTCGCTTCAGGAGGCGTTGTCTTGAAGGGTGAAGGCCGGCTGCATGTCGCGCTCGATGGGGTCGTCGCGCTGCGAGCGCTTGGTGGCCATCGCCAGCCCGACCCCGTCTCGGTGGGGCTGCTCGCCGAGCTCGCGGGGGTCGATCTGGTCGCGCTGTCGATGCGCGACGAGCACCGCACGGCCCGTGAGCGCGACCTGAGGCTGCTTCGCGACAGCCTCGGGTCGGCCCTCGACCTGTTGATGTCGCCTTCGGCGGATCTGGTCACCACCGCGTTCGACGTCCGGCCCGATCGCGTGACCCTCGCCCCTGATCTTCGTGACTCGCCCGCCGGGGGGACCCTGGACGCGCACCTGCTCAAGGACGCGCTGCGCAAGCACGTGCATCACCTGAAGGACGCTGACATGCGGGTGGGTGTCGTGGTCGAACCGGCGCTGGACCAGGTCAAGGCTCTACACCGTATCGGCGCCGACGTGGTCGTGCTGCATGTGGGCGGGCTGCGACAGGCGCGCTCGACGGCCGACACGCGGGTCGAGATCTCTCGCATCGCCGACGCGGCGACCCTCGCCGGGCGACTCGACCTGCGGGTGGCGGTCTCGGGCGGCGTCGACCTTCGGGCGGCGGAGACCCTCGCCCGCATCCCCCAGATCCGCGAGTTCCAGGTGGGCCACGCGTTGTTGGCGCGGTCGATCATGCGCGGGATCGAGCAGTCCGTCGCAGACTTCGGGGCGGCCATCGACCGCGGGCGGCGGCGCGCGCTGTGAACGGCGTGGCGCTACGTACGTTGCGGGTCTCGCGCGTCGCGGGCACGTTGGAGCGCTTCGGGGAACGGTTGCCCAGGCGCGCCTTCACCGACAGCGAGCGGGCCTACTGCGCGCCGCGGCGGAAGGCGCCACAGCACTATGCGGTGCGGCTCGCGGCGAAGATGGCGGCGCGCCACCTGCTCCACGGCGGTCGGCTCTCGGAGATCGAGATCATGCGAGACGACGCGGGGGCGCCCGTGTTGCGGCTGCACGGGGCGGCGGCGGAGGCTGGCCGCGATCGGCGCTGGTGGCTGAGCCTCTCCCACGACGAGGACCTCGCGGTCGCTTTGGTAGTGACGGAGGCCGTTTGATGCGCTTCGAGAGTGACCGACGCCCGGAGGCGAGGCGCGTATTGCTGGGCGACGAGATGCAGCTCGCCGACGCCTACGCCATCGACACGCTCGGGGTGCCGGGCGTCGCCTTGATGGAGAACGCGGGGCGGGCGGTGGCTTGCGCTGCGCAGACGCTGGCGCCGACGGGGCGAATCGCCGTCGTCTGCGGGCGGGGGAACAACGGGGGGGACGGCTTCGTCGCCGCGCGTCATCTGGCGGGCTATGGGCGGGTGCTCGACGTTGTGCTCTGTGCGGCCCCCGGCGATCTGCGGGGCGACGCTCAGCTCAACTTCGAGATCGTCGGCGCGATGGGGCTGCCCGTGCTTCGCGCCGAGGAGCCGGCGGAGTTCGCCCGGCTGCCGGCGCCGGGCTCCTACGCGCTCGTCATCGACGCGGTCCTCGGCACCGGCGTACGCGGCGAGGTGCGGGGCACGGCTCGCGAGGCGATCGCCTGGATGCGTGGGCATGGCGCGCCGGTGCTGGCGGTGGACATGCCGAGCGGGCTGTGCGCGGACACCGGGCAGCCGCTCGGGACGGCGATCGCGGCGACGCGGACGGTGACGTTTGCGGCTTCGAAGCTCGGACACTGGCTGCACCCGGCGCCGGCGTACGTCGGGGGCTTGCAGGTCGCCGACATCGGGATGCCCGCGGCGGCGCTCACCAAGCACGGGCGACCGCGCACGGTGCTGGGCGACGACGATCTGCGGTGTGCCTTCGCGGCGCGGCCAGACGAAGCGCACAAGGGCACGTTGGGGCACGTCTATGTTCTGGGCGGCTCAGTGGGGCGCACCGGGGCGGTTCGGATGGCCCTCGACGCGGCGATGCGCGCGGGCGTGGGTACCGCGACCGTGGGGACCGACGAAGCCGCGCTGCCCCTGGTCTGTGGGGCGCTCTATGAGTCGATGGCGCAGGTCGCGCTGAAGGCGTCGGAGGCGCCGGTCTCCGCGGCCGAGCGGCTGGACGGAGAGATCAACAAGCGCACGGCGGCGGTGATCGGACCGGGGATGTCGACGTCGTCCCATGCGGGCCAGGTGCTCATCGAGCTCCTGCCTCGGCTCATGGTCCCAGTGGTCATCGACGCCGATGGCCTCAACCATCTCGCCCGCAGGCCGGAGGCGCTCGCGGGTGGGGGGCCGAGGGTGCTCACGCCGCACCCCGGCGAGGCGGCCCGGCTGCTCGGGATGACCTCCGCCGAGGTGCAGGCGGATCGTGCGACGTCGGTCGAAGCCCTCGCGCGCAGGTTCGACGCCGTGGCGGTGCTCAAGGGGGCACATACGCTGGTTTGCGCGCCTGACGGGCGCTTGGCCATCTGCCCAGACGGCAACCCGGGGATGGCGACGGCGGGGATGGGGGATGTGCTCGCGGGCGTCGTCGGTGCGCTCCTCGCGCGTGGAGTCGAGCCCTTCGAGGCGGCCTGTGCCGCCGTCGTCTGGCACGCGAGGGCGGGCGATTGGGTGGCGGCGCGGAGCACGCACAACGCGCTGCTGGCGCGGGACGTGGTGGCGGCGCTGGCCGAGGTGGAGCGCGCATGCTCGAGCGGCTGACGACGGAGGAGGGCCTGACGCGCCTGCGCTGTGGCGGGGTGGTCGTGTTCCCCACCGAGACCGCCTATGGCCTCGGCTGCCGGGCCTTCGACGAGGTGGCCGTGGCCCGGGTGATCGCGGCCAAGGGCCGGCCGGAGGGCAAGCCGCTCCCGGTCCTCCTCTCCGGGGTCGGTGCGCTCCGCCTGCGACGGGTCGAGAGCCCGCTCTTGCTCCTGGCCGAGGCGTTTTGGCCGGGACCCCTGACGCTGGTCGTTCCGGCCTTCCCGAACCTCCCCGCCGCGGTCACGGCGGGGACCGGGATGGTGGGCGTGCGGATGTCCGCGCACCCGGTCGCTGCGGCCCTCACAGCGGCCCTAGGCGAGCCGCTCGTCGCGACCAGCGCGAACCGGAGCGGGGCCCCCGCCGCGACAACGCCCGCGGCCTGCGACGAGGCGGGCCTTCATGGCGTCGACGGGATGGTCGAGGGAGGGGCCGTAGCGGGCACGGCGAGCACGGTGGTGGGGTTGGTCGATGGTGACCTGAGGCTCTTCCGCGAGGGGCCGATCACCGAGGCGGCGCTGCGCCGCGTGTGGGACCCCCTGCGCGTCTGACCCGCTTCGAGAGGACGGCGCGTGCCGTGTGGGAGCCCGAGGGGGAGGGGGCGTCACTGCGAGTGACGTCGATACACTTCCTGTCCATGTTTCAGCACGACCCGGGCGTGGGGCGCGCCGAAGTGGTAGGGCAGGTGCCGATGGCTGGGGACGTCGAAGACCACCAGATCCGCGGGGCGCCCCGGCTGTAGCGTGCCGGCGACGTCCTCTCGTCCGATGGCTCGGGCGGCGTGGACGGTGACCGCACACAGGACCTCGTCGGCCGACATGCCGAGCCTGCTCATGCCCAGCGTCAGCATGAGCAGCAGGTTCTCCGTCATGCACGTGCCGGGGTTGCAGTCGGTGGAGAGGGCGACCGGTACGCCCGCCTCGATCAGGCGCCTCGCTGGCGGGCGCTCGTCGGACCCCAAGAAAAGCGCCGCGCCGGGCAGCAAGACGGCGACAGTCCCGGCGCGCGCGAGGGCCTCGACTCCGACGTCCGAGATGTGCTCGAGGTGGTCGGCGCTGGTGGCGCCGAGGCGCGCGGCGAGCTCCGCTCCACCACCGGCGGAGAGCTGATCGGCGTGGAGCTTCGGGCGCAACCCGAGCCGGCGCCCCGTCGTCAGGACCCGCTCGGCCTCGGTCAGCGAGAACGCGCCCCGTTCGACGAAGACGTCACAGAACTCCGCGAGGCCGGCTTCGGCGACGGCGGGCAGGGTCCGCGTGACGACCTCGTCGAGGTACGCGTGCCGCTCGCGATCCGGGGGCACGGTGTGGGCGCCCAGGAAGGTCGCGACGAGATCGATGGGGTGGCTCGCGTCGAGGGCGCGAACCGCGTGCAGCATCCGCAGCTCGGCGTCGTGTTGGAGCCCATACCCGCTCTTGATCTCGGCGGTCGTGACGCCACACGCGAGCAGCGCGTCGAGCCGCTGTGAGGCGTGCTCCACCAGCGTGCCGAGGTCGGCGGCTCGCGTGGCGCGCATGGTCTTGGCGATGCCACCGCCCTCCGCGGCGATCTGCAAGTAGCCGGTGCCCGTCGCGCGCCGCGCGTATTCGTCGCTGCGGTCGCCGGCGAAGACGATGTGCGTGTGGGGATCGACCAGTCCAGGCGCCACGAGCCCGCCGCGGGCGTCGAGCCTCTGGGCGTCGGGGACCGGCCCCAGGCCTTGCGGGTCCCCCACGTAGACCACCTCGCCTCCGCCGATGGCGACCACGCCGCGCTCGAACGGTGGGCCGCAGGCCGTGAAGACCTCGTTGGCGTTGTCGATGACGAGGTCGATCACGTCAGGCCGGGCAGGTCCAGGTCGTCGTGGGCGCGGGCGAACTCGATGGCCTCGTCGTAGCCCGCGTCGACGTGGCGCATCACGCCGGTCCCCGGATCGGTCGTGAGGACGCGCTCGAGCTGTGTGCCCGCGGCGTCGGTCCCATCGGCGACTACGACCATCCCGGCGTGAAGCGAGTAGCCGATGCCAACCCCGCCGCCATGGTGGACGCTGACCCAGGTGGCGCCCGCCGCGGTGTTGAGCATGGCGTTGAGCACCGGCCAGTCGGCGATGGCGTCCGAGCCGTCCTTCATCGCCTCCGTCTCCCGGTTCGGGCTCGCGACCGAGCCGCAGTCGAGGTGGTCGCGTCCGATGACGATGGGCGCCTTCACGCGGCCCGACCGCACCAACTCGTTGAACAGCGCTCCGGCCTTCGCGCGTTGCCCATAGCCGAGCCAGCAGATACGTGATGGCAGGCCCTGGAAGTGCACGCGTTCCCCGGCGAGCTTCAACCAGCGCAGGAGCGCGGCGTCTTCGGGGAAGAGCTTCGCGAGCTCTCGGTCGGTGGTGAAGATGTCCTCCGGGTCCCCGCTGAGGGCGACCCACCGGAAGGGTCCCTTGCCCTCGCAGAAGAGCGGGCGGATGTAGGCGGGGACGAACCCCGGGAAACCATAGGCGTCGGTCAGGCCACCTTCGACGGCGCCCTGGCGGAGGTTGTTCCCATAGTCGAAGACGTGGACACCCGCGCCTTGGAAGTCGAGCATCGCGCGCACATGGACCGCCATGCTCTCGTGGGCCCGCCGGACATAGGTGTCGGCGTCGGCGGCGCGCAGCTCGGCGGCGGCGTCGAGGGACAGGCCGCTCGGGATGTAGCCGGCCAGCGGGTCATGGGCGGATGTCTGGTCGGTGACGAGGTCGGGGCGGAAGCCCGCCTCGAAGAGCTTCGGGTAGGCATCGGCGGCGTTGGCGACGACCCCCACGGAGAGCGCCCGACCGTCGGCCGCGGCGGCACGGACGGACGCGACGGCCGCCTCGAGGGAGTCCTCGACCCGATCGAGGTATCCGGTCTCCGAGCGGCGCTGAAGGCGGTGCGGATCGACCTCGATCCCGAGGAACGCGGCGCCGGCCATGGTCGCGGCGAGGGGCTGGGCGCCACCCATGCCCCCCAGCCCCGCGCTGAGCACGACTCGCCCCGTGAGATCCTCCGCGCCGAAGTGCTTGCGACCAGCGGCGATGAACGTCTCGTATGTGCCCTGCAAGATCCCCTGCGTCCCGATGTAGATCCAGGAGCCGGCGGTCATCTGCCCGAACATGGTCAGGCCCGCGCGCTCCAAGGCCCAGAAGTTCTCCCAGGTGGCCCACGCGGGGACCAGCAGTGAGTTGGCCAGGAGCACCCGCGGGGCGCCCTCGTGGGTGCGGAAGACGCCCACCGCTCGGCCTGACTGCACCAGCATCGTCTCGTTGGACTCGAGCCGCTCGAGGGTCGCGACGATGCGGTCGTAGTCCGCCCACGAACGGGCCGCCCGCCCGCTCCCGCCGTAGACGACCAGGTCTTCGGGGCGCTCGGCCACCTCGGGGTCGAGGTTGTTCATCAGCATTCGGAGGGCGGCCTCTTGTTGCCATCCCTTGCAGCGCAGCTCGACGCCGCGGGGGGCACGGATGATACGGCTCATGCGGTTCTCCTACGAAAGCGGACCGGTGACGGCATGGACGGCGGCGAGCAGTCGCCCGTCGCGGACCATCGCCACGACTCGATCGATGTCGCGATGCAGAATCCGGTCGCCGTCGAGCGGCGGCACCTCGGCTCGGATGCAGGCGTGGGCGGCGCAGACGCCAGCCCCACTGCGCAGCGGTCGCCGAAGGTCCAGGCCCTGCATGGCGCACAGGAGCTCGATCGCGAGGACGTGCTCCACGTTGCCGATGACCTCCCGCGCTTTGCGTGCGGCGATGGTGCCCATCGAGACGTGGTCCTCGCGGTTGGCGCTCGATGGGATGCTGTCGACGCTGGCGGGGTGGGCCAGCACCTTGTTCTCGCTCACCAGCGCCGCGGCGGTGACTTGGGCGATCATGAACCCGCTCTCGAGGCCGCTGTTCGCCGCCAGAAACGGCGGGAGTCCGCTCGAGAGGTGGGGGTTCACGAGCTGCTCGACCCGACGCTCCGAGATGTTTGCGAGCTCGGCGGTGGCGATGGCCAGGTGGTCGGCGGCGAGGGCGACGGGCTGCCCGTGGAAGTTGCCGCCGCTGATGATCTCCACGCCGTCCTCTGTCCCGAAGACCAACGGGTTATCCGTCGCTGCGTTGAGCTCCCGGGTGATCACGTCGTCGATGTAGGCGAGGGCGTCGCGGGTCGCGCCGTGGACCTGGGGAGCGCAGCGGAGGCTGTAGGGGTCTTGGACCTTCCCGCAGTAGGTGTGGCTGTCGATGAGCTGGCTGCCCTCGAGCAGCCGGCGCAGGTTGTCCGCCGTCGCGATCTGGCCCGGGTGTCCGCGCGCGGCGTGAACCCGCGCGTCGTAGGCCGTGACGGTCCCGAGCAGCGCGTCCAACGCGGCGGCCGCGGCGATGTCGGCGACCCGCGCCAGATCGTGGGCGCGGCGCAGCGTGAGGGCGGCGTCGGCGGTCATCGCTTGGGTGCCGTTGATCAGCGCGAGCCCCTCTTTTGGCGCGAGCTCGATCGGCGCGAGTCCGGCGCGGGAGAGGGCGAGGGCGCCGGAGATGACCGGACCCCGCGGCGCGGCCGGATCGGGGTCGTAGGACGCCTCGCCTTCCCCCACCAGCACCAGCGCCAGGTGGGCCAGGGGCGCGAGGTCGCCGGATGCACCGACCGAGCCTTTCTCGGGCACGAACGGGTGCACGCCCCGATTCAGCATGGCCACCAGGAGATCCGGGACCTCGGGCCGGACCCCGGAGGTCCCGAGCAGCAGCACGTTGGCGCGAAGCAGCATCATCGCGCGGGTCGTCGCCACGTCGTATGGGCGCCCGACTCCACACGCGTGGCTGCGCAACAGGTTGGCCTGGAGGCGCTCGAGGTCGGCCCGGTCGACGCGGACCTCGGCGAGGGCGCCGAAGCCCGTGTTGACGCCGTAGGTGTCTGGCGCGTCGTCCGAGAGCAGCGCCTCGACGTGGGCCCTCGTCATCGCGATCTCGCCGCGGCGCGTCGCGTCGACGGCCACGCGCCGCCGGGATCGCGCGACCGCGACGAGGACGTCGATGTCGAGGGGGGTCGAGCCGAGTACGAGCGGGTCCATACCTTCGCGTTTCTACCCGGATCCCGACGTGGATCACAGGCACAAAGGCGGTATGGTCCCGACCATGAAGGTCCTCCTCTTCGACCTCGACGGCACCTTGCTGGACAGCGGCCCCGATCTGGCCGCGTCGGTCAACGCCGCGCGAGACTCGCTCGGGCTCCCTCCCTTGACCATCGAGGCCGTGCTGCCCCACGTCGGTTGGGGCCTCACGCACCTGCTGAAGCACACGCTGCCGGCCTCCGAGTCGATCGCCACCGCGCGGGAGGTCTTCCACGACTACTACCGTGGGCACGCCTACGATCGCTCGCGGCCCTACCCAGGGGCGGAGGCCGCGCTCACCGCCTGGAGCGGCCGGGTCGCCTTGGTCACCAACAAGCCGAGGCCCTACGTAGACGTGATCCTCGAGGCGACGGGTTGGTCCCGCCTCTTCGCGGCGAGCGTCTGCGGTGACGAGGTGCGCAAGCCCGACCCCGAAGCGCTCCGGCGGGCGCTTCGGGCGCTGGGTGCTTCGGCCTCAGACGCGCTCTTCGTCGGCGACACGGAGGTCGACCTCGAGACGGCGGAGGCCGCGGGGGTGCCCTTCGCGGCGGTGCCATGGGGGCGCGTCGAGTTTCCCCGCCGCGTCACGCTCGAGGCGCTGGCGGTCGGATGACAGCGCTGGCGGTCTTTGTCGGTGGGGGTCTCGGCTCCCTGGGACGCTGGGGCGTCGCGCTGCTCGCCTCGCGGCTGCTCCCGAACGCCGTCCTCCCGTGGGGGACCTTCGCCGTCAACGTCCTCGGCTGCTTCGCGCTGGGCCTCCTGGCGCACACGTTTGCGTTCCGGGCCGAGCTGCCTTCCCCCCTGCGGATCGGTGTGACCACCGGCTTTCTGGGCGGCTTCACGACCTTCAGCACCTTCGGGAACGAGTCGGTCCATCTGCTCGGCAGCGTCGCGCCGGTCTGGGGCTTCCTCAACATCGTCGCCAACGTCGCGGTCGGCGTCGCCGCGGCGGGGCTGGGGCTGTGGATCGGGACCCGGGTCCTTCCGTAGGTGCGGCTGCGGGCCCACCGCGGCAGCCACGGCAGGGCAGGGCCCCTCGAGAACACCCTGCGCGCCTTCGCCAAGGCGATCGCTGATGGCGCCGACGGGATCGAGCTCGACGTCCACGTCAGCGCCGACGGGGTGCCGCTCGTCTTCCACGACGACGACCTCGCGCGGCTGACGGACGGGCGTGACCCCCGGCGCCTGGCCGCCCTCACGGCGGCGGAGATCCGAGCGGTCCCCCTCCGCGGCGGCGCGCACATCCCGTCGTTGGGGGAGGTCCTCGATCTCGTCGCGCGCCGGGTGCCGGTCAACGTCGAGCTCAAGGACGCCGCGGCCGTCGAGCCGGTGGCGGCGCTGCTCCTCGGCCGCCCCGTCGCCGCGGACATCCTGCTGTCGAGCTTCGACGCCGACGCGATCCGCGCCGCGATGGGGCGGATGCCGGGGATCCCGCGGGCGATCGTGGCGGGGACCCGAACGCTCGACGCGCGCGTTCGGCTGCGGGAGGCCCTGCCGCAGCGGCTCTTGACCGAGGTCCGCGCCCACGCCTGGCATCCCAATGTGCGGCTCGTTCGCCGCGGCCTCGTCGAGGCGCTGAGGAGGCGCGGCGTGCAGGTCAACGTTTGGACGATCAACGACCGCGCGACGGCTCGGCGGCTCCTTCGGGCCGGGGTCGAGGGCGTCTTCACCGACAATCTCGCCTCGCTCTCACGATTGAGCGCAACAACCCGCGAGTCTGTCCGATAAAGACTGGGTGTGGAGTTCATCTACCGAATCGTCGCGCTGTGCGCGCTCGGTGGGTTGGGGCTGTGGTCACACCGCCCAGACCCGTCGCCGCCCACGCTCGCTGTGGCCTGCCCGCTGTGGGTCTCCCTCGTCCGCGGGGGCGTCGGGCGCATGGTCTGCGCCGAGGGCGCCGGAGGCGCGGTCTCACCGGTCGTCGCCGGGGTGCTGCGTCGTTGCCCGCCGACGGGGCCGATCCGCGCGGGCGCTCGCCTCGAGCCCGTTGGCGAGCCTTGCCTCACGCGGGTCACGCGCGCCGACCCACGGCGCCTGTTTCGCTTCGGGCTTCGCCTCGACGTCAACCGTGCCCCAGACGTCGATCTCCGCGTCCTCCGCGGCCTGGGGCGCACGCTCGCGGGGCGGATCATCGCGGGGCGGCCCTACGAGAGGATCGATGATCTGCGACGGGTGCGGGGCATCGGCGAGGCGCGGGTGGCGGCGTGGCGCCCCTTTATTTCGGCGCGCCGACCGCGCCTGCTGCCTTGGCCTTCTTCGAATCCGCCCGCCGCTTCAGCTCGCCGAAGACCTTCAGGTTCTCCTCGAGCGTCTGCTGGTTCAGCCGCGCGCGATTCAAGTTCGCTTCGATCGAGCGCTCGAAGACGGTCGTCTTCCACGTGCCGTCCTCGAGCGCGAACTCGACCGTCTCGCCGCTCTGCGTGGCGACCGTCGCGCGCTCCCCCTCGACGGTGGGGGCGCCCATGGCCGTCATCCCGTAGCGAAGGCCGGGGCCGGCCTCCTGGGCTGCGAACCCCGGCGCGACGAGGGCGGCGAAGAGCGCCTTGGTGTCGGCGGCCTCGAGGGTCCCCTTGGGGTAGGCGAGCCCGGCGGCGTGTCTGTGTGCCTCTGGATAGCGCTCGGCGACCGCGACGCCCTGCTGCTTGAGCAGCGTGTGAAGCTGCACGAGCAGCGTGTGGGTGTTGCTGGAGGACACCGAGAGCAGCCGGCCGGTGTCGCGCTTCTGAATCGCGTCGCGGACATGGTGCATCGCCCCGTCGGGCGTGGTGGGGTCGAGGTTCTCCTCGCAGGCGAGGAGGAAGAGAAGGGAGGAGAGCAGCAACGAGAGACGCATTCGTCCGAGGTAGTGGGCGGCGGCGACGAAGTCAACCGCCGCTTGCCGCGGGGTAGGCGCGATGTCATCTTCACGGCCATGCGAGGGTTGTTGCTGTCCGTGCTCTTGTCCGCCTGCGGGGCCCCCCCGAAGGACCCCGCCGTCGAGGCGTACGAGCGCTTCGTCGCGGCGGTGCGTGCGGGCAGCGGGCCTCATGTGTGGCGCGCGCTCACGCCGGGGAGCCAGCGGCAGCTCGCGGAGCTCGTGGGCGTGCCGGGCGGCGAGGAGGAGGCCGTCTTGGAACGCCTCGTCGTACGGCCGGGCTGGCCCTTCGCCCTCGACCTTCCGCTGCGTGGACGGGTGATGGACGGGGGGACCGCGGAGGTGCGAGTCGTTCGTGGGCCGCTGGGAGACGCCGAGTGGGCCCTGCGGCTGGTCAAGCACGGCAAGCTCTGGAGGGTCGATCTCTTCGGCTCGAAGAAGCTGGAGTGAACGCCCGTGTGGGTGCGAGTCGGCTGTTTGGCAGACCCCTCTTCAGCGGAGGAAGTCGCCGCGGAATCCGCCTCGGCCGTGGATCTCGAGATAGAAGCCGAACTTGAACCGGATGTTGCCGTCCGAGTCCTGGAGGGCGAGGGGGGGGTTCGGGAAGGGCTGGGCCTCGCGAAAGGCCTGGACCGCGGCTTCGTCGAGGAAGGCGACGCCGCAGTCTTTGACGACGTAGACGTCCTCGAGTGAGCCGTCGGCCTTGATCGTGACATCGAGGACCGTGAGGCGGTCACGCACGCCGAAGACCCGGCCGTAGGGGTCGTGGCGGCGGTGACGGTCTACGGCGTGCCAGCGGCGTTGCACGGTGCGCTTGACTCGGTTGAAGAACCAGGCGTGCTTCCACTCGCGGGTGTTGAGGAAGGTCGCGTCCCCCTCGTCGACGTCGTCGAGGTGATCGATCGAGCCGTCGGAGCGGGCGAGGGCCTCGTAGCCCAGGCTCGGCAGCAGGTCGCGAACGGATTGGGGATCGGGATGGCCACCGACCTCGCCACCGCCGCCGGGGTTGCGCGCGCGCTCGGAGGGGTCGTCGGGGGCGCGACGGAAGATCCCGCCGCCCTCGGCGACCTTCGGGGCGTCGGCGATGGCGACCCTCCGCTCGGACGGATCCCCGAGGGCGTCGAGCCCCGGCCGCTCCGACGGGGTGCGTTTGTCGCCGGGCCCGGCCGCGCCGCTGTTGACCTGCTTGCGCTTCGGGACCTTGTCTCGGCGCTTGGTATCACCGTCGTCGTCGCTGCCCGTCGAGATGAGCTCGCGGTCGGCCTTCTTCACCCGCGGGCTGGGCGGGCGCTTGTCGCGAGAGACCTGCTGCTTGTCGACCTTGCTGTCGTACTCGCTGAGCAGCTTCGCGTCCGTGGGACGCTCCTCCCGTGGCGGGGGTGGGATGTGGACTACCTGGCCATCGGCGCGATCGGGCTTCTTGGGCTCGACCTTCTCCTTCGGCCGCTGCTTCTTGGTCGCTCGCGGTCTCGAGGGTCGCACGTCGCGCTTCAGCAGCCGTTGGGCGGTCCTCGCGTCTACGACCTCGACCGGGCGCAGGCTGGTCGGAGGCGCGCCGGGCTCCGTGGGCTCGCGCTCGAAGGAGACGACCCCGCTGAGGACGAAGGCGAGCAGCAGGTGCACCCCAACGGAGGCGGCGAGCGTGACCGCGAACCGCTGGTAGACGCTGGACTCGTCGCGGCGGTGCATCCTCCTCCGCTGATACGGACTGGCGTGGACAGGTTTCGAGGGCGCCCCGTCCGCGCGTACCCTTGTCGTTCAAACAAAGGCCCCTCGGACCGATGTTCCAGGAGATGACGGGACGCGTCCAACGAATCGACGTGGTATGTTGCTTCCGTGCGTAGACGAACCCGTGGCTTCACGCTGATCGAGCTGATGGTCGTGGTCGGCATCCTGGGGGTGCTGGCGACGGTGGCGCTACCCTCGTTGGCCCGCGCCGTGCGGAGGTCGAAGACCTCGGAGGCGACGATGAACCTGCGCCGCATCTTCGACGGTGCGGTCACCTCCTTCCACGACGACCCCGTCGATCGCCGCGGAGCCGCGGGTCTGCCGGACTTCCCGGGGAGCGCACCTTCGACGCCGGGCGTGAACGCCTGCTGCCTCGCCAACCAGGTGGGTCGGTGCCCGGCGGGCTCCGCAGCCTGGAAGCACGACACCTGGAACCGGCTCGGCTTCTCGGTCGATGATCCGCACTACTACTGGTACGAGTTCGACAGCGATGGAGCTGGGCTTCGAGCCGAGTTCGCGGCCCGCGCACGCGGCAACCTCGACTGCGACAACATCTACAGCACCTACGAACGACTGGGCTACGTCGATCTGCACGGCAGCGTGAGCGGCGGGGCCGGTGTCTACCGGAGTCGCTCGCTCGAGTAGCGCAGCGCCCGGGCGCGCTCGGCGTCCACGCGTCCAGCCCTCTGGGTGGCGGTCCCTACGATGAACGCGTCGGCGTCGAAGCGAGCGATGGTGTCGGCGGTGACGCCGCTGCCGACGAGGATCGGGACCCCCGGGACCGCACGACGCACGTCGTCGACCTGCTCGGGGCGGGTGGGTTGGCCGGTCCCCGTACCCGAGACGACGAGGGCGTCCGCGTGGCCGCGATGGACCATGTCGCGCGCGAGCTGTCCCGGGTCTGCGGGGGCGATGGGCGCGGCGTGCTTGACCGCGACGTCGGCCAGGATCGCCACCTCGCAGCGCAGTGCGCTCCGAAGCCGGAGGAGGTCAGCGGCGCAGCCTTCGATCAGGCCCTGATCGGTGACCATCGCTCCACACAGCACGTTGACCCGTATGAACGCGGCGCCGACCGCGACCGCAACGCCGAGCGCCGCCTCGCCGTCGTTGCGCAGCGCGTTGATCCCGAGCGGGAGCGTCGGGGCGGCCTCCCGGACCGCGAGGGCGCAACGGGTCAGGGCGGCGACCGTGACGGGCGGCAACGAGCCCTTGAGGAAGGGCGTGTCGTGGAAGTTCTCGACCATCAACGCGTCGAAGCCGGCGTCGGCGAGGACCCGCGCGTCCTCCGCGGCGCGCTCGACGATGACCTGGAGGTCGCCATCGTAGCCGGGGGCCCCCGGGAGCGCGCCCGCGTGCACCATCCCGACGAGGGCGCCGGGCCGAGAGAAGGGGAGGGGGATGCGCATCTCGTCAGCTTGACACACGCGGGGGTGGCTGAACACGATGCGCCGCTCCCGGCTTGGCTACGGTGGTCGGGCGGGGGCCATTCGAGGTGCCGAGTGCGAGCTCGAGTCCTGTTCTTCGCGTTGCTGTCGGGGTGCGGTGGCGCCCCGTCGAAGGAGCCCGCGGTGTCGGCGGATCTGGTGGTGGTGGCCAAGAAGGTCGTGACGCTGGACGGGGGCGCCTCCGGTGAGGCGCTGGCCGTGCGCGATGGCCGATTGGTGTGGGTCGGCTCCGCCGAGGCGGCGGAACAATACGTCGGGCCCCAGACCCGGGTCATGCGCCGTCCGCGGGCGGTTGTCGTGCCCGGTCTCGTCGACAGCCACGCCCACCTGGCGGGGCTTGGCAAGGCCGCCAGCCAACTCGACCTGAACGGGACCAGGAGCGCACGCGCCGTCGCCGACATCGTCCGCGGAGCGCCCGCCGGCGACGGGTGGATCGTGGGGCGCGGGTGGGACCAGAACGACTGGTCGGAGCCTGTCTTTCCCACCCACGGGCCCCTCTCCCAGGCGTCGCCCGATCGGCCGGTCTCGTTGCGACGCGTGGACGGGCACGCGGTGTGGGCCAACGAAGCGGCGATGCGGGCCGCGGGGGTGGGGCCAGGCGCGGTCGACCCCCCGGGCGGGCGGATCGTGCGTGACGAAGATGGCCGCCCGACGGGTGTCTTCCTCGACAACGCGATGGCGCTGGTCGAAGGGAAGATCCCGCCGCCGAGCGACGCTACCCTGCGAGCTTGGGTCGAGGCGGCGGTCGTGATCTGCCACCGGGTGGGGCTCACCGGGGTCCACGACGCCGGGGCGAGCGCTCGGGTCGTGGCGATCTACCGGCAGCTCGCCGCGGAGGGACAGCTCCCGCTTCGGGTGCACGTATTGCTCGACGCCGACGACGACGAGGTCGAGCCGTTGGTCGCCGAGGGGCCTCGGGCCGCGGAGTTCGTCAGCGTCCTTGGCGTGAAGCTCTTCGCCGACGGCGCCCTTGGCAGCCGCGGCGCCTGGCTCGCGGCTCCGTATGCCGACGCGCCCGACTCCAGCGGTATCCCGATCGTCCACGGTGACGCGCTGAAGGTGCGCGTCCGGCGGTACGCCGAGTCCGGCTTTCAGGTGGGCGTCCATGCGATCGGTGACGCCGCCGTAGCTGACGTCGTGGACGCCTATGAGGCGGCCCAAGTCACCCCGGAGCGGCGCTTTCGGATCGAACACGCGCAGGTAGTCGCGCGCCCCGAGCGGCAGCGAATGGCCGGACTCGGTATCCTGGCGATGGTGCAACCGACGCACGCCACCAGTGACATGCCCTGGGCCGAACGACGCCTCGGCTCCGAGCGGATTCGCGACGCGTACGCGTGGCGCACGCTGAAGCGCGCGGGCGTCCGGTTGGCCCTGGGCTCGGACTTCCCGGTCGAGCGACCCAACCCGACGGAGGGGCTCTACGCTGCGGTGACGCGCGCCGATGCGGAGGGGGCGCCGAAGGGCGGCTGGTATCCCCTGGAGGCGCTCACCGCCGAAGAGGCCCTGCGCGGTTTTACGACAGACGCGGCGTTCGCTGGCTTCGTCGAGCACCGGCGAGGCCGTCTCACGCCGGGGATGGACGCCGACCTGACGCTGCTCGATGGAGATCCTCTCACGGTCGCACCGGAGCGGCTCGATGACCTGAAGATCCTCGGGGTCGTGGTCGCCGGTCGGGTGGTGTACGAGCGGCCATGAGGCACCCCCTCCCACTCCTGCTGGTGCTGGTGCTGGTGGGCTGCACCGAGCCGAGTCGGCCCGGGGCGGTCGAGGTCGGTTGGCGCACCGGCGCGCTCTCCTGCGGCGAGGCCGGGGTCGACGTGGTCCGGGCCGAGCTCTTCGACTTCGGCGCGGCGACCCCGAGCGCGGCGGCGGCGACGGCCTGCGACGAGCGAGAGCTGGTCGTCGACGACGTCGAGCCTGGGGAGTACGCCCTGGTGTTGAAGGGGCTCGACGTGGACGGTTGCTGGACCCACGAAGCGCGCCGCGACGACCTCTCCGTGGCCTCCGGAGGGCAGGTCGAGGTGGAGGAGCTCGCGCTGAAGAGGCGGACTCGACCGGTCCGCGTTCGCTGGCCCTTCGCCAACGAGCTCGACTGTCCCGGCAACGGCGTCGAGCAGGTGGAGATCACCATCGACGTGGAGGACCGCTTCACGGAGGTCTACACCTTCGGCTGTCCGGGCCTCGCCCGTGATATCGCGGGGGTCCCCGAGGGCGACGCCCGCATCACCGTCGTCGCCTTCGATGTCAACGGAGACGCCCTCGCGGAGGGGGCGGTCACCGTCGGGGCCGGGCACTTCCGGGACGAGCCCTGCGAGACCTTCGTCGAGGTGAGGGTGGCGCTGGAGCTGTGCGAAGAGGCGGGGTGCTGAAGAGGTGACTACTCAGAGCCGGCGTCTGGCGTCTGCTCGTCCGTCGCGGTGCTGGGCCTGGCCGCGCCCGGGCGTGGCGCGGAGGGGAGCGCGGGCGGGTTCGACAGGATCTGGTCGGGGTCGAGGCCGCTCTCCGTCGAGAGTCGTCGAAACTCCTCTCGAAGGCGGGTAATCGCCTCCACCCAGCGGTCCGCACCGGAGTAGGAGACGCCCCCGTGCATCGCCGCGCGGCGGAAGTGCTTGAGGGCTTCGTCGAAGCGGTTTTGCAGACCCCGGACCTCGGTCAGCCCTCGGCGGAAGGCGACGTCCCCCTGCATCACCATGAGCTTCTCTTCGATCGGGTCACCGATGCGTAGAGAGCGCAGCTTGTTCGCGCGTTTGACCATCCGCTCGGCCAGATCGACGTTGCCCGCCGCGAGATCCGAGAGCTCGCGCTCGGCGATCGTGAGGAAGAGCCGGAGCAGGACCTGGTCGAGCTCTTCGATGCTCATCGCGCCGGATCGCTCGGGGGCGATGCCCGGCGGGAGCTTGAAAGGCTCGTAGGCTGGGGTCGGCGTCCAGGCGCCGCTCCCGAGCGGGAAGTAGTAGCCCCGCTCGACGCGGACGGCCTCCTTCTTGACGCGGAGGAAATAGCGCTGGTGATTGAGGCTCGCGAAGTACCACAGGGCGGCGACCACCAGCACAGCGACGACCGCGACCACGACCCTCACGGGGGCGCGACGTCGCCGGCCCTCGTCTGGGGGCGGCGGGAGGCCGAGCTCCTCATCTCCGAACAGCGCGTCCACCGGCGGCTGCGGTTTCGGGTCAGGTGGGTCTTCGGGGGGTGCCTGGTCGCTCATTCTCTCGCTCAATCGCCACGAGGCCGAGGCCAGTCTAGCCCTCTTGGGGTCGGTCCAAAACTAAATGGGTGCATATCCCGATTCTGACGGAGGGAGTGTGGAGGGCTTTCAGCACTCAG
>CAYOBQ010000103.1:0-31775 GCA_964402225.1 uncultured Nannocystaceae bacterium | reverse complement strand
CGCCTTGAACTCGGCCGGCGGGCACGCACATCGCTTGGTCGCTTGGTCTGCCGCACCGTCCTAGGACGGTGCGGCAGAACGTCGGCCCGAGGAACCTCCGAACTAGGACGGTGCGGCAGAACGTCGACGCTTCGCCGCGCACCGCCCTAGCCGATCTTCGCGGCGACCTCCGCCGCGATGCGGGCGACCAGCGTCGCGTCGGCGTTGGGCAGGGTGGCGAGCGCTCGCTCGATGGCTCGCGCGACTACGTCGTCCGGCGTCTGATTCGCTCCCCCCCCCGCGGTGTCCTCCTCCGGTGCTGCGAGCCCCGCCTTGCGGCGCTTCGCGAGGAGCGGGGCGACGATCGCCTCGGGCAGGGGGAAGGGCCCGCCCAACGGGGCCGCGGCGTGAGCGATCCGGCACAGGTGCTCGACCAACTCGAGACGCAGATAGGCCATCTCTATGTCCGGGCCCCAGGCCCAGACGCCGTTGCCCGCGACCAGGGCGACGTCACACCGCCGGACGAAGGGCCTGAGCGCCTTGGCGCCCGGTTGGCCAGGGGCGC
The DNA here is from genome assembly GCA_964402225.1 of uncultured Nannocystaceae bacterium. Classification (GTDB taxonomy): domain Bacteria; phylum Myxococcota_A; class Bradymonadia; order UBA7976; family UBA1532; genus CAYOBQ01. The sequence continues at coordinate 31,231 of CAYOBQ010000103.1, read as the reverse complement.
TCATGGGGACGGTGGGGATCTCTGGACCGAGGGAGACGACGGCCTCGGGGAGGAACGGGTGGGGCACGGGGCGTCCCGAGATCCCGAAGGCCGTGGCGAAGGGCGGGTGGGCGTGGACCACCGCCCGCGCGTCGGATCGGGCACCGTAGATCACGAGATGTGAGACCAACTCGCTGAACGCACGATGAGCTCCGGCGAGCTTCCTCCCCTCGCTGTTGACGACGACCAGGTCCTCGATGCCGATCTCCCCCTTGCTGAACGCGGTGGGCGTGCAGACGATGCGGTCTTCACCGATCCGTGCGGAGAGGTTGCCGTCGTGGTTGGCGACCCAACCGGCGGCCTGCATTCGACCGCTGTAGCGGACCAGATCGCGACGCGCGCCGGCTTCGTTCATGGCGCCAGCTCGACCGCGTCCACGATGCCGACGACGAGCGTACGGATGGGGCCGGCGTCTGAGCCCATCAACTGGCGTACCCCATTGCCTTCCGTGAGGAGCAGCACGTGGTCTCCGACGCCGGCTTGGACGCGGTCGACCGCCACCACCTCGTTGCCCATTCGGTCTCCCGAGGGCGTTAGCGGCTGGCAGAGCAGCACCTTCCGGCCCTCGTAGGTCGGGTGTTTGATGGTGGAGACCACGGTGCCTAGGACGCGGGCGAGCCTCATCCGGTCGCCACCGGGAGGTCGACCTCGTCGACGATCCCCACGACCGCCGCGTCCACCGGCACGAAGGTCGGCTCGCAGGCGAGGGCTGCCTCCCGACTCCCCACGCAGAAGACGCGCTCACCTGGCCCCGCCTGGGTCACGTCGACCGCGGCGTGGCGCGCCCCACAGGCAGCGCCGCTGCCGTCGATCGGCTCGACGATGAGCAGGCGATACCCAGAAAGGCCCGTGTACTTCACGGAGGCCACCACGGTGCCGACGACGCGTGCCAAATACATCGGCGCGACTCTAGGCCGCTCCGGCCGCGCGATCAATGTGGGCGAGCGCCGTTGATTCGGAGATCGACCTCTCGCATCGCGCCTACGACGCGGTACCATCCGCGCGGTGGAGTACGACGCCCGCGCCCACATCGCCGATCTCCGGCGCCGCTGCAGATCCCTGCTCTCCCGTTATCTCCAGCGCTACTGGTATCGCGCGGTGCAGGGCGGCGGGACGCTGGGTGACCTCTTCGTCACGGTCGAGGAGGTCAGCGCCGAGCTCGAGGTGGGCACCCAGCGCCCTCCGGTGGCCTTCCCGCCTGCGGCGCAGGTCGAGGAGCGCCTCGGCGAGCTGCGGGACGACGAGGCTCGCCGCCGCGGCGCGACCCCTGGGCTCCCGGCCGCTCGCCTCCAGCGCGAGGTCAATCTCGATGACGACGCCCTGGAGCTGCTGCTCGTTCTGAGCACGCTTCAAGGCGCCCCGGGCCTGCTGCGGGCCTGCACCTTTGCCTGGGCAGACTTCGCGACCAAACAGCCGACGGCCGGCTTCACCGTGGAGCTCCTCGCCGACGACGGCGCACATCGCGAGCGCCTGACTCGGGCCCTCGCCCCCGATGCGCCCCTGCGCCGCCTGCGCCTCCTTCAGCTCGGCGACGACCGCCGCTGGCAACCGCAGACGCCGCTGCTCCAGCGCCCGGTATTCGTCCCGGACGCCGTGACCCGCCTTCTGCTCGGTCAGCCGGTCAACGGGGAACTCTATCCGCCGGGGGCGGTGCGCCTCGAGACGAGCGGGCCCCGCCCCGACGAGCTCGTCCTCCACGAGGGCCGACGCGTCGGCTCGCTCCTCTCGGCCGCCGCTCGGCGGGAGGACGCCCCGGTGCTGCTCATCGGCGAGCGTGGGAGCGGTCGTCGCACGATCGCCAGGGCCCACGCCCTCGCCGCGGGGCGCCCGCTCTGGGTGATCGACGTCTCGGCGCTGCCGTGGGAGGTCGACCCCTTCGAGGAGCAGCTCGGCGCGGCGCTGCGCGACGGGCTCCTCGCCTCAGCCCTCGTCCTGGTTCGCTGCGAAGCCTTCGACGACCGCGCGGACCGACGCCCGCCCATCCTGGGGCGCATCATCCGAACGATGGATCTCCCTGTCGTGCTGAGCGCTCGCCCTGCCAACGTGCCCTTCGTCACCGCCGTGTTGCCCGACCTGCGCGTGGCCAACCTGACGGACGGCCCCGTCGAGGTCCGCACCCGCCTCTATCAGCGGCTCCTGCGTCAGAACGCCTTCGAGACCCCCGCCGAACAGCTCTCGAGCCTGGTCGACGGCTACCGACTGCGGCCGGGGGATCTCGAGCGGGTCCTCAACGACGTTCGGATCAGCACGGGCGTTGGCGCGACCCTCGACGAGGGTCTCTTCGACCGAGCCGTGCGTCGCCAGATCCGGACCAGCCTCAGCGACCTCGCGACGCCGGTGACGACCACCCAACGCTGGGAAGACCTCGTCGTCGACGACGAACAGCGCGAGCTCATCGAGGAGGTCCTTGCCCACGCCCGCCACAAGACGCGGGTCTTCGACGACTGGGGCTTCGGGCGCAAAGTGGGCAGCCGTGGCCGCGGCCTCTCGTGCCTGTTCAGCGGCCCGCCGGGGACCGGAAAGACGATGACCGCCACGCTCATCGCCCAGGCCCTCGATCTGGACCTCTACCAGGTCGATCTATCGCGCATCGTCGACAAGTACGTGGGCGAGACGGAGAAGAACCTGGCCAGGCTCTTCGACGAGGCCGGCCGAGTTCCGGTGGTGCTGCTCTTCGACGAGGCCGACTCGCTGTTCGCGAACCGCACCAAGGTCGAGAGCTCGAACGATCGGTACGCAAACCTCGAGGTCAACTACCTGCTCCAGCGGATGGAGACCCACGAGGGCATCTCAATCCTCACCACCAACCTCGGGACCGGCATCGACCAGGCCTTCAAGCGAAGGCTCCGCTTCCGCCTGCACTTCGACATGCCCGGACCGGAGGAGCGCGAGGTGCTCTGGGCGCGCATGGTGCCCCCCGGGATCGAAGTGGCCGACGATCTGGACTTCGCGACGCTGGCTCGAAAGTGGGAGATGAGCGGGGCGATCATCCGCAACGCCATGGTGCGCGCGGCCTTCCTCGCGGCGGCCCACGACGGGCCCCTCACGCAGGCGCTGCTGACCCGCGCCGCCCGCGCCGAGCTCATCGAGCTGGGGCGTCTCGGTTGACTCTCCGGTAGAAGGGCCCGACCACGGTCGACAACAGGCTGTGCGGATCGTGATTCTGATCCTCGGGCGCCAACCCCAGGGCCTCCGGTCGACCCTCCTTGGAGAAGCAGAGGCTGCCGCCAGCCCAATCCCAGACCGCGAGCGTGGCTCCATAGTTCTGCTGCTGCCGCTCGGGACAGACGTCGTGGTGGATCTGGTGCTGAGCGGGGCTGATGAGGAGGTGCTCGACCACGCTTGGATAGGCCAACCAAACGCCGCTGTGGCGTAGGTTTGCGCCGCACAGGTTGAACAGGAGCATCCCGCCGGGCACCCCGTAGAGCGTCCACGCGCTCGCTGAACCAAAGGAAAGCCACGCGAAGACGCCAGCGACCCCGCCCACCACCAGAACCCCGCGCAGCGCCTGCAGGACCTGCTCGACGGGGTGGATCCGATAGAGGGTCAGTGGCGTGAGGACCTCCGCCGAGTGGTGCACCTGGTGAAAGCGCCACAGGAAGCCGACCTCGTGGCCCAGCCGATGGAGGGCGTACCTGCTGAAGTCCGACGCCAGAAAGAGGCAGGCGCTGTAGACCACCACCAGCGTCGTCCCCTCGAGCACGAAGGGCGGGCGGTCCTGGATGGCATAGCCGAGCATGACCGTCTTCACGGCGACGAAGCGCGCGCTCAGGGGGAGGGCCGCGACCACGAAGACCCGGACCGCCGCCCGGACGAAGACGAGCTTCAGATCGACCCGCGAGGTCGGGTGAGTCGCCCCCGAGACGAGCAGCCCTCGGCGCAGCCAGCCGCGGCGTCCCCGTGCGGTGAGCGCCTCGTACGCGCACGCGACGAGGACCGCGACGACAAGGGCCGGCCACCAGGTCCTAGCCTGCGGATCCGTCAGAATCCGCAGGGGGGCCAGGAGCACATCGAGGGCGTGCTGAGTCATTCATCACCGCGGGGCAACGCGGCGCGAACTATACCGAACCGCGACGACGACGCAGCCCGAAGATCGTGACCAGGAGCATCAACGGGAGCGCGAGGGGGCCGGCGATGGAGCGGTCGACGACCCGACGCGTCACCCGCGCATAGAACGGGTCGTCGCGCAGATCGACCAGGTGCTCATTGGTGACCGGCGGCGCCCCCGGCCTCAGCTCGAACATCGGGTCCATCGTCATGTCGACGGGCCGGATCCTCGTGAAGAGCCGCGTGATGTAGGCACCCCTCTGGAGGAGGCTGCGGGTGGCCCCCCGGTCGACGATCAACGCGTCGGTGGGTCCCGCAAGCTCGGTGACGAAGGCCCGCGGGTGGTCCGTGAGGGCCAGATCGACCTCAGCGCCATAGCTGGTGAATCCGCCCCCCAGCGGGCGGACCGCCTGGTAGTCGGGGCGCACGTGGTCGTAGTTCAACGGGAAGGCCCGCCCCGAGGAGATGATGAAGGCGGTGACGGCGAGCTGCGGGACCGACGCAAACGCGGTGATCCGCAACGGGATGCAGGGCTCGCTCCCCGCGTAGCGAATCGCCAGCGGTCGCAGCGCGTCCACCCCGAGCTGGGTCCGCAGCTTGAGGGCCACGAAGTAGTGGTCCCGCTCCACGTAGTCGCGCAGCACCTGCGCCGCACGGTCTGCCACCGCGTAGCCATTGCCCTGGAGCCACTCGACCATCGCGCCGGCGTCGCTCGAGTCCAAGATGACCGTGTCGTAGGGCCCGACCGCCTCGCGGCCGATGACCCGCACCTCCGCCGTGGTCCGCTCGGACTCCGTCTCCTCGGCGGCGAAGGATTCGTTCGATCCGCTCGACGAAGCACAGCCGATGCCGCCACCGTCGACGACGGTCTCGGTGCGCTCGGCGTACTTGAAGGTGAACCGCGGGGCCGTCGCTTGGTCGAGGTCGTCGAAGAGCGCCGGTTCGGCGGTGTCGAGCTCCGGGATGGCCGGCACCGGGACGACCCACGCGAAGTCGTCCGCCGCGCCCTGGTAGACGATCTGCACGAGCGCCGTCATCTGGCCCGGCTCCTGGACGAAGATGATCCGCTCGGAGGCCTGCACCGGAGGCGTCGGTCGACTCCGGTCGCAAAACAGGCCGCCGCAGGCGACGGCGAGCCCCGGCGCCATCACGGACGCGAACGAGGACAGCAACCGCGAAGCACGCATCTCTCACCTCCCACCCCACCGGGGGCTACGCCGTGCGATAGCCAGAGGCGTGCCAGGGCCACAGAGGCGTTGCCGTATGGGGACTCGAGGAGGATGAGAACGAGGCGACACACCTCGCATATGACCCGCGGGCTACTCGCTGATCTCGCAGATCTCGGGGAAGAAGAAGCCGAGCCCCGTGACCAACGGGCTCTGCCCATCTCGCACGCGGTGAACGTTGAAGAAGTTGTAGCCCCAGGAGGCCACGCCAGCGGGCGGGGTGTGCCCGCCGTTGTGCACACAGCTCACGACGAAATGGTCATCGGCGACCAGGGCGTCCCGAAACGCCGCGGAGAGCTCGTTGAAGCGGACCAGGCCGTTGTTGAAGACATCGCGCGGCCCCCCCCAGGCGAGCAGCACCGGGAGGCGGTACCGGGGCGTCTCGTACTCGAAGAACATGCCCACGCCACCGCTCAGGATGACCGCCGCGGCGAGGTGCTCGGCTCGATTCACGACGAGATAGGAGCTCCACAGGGCGCCGGCGCTAAACCCCGACGTGTACACCCGCGTCAGGTCCGCCTGGTACTGGACTGACAGGCAGCTCAGCAGGTCGTCGAAGAGGGTCAGATCCGGCGTCGCGTCCCCGAGGTAGCCCCACTCCGTGAGGATGCCCTCCCGGCTGTCGGGTACCGCGATGATCATCTCGTGCTCCACGGCGGCCTCCTCGGCGTCCATGAAGCGGGCCATCCACTGGGCGTTGCCGCCCAACGGGTGCCACAGAAAGAGGATCGGAGCGCCCGTCGGCTCCGCGGGCAAGTACAGCCGGAAGCTGCGCTCGACCCCCGCCGAGCTCACGGCGTTCTCCCCGCCCGCGAAGGTCGGGCACGCGCCGCCGCTGTAGGCCATGACCTCCGCGGGCGCGACGACGGTCGCTGCGTCGGGTTCGGGCGCTGCGACGTCCGCCGCTTCAGCGTCCGCGCCCCCGAGGCCGGCGTCAGTCTGGTTTGCAGCGTCGCCGCCGCCCTCGAGCGCGGCGCTCTCACCGCCATCGTCGCAACCGGCGACCAGCGCCACGACGAGGGCGAGCGCGATCTTCAATGGACCGAACCGCCCGCTTCGGGGGCCGGCTGCATCGGGGCCTTCCATAGCGCCTCCATCTCATCTACGTCGGCGACCGCCCGCGCCCTCAAGGCCTCGGCGTCCGCCCCCGGGACGCCGTCGAGCGCCCCCTCGGTCACAGCGATCGCGGCGTCGAGCCGCCCAAGCCGCCCCGGGAGCGAGAGACGCTCCGCGATCCGGCGGGCCCGCCACAGCTCGTAGAACGACCGCGCGCGATCGCCCTGCCCTTCCAGGGCACCTGCGAGATCCTCGAACAGGCGAAGGAGCGAGAAACGGTCCCGCGCGCGGCGCCTGACATCGATCGCCTCCAACAGCGCCTCCCCCGCGTCGGTGTACGCACCCCGGTCGACGAGGCAACGCCCCACCTCGTGCCAGGCGTCTGCCCACTGCACGGTGGCGCCCGCCTTCTTGAACGCCTCCGCCACGACCCGCAGTCGCTTCTCGGCCTCCTCCGGGTTGCCGTGACGTCGTTGCAGCCCCGCCGCCGCGACCTCCACGATGTGCACCGGCATCCCGGCCTTGTTGAAGGACTCGGCGGCCGCTTGCAGCAGCTCGAAGGCCGGATCGAGCGCCCCTTGCTCGGCGTGGACAAAGGCTCTCGCCATCCGGGCGGCCCCCGCCGGCCGTGGATCGCGGATCGCGTCGGCCTCGCGGATCGCCTCGTCGAGGGCCATCACCCCGGCCTCGACCTCCCCGAGCTCGTAGAGCAGCCGCCCCAGACGCACTAGGCCGAGGGCCGCGTGGCCGGGGTCATCGTTGCTGCGCAGACGCTCGATGCCCGCGCGGAGCCTGGCGACCCCCTCGCGGACGTCGCCGTCGAGCACGCACGTCTCGGCCCGGAGGAGCTGAATGCGCGCGAGGCTGCGGCCATGCCCCCCGCCGCCGAGGAGCTGCTCGGCCACGTCGAGGGCCTGACGCGCGGCCTCGGGGAGCGCCAACGCCACCCGCACCTCCGCCAGGCGCGCGAGGGCCTCCCCCGCCGCGCCGGGTCGTTTCAACCGCTGGGCCGCCGCCGCCGCCGCCTGGAATCCCTGGTCCGCCGCCTGCACGTTGGCGGTCGCCGTCGCGAAGGTGCCCACCTCCATCGCGGCGCCATAGAGCCGAGACAGGGCGAGCCGGTACGGGGTCGACGCCCGCAACACGGGGAGCATCCGCTTGAAGGCGGCGTCGAGCCGACCGGGGTTGGTCTGACCCATCAGGAACTGGGCGACGCCGCGGTCGCGCCCCGCCACGAGATCGAGGTTCCAAAGGGTGTCGGCCACCTGCCACGCGGCCGCTGGGCCGTAGGCGTTGAGCAGCGAGTCGCGCAGGGACCGCGCGTAACGCCGCCGGCTCCCGTCGTCGAGACGCTCGACGAGCGCCCGCGCCACGCGAATGTCGGCGAAGCGATAGAGCGGATGAAGCCCGTCCGGGAGATCGCTCCAGAGCTGGCCGCCGTCGGGGACCGCCGCCTCGCAAGTGCCGACCACCCGCTCGTCGATCATGTGCTCGTCGTCGTAGAGCAGGTCCTCGACCCAATCCTCGTCGTGACCCAGCGCCGCGCCCACCGACAAGCCGTGGAAACGGCCAGCGCCCTCCAGCGCCGCGACACGCAGGGCCTCCACGGCGGCCGGGTGCGCGGGCAGGGACGCCTCGACGTCGATCTCCGGGGTGAGCCGCGCCGCCTGGGCGCAGCGCCACGCGTCGCCCCCAGAGACGCCCTCGGCGGCGGCGAGCAGCCGGGCCGCGCTGGCGCCCGTCCCCTCCGCCAACACCCCCGCCGCCTCGGGACCGAAGTCGGGGAGCGTGATCTCGACCAACCGCTCGCGACCGCGCGCCTCTTCGACGACCTCGGCGAGCGGCCCGTCGAGGGCCGCGTCGTCGGGAGCTGTGACGACCAGCAGCGCGTCGCGGTCGCCGGTGGGTTCGAGGAATAGCGGCAGGCCGAGCAACATCGAGCGGCTCTGGATCTGGGCGTCGTCGACCAACAGCGCCACCGGCGTGTGCTTCCCGGCGCGACCGAGGACTCCGACCAGGTCCTCCCCGTAGCCGAGCTGGGGCAAGGCCGCCCGGATGTCGTCGTCGAGGGCCACGCGCTCCACGTAGGGACGCAGCAGCCCCGCCAGCTCGTCGCGGGCCGCCGGGATGACCGGGGGGACGAGGGCGTCGGCGCCGTGGAGGCCCAGCAACGCGCGACGAAGCGCCGCGAGGAAGCTCGAACGGCCGGAGCCCCGCACGACCACCAGGCAGGTGCCGTCGCCGAAGCGCGCGGCGGCGGTGGCGACCCCCCCGGCGTCCACATAGGGCGAGGGGCGGGAGCGCGCGGTGAAGGCCCACGACTCGGCGCTGCCCACCCCGCCGAAGGGCGGCGCGTCTCCGGTGCGGCCGAGCTGGTCGACGAGCCGCAGCCAGCTCGTCCGCAGCGTCGCCTCGGTCAGGGGGGAGTCCGGGTGCGCGGCGTAGAGCGCGTCTTCGATGCGCTGGGGATCGGCGCCATCGAGGACCGCCGCGCCCTGGGCCGAGACCGCCTCGAAGGCGTGGGTCAGCGCCGCCTCGGCCTCCGCGGCAGGGGTCTCGCGTCGGATCGCGCGCTCGAAGATTCGCAGCGCCGTCTCGAGGGCCGCCGCCTTGCGCCCCTCGCCCGCGAGCGCCGCCGCCGTCTGCTGCACGTCCACATGCACCTCCAGTGAATCGCGGCGTTCGGTACCACCCGTGGCGGCACCGGTGCAAGCCGCCACCGCGCACCGCGTCAGGGTCGCAGCCGCTCGTGGACGTCGACCGCCCCGAAAGCTTGTCGGTCGGCGCCCCCTGGGATGTAGACGACGCCGTCGACCCATGCCGCTCCGGTCCCGTGGCGAGGGGTGGGCATCGGGGCGAGCCGGGTCCAGGTGTCGGTGGCGAGGTGGTAGGCCTCGACTTGCTCGAAGACACCGCTCTCGGCGTCGCTCCCCTCCCCGCCGAAGACGTACAGGCGACCGTCGTGGCCCGCAGCCGCGACCCCGCCGCGCGGCGTCGGCATCGGCGAGACGGTGCGCCAGACGCCCGCCGCGGGATCCAGGACGTGGGTCTCGCCGGTGTGGGCCCGAATCCCACGGGATCGGCCACCGGCCACCACCACCGCACCGCCGACTTCGCCCGCGGCCATGTGGTCCGCTGCGCGGGGCAGGTCGGGGACGTCGAACCACTCGCCGGTGGCGACGTCGTACCCATCGCAGCGGGCGACGGCGCGCCGCCCGGCGAGGCCGCCGACGATGTAGATTCGGCTGCCCAGGACCGCGACCCCCGACGCCCCGCGTTGCGCCCCCGCGGGCATCGTCGGCCCGGCCTCCCAAGCATCTGTCGCGGGGTCGTAGACGAAGCCTCGCCCGTCCTCCGCGAAGTCGAAGCCAGTCAGGAAGCCGAGGAGGTAGAGACGCCCGTCGACGGCGGCGACGTTGGCGTGGTGCAGCCGGAGCGGCAGATCCGCCGCGGCGCGCCACCGCTCGGTGTGGGTGTCGTAGACGCTCACCCGGGCGAGCTCATCTGCCAGCGCGCCGAAGCCCCCGACCACATAGATCGACGAGCCGATGGCGACGACCCCATTCTCCTGGACGGCGCCGGTCGCGACGGCCGGCGCCGCGGACCACCCCACGGGGGCGACGGCTACGTCCGGGAACACCGGCGCATCGGCGGACAGCGCGCCGTCGGTCGAGGCACCCGCGTCCGTCGGTGGAGCCGCGTCGTCGTCGATCGAGCCCGACTCGCAACCGCCGATCGCCAGGAGCCCGACGAGCCAGAGCTTCACGGCGCTTTGAGCCGCTGTGTGGTCTGCACCTCGAACCCGGTCTCGGTGAGCTGGTAGACGACGTCGGTTCGCGCATACACCCCCGAGATCGCCGACTGCACCCGCTCGAAGGCGTCGCCCAGGGGGTTGTCGGCGGTGTCCTCGTCCAACGCGGACAGGGCACGTTCAGCCTTCGCGAAGAACTCGCCGTCCATGGACGCCCGCGCGAAGCCCTCCACCGCTGGCGATTCCACGGCGAGCATCCGCTGCATCCGCTCGAGGTTGCCGGGCCCGACGGAGAGCCCGATGGTGCGCGCGTCGTGGAACACGTGGACCGGACCCACCATGCCCACGATCTCAGCGGGCAACTCGAGGAGGAACGCCTCACCGGCCGCGGGCACGAGGGGGAGGAGTTGGGGCATGCTGAGGGCGGCGAGGCCAAGGAGCTGCGCCCCATCGGTGGTCCCGAGGATCAGCACCCCCGCGAAGCGGCGAGGTGCCCCGTCCTCGAACGCCATCTCGCTGATCGCCGCGCTCACCCCAGAGAGGCCGGGGACCGGCGTCGCCGCGAGCGGGAGGAGCTGAGACTCGACGTTGTTGGCGAAGACGTTGAGCGGGGCGAGTTGCTCGCACTGGTAGGGCTGGACCCGAATGGTCGCCCCCACGCGCCGCAGCCACGCGAGGACGGCCCCCACGCGGAGGCCGAATCCGCCGACGGCCCGGAAGGCAGGATCGAAGCGCTCTGCCAGGCCCGGCGGCGGGCCAACGATCGCCTCTAGCTCGGCGCGGGCGGGCCTGGACAGCGGGACGAGGACCCGGGTCTTGTCGACCTCGGCGTCCCCTGTGTCGACCACCCCGTAGTAGACGGAGGGGAGCGTCTCCAGGATGCCGAGCACCTCGTCGCGGCAGTGCTCGGGCCACGCCCCTCGTTCTTCGATCCGCGCGACCAGATCGGAGGCCAGGCGGGCGGTCTCGACGGCCCCGAGGTACCAGGTGAAGCCGTGCTCCGACCGCAGCGCCTCGAGGCGTGGCTCGTCGGCGAGGGACCCTGGGACCGGCTCGACACCGACGAGGCCGGGGAGCGCTTTGGTGGGGGTCTCCTCCATCGAGATCGCGACGACGAGCACGTCACCATCCACGACGACCAGCACTCGGAGCGGCGTCTCGGGGAGCGGGAAGTCCCACCACACGCGCCCCTTCCACACGCGCTCCGGCAGCGGATCTCGGGCGGCGTCGGCGAGGGACCGCATCGTCTCCACGAAGCGCTGCCCAGAGGTGAGCTCCATGCGCAGCACGGGGAGGCCGCGGTCGGTGAAGAGAGCCGCGTAGCCGCCCTGTCGCATCCCCAACTCGGCGAGCCCCGGGCCATTCATCCGCCCTTTGAGTCGGCGGGCGATCGCGGAGAACCAGCGCACCGCGCGGTTGGACTCGCCGTCGGGCGTCTCGAGCTGCGCGAGCAACTCGAAGACGTCATCCAGGGCCGCCTCGGCGGCGCCCAGGCGACGCTCGAAGTGGCCGGCTGGCGGCGGCTCGACCACCAACAGGAACGGCGAGTCGGCGGGGATCGGGCCGAGGACGGCGTCCCGTGGGGTGGGGGTCGCGCCACAGGCCGAGAGGGCGACCGCGAGGAGCACCGTGAGAGACTGTTTCATGGCGAAAAGCGTCGATGATGCGGGCGGTCAGGTCAATGGAAGTCGCGGCTTCGTTTCGACGGAGGGGTCAGCGACAGCTCGGGCTTCCAGAGGTGTTGCGCGACGAGGTGCACCACCGTCCCCTCCCGTTGGATCTTGCCGCTCACGCCGAGGAAGGGCTCGGCCTTGGCGAGGAGCGCGTAGCGGTCAAAGACCCGACGCCAGAGGACGATGTTCACGAAGCCGCTCTCATCTTCGAGGGTCATGAAGGTGACGCCCGACGCGGTGCCGGGGCGCTGGCGGCAGATGGCGATTCCGGCGTAGCGGCAGAAGCGACCGTCGGGGATCCGCTGCACTGTCCGCGCGTCGGGGAGTCCCGCGCGGACCAGGTGCGCGCGCAGCGGCTCGAGGGGGTGGCCTCGGGTGCTATGGGCCATCGACGCGTAGTCCCAGCGGATGGTCTGCAGCGCATCTAGCTTCTCGAAGCTCGGCGAGGTCTCGTCGTGGGTGGGCAGGTCGAGCGGGGTGGCGGCCTCCGCGGCCAGACTGGCCGCCGCCCACAGCGCAGCGCGGCGGTCATCCCCGAACGGCACCTGGTCGGGGCCCTCCGTGGGGAGCTCTCTCACAACTTCGCGACCAGACGCTGCGCCGGTGCCGCGCGCCCCGTCGCTGTCTTGTGGGGACGCGCTCAGGCGGGCGGTGGCGCCGGCGCGCGCGAGCTTGCGCAGCGCACCGTCCGAGAGCTTCGCGCGCCGGGCGAGCTCGTGCAGGTATTGGTAGGGCCGCCCCGCGGCGACGCGCAGCCCCTCCGCCTCGCGCAGCCCCCGGACGAATCGCAGGCCGACGCGCACCGCCAGACGCCCCTCCGAGGTGCGTTCCAAGGTGCAATCCCAGTCGCTGTGGCAGACGTCGACCGGGCGCACCTCACCGCCGTGGCGTTTGACGTCGTCGATGAGCGTGGCCACCGAGTAGAACCCCATCGGTTGGGCGTTGAGGATGCCGCAGGCGAAGACCACGGGGTGGTGGCATTTGAGCCAGGCGGTGGCGTAGGCGATGAGCGCGAAGCTGGCGGCGTGGCTCTCGGGGAAGCCGTACTCGCCGAAGCCTCGGATCTGCTCGAAGACCCGCTCGGCGAACTCCGGAGCGATGCCCTTGTTGCTCATCCGCGAGATGAGCTTCTCGCGGTGCGCCTCGATGCGCCCGCTGCTGCGCCAGGCCCCCATGTCGCGCCGGAGCTGGTCGGCCTCCCCCGGGCTGTAGTCGGCGGCGACCACGGCGAGCTTCATCACCTGCTCTTGAAAGAGCGGGACCCCCAGCGTCTTGCTCAGCACCGGCTCGAGGCAAGCGTGGGGATAGCTCACCGGCTCGACCCCCGTACGCCGACGCAGATACGGGTGGACCATGCCGCCGGTGATCGGGCCGGGGCGCACGATGCTGATCTCGATGACCAGGTCATAGAACCGACGCGGGCGGAGGCGCGGAAGCATGGCCATCTGTGCGCGACTCTCGATCTGGAAGGTGCCCACCGTGTCCGCGGCGCAGACCATGTCGTAGGTGCGCGGATCGTCCGGCGGCAAGGTCGCCATCGAGAGCTCCAGCCCCTCGTGGGCGCGCAGCAGCTCGAAGCAATTGTCGAGCAGGGTGAGGGCGCCGAGCCCGAGCAGATCCACCTTGAAGAGGCCCAGCGCCTCGACATCGTATTTGTCCCACTGGATCACCGTCCGATCCTCCATCGAGGCGTTCTCGATGGGCACCAGGTCGTGCACCGGCTCGTGCCCTAGCAGGAAGCCTCCGGGGTGGATGCCGAGGTGTCGAGGGAAGTCGAGGATCTCGCGAACAAGCTCACGAAATTGCGTGCAAATCTTCGTATGAGGGTCGAGGCCGGCCGCGGCGAGGCCGAGGTCGTCGTGTTGGTCGAAAGAGGAGGTGTTCTTGGCCAGCCGGTCAAGGGCTGTGCCGGAGATGCCAAGGGCCTTGCCCACGTCGCGAATGGCCGATCGCGCTCGATAGCGGATGAAGTTCGCGACCATCGCCGCGTGGCTCCGGCCGTACTTCGCGTAGACGTGTTGAATCACCTCCTCGCGGCGCTCGTGCATGATATCGAGGTCGATGTCCGGTGGCTCGGCGCGCTCCCGCGAGATGAACCGCTCGAAGAGCAGATCGAGGCGCACCGGATCGACGGCGGTGATGCCCAGGCAGTAGCAGACGGCGGAGTTGGCGGCTGATCCGCGACCCTGGCAGAGGATGTCGCGCGACCGGCAGTAGCGCACGACCTCGTACATCGTGAGGAAGTAGCCGCAGTAGTCGAGCTCGGTGATCAGCGAGAGCTCTCGCTCGAGTTGGGCGCGCGCGTCTTCGGGGATCGCGCCGTCGTAGCGCCCCGCCGCCCCCTCGTAGGTCAGCTCGCGGAGGCGGTCGGCGGAGGTGCCCCCGTCCGGCAGGTTCTCCGAAGGATAGCGGTAGCGGATCTCCGCCAGGGTGAAGCGACACCGCTCGGCGACCTCGCGGGTCCGCGCGACGGCCCCGGGGTCGTCCTCGAAGAGCGCCCGGAAGGCGGCGGCGCTCTTCAACGCGAACTCGGCGTTCGGCCGCGTACGACGCCCCGCCGTGTGCACCGTGCACCCCTCGCGAATGCAGGTGAGCACGTCGTGGAGCCGGCGTCGGGCCGGCGTGTGATAGAGCACCTCCTGCGCCGCGACGACGGGCAACCGGTGACGCTCGGCGAAGGCCCGCAGCGCCACCTCGGCGTCGGCCTCGATGTCGATTCGATGCCGAGCAGCGCAGGCATAGAGCCGGTCACCGAAGGCGCCCCGAAGTCGCTCAGCGACCGTGTCTTCGAGCCCCGGACGCCACAGCGCCACCAGCCCGGTCGCGTGGTCGCAGACCTCCGCCCAGCTCACATGCGAGCGCCCCTTCTCGCAGCGCAGGCGCCCCTTCGTGAGCAGCCGCGTGAGTCGGGCGTAGCCCGGTCGGTCACGACACAGCAGGACGATCTCTCCCCCGCCACCGGGGCCCTCGACCGTCACCTGCGCGCCGACGATGAGGTGCACGCCGAGCTTCTGCGCTTCGACGTGGGCCCGCACCACCCCGTAGACGCCGTCGCGGTCCGTGATCGCGACGGCGTCCAGCCCCAGCCCATGGGCGGTGTCGACCAACTCCTCGGGGTGGCTGGCCCCTTCGAGGAAGGAGAAGTTGCTCTTGCACCAGAGGGCTGCGTAGCTCACGCCCCCTATGGTAGCTGAACGTGCGTTCAGGTCAACCTGAACAACATCGCCTCCATCGACCAGACGTGCGTCCCTCTCGGCGGTGAGCGCGTTGGTGCAGCAGGCGATGGCGAGATCGGACCGCCACGCGCCCAACGCCTGCAAGGCCGGGGGCTTGTAGTCGCGGTTGCGCGTGTCGTACTCGACCAGATCTCGGAACGTCGGCGCGCCCCGGGCTTGCACTCGTCGAGATCGAGGTCGCACTTGTTCGGCGCGCCCACGCGCGCGATACGTCGGTCTCGTGCAACGCTCGTGAAGCGCAGAGACGACGGCCTCTCGGTCCCAGCCGTCGGCCGTGGGGGGGGGCCGCTACGTCCGTGGACGGGTGGTGCGGTACTCGATTGGGTCGACGTAGTCGACGCCCTGGAAGATGCGTTGCACGAAGACGCCAGGGAGGTGGACGTCCTCTGGGGCGATCGTCCCGAGGGGCACGAGCTGGTCCACCTCCACCACCGCGACGCGGGCCGCCATCGCCATGTGGGGGCTGAAGTTCCGGGCGGTCCCGGCGAACCGCAGGTTACCGAAGGGGTCGCCCCACTCGGCGCGAATGATCGCGAAGTCGGCCCGCAGGGGCGCCTCGAAGATGTAGCGGCGGCCGTCGATGACACGCTCGTCTTTGCCCTCGGCGACGACCGTGCCGACGCCGGTCGGCGTGTAGAAGCCGCCGAGCCCCGCGCCACCAGCGCGAATCCGCTCCGAGAGCGTGCCCTGGGGCGTCAGCTCGACGGTGACCTCCCCCGAGAGGTACTGGGCCTGGAGGTCCGGGTTGCCGCCGATGTAGCTACCCACGACGTGGCTGACCTGGTGCTGCTTGAGCAGGATCGCGAGCCCTTGCCCCTGGTTCCCGCAGTTGTTGGAGATGATCGTGAGCCTCTTGGGGACACGCCGCGCGAGCTCGGCGATGCAGTTCTCCGGGTTGCCGCACAGCCCGAAGCCCCCCGCCATGATGCTGGCGCCGTCGCCGACGTCGTGGAGTGCCGCGGTGGCGTTCGAGTAGACCTTATTCAACCGTCAAGCTCCTGGACTTCGCGTAGATCTCCACGCACACGTCGTCGATCAGGCCCAGACCGTGGCGCAGATCGGCCTCGCTGATGCACAGCGGCGGTGCGATGAAGAGGTAGTTCCACCGCAGCGCGATGTGCAACCGGCGCGCGGCGAAGGCCGCCCGTAGTTGCCGGCTGTACTTGTTGGTCTCGTTGAACGGGATGAGCGGCTCGCCGGTGCTCGGGTTGACGAGCTCAAGCGCGCCGAAGAGTCCGATGGACCGCGCGTCGCCGACCCACGAGTGGGTACGCTGGAGCTCCGCGAGGCTCTTGGCGAGGACCTGCCCACGCTCGGCGGCCCGCTCGATGAGCTTGTCGTCGCGATAGACCCCGATGGCGGCCAAGGCCGCGGCGCAGGATACGGGGTGCGCGTAGCCCGTCAGCCCGCACCAGAGCTTCTCCTTGTCGAACCGGGAAGCGAGATCCTCCCGCAGCGCCACCGCGCCGAGGGGCGCGTAGCCCCCCGTGAGCCCCTTGGCCATCGTCACCATGTCCGGGGCGACGTCCCAATGATCGACGGCGAACCACCGACCCGTTCGACCGAAGCCGGTGAAGACCTCGTCGCTGACGAGCAGCACGCCGTGCCGGTCGCAGATGTCGCGCACGGTGGGCCAGTAGCCCGGCGGCGGGACGAAGCCGCCGTTGGCCCCCGTCACGCCCTCGAGGAAGACCGCCGCGACGTTCTCCGGCCCCTCCATTCGGATCACGTGGTCGAGGTGCTCGGCGCACCGTACGCCGCAGTCCTCCGGGCGTAGACCGAAGGGGCAGCGATAGCAGTACGGGTCCTCGGCGCGCACCACGCCCCACAGCCCCGGCTCGACGGCCCAGCGACGCGGGTCGCCGGTGAGCGAGACCGCACCGAAGGTCCCGCCGTGGTAGCTGCGGCGACGCGCGATGACCTTCGAGCGCCCGGTGAGCAGCCGCGCCATCTTCAGCGCGTTCTCGTTGGCCTCGGCCCCGGAGAGGCACAGGAAGAAGCGGTTCAGCTCGCCGGGCGTGATCTCCGCGAGGGCCTCCCCCAGGGCCGCCTTCGCCTCGAAGACGGCGGCCGGGTGCGCACAGGCGAGGTCGCGTATCTGTTGGTGCATCGCGTCTACGATGCGCTGCTCGCCGTGACCCACGTTGCAGTTGAAGACCTGGCTCTCGAAGTCCAGCCAGCGTTCACCGCCCCCGTCGGTGAACCAGGCCCCCTCCCCGCCGGTGATCTCGATCGGGGAGGCGTCGCGCTGTCGCGTCCAGGTGTAGAGCACGTGTCGGCGTTGGCGCGCCTCGAGATCGGTCACGACATCGCCCGCGCGAGGGCCCACGCGAAGCAGTGCAGATCCGCCTCGGACACAGTGATCGGTGGCGCGACGACCAGCAGGCCTTCGACGGGGCGCTCCACCGCGACGCCGTGCTCGGCGAGGGCTGTCTGGAGCTCGCGCGCCCGCTCGGCGCCGAGGTCGAGCGTTCGGTAGAGCCCCAGCCCCCCGAGGGCAGCGCCCAGCCCCGCCTCCACCAGGATTCGCCCGAGCTGCTGCGCCCGCACGTTCACCGGCGCCTCCGCGCAGGCGTACATCTGCCACAACAATCGAGTCGCCGAGAGCTCGTCCCCATCCCAGGTGGAGATCAGCGTGAGCGGCTTCGCGACGTAGGTCGCGTCGTTGCTGAAGACGTGCCCGACCTGACCGCCGGCCCACCACAGGAGCAGATCCGGGTCGCCGGGGACCGACTCGACCCACCAGAAGGTGCCCCGGCCCGAACGGTAGAGCCCGGTGGTGGTCTCCAGGAGCACCAACGGCACGCCCGTTCGATCGCGCCAGGCACACAACGCCCCCCAGGCGCTCGTGTCGAGGACCCGGCCGGTGTGGGCCTGTACCGACTCGACATAGACGCCGAGCACGGCGCTTGCCCCCTCGCCCTCGACGATCGCGTCGAGGGCCGCCACGGTCGCCTCGATCCCGTCGGCGGGATGCGGCACGTGAGGCCAGTCGAAGTAGCCTTGGTCACCGTCGGTTATCGATCGACAGACCGCCGTCGTGTGCCCCACATAGCCGCCACCGACCCCGATCGCGAGCCGCCCCTCGGGGCGCCCGAACTTCAGGGCCCGCAGGGACTTGTCGACCATCTCGTCGGGGCAGCTCGTGAAGTAGAGGTGCCCGCAGCCACGGGGCGCGAGATGGCGCAGATACTCGGCGTAGCGCGCATAGGGCCGCGTGATGAAGTTGCTCACCGTGAGCTTCGTCAGCGCCGCCTCGTCGAAGACCCCGAGATCCCGAGCGCGCACCAGGAGCGGGTGGGCGGCGCCCGTCGGCAAGTGCACGCCCCCCCCGAGATCGAGGGTAGCGGTGGGAGGACGAGGCGCCGAGAACTCGCGTCGGTCATGGCGCCGCAGGGGGATGCGATAGTACCGTGCGAGCCCCTCCGGCCGCCCGTACTGGCCCGCGTAGATCGCGACCTCGTAGGCACCGAAGCGCTGGTTGAGCGCCCACATCGCATCCGCCGCGCCGATCTGGTTGCGGCCGACCACGTAGGCGAAGCGCGGTCGACCATCGACGTCGCGAGCGCCGCACGCGTAGCGCAACATCGCGGTACGCAGCGCCGTCCCGACCCCGCGCCCCTGGGCCCGCGCGGCGACCGTGAGATCTGCGCTGTAGAGCGTGTCGCCCAGGCCCCGGTGGGGATCCTGGCAAGGCCCATCGAGGTCCGGCCACATCTCGATGGGGGCCGCGAAGCTCATGCCGAGCAGCCCGTCATCGTCTGAAGCCAGCAGGCACACGCCCCCGTCGCTGGCGACGAGCCGCCGAAAATAGCCCAGGGAGTCGCGTCGCGCCGGCTCGTAGGCCTCGGCCTCCAGGGCGACCACCTGATCGGCGACGGCATCGAAGCCCGCGAGGTCGACCTCACGCACCTCCACCGGCGCCCGCGCGGGGCGCGGCGAGGCCGCGGCGACGGGCGTCACCCACTTCGGTGGCACGGCGGCGGCCAACGCCTGGGCATCGCGCCCGGCGGCCTGCTCGACGAGGGCTGTCAACGAGCGGTCGATGACGTCGAAGATCGCGTCGACGTCCGCCTCGCTCATCCCCCGGTTGAGCCGGTAGCGCAGCGTGCGTTCCCCCGCGATGTACACCATGTAGCCGCGGTAGAAGCGCTGCCCGATCAGGTGGTTGGCCGCCTCCCGGTTCGGCATGTCGAAGGCGAAGGCGTCGCCGAAGACGCGTGGACGCGTGACGATGTCCCCCCAGTTGGCGGCGAGCTCGACGAGACGCGCGCGGGCGTGGGCCGCGTGGCTCGGACGGGTGCGCACCAAATCGAGGTGCACCCGGCCACGGACCATGCTCGCGACGTGGCTCGTCGTGGGCGTCGGATCGGGCCAGCGGGAGACGACGTAGCCGACCTGCCCGCGCTTGGCGCCGACCACCAGATCTGGACCATCGGGGCGCCCGTCGGCGTCGAGCAAGTCGAAGCCGTGATGCCAGAAGACGGGCCCGGACAACCCGAAGCCGCTTTGGACCTCGTCGTAGATCAGCGGCACACCGTAGGCGCGC
Organism: uncultured Nannocystaceae bacterium; assembly: GCA_964402225.1. GTDB lineage: Bacteria > Myxococcota_A > Bradymonadia > UBA7976 > UBA1532 > CAYOBQ01. The sequence goes on along the minus strand of CAYOBQ010000103.1, from coordinate 11,654 downwards.
GTCAACGCCCTGAGCCCCCCGTGGAAGCGGCGACTCGCGGCGCGGTCGCCGCCCTCGCATTGGTACGGCTCGATGATGACGGCGAGCATGTCGCCGGCCTCGAGCTCAGACTCGACGTGCCGCAGCGAGGCGACCTCGGCGTCGAGGAGCGCGTCTCCCTCGAAGGCACGGTTCCCGTCGTCGCGCGACCACGACTCGCGCCAGCCGGCTGGCTCCGGCGGATCGGCGTAGGGGTCCTCCTCGAGGGCGGGGAACGGCGCGAAGGTCGTCTCGTAGCCCTCGATCTCGAAGGGGGCGCGCTTCACCGGGTTCCACGTCGAGTAGAGCGAGAGCAGCGTGCGACCGTGGAAGGACCCCTCGAAGGCGAGGATCCGCTTCCCCCCCTCGCCGTTTCGGCGAGCGAGGTGCAGCGCCTTCTCGTTCGCCTCGGCGCCTCCGTTGGTGAAGCAGACGTGCTTCAACCCCGGACCCGCGATGGAGAGCAAAGCGTCGGTCAGCGCGTCGACGGCGGGGGCCGCGGCGGCCGACCCGGGGGCGTGGGCGGCCACCAGATACGGATCGAAGTCGCCGTCGTCGAGGGCCGCCTGCACCGGCCCGGGGCGAAACCCGGCGGCGAGGGAGGCGATCTGCGAGGCGGCGTCGACGATCTGGAGGGGCTCATCGTCCACCGACCGCAGATAGGGCCCCTGGCAGTGGCGGAGATCCACGACGGCGGGCTTCTTCTCGCGGGGGAGGAAGTCATCGCCGTAGAAGCGCTCGAGCCACCCCGCCGACTGCGGGAGCGCGCCGTCCGCGGGGACCTCGATGCGTCTGCCGGGCATCCGCAGGAAGGCCGCCGGATCTTCCTCGAAGAGTCCCCCGAGGAACACCAGCAGCGCGTCCTCCATTCGCTCGATCTCGTGGGGACGGGTCCACCCCAGGCGGAGCCCCTCATCATCGCATTCGATCCCGGCCGCCCGTGCACGCTCGGCCGCCGCCGACGCGTCGAGCGGCCAGCCGTCGACGGTCACATGCGACAGCGCCGCGAACCGGATCGCGCCACAGTCGCTGCTCGTGGCGTCCACCGAGAGGCCGAACCGCTCGGCCACCTCCTCCAAACGCTGCCGGCATTGGAGCCGCGCGAGGATGCTCAAGTTCCATCTCCGAGGGCGGCGTCCAGCGCCGCGTTGGGGGTCAGCGCGCCGTGGGCTGCACGCATGACGGCGACGGGATAGGTACACAGGCGAGGGGCCCCCGAGCCGGCGGGACGCCAGTTGCCGCTCTTGCCCACACCGCCGAATGGCAACAAGCCCGAGGCCCCGTTGGTGCTTCGGTTGAAGTTGACGACGCCCACCCGGACGCGGTCGTAGAAGGTCTCGAGCATCTCCTCGCGCGCGCTGAAGAGGCTGGCGCTGAGGCCGTAGAGGTTGTCGGCGGCCCGCGCGAGGGCGTCGTCGTCGCCCGCGGCACGCTCGAAGGCGACGAAGGGCCCGAAGACCTCCTCTCGGAGCGAGGGCTCGTTGCCGCTGACGCGATACAGGGCCGGCGTCACGAAGGCGCCGCCAGCGACGGACTCTCCGCCAACGAGGGCGCAGGCCCCCTCCTCCCGTGCGAGGGCCAGCGCGTCGAGGAAGGCCCGGCGCGAATCCTCGGTGGCGAGGGGGCCCAACAGCGTGTCCTCCGACAGCGGATCGCCGGGCTGGATGGCCGCAAAGGCGGAGACCAGCCGCGCCTCCAGGGCGTCGGCGATGCCCGGCGTCGCGATGACCCGCGACGTCGCGGTGCAGCGCTGCCCCGACGTGAGCAGCGCGCCCAACAGGATCTCGCGAGCGGCCTGCTCCAGATCGGCGTCGTCGAGCACGACCGCGGGGTTGTTGCCGCCGAGCTCGAGGCACACCTTCTTGAAGGGCTGGTCGAAGGTCGCCTGCCGGATCCGTCGCCCCGTCTCGTAGCTCCCGGTGAAGACCACGCCCGATACGTCGGGGTGCGTCACCAGCGCTGCACCGGTCTCGCCGAGACCGTGCACCAGGTTGAACACGCCCGCCGGGAAGCCCGCGTCCTCGAAGAGCTCAGCGTAGCGCTGACCGCTCAGCGGCGTGACCTCCGAGGGCTTGGCGACCACCGTGTTGCCGGTCAGCAACGCGGGGACGATGTGCGTGTTGAGCAAGTGGACGGGGAAGTTGAAGGGCCCGATGACGACCATCACCCCCAGGGCGTGGAAGCGCTGCTCCCCGGGGGCGCCCGGAGAGGCCGGCGGTAGCTCGGCGCCGAGCTGACCGATCACGCCCTCGATCTTGCCGGAGATCGAGCGCGCCTCGACGCGCGCCTCGGCCAGGGGCTTGCCCATCTCGGCGGTGATCGCCTGGGCGATCGGCTCGACGTGGTCCCCCACCTTGGCCTGCACCGCCCGCAGCGCCCCCACCCGTGTCTCGGGGGTGGCGCGGCGCCAGTGAACGACCGCGGCGTGCGCGGCGGCGACCGCGGGCTCGACGGCGGAGACGTCGGCCCGGGCCTGCGTCACGACCTCGTGGCCCCGAGCGGGGTTGCGCGACGCGAAGAGCTCACCGGTAGCGACGCTGTGAAAGGCGCCCCCGATGTAGTTACCTCGAAATCCGAAACTCATTTTTTCTCAACGCTTTGGGGGCTCTAATTGCAGGCGTCTGATCACCTTCTTCAGATCGCCCCAGACGGCGCCCTTCAGCCGTGGATTCTGGAGCATCGCCTCGAGCGGAAAGGTGGACATCACGGGGACCCCGGCGAACTCGCCCCACTCCCCTTGCAGGCGCGCGAGGGCGGCGTCTCGTCCCGTGAGCAGGCGCGCCGGCAGGCTCCCCAACGCGACGAGGCACTCGGGCCCCACGATCTCCACCTGGCGACGCAGGAAGTCGGAGCAGACGCGGACCTCCTCGTCCTCAGGCGCCCGCCCCGGGGGCCGGCACATCACCACGTGGGCGAGGTACACGTCGGCTCGCCGCAGCCCCATCGCGTGCACCATCCGAGTCAGGAGTTGACCGGCCTCGTCGACGAACGGGGTGCCCGTCGCGTCGTCGGGGTCACCCGGCGCTTCGCCGACGAACATCAGCCGGGCGTCGGGCCGGCCGAAGCCGAAGACCACCTCCTGCCGGCGGTCGCAGAGTGGGCACCGCCTGCACTCACCGATCTCGTCCCGCAGCGTCTGGAGCCTCCCCGCCCGCGCGGCGACGTCGCTGGCCGGGGCGGCGACCTCCACGGGGACCGAGGTCTGCGGCGCGTCCAGCGTAACCACGGGCTCCGTGGCCTCGACGGCGGCCTGCGGTGGCGCCACCGGCGCGGCGACCGGCCGTGGGGCGGGCACGTGCGCCGCGATCCGGCCGAGGGGCGGGGGTTGGTAGCCCGCCGCCGTCGGGAGCCCGGAGTCCCCCGTCTCCTGGTGCCACTCGACGGCACCGCGGGCGACTCGAACCCAGGCGCGCAGCGACTCGTGGAGCGTGCTCAACAGGCCTCCAGCCGGTCCGCGATCCAGTCGACGACCCGCCGAGCGACGGCGTCCTTCGACAGCAACGGCAAGCGCTGCACCGACTCGTCGACCAGGACCACCCGGTTGGTGTCCGTCCCGAAGCCGGCGTCTGGCGCCGAGACGTCGTTGCCGACAACCAGGTCGACCCCCTTGCGCGCGCGTTTCTCCTTTGCGGATGCCGTCGGATCGCCGGTCTCCGCGGCGAAGCCGACCAGCACCGGGCGGCGCCCCTCCCGGGCGGCCCCGAGCTCGGCGAGGATGTCGGGGTTACGAACCAGCTCGAGCACCCGCGGCGCATCCGTCTTCTTCAGCTTCGAGTCGGAGGAGGCCGCCGGTCGGTAGTCGGCCACCGCGGCGGTCATAACGACCGCGTCGGCCCCGTTGGCGGCGCCAAGCACGGCGGCGTGCATCCCCAGGGCGCTCTTCACGCGCACAAGCTCCACTTCGCCACGCGGTTCGAGCTCGACCGGCCCGCTGACGAGCGTCACCCGGGCCCCCAGTCGGGCGGCGGCGGCGGCGATCGCGAAGCCCATCCGGCCGGTCGAGGGGTTGCTGAAGAACCGCACCGGGTCGAGATGCTCTCGGGTGGGCCCCGCGCTCACCACCACGTGTCGACCCGCCAGCCTGGGCGTGCTCAGCGCGGCGGCGACCGCCTCCACCAGCACCGGCGCGTCTGGAAGCCGCCCGGGGCCCACCACCCCGCAGGCGAGGTCGCCCTCCCCCGGAGACACCAGGCGCCAGCCGCGCTGCGCCAGCGTCGCGAGGTTCGCCTGGGTGGCGGGGTTCTCGAACATATGCGTGTTCATCGTCGGCGCGGCGATCACCGGGACGTTGGCCGCCAGCAGCACGGTGGAGACCACGTCGTCGGCGATACCGCACGCCGCCTTGGCGAGGATGTTCGCCGTCGCCGGGGCGACGAGCAGCGCGTCGGGGCTCTGGGCGAACTCGATGTGGCCGATCTCCATCTCCTGAGACGGATCGAGGGTGCGCGTCAGGAGGCGCGCGCGGGTGATCGCCTGAAAGGTCAGCGGGCCAATGAACTGTTGGGCGTTGGCGGTCATCGCGACCCGCACCGACGCCCCGGCCTTCTGCAGCGCGCGCACGACCTCGACGGCTTTGTAGGCCGCGATGCCGCCGCTGACGCAGACGTGAATTCGACGCCCTTCGAGCATGGCGCAGAGGGTAGCCGCGCCGACGCCTGCGGGGTAGTCCTTACGTTTCTCCCCGCGCGACCTGGAGCCGGCGGCGCAACGCTTCACCGAAGTCGGGGAGGTTGAAGGGGGCCCCGCCCGGCGTCAACGCGAGCAAGTGCAGCATGACCACCGCGCTGAGACCCCACAGCGTCTCGCCGTCGTGATCGAAGAAGTAGATCGGCCACTCCACGCCGGCCTCGCCCCAACGCTCCGTCCGCCACCGGCCCGGGTCACGCAGCGCGTCGACGGGCACGAAGAAGATGCGCGCCACCTCGTCGGGGTTGGCCCGCAACGTCGGCAACCGCTTGATTCTCCCGACCACCGGAGTGACCGCCATCCGCGCGCCGACGGTGATGAAGTCGTCCAACCACCCGACGGGCTCGACGGCCGACGGCGGCAGCCCCACCTCTTCGTCCGCCTCCCGCAGCGCCGCGGCGGTGGCGTCGGCGTCGTGTGGATCGACCAGGCCGCCGGGGAACGCGACCTGTCCGGTATGCGATCTCAGGTGGTCGGCGCGACGCGTGAGCAGGATCCGGACCGGGCCGCCATCGTCCACCACGGGAACCAGGATCGCCGCGCGGCGGTCGTGCTCGAGGTGTCGGCGCGCGCGCGAAGACAAGCGGCCGGCCAGGCCGTCGATCACGCGACGAGCCGGCGCCTGAGGCCGTCGGCGACCATCTCGATGGCCACCTTGTTCTCGCCTCCCCGCGGCAACACCACGTCCGCGTGCCGCCGGGTCGGCATCACGAAGGTCAGGTGCATCGGCCGCACCGTCGCCTCGTACTGCCCCAGCACGTGGTCCAACGTCCGACCGCGCTCGCGCATGTCGCGCCGGACGCGGCGCATGAGCCGAACGTCGTCGTCGGTGTCGACGTAGATCTTGACGTCCAGCAGGCCGCGCAACGCCTCGTTCTCGAGGACGAGGATGCCCTCCACCACCACCAGCGGTCGCGAATCGACACGGGCGGTCTCCGTGAGGCGCACCGAGTCGGTGTAGCTGTAGACGGGCTTCTCTACGGGTTGCCCGCTGCGCAGCGCGCGCACGTGCTCCACGAGCAGCTCCGTCTCGTAGGCCGACGGGTGATCGAAGTTCACCTGCCGCCGGGCGTCGCGACCAAGGTGGCTCAGGTCGCGGTAGTAGCTATCGTGGTCGAGGTAGGCGACCCGCTTCGGGCCCACGCGCTCGACGATGGCGCGGGCGACGGTGGTCTTGCCAGACCCTGTCCCGCCCGCGATACCCAGGACGACTGCAGACATTTCCCTCGGGGTTCCAAACGGAGCGACCTGTAGATAGAGTGCCGCTCGCCGCGACGTCAACAGCCAGCCAGCCCCACGCCGACTTTCATTGAGCAACGTTACCCACAGCGCCGAGCTCAAGCAGGTGCTCAATCAGGCCCGCGACATCGCGCGCCAGACCGACCAGACGTTGTCGTCGGCCCACGTTCTGCTGGCGAGCTTCACGGTCCCGAACCTGGCCGAGTTGCTGCTCCACGAGCGCGGCGTCAACGAGGAGACGCTGCTGTCGCACATCGAGTCCATCGAGCGCGAGCCCCCGAACACCCTCGACCGTCTGGAGCGGCTGACGCTCGAGGTCGCGGAGCGTTCGGGCTCGAAGCGGATGAGCTGTCTGCACCTCCTCGCCGCCATGACCAGGCTGCCCGAGGCCTTCGCGTGTCGGCTGCTCGCGCGGGCCTCGGTGGACGTCGACGGGCTCCGGCGAACGGCGCTGCGCTACGCCACCGAGGGCATCCCCGAGCGTCTGGTCCGCACCGAGCGCGCCCTGGAAGCGCCCCGCGAGCATACCGAGACGCTGGAGTACGCCGCGGTCCCCCTCACCCGCGACACCGAGAGCGATCTACCGCCCGTTCGCGAGACCGTCTCGGTGGCCGCGCACAGCACGATTCAGGTCCCGCGCATCCGTGACCAGGCGGGTGAGGCGGCCGCCGAGCGGCGCGAGGCCCGTGGGCGCCGCTCCACCGACCACGGGTCCGACGACAGCGACCGGCGACGCGAGCATCGCCGCCGGCACACCGCGCCGCCGTCGACGCCGTACAGCCTCGACGCCGAACGCTACCCCTGGCTCGACCAGCTCGGTCGCAACCTGAGCGCCCACGCCTACGCTGGCGGGCTCGATCCAGTCATCGGCCGAGAGGCCGAGATCGAGCAGGCCATCGACGTCCTCAACAAGCGGCGCAGCAACAACCCGTGTCTCCTCGGCGAGCCCGGCGTGGGCAAGACCGCGGTGGCGGAGGGGGTCGCCGCGCGCCTCGTGGCCGAGCAAAGCGATCGCCTCATCGTGCAGATCGACGTCGGCGCCATCCTCGCGGGCACCCACCTTCGGGGCTCCCTCGCCGAGCGCTTGCGGGGGCTTCGCGATGAGGTGCTCGACGCCGCCGGACGCGTCGTGGTCTTCATCGACGAGATCCACACCCTCGTCGGGGCAGGGGGCGCCGACGGCGGCCACGACGCCGCCAACGAGCTCAAGGCCGCCCTCGCGCGGGGCGAGTTCCCCTGCATCGGCGCCACCACGCCCGACGAGTACCGCACCCACGTCGAGTCCGATCCCGCCCTCGAGCGGCGCTTCACCTCGGTCCACGTCCCCGAGCCCGACGCCCAGGCGACGCGCGCGATCCTCGAGGGCATGGCGGCGCGCTACGCCGAGCATCACGGCGTCCGCTACCAGCCCGAGGGCCTCGACGCCGCCGCCCGACTGAGCCGCCGCTACATCCACGACCGCCACGACCCCGATCGTGCCCTCGGCGTCCTCGATCTGGCCGGCGCCGTCGCGCGGCGCGCCGGCACGGACGTCGACCGACGCGCCGTCGCCGAGGTCGTCGCCCGCCTCGCTCGGGTGCCCACAGACCACTTGCTCACCGACCGCCCGCAGCGCTTCCTGAAGATGGAGGCAGCCCTGGGCGAGCGCATCGTCGGTCAGCGACACGTGCTCAGCGCCGTGTCAGAGACCATTCGCCGCAACTTCGCCGGCTTCGCCGGGCGTCGACCGATCGGCTCCTTCCTCTTCCTCGGGCCCACCGGCGTCGGCAAGACTGAGGTCGTCAAGGCCACCGCCGAGTTCCTCTTCGGCAAGGCGCAGGCGATGACCCGCTTCGACATGAGCGAGTACCTCGAGCAGCACTCGGTCTCGCGGCTCGTCGGGGCGCCACCGGGCTATGTGGGCCACGACGAAGGTGGCCAGCTCACGGAGGCGGTCCGCAAGCGGCCCTACCAGGTCATCCTCTTCGACGAGATCGAGAAGGGCCACCGGGACGTCTGGAACCTCCTCCTGCAGGTGCTCGACGACGGGCGCGTCACCGACGGCCGGGGCCGCACAGTCGACTGCTCGAACACGGTCATCGTGATGACGAGCAACCTCGGCGCCGAGGCCTTCAGCGCCCAGACACGGCGGATCGGCTTCGCCGGTGAAGACGCCGCCGGGGCCCAGGCCGAACGCGCCTTGGAAGAGGCCCGGGCGGCGTTCCCCCCGGAGCTCTGGAACCGCATCGAGTGCCGGCTGGCCTTTCATCCCCTCGACCGCGGCCAGGTGCGGAAGGTCGCCCGGGTGCTGCTCCGGCAGCGTTCGAGGCTCCTGGCCGAGGAGCGCGGCATCTCCTTCGAGGCGACCGACGCGGCGATCGAGCACCTCATCGACAACGGCGGCTTCGAGCCGACCCTGGGCGCACGACCGATGCGCCAGACCATCGCCCGCCTCGTGGAGAGCCCGCTGGCCGAGCGCATCCTCGCCGGCGACATCGCGCGGGGGGCGCACGTCCGCGTCAACGCCGACTCGACTGGCCTACGCTTCGCTCTGTAGCGCAGCCGCGAGCGCGGCACAGCGCGCGTCCGGCCAGCCCAACCAGACCGCCGTCGCCCGGGCGAGGGCGCCGTACACGGAGACCCACTCCGGGGCGTGTCGGTTCAGCGCGGCGACGTGGGCCGTGACGGCGTCGAGATCACCACGCGCGAAGGGCCCCGTCAGGGCCGCCGTCCCCTCCGCGGTGGCGAAGTGCTCGAGGGTGCCGCGCAGCAGCGGGACGAGCATGTCCCGCGCCACGGTGGCGTCGGTCCCCAGCGAGCGCAGCACGGCGACGCCCGCGGCCCCGAGCACGGTCGAGAAGTTGGCCGCCAAGACGGCGGCGGCGTGGTAGGCGCCCTTGCCCCCCGCCGGCAACGTCACCGGCCGCGCCCCCATGGCCCGGGCCAGTCGGCATGCCTCCGTGCGCGCGGCGGCGGACCCCTCGACCGCGCAGTAGACGCCGCTGAGCCGGTCGTGGGCTGAGTCGCCCCGCAGCGATTGGAGCGGGTGCAAGGACCCGGTCTCGACGCCCACCGCCGCCAGCGGCGCCAGGACCTCCGCGCCGAAGCGCCCGGCGCAGTGCAAGGCGACGTGGCCGTCTGGCGTGGACACCGACGCGGCGCACTGCTCGGCGAGGGGACGCAGCGCGTCGTCGCTCACGCAGAGAAGCCAGATCGGCGCCTCGCCCAGATCGGGCAGTGGCCCGACCGCGTCGGCGTGGTCGCTCGGCGACCGGCTCCAAACGCGAACGTCGTGCCCCGCCCCCCGAAGCGCCGTCGCAAACGCCCGCGCCGCGCGCCCCGCGCCGAGGATCTGGATGGGGGCCGAGGCCGCCTGGGGATAGTGGACCTGGCCGCGGATGGCGTCGGGCACCCAGCGCAGCGCCGCCGGATCGCCGCCCCCACGCAAGGCCGCGCGGATCTCCGTCGAGGAGATCGCCGGCAACGTCACGGCGGGCCGACACCACGAGGCGTCGCCCACCTCCTCGAGGGCCCGCTCGTAGCCCGGCCGCCCGAAGACGATGACGGGCCACCGCGCGACCAGGTCGTCGAAGCGGTGCCAGCGGTGGCGCTCGGCGATGTTGTCGGCCCCCAGCGCCAAGGCGAAGACGTGCTCCGGGTGCAGCGACGTCAACAGCTCCAGCGTCTCGTAGCTGCGACTCGGGCCCTCGCGCTCGGCCTCAATCTCGCAGACGCGAACGCGCCCCGAAGCGAGGGGCGCCAGGGCGGCGCGCAGGAGGGAGACACGCGCCTCGAAGGGCGTCATCCGCTTGCCAAAGACGTGATCCGCCGTCGGCAGGAGCCACACCTCGTCGGTGTCGCCCCGCGCCAGCAGCGCGGTCACCGCGAAGAGATGCGCGACATGGGGCGGGTCGAAGGCGCCGCCATAGAGGGCAACGCGGGCCACCTCAGATGATCTCGGCCTCGTCGATGTCGGCGCCATCGAGGTCGAGGAAGCGGACCCGGAGGCGGTCCTTCGCGGGCTCCACCAGGGCGCAAGAGGCGGGCTGGCCGTCCCAGAGCATCCCGCGGAGCTGGCCCGGGCAGATCAGGACCCGCTCCCCCCGCTCGACGCCTCGCTCCTCGCGTTCGTCGAAGACCAGCGGGCCGGTCTCCGGGGGGCTGGCGCCGGGGATCTTCACGGCGAGCACGCGCTCGCCGATCTCCACCCGATCCGCGTTCGCGCGCAGGCGGGCCTGCAATCGCTTGTTGCGGTCGACCTCCTCGGCCGGGGCCTGCACCACGCCCCGCGAGATCGACGCGAGCACGAAGTCCGCGTAGCCCGGCTCGGTCCAGGCCACCTCCACGGGGTGCCGCTCGAGGCGGGCCCGCAGCACCGCCGCCGCGTCGTAGGGAGCGGTCCCGCCGACCGCGACGAGGACGTCGACCTCGTGGCGCTCGACGAGCATCAACAGGAAGGACTCGAGGAGCTCGAGGTTCCCGTGGCTGTTGGCGACGAAGCCGACCTTCATGCGTACCTCAGAAAGGGGGCGCACGCCTCCTGGAACGCCCGCGCTTTCGTTTGCCACGATCGCCACAGCGCGTCGACATCGCCACCGGCGTCGATGCAGAGCCTCGCCTCCGGGCCTCCGAAGAGCAGATCGATCGCCAACTGGTCATCGACGAACTCGTAGACCTCGGTCCGCCAGCACAGGGCGTCACCGTAGAGACGCCGGACGGTCGCTAGGAAGTGCAGCCCGCAGCGCAGCGGCTCGAAGGCGTCGCGGTCGGTCACGTGCAGCGCGACGCCCCCCACCGTCTCGCCACCGAACTTGTGAAAGGTCGGCCGGAAGTAGACGGGGCGGAAGGCGACGCCCTCGAGTGGCGTTTCGGCCAGGGCGTCCGCCAGTCGGAAGGGGTCCACGAAGTCGGCGCCCACGAGTTCGAAAGGCCGCGTCGTGCCCCGCCCCTCGCTGAGGTTGGTGCCCTCCAGCAGGCACATCCCCGGATAAACGAGGGCCGTGTCGAGGGTGGGCATGTTCGGGGACGGCTGGACCCACGGCGCGCCCGTCTCGTCGTGATACTGCGGACGGGACCAGCCGCTCATCTCCAGCACCTTGAGCCGCCCGCCGAGCCCCTCGCGCTCGTTGAGCAGCGCGCAGACCTCGCCGATCGTGAGCCCGTGGCGCGTGGGCAGCGGCCACATCCCGACGAAGCTGCGGTGGTCCCGCCGAGTGAGGCTCCCCTCGACGCGCGCCCCCCCCAGGGGATTGGGCCGGTCGGCGATCCAGACCTCGGTGTCGGCTTGTGCCGCCGGCGCCAGCGCCAGCGCGGCGGTGTAGATGTAGGTGTAGTACCGGGCCCCCACGTCCTGCAGATCGACGAGGAGCACGTCGATGTCAGCCAGCGCGTCGCTGCGCGGCGCCAGGCTGGCCTCGTCGCGGCCGTAGAGGCTCACGACCGGGGCGCCCGTCACCGGCTCGGGGCGCGTCGCGCCCACCGCGACCATGTCCTGTGCGTCCGCCCAGATACCGTGCTCGGGCCCGAAGCAGCGCACGACGTCGACGCCAGCATCGCGACAAGCCTGGGTGATATGGCGCAGGTCGCTGCCGACGCTCGCCGCATGGCACAGGAGCCCCACCCGGGCACCCTTCAGCGCCGCAAAACCGTCGTCGACGAGCCGGTCGACGCCGAGTCGAATCGGGTGCATATCCCGATTCTGACGGAGGGAGTGTGGAGGGCTTTCAGCACTC
>CAYOBQ010000102.1:0-31958 GCA_964402225.1 uncultured Nannocystaceae bacterium | reverse complement strand
AGAGCGTAGGGGGGCGCGCCGGGAGATTCATGCACCCTTGCCGCAAGGACACGACAGATCGAAGACGCCGACCGACGCCCGCGCCCGCGAGTCCTCCACCCAACGGTCCGGCAAGGCGCGCAGCGAGTGAACCCCCTCGGGCTCCTCGACGCGCGCCCAGCCATCGGTCTCGCGGTCCACCGAGAGCGCGTCGGCCGGCACCTCCACCGGCGCCACGAGCGCAGCTCGCTCCGCCGGCTCGTGGACGCGCCATTCATCGAAGAAGACGTCGCGCAGACGGCTCGAGTCGCTGACGAAGCGGATCTCGATCCCCAGCGCGGGATCCCCCGCGTGGGCCTCGAGGGCCACCCGCCCCCGCTGGCGCAGCCCGTTCCCCGCCGCGGCGGCGTCGAGCACATGGGTGACGGAGGGACCCTCCGAGGGCCACAGCCGCACCTCCAATCGTTGGGCTTCGTCGAAGGCCCCGTTGCGGTGCCACAGATCGAGGACCGGACGCGTCGCCCCCCGGAGATCGACTCGCCCGCGCATGCGTAGGCTCGTCGTGGCCCGAAACAGCGTCTCCTCCGACGGCAACCTCGCGGCTCCGCCCACGTCTTGGAGCGCGCCACCGAATCGCTCCCAACCCTCGAACCGGTCGAAGCGCCCGCGGACCGGGATCCCCCGCGCAGCCCCCCGCGGGGGCTCCTCGACCACCACCTCGTCGAGGTGCACGCCATCCCCCGGTCGCCCCCCCAGATCCAGCCCGAACCGCAACGAGACCTCCGCCTCCCCCGCGAGCTCGGAGAGATCGACCGCGAGCCTCCGCACGATCCGCGACGAGCGCCCCTCGCGCTCGTAGAGGACCCGCCGCCGCCACCGCACCTCACCGCCGGACAGCGCCTCGACCCACAGGCTCTGGTCCGTCAGCTCGAAGCGGACGGCGAAGACCAGCCGCGGCTGACGCGCCTCCGAGAGGTCGAAGCCCGGTGAGACCAGCGTCCAGCTCCCCCCCAGCGCATCGGGGACGCCACCGGGGCTGTCGCCGAGCCCACGTAGCCCGACCAACGCCGCCTCCTCGCCGACGGCCCAATCCCCCGACTCCACGACCCACCCCGCGAGCCCGGCCTCGAAGCCCTCATGGAAGTAGCGCCACTCGCAGGCATCGCCGCGCGCGTCACCGAAGGCGTCGAGCTGGTCCGCGTTGGGCACCAACAAGCAGTTGTCCACCGCGTCGTCGACGCCGTCCCCGTCCCGATCCGCGTCACACCCATCGCCGATTCCATCGCCATCCGCGTCGTCCTGGAACGGATCGAAGACCGCCGGGCACAGGTCCTCCCCCGCGCAGCGCCCGTCCCCGTCAGCGTCGTCGGCGGGGTCGTTCGGACACGGGTCGCACGCATCACCCCGCCCGTCCTCATCGGCGTCGGCCTGCCCCGGATCGGGCACCTCCGGGCATCGGTCAGCCGCGCAGATCCCATCGCCGTCTTCGTCCTCCACCCCGCCGGCCACGCAGTCATCGCAGGCGTCGCCGATCCCATCGCCGTCGGCGTCGGCTTGCTCCGGATCGGGCGTCTCGGGGCAGCGGTCCTCCCCCGCGCATCGGCCATCACCGTCGGCGTCGTTGTCGGCGTCCTCCGGGCACGGATCGCAGGCGTCCCCCAGGCCATCGCCATCGACGTCACCCTGATCGGGATCGGCGTCTGCGGGGCAGCGATCCAGGTCCCCACAGATCCCGTCGCCGTCGAGATCATTCGACGCGTCCGCGACGCAGGGGTCGCACGCGTCGCCCATCCCGTCACCGTCGGTGTCCGCCTGCCCGGCGTTGGCCGCCGCGACGCAGTTATCATCGCCGGCGCAGACGCCGTCGGCGTCCTCATCGTCCGCCGGATCCGCGGGGCAGACGTCGCACCCATCGCCCCGCCCATCCCCGTCGCCGTCGGCCTGCTCGGCGTTGGCGGTAGCGGGGCAGTTGTCGATCTCGCCGCAGACGCCATCCGCGTCCGCGTCGTCATCAGGATCGGCGGGGCACGGATCACACGCATCGCCCCGCCCATCCCCGTCGACGTCGGCCTGGTCCACGTTCGCCAAGCCCGGACAGTTGTCGTCTGTGTCCGGCGCGTCGTCGCCGTCGAGGTCGTCGTCGCAGGCGTCGCCGACGCCGTCCTCGTCCCCATCGGCCTGCTCGGCGTTCGCGAGGCCCGGACAGTTGTCGCCCGCGTCGTCGACGCCGTCGTCGTCCAGATCCCCGTCGCAGGCGTCGCCGATCCCATCCGCGTCGTCGTCGGCCTGGTCACCATTCGCCAACCCCGGACAGTTGTCGCCCGCGTCGTCGACCCCGTCCCCGTCGGCGTCGTCGTCGCAGGCGTCCCCGAGCCCATCGCCGTCGGAGTCGACGCCCAGATCCCCCGGCTGCAGTGGACACGGGTCGCGCGCGTCGGGCACCCCGTCGTTGTCATCGTCGTCGTCGCAGGCATCCCCCACGCCGTCGAGATCGGTGTCCACGCGATCCGGATCGGGCACCGTGGGGCACCCATCGGCGCCATCGACGACGCCGTCCCCGTCGTCGTCGACGTCGCAGGCGTCCCCCCGGCCATCCCCGTCGAGATCCCCTTGTTCGGGATCGGGGTCGTCGGGGCAGAGGTCGTCTATGTCGGGTACGCCGTCGACGTCGCGGTCCGTCACCGGTCGCGGCGCGGCGTCCGGCGCGACCTCCTTCGGCGCGTCGTCACAGGCGACGAGCAGCAAGCTGAGCAGGACGCTACGGCGCACCATAGACCTCGATCTCCGTCACCGCCGCCGCCCCCGCGTGGTGGCTGTCCGCGTACAACCGAACGCCGTCGGCCTCCGGGCAGTCCGGGAGCAGCACGTCACGGAAGTGGGCGCCCTCGAAGCGCGCCGCCTCACCCTCCGCGACGGGCACCTCCACGCCCCCGTCCAGCAGAACCAGCCGCCAGGCGCGGGTCCCCACACCGAAGCTGCCCCCCGTGCTGTTGAGCCACCGCACCACACAGATCCCGTGACGTCTCGCCAGCTCGACCTCGACCCAGCTCGCCCCCGCGCGCCCGAACCAGCTCGCGTACACGCCGCGCAGATCTGCGATCCGCCCATCGATCACCCGCTCGGGGCCGTGGTTCGAGTCCCACGCCCCCGACGCCCGGGCGATCCCCAGTGGCGCCAGGTTCGGACACTCGGGGCACGGATCGCACCGGTCGCCGATCCCGTTGCCGTTGCGGTCCCGGGTCGCCGGCTCGGGGTCGGCGGGGCAGAGATCGAGGTCGTCCACCAACCCATCGCCGTCGCCGTCGGCGAGTTCGAACTCGGCGCGGAAGGCCACCACTCGGTGGGCGAGGACCGGCCGGATCAGCGCGGCGGCGCGCCCGTGGTCGAAGAAGGGCCAGCGGCGGCCCCGGTCGAAGACCCCCAGCCGCTCTCGCTCCTCCGGCGGCGCCCAGTCGGCGTCGTCGAAGCCGACCCGGTCCCAGCCCGGCGCCGGGACGCCCGTCCGCCATCCCACGGCCTCCGTCCGAACACCACCCACCGACAGCGCCGCCACGAGCCACGCCCGGTCGAGGCCGCCGGTGACCTCCACGCTCAACACGTGGCGACCCGGCGTCGCGGGGACGGCGAAGCGCTCCGCCGTGCCCCAACGCTCACCGCGCCCGACCTCCTCCCCGTCCAGGCGCGCGACGTAGCGGTGCGTCGCGTCGATCTCCAACACCGCCTCCGGCGCCGCGGGCGTCTCCGCAAGCCGCATCCCCCCGAAGACGAGCGTCGCTGTGTGCCCCGGCTCACGCCGCGCCACCAGCGACAGACGAACTCGTGCGGCCCCCGCCAGGCGCCCCAGGTTCACTTCGATGGGCTGCGGCCCCTCGCTCGCGTTGGCTCGCGTCCCGAAGTCGAGGAGCCGGGCCTGCATCCAGCGCCCGTCCTCCGCTCGAGCCACCAGATCGACGCGCTGACTGTCCCCCTCCATCGAGGCGACGTCGAGCCAGCCCACGAGGCGCGGTCGGTCGAGGGCCGACAGATCGATCTCCCGGGCCGCCATCCCCCGCGACTCGAGGTTGAGCTCGCCGCCCTCGGCGCGCAGCTCGAGGGCGTCGCCCCGCGCCGACCAGGCCCCCGCCGAGGGCGTCCAACCCGCCGCCGGGAGGTCCGCCGGCGCCGCCAGCCACACCTCCGGGGCCGCCTCGCCGATCTCGATGCGGTCGAGATCGACGCCGAGACCAGCGAAGTCACCGGTGCGCAACCGCACATCGATCCACAGCGCGGGATCACCGGCCACCGCCGTGAGATCGACGTCGATCCACTCGAACAGGCCGTTTTGTGACGCCTCGGCCGGTCCGATGACCTCCACGGGTCGCTCGAAGCCGTCCCGCGGTCGCAGGCGCACGTCGAGGACCTCACCCCGCGCCGTGTCGAGGTGATAGCGGAGCCGCAGCCGCAAGCGGGGCGCCTGCACCCCGCGCAGATCGACGGGGCCCAGGCTCAGGGTGGCGGTGGACTGGGGGGGCGTCGCCCCGCCGCCGCGAGCTCGCAGAAGGAGCGGATCGGGGCCCGAACGCACCCAACCCGTCGTCGGGAAGCGCACGTGGGGCCCGTCGAGAGCCACCACCGCGGGGGCGACCAGCGGATCGACCTCCACCGGCGGCGCCGCCGAGACCTCGAGATCGTCGACCGCCAGCGCGACGGGGTCCTCGATGTCCTGCTCGTAGCGGATCCGCACGCCCAGCGCGCCTTCGTCCGCGTAGGCGTCGAGGGGCACCTCGACCCGCTCGAAGCGGCGGTTCCCACGGGCCGTGACCACCGCCACCGGCTCGATCGGGCCGCCGGAGGGCATCAGGTCGACGTAGACGAAGCGGCCCCCGTCGAGGCGCCCATCGACGCGGTACCACAGCGTGAGCCGCGGGTGCGGGTGGCCCCGCAGGTCGAGGACGTCGCGCAACCACAGGACCGCCGCCCCGCCACCGTCTCGGGGATCCGAGCTGAGCCAGGCCGCCGTGGCGTCGCCGCGCCCGGGTCCGTCGACGCGCCAGGTCGGCCCGAAACGCTCCCAGTCATCAAAGTCATCGAAGGTCTCGTGTAGCGGCAGCATCCGGCGTCGCCGCACCATCGTCTCCTCGACGCGCAGATCGTCGAGGTGCACGCCCTCTCCGGCGGATCCGCCGTTCTCGAAGCGCACCCGGAGCCGGACGCGCCGCGCCCCCGCGAGCTCACCCAGATCGACCACCGTGGGGCGGAAGACGCCGCCCGTGGTGCCGCCGAGGGAGAGCAACGTGCTCTGGGCGAGGCCGTCCTCGGTGAAGGCGTCGAGGCTCAGCCGGCCGTCGTCGAACTGGTAGCGAAGGTAGAAGACCGCGCGCGGCGCGACGGAGCCCTCGAGGCTGAACGGGGGCGAGTTGATCGCGGAGAGGCCGTAGGGCGTCGCGGGTCCGCCCTCGCTGTCGGTGAGGCCCAGGCGACCGCCGTGCGCCGCGTCCGGCCCCGCCGACCACGGGCCGGCGCGCTCCCAACCCTCGAGGCCCGCCTCGAAGTCCGCCTCGAAGTAGATCCGATCGCAGGCGCCGGCGACCAGCGGACACTCGTCCGCCTCGTCGAGCACGCCGTCGCCATCGTCGTCGTCGTCACAGGCGTCCCCCGCGCCGTCGCCATCGGTGTCCTCCTGGCCCGGGTCGAAGACGCCGAGGCAACGATCGACGTCGCCGCAGACGCCGTCGCCGTCCAGGTCGTCCTCGGGATCGGCGGGGCACGGGTCGCAGGCGTCACCGCGGCCGTCGCCGTCGGCGTCCCCCTGTGCTGGATCCGGCGCCTCGGGACAGCGGTCCGCCTCGCCACAGACGCCGTCGCCATCGGGATCGCCTTCACCCCCGGCCGTGCACGCATCGCAGGCGTCCCCCACCCCATCCCCGTCGGCGTCGGGCTGGCGCGGATCGGGGATCCCAGGGCAGCGGTCGACGTCGCCGCAGACGCGGTCCCCGTCGCGGTCGTTATCGGGATCCCGCGGGCACGGATCGCAGGCATCACCAAGCCCATCCCCGTCCGCGTCGCGCTGCTCGGGATCGGGCACGCCGGGGCAACGGTCGAGGTCATCGCAGACCCCGTCTCCGTCGCCGTCGTCGGCGGCGTGCAGGGGGCATGGATCGCAGGGGTCGCCCCGCCCATCGCCGTCGGTGTCGAGCTGCGTTGGGTTGGCGATCTCCGGGCAGGTATCGAAGGCCCGGCACACGCCGTCTCCGTCCGGGTCGTCGCCGTCGTCGTCGGGGCAGGGGTCGCAGGCGTCGCCGCGGCCGTCTCCATCGGCGTCCGCCTGATCGGGATCGGAGACCTCGGGGCAGCCATCGAGATCCGCGCACCAGCCATCTCCGTCGCCGTCGTCGAGGGCGTCGAGCGGGCACGGATCGCACGCGTCCCCCCGGCCGTCACGATCGGTGTCGAGCTGCTCACGGTCGACGCGGTCGGGGCAGGTGTCGACTACGTCGGGGACGCCGTCGCCGTCGCGGTCCTCGTCGCAGGCGTCGCCCACCCCGTCGCCGTCGCCGTCGGCCTGGTCGGCGTTGGCCGCGAGGCGGCAGTTGTCGGCCTCGTTGGGTGCCCCGTCTCCGTCGCGGTCGCCATCGCAGGGGTCGCCGAGGCGATCCCGGTCGGCGTCGGCCTGCTCCGCGTTGGCGACGTCGGGGCAGTTGTCGCGCGGGTTCAGCACGCCATCCCCATCGCGATCGGGATCGCAGCCGTCACCGAGCCCATCGCCGTCCTGATCCCCGCGGGCGAAGGCGGGATCGCGGGGACAGACATCGGAGACATCCGGCTCACCGTCGCCGTCGTCGTCGTCGTCGCAGGCGTCGCCTCTCCCGTCGCCGTCGGTGTCTGTGCGGTCCGGGTCCGGGGTCGTCGGACAGCCGTCGTAGGCATCGAGGACGCCGTCGCCGTCGGTGTCGGGCTCGGGGGGCAAGCGCGCGACGTCGGGCGCCAGCGCAGCGGCATCGGCGACCGGCGGGCTCTCCGCCCCTTCGTCACAGCCAAGGAGCACCAGCAGCAGCAGCGGTGAACGTCTCACGGTCGCTGCCACTCGACCCGGACGGAGCGCAGCAACGGCAGGACGTCGTCGATCTGGTGGTCGAGGCTCAGCTCCACCTCGATCCAACGGCCCGAGGGGCTGTAGCCGGTGGCCGGATCGGCCGGGGGCAACGGCCGATCGGGCTGGAGGCGCGGCGACCAGGGCGCCTCGTCGAGGGCCTCGGCGGCGGCGGCCACCCGCACCCGCGCGGCGATCGAGGCGCCAGCGGGCGTGGCGCCGTCCCAGGTCACGCGATCCCAATGCACGTCGGGCCCGCCGCCCTCGAAGCGCACCTTCCACCGACCCGCGCGCACGGTGACGGTGAGGAGCTGAAGCCCGGTCATGTCGCTGTAGGTGTAGAGCGCGGGCAGCCGATGCGTGCGACACAGCAGCCGCCCGTCGATGTCGTAGCGCGACGCGCGGTCACCGCTGATGCCCCAGACCTTGCCGTCGGTGTCGATGCCGATCCCGTGGGGACCGTGGTCGTCGTAGCGCCCGCCGTCGCCGGTGGGGAAGGCCCCCAACTCCAGGCCACCGGGGCTCAGCTTGTAGAGGGTGTTGCCCTCGTCATCCCCCGCCCAGATGTTCCCGTCGAAGTCCACCGCGACGCCGCGCGTGCGCCCGCGCCGGCTCAACGCGATCATCCGCGACTCGTGGGTGCGCCCATCGATCCACTCGATGACCGCCTGACCCGCACCGCCGACGTCGTCGCGGTTGTTGATCTGCCCGAACCACACGTTGTCGCGGTGGTCGATGGCCAGGCCGTAGCGCGACGTCTGCACCTGGCGCGGCCCCTCGGGGGAGGGGGCGGTGGACCGGGCCGGCACCTCCGCCACGACCACCCCGTCGCGGGTGTCGATCTGCGTCGCGCGGCCGGTCTGCAATCACAGGAAGCCACGGGCGTCCACCGCGGCTCCGTAGGGTGGCCCCCGCAACGGGATCTCCCGCAGGATGCGGCACGCCGGGACCTCGTCGATGCCCTCCCCCGGCCGCACCTCCGTCCCATGGACCTTGTAGATTGTCTCCCTGTCCCAGCTCCCCAGCCAGGCGTGACCGTCCTGGTCGAGGGCCACGGCGCGCACCGCGATCCCGCCATCCGCGCCGGTGATCTCTGCGCGGCAAAGCGGCGTGCCGTCGGCGGCGAGGTGCACCGCGTTTCCGTGGGCCGGGTTCCCCCCATCGCAGCCCGAGAGGTTGTCGCGGCAGCCGCGGTTCCCGATCCAGACCGTCCCATCCACCGCCACCGCCGTGCGCGACGGGCTCCAGCCCAGCGTCGGGAAGAAGCCCAGGACCTCGCAGGTGCGGGTGTCGATCTTGACCACCTCCTGGTTGGTCGTCGCCGAGATCCACAGCACCGGATCGGCGAGCTGCTCCCCCTCCGCCAGCGTGAGCGCGTCGGGCTCGGCGTCTGCGGCTCGCAGCTTGAAGGCCTCCCCCTGCGCCCAATCCCCCGCGTCGTCGAAGACCCGCACGAAGCAGCTCTGCCCGCACGTGCCGCAGTGGTTGAGCAGCCCCTCGTCCGTCAGCTCGTCGCAGTCGTCGTCGACGCCGTTGCAATCCTCTGCTGGCGCCGCGCCGCAGCCGCCGCAGGCGTTGGTCAGCCCTTCGTCGACGCGGCCGTCGCAGTCCTGGTCCAGCCCGTCGCAGACCTCGTCGGGCGCCGCGCCGCACCGTCCGCAGGCGTTGCCGTCCGCCGGCTGCTCGTCAATGCGACCGTCGCAGTCGTCGTCTACGCGGTTGCAGACCTCGAAGCGCGGCCCGACCCACCCTGCGCAGGCGCCGTATCGGCTGTCGTCGGCGCACACCATCTCCCCGTCGCGGCAGGCGGCGACCCCCCTCGACTCCGGCGGCCCGAGATAGCACGGCGCCCGATCCCCCTTCCGGCACGCGCAGCCCTCGTCGGCGCGCCCGTCGCAGTCGTCGTCCAGCCCATCGCCACAGATCTCCTCGGCGTCCTCCGGGCGGCACCCGCACAGCCCGCGCAGCCCTTCGTCGACGACCCCATCGCAGTCCTCGTCGCGGCCATCGCAGGCCTCGGCCACAGGCTCGCACCGGGCATCGCAGCCCTCGTCGATCCGGCCGTCGCAGTCCTCGTCGGAGGCGCCGTCGCAGACCTCTTCGGCGGGGCGCACCTCACCGGCGCACACGCCCCACGCGCCGCCCTCGCAGTCGGCCCGCCCGCCGTGGCACCGCCCGACGCCCAGCGTGTCGGGCGGTCCGCCGTAGCAGTTCTGCGCGCGCCTCCCGTCGCAGCCACCACAGCCCTCGTCGATGCGTCCGTCGCAGTCCTCGTCGGTGCCGCGACCATCGCAACGCTCGGCCGGGGCCGCGCCACAACCGCCGCAGGCGTCTTTGACCCCCTCGTCCGTCGCGCCATCACAGTCGTCGTCCACCCCGTCGCAGACCTCCACCGCCGGGACCTCCTGCTGAGCGCAGGCGAGCACCTCCCCCCCGAGGCACACGGCATAGCCCGGCCGACAACGGCCGACGCCCGCGGTGGCCACGGGCCCCGTGTAGCAAGGGCTCGCGACGTCGGCGAGGCACGAGCAGCTCTCGTCGACCTCCCCGTCGCAGTCGTTATCCGCCGAGTCGCAGTACTCGAGGGGGGCCGGCCCACAGGCCCCGCAGGCGTTGCGCACCCCCTCGTCGGTCGCCCCGTCGCAGTCATCGTCAGCGGCGTTGCAGCGCTCCGCGGGCTCGGGGCCGCAGCCGCCGCAGCGGTTCCGCGTCCCCTCGTCGATCTCTCCGTCACAGTCGTCGTCGGCGTCGTCGCAGATCTCGGCCCGCGGCGTCCGTGGTCCCTCGCAGGGACCCAACACCCCGCCTGTGCAGCGCTGGTGACCGGCGTGGCACGCGCCGACCCCCGCGGTCGCCGACGGCCCCGGGTAGCAGGTCCGCGACTCCCCGTCGGCGCAGCCACAGCCCTCGTCGACGGCGCCGTCGCAGTCCTCGTCGCCCCCATCGCCGCACAGCTCCACGGCCCCGACGTGAGCCGCCCCCCGACCGTCGTCGCAGTCGGGACCCGCCGGGCAGCGCTCGCCGAAGCCGTCGCCATCACGATCGACACAACTGTGTGGCAAGGGCGCCGGTGGCAAGGGCGCTACGTCGGGGGTAGACCGTCGCCGCGCGTCGGCCGACGCGTCCGCCGGGACCGCGTCGGGGCGGACCTCGAGGTCGAGATCGCCGGCGCCTCCCTCGCAGGCGAGCACCAGCAGACTGGCGAGACCGACCGTGCGCACCAACGCTCCCCCGTGACGCGCCATCAGATGTCGTTGAAGTCCAGTCCCCAGGCCTTCAACTTCCGCTGGAGGGTACGCCGGTTGATCTCGAGGATGCGAGCGACGTGCGTGACGTTGCGATGGCGAGCCATCAGTCGCTCGATGTGACGGCGCTCGACGGCCTCCAGGCTGATCTCCTCGAGGGGCTCGTTCTGGCGCCGGGGCGGGCTGTAGTTCGCGACTCCGCCGAAGGGGTTGGTGGCCAGCATGCGCGCGATCAGCTCGGCGTCGACCCGCCCACCCTCAGCGAAGAGCGCCACGCGACGCGCGAGGTTCACGAGCTCCCGCGCGTTGCCCGGCCAGTCGTGCTCGAACAGCGCGCGGCGGGCATCCGACAGCACCGTGAGATCGGCAGCGCCCACGCGCTCGAGCCAGTGATGGAAGATGGCGAGGATGTCCCGTCGCCGCGCCCGCAGGGGCGGCAGCTCCAGAGGCAGCACCTGGAGGCGGTAGTACAGGTCTTCGCGAAAGCGCCCCTCGTCGACCTCGACCCGCAGATCACGATGGGTGGCCGCGACGAGGCGCCCGGAGAAGCTCCGCTCCTCGCCGCCTCCCACGGCCCGGAACCGGCGGGTCTCGAGGACGCGCAGCAGCTTCGCCTGGTGCTCCAGCGGCAGCTCGGCGACCTCGTCGAGGAAGAGGATGCCGTCGCCGGCCTCGTCGAAGAGGCCAGCCTTGTCCCGGGTAGCCCCCGTGAACGCCCCCGCGACGTGTCCGAAGAGCTCGCTCTCGACGAGGTCCCGGGGGAGGCAGGCCATGTTGACCGCCAGGAAGGGCTCGCTGCTCCGCCGCGAGCAGCGATGGAGATAGCGCGCGGCCACCTCCTTGCCGGTGCCCGTCTCACCGGTCAGCAGCACCGGCTCGTCGGCGCCCGCGAGGCGGTCGAGGACCGAGCGCAGCCGCTCGGTGGCGGTGCTCTCACCCACCAGCTTGACGTCGCTGGCGATCGGCCGCGCGGCCTGCTCCAGCACCGGCGCCAGGTCGCTGGCGTCCACCGGTTTGGTGAGGAAGGTGTAGGCCCCGAGCCGCATCGCCTCCACCGCGTCGCGCACCGTGCCGTGCCCCGTCAGCACCACCACCGGCACACACCGGCGGGGCGTGCGACGCAGCACCCCGAGCCCATCGAGCTCGGGCATCCGAAGATCGAGGACGGCCACGTCGAAGCCGGGCGTGCTGAGCGCGCGGGCGGCCTCCTCGCCGTCGTGCACCGTAGCGACGGCGAAGCCCCGACGCCGGAGGGCCTTCGCCATCGCGGTGCAGAAGGGCAAGTCGTCGTCCGCGAGGAGGACGCGCGTGTCGGGGGTCTCACTCAAGCTGCCTGCTACCTTCCCCCAGCGGCCTCCAGCCTGTCGAGAGCCAGCTCGATCTGGAGCGGCTCGCCGCCCCGCAGCACGGTCAGCTTCACCGTGTCGCCCGCCTCGCTCGTACGGACCCGGCGCAGGAGCTCGTCGCGGAGGCGCACGCGCTCGCCATCAACGTGGGTGACCACGTCGAATGCGCGCAGGCCCACGCGGTCCCCAGGCCCTCCGGCGCGCACCCGGGCGACGACCACGCCCTCGGTGCGGGGCGGGAAGCGCCGGAGGAAGTCGTGGTCCTGCTCCCAGAGCTCCTCGACGCCGATCCCCAGGGTGGGCGTCCGTGCGTCGCGGCGCCGGGAGAGGAGCTCGCGGATCGCGCCCACCGGGCTCATCGACGCGATCCCCACGGCGTTGCCGCCATCCCGAACCAGGGCCGTCTGCATCCCCACCACGGCGCCCTGGGCGTCGAGCCAGGCCCCGCCAGAGGTCCCGTGTTGGGTGCTCGCGCTCACGTAGATGACCCGAACGTAGTGGGCCTGCTCCGGGAGGAACTCGTAGGTCGGCTGCGCCGCGGCGACGGTGCCGCTCAGCATCACGCCGTGGCGCCACATCGGCGCCCCGTAGAGATAGATCACGTGGGCGGGACGCGGCGGCGCGTGTGCCAGCTTCAAGGCCGCGTAGGGGGCGCCCCGGGCGGGCAACTGCAACAGCGCCAGGTCGTGGCCGCGATCGATGGCGACCCGCCGGACGGCGACGCGGCCCACCACCGGCGAGCGCACCTCGATGCGTCGCCCCGGCTCCGCGACGACGTGGGCCGCGGTGATGGCCAGGCCCTTCTCGTCGACCAGGAAGCCCGATCCCAGGAGGCGGTCATCGACCAGCACCTCCAGCCCGGCGGCGCGGGCCGTCGAGTACAGATCCTTCGCCGGCTCCGCCGCCTGGGCGCGGCTCGGACCCAGGGTGTCGAAGACACGCTCGGCCGAAGCGTCACCGCCAGCGGACGAGGAGCAGCCCCAGATGAGCACCAACAGGGCACAGCGGCGCATGGACTGAAGCCTACTTCGGTGGAGACGGAGCCGCCATACTGCCGGACATGCGGGATCTCAGGCGGACCCTCGAGGGATTGGATCGGCGCCCCTACGGCGCCTACAAGGCGCTGCGCGGACAGCGCTTCGAGCTCGGCGCCCTCGCGCTGTGCTTCGAGCATGTGCAGGGCGACCCCTTCGCGGCGCCGAGCAGAGTCCGCGTCGAGCTCGACGCCGGCCTCGCGCGGCTCCCAGCCGAGCGCGCCGCCGCCGACTTCGCCCACCGCGCCCTCATCGAGGCCCTGCGAGGCGTACGACCCGGGCGGGGGAGCGGCAAGAGCGGCCGCGTCGAGATCGCGCCGGTGGGCCAGGAGGTCCTCGAGCGCACCGCCCTACGGATCGAGCCGGACGGTGGGGCGACGGCGCGGATCACGGTCGGCCTACCGGCCCAGGGCCGTCGAATCCTCGGTTACGAAGCGGCGCGGCTGGTCGCCGAGCAGGTGCCCGAGGTCCTGACCCGGGCCATCGAGGGGCTGGACCGCCAAGCGCTCGCGGCCCACCGGCACACCATCGATGACCAGGTCGCGCTCCGGAGCGCGCTCCACGAGGCGGGGCTGGTGGCCTTCGTAGCCGACGGCAGCGTGCTCCCGAGGCGCAGCGGCGTGGACGATCGGCCGCTCCCGTCGCCGCCGGCCGTGCGCTTCGAGGCCCCCGAAGGGCTCGCCCTCGAGCTCGAGGCCCCCCACGCCGGCCGACTGCGCGGCCTGGGCATCCGAGCCGGCGTGACGCTGGTCGCGGGGGGCGGCTACCACGGCAAGTCGACGCTGCTCGACGCCCTGGCGCGCGGGGTCTACGACCACCTCCCGGGGGATGGGCGGGAGCGCTGCGTGACCATCACCGACGCGGTCTGCATCCGGGCCGAGGACGGGCGCGCCATCCGCGGCGTCGACCTGCGGCCCTTCATCGGCGACCTGCCCCTGGGCCGCTCGACGGCCCACTTCGACACCGACGACGCCTCCGGCAGCACCTCCCAAGCCGCCGCCATCGTCGAGGCCCTCGAGGCGGGGGCCAAGGCGCTCTTCGTCGACGAGGACACCGCCGCCACCAACTTCATGATCCGCGACGCGCGCATGCGGAAGCTGGTCCCCGGTGACCGCGAGCCGATCACCCCTTTGCTCGACCGCATCCGAGCGCTCCACGAGGTCCGGGGCGTCTCCACGGTCCTCGTGGTCGGCGGCGCCGGCGACTACCTCGATGTCGCGGACACCGTCGTGTGCATGGACGCCTACCGCCCCATCGACGCCACGGCCCGCGCGCGACAGGTCGCCACCGAGCTGCCCCTCACCGCCCCGGGGACCACGAAGCCGTGGCCCGACGGCGCCCCCCGCGTGCCCCGCCCCGAGAGCCTCGACCCACGGCGAGGCAAGCGCCCCGAGCGCGTACGCTCCGTGCGGACGAGGTGCATCGAGTTCGGCACCGAGGAGATCGACCTCTCCCTCGTCGCCCAGCTCGTCGATCCGGCCCAAGCGCGCGCCATCGGCGACGCCCTGCTACAGCTCAGCCGAGGTTGGTGCGACGGCCGCCGCAGCATGTCGGAGCTGCTCGACGCCCTCGAGCAGACCCCCCTCGACCGCCTCTGCGAGCCCACCTTCGGCGACCGAGCCCGACCCCGCCGCCACGAGATCGCCGCCGCGCTCAACCGCCTGCGGAGCCTCCGAATCGATCGGCCCGAGTAGGCTCTTCGAGCCGCCGCTGCCGCCCGCCGGGTCGCGGTGACGCGCGGCGCGCGTCAATCGCAGCGCAGGCCGGGGAGGTTGGCGTTGGGTGCTCGAACGGCGGTGAAGTCGAAGAGGAGGATGAAGCCGGTGCAGGTGTCGGAGTCGGTGCAGCGCCCCTCTCGGCAGTTCTCGAAGGGTGAGTCGGGGGTGCGGCAGCTCTCGAGGGTCGGCGGCAGGGCGGCGAAGGCACAGAGGTCCAAGGGCTGCAGGCCGAGACCGCCCAGGCCCGCCTCGGCGCCGACGACGTCGCCGACTCTGTTGCGGTCCTCGTCTCCGAGCAGCATGAAGAGGTTGAGTTGCCCCGTGAGCTCGTCGGTGTTGCCGTTGTATCGGGCCGACATGGAGAACGACGAGAGGCGAAGTCGGACCGGGGCCGACTGCACGGCGAGATCCATCGCGCCGGAGGCGAAGCAGACGGTGTCCAGTTGCCGCCCCCCCGGCGGCACCCGCAGCGTGAAGCCGCCCACACGGCTGAGAGACTCACACCGCTGGCCCCGCTCCGGGCGCTCGCCGAGCCAGACGAGGTCGCCAGCCGCTATCGCGCAACGCCTCTGGGAGCGAGACGGTGGAGAGGGTGAACGCGCCGCAGCCCACCTCCTCGTCGGTGGAGCAGTAGTCCGTGAGACCGCGGGTGCATTCACCGGAGGCCTCGCGGACGTCGCCGAACGGCTCGCATCCCTCGGCGGCATCGGCGGGGGCGTTGCGGAAGTCCGGCCCCTCGCAGGCCGGGAGGTTCAACCCCTCGGGCCGATCCCGGTGGTGGGCGCCGGGTCGGCACTCCGGGGGGACCTCGGGCATGTCGGTGTCACAGGCGCCGCGGGGGTGCAGCGTGCGGGCGCAGCGGAACCCGAGGTTGGGCAGGCGCACGGAGTCGATGAGCCCCGCTCGGGCGACGCTGCGCGCTTGCCGCGCGCTGAACGGCTAGGAAGAGCCGCGCACGACCCGCTCGTGTCCCGGAGCGCCATCGTCGCAGGCGGGGCCGGCCCAGTCGTGGTGGAGCCCACCCTCCATCGGGCCCTCCCAATCGAAGATCCACTCCGCGACGTTGCCCGCGAGGTTGAAGACGCCCTCGGGCGTCCGCCCATCGGCGCCCCCCCAGACCGGCGTCGGGCCCTGAACCACCGTGCACTCCTGCCCTCCGCCGTAGTGCGCCAGGCACGCTCGCCGGGTCTCGAGCGGGGGCTCGTCGAGGCAGATCGGGACCCCGCCATCACAGAGCGCCGGCGCGGGACCGGCGTAGTCCGGCGCCGCACAACACTGGTCGGCGGGGCAGCCAGCGCCACCGCCATCGCCGCCCCGGCGGCGGCGCGCTCCCACTCGAACTCGGTCGGCAACCGCTTCGCCGCCCAGTTGCAGAAGTCCCGCGCCTGGCACCAGCTCAGCCCGACCACCGGCAGGTCGGGCAGGATATCGCGCGATGCGTCGTCGGTGCCGTCGACGGGCGTCGCCTTCGAGGAGCTCCGACGCCAGCGTCCACAGTCGGCCCTCCGGCGGCAGACAGCACCCCGCTTGGACGCACGCGTGGTAGGCGCGGATGCTCACCTCCCCGCGATCGAGGGCGTAGTCGTAGCCGAGCTGAACGCGGCGCGGACACTCCCCGCGCCGACATGACGAGAACCTGTAGGGCACCCCACCGCGGAGGCGCTCGGCGTCGCCGCAACCTTCGACCCCTTCGTCGTCACAGAGCCCCATCACGCCGGGGGCGCCACCCAGCGTGAACTCGGCGCCTCGCAGCTCGGTCCGGCTTCGCCGCCTCGGCATCGCCACCGCCCGGCGCTCGCGTCGATCGGCCCGCAGCGTCCGAGGCACTCGACCAGCGCGCCCGACGCCCCCGCCTCGCATCCGGCGCGGCACGCGGCCTCGACACACGCATGCCCCGGGCTGCAACCCACCACGTCCGGCGCATCAGGGCAGGCCGTGCCGAGTCGGTCCTCCAGCGGGTCCAGGTCCTGGCATTGCGCGGCCAACGCCACCTCCTCCGGCCCGGGCTCCGGGGGCACCTCCCCCGCCTCGTCACGGACCCCATCGCAGTCGTCGTCGAGCAGGTTGCAGGCGCTCTCCGCGCGGGGCGTCACCCGGCGCGCGCAGCGGAGGGCGCCCTCGAAGCACACGATCGCCCCCGCCGCGCACGCCCCGAGCTCGCCGGTCTCGCACGCCTCACAGAGCCGCTCGTGGAGGACCTCGTCGGTGGCGCCGTCGCAGTCGTCGTCCTCGCCGTTGCAGGGGACCTCCTCGACGGGCACACACGCCGGCGCTGCGTCTGGCGAAGCATCCGGCGCGGCGTCCGGCGGCGGTCCGTCGGCCTCCGGTCGAGAGTCGCCGGGCCGGGCGTCTCGGTCCACTGGGCGATCCGCCGGCGGACGGACGTCCGAGACCGCGCTATCCTGCGCGGGCTCGAGACACCGATCCCCATCGCCGCAGGGCACCTCGGCGGGCAACTCGAAGCAGCCAGCGGAGAACACGACCATCCACGCGACGCGCACTAGAATCGGCCCCAAACGACGCCCGGCCCGACACCAGCGACGGCGGCCTCGGGGGCGTCGAGCAACAGGTAGACGCCTCCACCACTCAGCGCCGCCCCGAGCGCGAAGGAGACCCACATCGCGGTGTTCTGCGTGTCGAGATCACCCTGGAGGCGATCGCGTAGGGCGCGGTCGGGCGGGCCGGTGCCCTCGGCGTCCTCCACCGTCGCCGCGGCCTGGGACGCAAAGAGCACGCCGGCGAGCAAGCCGGCGCCCCCCGCGCCGACCATCGTCCAGCCGACCCACGGGGGCACCGTTTCTCCCTCGAGATGGTGACCGGGGTGGTCCCTCGGGCGCGGTCGTCGACAAACACCGTCGCCGGCGGCGCGGCCTCGATCTCGAGGCGCCCCTCCTGCCCGGCGAGCAGCCGCTCGAGGGCGCGCACGATGCCCTCTACCTCCGCGCGGTCCTCGGCGTCGGGGGCGAGCTCGAGATACCGCCGATAACCGGGGGGCGCCTCGTCGTGGCGCCCCGCCCGCTCCAGGCTCCGAGCGACGTTGAAGGTGATCCGCGCCGAGTCCGGCATCAACTCGAGCACGACGAGGAACTCCCGCGCCGCCGCGTCGTACTCGCCGGCGCGGTAGAGCTCGCGCCCGATCCGGTAGCGATTCTCGGCGGTGTCGGGGGCGCCGGCGCTGAGCAGCCTCTCCGGCGGAGCGGCGAGCACGAGCAGCACGGCGAGCCAAGGTCCCACCGGGGGATCCTTACGCGATTTGCTCCGCGATGGCCTTGGCGTCGGCTCGGATCGAGGCCCACCGCGCGGCGTTGATCCGAAGCAGGCCGCAGGCCGCCTTGATCGTGTCCGGGGCGCTGAGGTCCTTGCCGGGCATGTGCTTCGGTCGCCCGGCGGTGGAGGGATCGTCCCCGACGAGGGGCGCGAACTCGAAGGCGAAGCGCTCGGCGACGATGATGACGGCGCACAGCGGGCTGGGGCGCCCG
This sequence comes from uncultured Nannocystaceae bacterium, assembly GCA_964402225.1. Lineage (GTDB taxonomy): Bacteria > Myxococcota_A > Bradymonadia > UBA7976 > UBA1532 > CAYOBQ01. The sequence goes on along the minus strand of CAYOBQ010000102.1, from coordinate 14,088 downwards.
TCGATGACGAGGTCGTGGTGATGGCGGACGAGGTCGATCAGCGCGCGCGGCAGCCGCCAGAGGGTGGCGAGTTGGCCTGACGCCGTGGCGTGTACCCGGCGAACGGCGGGCCACGCCCCGAGGGGCTCCGGCCGGTCGGGCATCTCGGAGAGGACCATGAACAAGCCGGCGACGCCCACGTCGTGGAGGAGACCACCGAGGAAAGCGAAGTCGTTGCGGATCCCGGTGTGGCGACAGACGGCGTTGGCGATGTGAGCGGTGGCGACGCTGTGGATGCGCAGCCGCTCCATCGCCTCGGTACAGCCCTGGGCCTGGAAGATGCGGGTGTTGAGCGAGACCTCGAAGACCATGTCGCGCAGCGCTCGACTTCCGAGGCGCGCGACGGCGTCTTGGAGGGACGCGGTGGGGCGCCGTCCACCGCCGTAGGCGCTGGATTGGGCGAGCTTGAGGACCTTCGCGGCGAGCAACGGGTCGCGCTCCACGACGGCGACGATGTCGTTGGCGGACGCGTCGGGGTCTTGGGAGAGCGCCATGATCTCGACGGCGATGACCGGGAGCAGCGGCGGCTGGTACCGGGGCGACCGGAAGTGCGCCATCACCGCTCGAACGAGCTCGTCGGTGTCGATCTCCGGCTGCACGTGGGCCACGGCCGCCATCGCGTTCCTCGCTCGGGTGGTTCACCATCAGCAAACGGCCCCGGAGGCGGGGCGCTTGATCGAGGGGGGTGACGTGGTCCGCGCGCTCTTGGTGTCGCTGTCGCTGGGCATCTCGGCCCCGAGCTTTGCCGCCGAGGCCGACGTCATCGTCGTCGCCAAGGCGAAGAAGAAGACGAAGACGAAGACGAAGACGAGGCGCAACAAGAAGCGGAAGAAGAAGCGACGCCGCCGCAGGGGGCCCGTCACGGTCCCGATCGACATCGGCGTGGGCCCCGCCGTGCATCTCCTCACCGGCCCGCTCCAAGACGACCAGACGCTCCACTATGGGCTGAAGATCTCCCTCGAAGCGGTCATCGGGCGGAAGCTGATCCGCCAGAACCTGCACCGTGTGCCGCGGAAGTACCGCGCCATGGCGAAACGACAGCGGGAGGTGCGCCTGCGGCCGGGCCTCGTGGCGCTGGTCCCCGACACGCTCTACATCTCGCCGCGTCGCCACCGGACGGCGATGTACGGGGCCAATTGGCGCCTCCTCGGGATCGGCACCGGCCTGGGAGAGCGCGTTCGACTGCACGCCGGCGCGCGGCTCGGCGTGAGCTACGCCTACATCGACTCCGACGACGCAGCCCTCGGGACCACCCACTTCCTCCGGCCGGGGCTCAGCGGTGAGGTCGCCCTCGAGCTCCCGCTCGCGAAGTCGTTCCTCGTGAGTTTGGGGTGGTCTTCCTACCTCTATCCGCCACAGAATGTAGGCGGCCCCATCTTCGAGTGGGGCGAGGCCGACCGCTCCCTCTGGCACGTCGGCCAGGCCTTCGTGAAGCTGCACTTCCGGGTGCCCTACACGACGACGCTCTGACGACGCTCGACGCGATCGAGCACGAAGGGACGCGATGCTCGAATCCGGCGCGCTGGTCTGTGGGCAAGAGGCCGAGTTCGAGATCATCGGCCCGCCCCGGCGCGGCGCGTCGGGGGCGGTCTACCCCGCCATCCGGCGCGGGGACGGGCGCCCGGCGGCGGTGAAGGTCACGCGGCGCCCCGACGCCGCGGCCTTCGAACAGGAGGTGCACTGCCTCCGACAGCTCGGCCGCGACGCGCGCACGCTCCCGCAGATCTATGACTGGCGAGTGGACGGCGAGCGGGCGGTGTTGATGATGGAGCACTTCCCGGCGGGCTCGCTCCAAGCGCAGCTCGAGGCCCGGGGGCCCCTCGACGCAGACGCCCTCCGCCGGCTCCTCGACGACCTCCTCGAGGCCCTCGTCGTCGTGCACGCGCGTTCGCTGGTCCACCTCGACGTCAAGCCCGCCAACGTGTTGGTCGCGCCGGATCGCTTCGTGCTCGCGGACTTCGGCCTCAGCCGCGCCTTCGGCACCCGGGCCGACGTCCTGCCGACGTCTCCCGGCACCCCCGGCTACCGAGCGCCCGAGCAGGTGTGGGCGCGGGCCCACCAAATCGGGACGCGCACCGATCTCTATGGCCTGGGCGCGACGGCGTGGAGCGCCGCCACGGGTCGATCCCTGGCCCAGGCCGACGAGACGACGGACTGGGCGGCCTTCCACGGCCTCCCCTCCCTCCACACCACCGCGCCGGAGGTGCCGGAGCCGCTGGCGAACATCGTGATGCACATGCTGCGCGCCCACGCCGAGCGACGGCCGGGGTCCGCCGCCGAGGTGCGCCATCGGCTTTGGCACCCACCGCAGATCCACGGCGTCCTCGCCGAACGCGTGGTGTGCGGTGAGGCCGCCTGCGCGAGCGCCCTCGACGAGATCGCCCACCCCTTGCTGCGCCACATCGTCAGGAGCACCGAGCAGCTCCGCCTCGCGCGCTTCGAGGCCGGCGACCTGCTGTGCATCACCGGCGAGGCCAGCTACCACGCCTTCCTGCTCTTGCGGGGCCGCGTCCGCATCTACCGCGACGGTCGCGACCTGACGGTCCTCGAGTCACCGGGGGAGATCTTCGGCGAGACCGCGGCGATCACCGGGGTCCCGCGCACCGCCACCATGGAGGCCGATGTCGACACGACCTGCGCGGTCTTCAACGCCGGTGAGCTCCTCGACTTTCTGCGGGCCAACCCGGAGTGCACCCTGCAACTCGTGGCCAACCTCGCCGAGCGGCTCGCCCGCGAGTCCGATTGATGGGCTCACGGGCTGAAGAAGAACGGGAAGCTGACGACCACCCGCCCGCCCCCCGCCGCCCGGGGGAAGACCCAACGCCGCGCGAGCCGAACGAGACCCGCCTCCACCGCCTCGTCACCGATCGTCGACTCCGTGATCTCGACCTCCGTCACCGCGCCTGCCTCGATCACGAGCCGCAGGACGAGCTTGCCGGCGAGCTTGGGGTTTCGTTTCAGCGCCCGCTCGTAGACCGCGCGGACCTCGGCGCGGTGGCGCCGAATCACCCGCTGGATCACGGACTTGTCTAGGGATCCGGCGATGACCGCCCCCCGACCTCGGACCCGCGGGCGCACCTTCGTCTCGGTCTTCTTGCCCTTCCCACCGCCCCGACCATAGCCGCCGCCGCCACTCCCGGCCCCCCGAAGCCCGAGACCCCCGAAGGCCTGTTGAAGTTGAACGCCGCTCGCCCCGCCCAGCGAGCCGACCCGCGCGAAGTCGACCGCCTCCGGCGCCTCCACCGGCTGCACGATCGTCTTCGGCTCGCCGTCACCCACGCTGCGGCCGTGATCCACGGCGACGAAGCTGGTGTAGGCCGTAACCAACCGGAACTCGAGGCCGGTCTCGGTGATCCGCTCCACGGCGTCGGTGTCGTGGCCGCTCCAGAGCCGGCGCTCCAAGTCCGCCACCTTGGCGCGAGCCCACAGCGAGGCCATGGCGTCTTTGTGCTCGGTCTTCGCCGGGAGCACGACCTCCACCGGGATGACCACGTCGCGCTCACCGGCGCGGGCCCGAATGGTCACGATCCCCCTTCCCGGCGCGTCGTAGCGGCCATTGATGATCAGCGGCCGCGTGGCGAAGAGGTCTGGTAGCTGGGCGGGGTAGGTCGCCCTCACCTCGAGATCACCCCAGTCGACGCGGACGTCCGAGAGCACCGGGTGGTCGATGCTGCGGTAGAAGCGGTTCACGGCGCGCGCGGGGTCTTCGCGGTTGGTCACGTAGACCGCCACGCCCCGCCCCGCCTTGGCGAGCCCATCGAGCAGGTGGCGGTTGACGCTGGAGCCTGTGCCCAGGCTGAAGACCCGCGCCCGTTGCCCCCTCTTCTTCAGCGTGCGGACCAACCGCCGCGCCCCGGAGAAGATCGCCTTCTCGTTGCCGACGTAGCCATCGGTGAGGAAGAAGACGTAACGGTGGCGCCCGGCGGCGACCGACGGCGTGAGGGCGGCGCGCACCGCCTTGGCCAGGTAGGTCCCCCCACCGGCCCGCGCGTCGCTGAGAAAGTCCATCGCCTCGCGCAGGTTGGTGTCGTTGGCCGGCCGCGGCTCGTCGAAGAGCCGCGCCGTGCCACCGGCGAAGGTGTAGATGTTGAAGGTGTCGACCGGGCGGGTCTTGGCCAGGGCCAGGCGCATCGCGTCGGTCGCCATGCCGAGCGGCACCCCGGACATCGAGCCCGACACGTCGACCACGAAGATGAGCTCCCGCTTGCCGACGAGGGCCTCCACATCGAGCCGCGGCGGTTGGAGGACCAGGCTGAAGAAGCCGCCGCGCTCGTCGCGGTGGGCGAGGGTCGCGACCTGCGCTTCGTCGCCGTCGACCCGGTAGCGCATCACGAAGTCGCGGTTGGGGATCGAGTCGCCGTCGCTGAGGGCCACCCGCAGCACGCCGTCCTCCTCCTCGTAGGCGTCGACGTCGTGGGTGGGGGCCTCGAAGTCGAGGACCGCCAACCCCGCGTCGACCACGACCTCGAGGGAGATGTCGTGTCCGGTGCGCTCCCCGCGCCCGGCGATGGGCGCGCGGATACGCGCGGCGTCCGGCACCTCCCCGTCGGGGCTGAAGCGCGGGCCGACGACCATCGGGAAGACGAACTCGTAGACCCCCGCGTCGTACGTGAGCCGCTGGACGTAGCGGACCGTCACCTCGATGTCCTCGCCGGGGGCGATGTTGGCCACCGACTGGGTGAAGACGTTGGGCCGCTCCTGCTCGAGCAACGCCGCCGTGTGCCCCGCCGCCTTCGCCGCCTGGTACTCGCGCAGCGCGTCGGCGCGCCGCCGAATCTCGGCGCGCACGACGCGGTCGCCGACCGTCAGCGACATGTCGTCGACCGCGCTGTTCTCGGGCAGCGGAAAGACGTAGACGGCCTCGATGGGCACCTCGAAGGGGTTGCCGTAGGTCTGCACCACATCGACGCGGGCGACGGGGCCGACCACCTCCGCGAAGACGTGCGTCTGCTTCAACGGCAGCGGCTTCGTCTCCCCCCCAACGGTCGTCTTCAGCCGCGGCAGGTCGCCGGGCTCAGTGTGCACGGTGGCCGCGACGGGGTGGTTCTTCGAGGCGAAGGCAGAAGCGCACAGCGCGAGCGCCAGACAGAACCGTAGGGTCCTCATATCGAGCTCCTTCGAGTGGTATTGAGCGGGCGGGCTTCCTCCAACTCGGACAACGGCGGAGCGCGGATGTTTCGCGATAGACTCACCTCTCGTGGATCGACCGCACCAGGACTGGGGGGGCGTGCTCACCGCCGTCTCCTGGATCCACGTGGCGCTGTGGAGCGTCGCCTGCTTCCTTCTGACCGTGCTCCTGGTGTGCACCGGGGCGCCTGTGTGGGACCGCGACCGCCACCTCTTCCACCGCGTCGCGCGCCTCTGGGGTCGCGGCATCGCCCGGCAGACACCGACCTTCACCTTCGAGCTGCGGCACCCGGAGCGCTGCGCCGGCGGGCCCTACGTGGTCGTGATGAACCACCTCTCGCGCATCGATCCGCTCTTCGCCCTCTCCCTGCCGATGCGCCACCGGATGGTGGTCAAGTCAGAGCTCCTGCGCTCGCCGCTGGGCCTGAACCTGCGCCTCGCGGGGTACATCGGCGCCGACCGAAGCGGGCACGCCACCGACGCGCGCCAGGTGGTCGCGCGCGGCGTGGAGTGGGTCCGCCGCGGCGTCAGCGTGCTCACCTTCCCAGAGGGCCGGCGCACCCCGGACGGTGAGCTCGGGCGCTTCAAGCGCGGCGCCTTCGAGGTGGCGATGCAGGCCGGCGTGCCGGTGCTGCCCGTGACCATCGCCGGCAGCGACGACGTACAGCCGGGGGCGACCCTTCGCTTCCGATACCGGCAGCACGTAGTCGTCGACGTGCTCGAGCCGGTGCCCACCGCTGGGCGGACCCTCGAAGACGTGCGCAGGGCCGCCCGCGACGGGATCGCTGCGCGCACCGCCGAGCTGCGCGCCGAGCTGCGGGAGACGCGCGGTCAGGGCGGTCAGTGGGAGACGTCCGTGAGGCGCACCTCCACCCGGTAGTCCCCGGAGCTCAGCACGATGCGCCCCGCCAGCCAAAGACGCCCGCGCCACCCGTACTCCGCGTAGAGGATGTCGACCCTGCGCCCGCCCACGGTGAAGACGCGGCGGGTCACGGCCCCCGTCGCCGGGTCGAGGGTCTCGACGCACTCGGCGGCGCAGTCGAGGACGTAGATGCGGGCGATCTCCCGCGCCAACGACTCCGCCGGGAACCGGCCCCGCAGCGGCTCGGCGACCTCGGCCCGGTAGCCCTCGCCGTCGAAGCCCAGCGTGAAGAGATCCATCCCGAAGGGGGTCTGCGCTTGCAGGTGGTAGGCCCCCGGGGCGGGGAAGCGCATCTGGCCGATCATCACGTCCGAGCGCCCGGGCATGTCGAGGGCGACCTGGTGCAACATCGACAAGCCGGGGACATAGAGCGGGCGGCGACCGGCCTCGCGTGGAGCCGGGCGCGCTCCGCAACCGAGCAGCGCGGCGGCGAGCAGCCAGCACCTCATCGGCCGAGGCGCGCCTCGACGCGCCGGGCGTGCCTGGCGTAGGGCGGGTGCGAGTCGAGGTAGCGCGAGTACGCGTCACGGGCGCAGGCTTCGCCGACCGCGTGGCAGGCGTCCCCGCGCAGGCGCAGCGCCGGCGGATGGTCCGGGGCCAGCTCCAACGCACGCTCCGCCGCCCGGCGCGCCGCCGCGGGGTCGTCTGCGAGCAGCGCCGTCCCCTCGGCGACCGCGCGACGCGCGTCGACCAGGCGCCGCCATCCGCCATCCGCCAGCAGCGGATCGGCGGGGAGCGCGCCCCGGTCCTCCAGCCGGCCGGAGAGCACCGCCTCGAGGTCGTACTCGACGAACTCACCGAGGGTGTGGGGCGGCGTCGACACCCACAGGCGACGCGCGCTGGCGTCGAAGACAACCGAGTGGGCGGCGATGAGCGCGTCGATGGCGCCGCGGTGGCCGAGGCCAACCTCCTCGCCGTCGCCGATCCGCCGGTCGCGCAGGATCGCGGTGGCTTCTCGCGTGTCGAGCCGGCCATTCGCGGCCTCAAGCAGACGATCGAGGCGCTCGAGGCGAGCGCTCGTCGTGCCCTCCGCGGCGCGCTTCGCGTTCTCCTCGTCGTCGCCGAAGGCGGCCTCGAGCAGATGATTGGTGGCCCGCGCGACGCCCTCCGTACGGCGGACATGGATCCGCGCCGGCGTGCGCTCGATCACCGCGACCTCCCCCGTCTCGCCGTCGGCGACGGTGAAGATGTCGGTGACGAAGACCTCGCGGGCAGAGAGCAGCGCGATGGCGTCGTCGAGGCTGCGCGCGTGCTGGAGCACCTGGCGCACCAGCAGCGTGGTCGGCGCCCCGGACGTGGAGAGGTCGTCGCTGCCGGCTGCGTTGAGCGCGATCGCGACCCCCTCCGCGTTCATCCCGCTCACAGCCCCGACCATCCCCGCCCAGACCACGCTCACGAAGGGCACGCCGTGCTCGGGGTCGTAGAAGAGGACCACCTTGTCCTCGTCGAAGACCCGCCCGCCCTCGAAGTCGAAGTTGCGCGCCAACAGGGTCTGCCCCTCGGTGGTGGCCCCGCCGCTCGCGGCGAAGGCGGTGCAGGCCAGCAGCGGGTTGTCGATGAGCGCCTGACTGATGTCGTGAATCGCGTGGTAGGAGAGGATGCGCGGGTAGGTCGGGCCCTTGTGGCGAAAGGGATCGGCGTAGCCCGCCGCGATCCCCGCGACCTCGCGCCGCTCGCTCTCCGTGAAGTGCGCGGGCATGCCGCGGTAGACCCACATCACGCCGCGAACGAGCAGGTGCTGGAGGGCCCGATAGGGCACGAAGGTGTCCAGGGCGTCGTGGAGCGCCTGCTCCTGACGGCCCATGACCTCGCCCGCGAGGCGGCTGTTGCAGTAGCCGAGGGTGAAGGCGTCCCCCTTCACGTACAGCACGTGCTGGCCACGATGCGTCGTCCACCAACAATCGCCCAGACGCCGCGCCCCATCGGCCTCCGCCACGAGCGTCGCGCCCAGGATGGGCGGGCGCCCCACCAGCGGGTCCGCCGGCAGCGCCTGTTGCACAATCATGGCGTCTGCGTTGAAGAGGAGCAGGCCAAGCCCCGCGGCGAGGTGAACGAGGTGGCGGATGGCGGCACGCACGGCTGTGTTACAGTGGCCTCGAGGTGAGGGGATGTCGGGCTCAGAGACCTACCGCAACGAGCTGCTTCGCACCATCCTGGAGTCGACCTCCGGGGTGGCGTGGTCCACCGTCGACGGGCGCCTCACGTACCTGAGCCCCAACATCTACGACCTGGTCGGCGTCGCCGCCGACGAGCTCATCGGAGACGCTGAAGCGTGGCGGCGGATCGTCGCCGGCGAGGATCACACGCGCCTCGAAGACGCGGCACGCACGGCGCTGCGCACCGGGGTCGGAGAGGCGATGCTGCGATTCCGCACGCGGGACGGGCGGACGCTGTGGACTCAACACCGCGCCCGCTGCGTGCGCGACGCGAGCGGCGAGGTCCTGCGCATCGACGGCATCACCTGGGACGTGTCGGCCCAGCACCTCGCCGCGGAGCGCTTCCGAGCCGCCGCCGCCGCGAGCCTCGACTCGCTGTTGGTTCTGGAGGCGATCCGCGAGGAGGGCGCGGTGGTCGATCTTCGGCTGGTCGAGGCCAACCCCCGCGCCGCCGAGCTCTTCGGGCGTCCGCCGCGCTCCCGGCGCGGCTCAGCGAGCTGGGCGAGTACGCGCGGCGGCTCCCAGACTTCATCGAGGTCCTCGAGAGCGGCTGCGCGCGCACCTCGGAGTTCGACGAGGGCGGTCAGTGGCTTCGAGAACAGGTGGTCCCCCTGCCCGACGGCGTGGCGGTCACGGTCACCGTGCTCACGGAGCACCATCGGCTGGTGCAGGAGCTCGCGCGCTCCAACGCCGAGCTCGAGGGCTTCGCCTACGCGATCTCCCACGATCTGCGCGCACCGCTGCGGATCATCTCCGGCTTCGCCGAGGCGCTCCAGGACCGCGATCTCGATCCAAAGGCGTCGGAGTTCGTCGCGACCATCGTCCGGTCCGGCAAACGGATGAGCCAGATGGTCCACGACCTGCTCGACTATGCGCGGGTCGGTCAGGGCTGCGCCGCCGAAGAGGCCGACGCCGGCAACGCGCTGCGCCGGGCGGTCGAGAACCTGGAGGCGGACATCATCGCCACCGGCGCCGAGATCACCCACAGCGACCTGCCCCGCGTGCGGGTGCCGTGGCAGCGGCTCACGCAGGTCTTCCAGAACCTGTTGGAGAACGCGCTGCGCTTCCGCACGCCGAAGGTCCCCCCGATCGTGCGCATCGAGACCGCCCGCGAGGGCGGCATGGTGACGTTCTCCATCCGCGACAACGGGGTCGGGATCGCGCCGCGCCACCAGCCGCGGCTCTTCGATCTCTTCATGCAGATCCCCACCGACGACGCCCCGCCGGGGGTCGGTATGGGCCTCGCGCTCTGCAAGCGGATCATCGAGCGCCACGGGGGCCGCATCTGGGTACAATCGACCCCGCCGGAAGGCGCGACTTTCTCCTTCGACCTGCCTGCCGCTGGGGACGACTAGCCCCACACGCCCCACAACCCTTTGATTATACTTGTGGCCTGTAGGTTGCACTCGCACGGCGCACGACACGTATGTCTGGGGAGTGAACGATGCGACAGGTGTGGTGCGCCTGCGCGCTGCTGATGGCGTGCGCCGATGGAACGGACTCGAGCCCCGAGCAGATCGCCGAGGCGGCCGACGCCCTCGTCGGCGGACGGGGGCCCGCCCCGGATGCGATGGAGCGCGCGTCACCGTCCCCCGACGAGGGGTGCGGAGAGGAGGCGTGCGACGGGGTCGATCGCGACTGCGACGGTCGCGTGGACGAGGGGTGCACGTGTGGCGCGGAGACCGCGTGCTACGGAGGCCCGCCGGAGAGCCGCGGGGTGGGCGCCTGCGCCGACGGCTCCCGGGACTGCGACGATCTGGGTGAGCTGTGGAACGACTGCCGCTACTGGGTCGGCCCGGGCGAGGAGATCTGCGACGACGGCGCGGACGGCGACTGCGACGGTGTGGTCGACGAGGGCTGCGTGCCCGAGGACCCGAATCGAGTGGACTGCGCCGGCCCCGAGATCTGCGACGACGGCACAGACGACGACTGCGACGGGGCGATCGACGAGGGCTGTGAGGCGGGCTGCGCCGATGAGCCCAGCGGCGGTCCGAGCGGGAACGACGAGCTGTGCAACGACGCCCTCGACAACGACTGCGACGGCGCCATCGACGAGGGCTGCGCCGACGAGTGCCCACCCAACGTCTCGCGCGCCTGCTTCCCGGCGCGACCGCAGCGCATCGGGGTCGGCGCCTGCCGCGCGGGGACGCAGGTCTGCGTCGAAGGGGGCGTCTGGGGCGCGTGCGAGGGCGCCGTCGTGCCCGGCGAGGAGGCCTGCGACGATGGCGTGGACGGAGATTGTGACGGCGCGGTGGACGAAGGCTGCCGGGAGTGCGGAGACGAGATCTGTGGGGATGGGGCCGACGATGACTGTGACGGGCAGATCGACGAGGGCTGCGCCGACGCCCCCCCGCCGGGGCCGGTGGAGGTGCCGATCTTCCTGGTGGGCGACTGCTTGACGGTCCGGTGCCCCGCCGACGCCCCGCACCCGGTGGGCTGCTCGGTCTTCTTCACGCCGGGGGACGACCGCGGCTGCGTCGCGAGCCGGCCCGACAGCCCCGTGGTGTACTTCCAGGCGGGGGACGACTGCGCCCGCGGGTTCGTGACCGGGACGCTCTTGTGCGCCCCCGCGCCCGGCGCCCCCCTCGACGACGCGAGCTGTCCAATCCACAAACCGGTACGCTTCTACCCGCCGGACCGCGGTGGTTGTCCCGAGACGGATTGAATGCGAGCGAGACTACTGATGGCGCTCTGCCTCCTCGTAGGCTGCGACGACGAGGCCGACGCGGAGCTCACGGACGCGGCGGTCGACCTCGCCGTCGCGCCCGACGCCCCCCCGGACGCGGCCGACGACGCGGCCACGGGGCCCGCGCCGGGTGAGCGAGTCGAGGCCGACCTCTCCGCCCACATCGCCGAGGCGGACCCCGGATCCGTGCGCGTCTATGTCTCCGAGACGGAGGAGGATCTCGTCGGGGGCGAGGCGGCGACGGGGCGCGTCGGCGACTACGTGCTCGAGAACGACCACGTCCGCTTCGTGGTTGAGCGCGACGATCGGGTGATCGGCCCCTGTCCGTATGGCGGCAACGTCATCGACGCCGATGTCCGGCGCCCGCCGGGGGAGCCGGGGCGCGACGTGATCGGCGAGCTCTGCCTGTTCCTCAACGCCGGGCGAACCCTCGATCCCGACGCCTTCGAGATCCTCGCCGACGGCTCCGACGGGGCCGGCGTGCTGGCTGTGACCGGACACCTGGAGCTGCTCGACTTCATCAACATCGTGGGCATCGCCGCGGGCTTCCTCAACGGCTTCGAGCTGCGCTTGCCCTTCGACACCGACGCCGAGCTGCCGCTGACGGTCACCATCTACTACGTGCTGCGTCCCGGCGACCGGGGCCTGCGCGTCGTGACGGCGCTGCGCAACGACTCGGAGGTGACGCAGCACCTGCCGGTGAGCCACCTCATCGACTCCGGCGGCGAGGTGGCCTTCTTCAGCCCCACCAACGGGCTGGGCGGCTTTGGCTACCGGGGCCTCTCCGCGGAGTCGTTGGACGGCGAGCCCCTAAGCGTCCTCGCCTTCCGTGGCCGGGAGAGCACGCACGCCTATCTGCCCGACCCCTTCGAGGGTCTGGGGACGGATCTGCCCCTCGCCGGCCGCTACTTCGCCGTCGCCGGCGTCGCCGTCTCACTGCTCGGCGCCAACAGCGTCCTGCGCACCTTGCTCATCCCCCCGGAGCAGCTCCCCGACTCCCCCGCCGTGCTCCACCTCGACGCCGGCGCCACCGCCACCGTCGCCCACTGGCACCTCGTGGGCGACGGCCGCCTCTCGTCGGTGCTCGACTTCGGCTACGACGCCCTCGGCCTCGAGTTGGGCACCATCGAAGGTGCCGTCAACGGACCCGAAGGCGCCGCGGTGCCCGGCGCGATGGTCAGCGCCATCGAGCCCCTCGCGGAGGGAGAGCGCACCCTCAACCAGACGGTCACGGGCGCCGACGGGCGCTTCCAGATGCGCGCGCCGCCGGGCGAATACACGTTGCGCGCCGCCGCCCCGGGTCGCGTCCCGCGGTCGGCGCCGACGGTGCAGGTCGAGGCCGATGGGGTGGCGTCGGCGGACGTCGTGCTCGAGACGGGCGGTCTGCTTCGCGTCCGAATCCAGACGCCCGACGGGGCCCCCACCGCCGCAAAGATCACCGTGCGGTGCGCCGGCGACTGCCCTCCACGAGCCACCTCCCGGGAGCGGGACGTCACCTTCGACGGGCCACCGGGGGACGCTGTCCACACCGAGTACGTCGGCGTCGGCGGTGACGTGGCCATCCCGCTCGCGCCGGCGTCGTACCTGGTGACCGTGACCCACGGGCCCGAGTGGTCCGTGTGGCCTGAGGGCGCCCTCGGAAGCGGCGGCGCGCCCGCGGAGCTCGTCGCCGGCGAGACGACGGAGCTCGAAGCCGAGATCGCCCACGTCGTCGACACCACCGGAGCCCTGTCCGGCGACTTCCACGTGCACTCCGTCAACTCCCCCGACAGCCCGGTGCCCCACGACGACCGGGTCCGCGTCTTCCTCGCCGAGGGCGTGGACGTGCTGGTGAGCACCGATCACGACTTCATCACCGACTACGCGCCCGTCATCGCGCGCCTCGGGGCCACGGAGGTGCTCACGAGCCTCGTGGGGGAAGAGCTCACGACCTTCGACTACGGCCACTACAACGGGTTCCCGCTCCCCCACGATCCCGAGCAGCGAAACGGCGGCGCCTTCGACTGGGCCGGGGGAACGGGCTTCGGCAAGACGCCCGCGGAGATCTTCGACTGGTTCGCGGGCCACGAGGGCACCCAGGTCATCCAGGTCAACCACCCCGAAGGCGGCTACATCCGCACCACCCAGGCCGACGTGCTCAACGGGCGCACCTTCGCGGACCGAGGGAAGTTCCGGCTCCCCCCCACCCCGCCCGATCCCGAGACGGGGGACACGGGCCTTTGGTCCGATGGCTTCACGGCCATGGAGCTGATGAACGGCCACGGCCGCGCTCGCTTCTGGACCATCGCCCGGTGGTGGCTGACGATGCACGGGCGTGGCTTCCGGCCGACGGGGACCGCCGTCAGCGACACCCACAAGTGGAGCCGCTCCCTCGGTGGCAGCCCACGCACCTGGGTCTTCGTCGATGCCAACCGGGACTCCCCGGCCACCTTCGACCCGGAGCACTTCGCCAGCGCCGTCAACGCCGGCCACGCCATCGGCAGCAGCGGCCCCTACTTCCGCGTCACGGCCACCAACGACGCCGCGGAGACGGCGGGCCCCGGCGACGTCCTCGGCGCGCCCGCGGGCCACCCCGTCACCCTCGCCGTGACCCTCGACATCCCGGAGTGGATGCACGTCGACACGGTGGACGTCTTCGCCAACCCCGAGGGCATCGTGACCGGCCCCGGCGAGGAGATCGCAGAGCCCCTCACGCCGACCCTGTCGGCCCCCGTCGAGTGGTCCCCGGAGGACCTGCTCGAGGTCGCCCCCGGCCACCGGCACCGCGTGCGCACCGTCGAGTTCACGCTGCGCCCCGAGCGCGACACCTTCCTCTTCGTGGTGGTCAGCGGAGACCAGGGCCCCAGCATGTTCCCCGTCGTCCACACCAGCGCCCGCCCCTTCGGCTTCTCCAACCCGCTCTACCTCGACGCCGACGGCGGCGGCTACGACCACCCCCCCCTCACAGACCTCGAAGCCCCCGCCCGCCCCGCCCCGCCACCGACCCCCGGCCCGCTCACGGAGGGCGACCTCCGCCGCGTCGTCGAAGCGACGGCCCACAGCCACTGACCGGACCTGCCCCGCTTTTCCAGACACCCGATTTGAGGCGACAGTGGTCGCCAATGAGGTGTCTGTGGGGAAGCGAAAGAGGCGGCGGTACACGGCCGAGTTCAAAGCCG
>CAYOBQ010000101.1:0-32167 GCA_964402225.1 uncultured Nannocystaceae bacterium | reverse complement strand
CCCCACAGACACCTCCTTGGCGACCACTGTCGCCTCAAATCGGGTGTCTGGAAAACCGGGGCAGGTCCAGCTTCGCAACGCTGAGATCAGTTGGCGGGCGCGTGCGGCGCGCCGTGTCGGGACGCTGCCGCAGCGCCCCGGAAGGCGACGTCCGAGCGCGGGCGATAGCGTCTCAGCGGCGGCGCTTGCGGGGGTCTTCTTCCTTCACCTCGAGACCCTCGATCTCTTCGTAGATCAGCAGGCCGTTGGACTGGATGAAGCCGTCGTCGGACTTGCGGTCGAAGGTGCCGGTCACGGTGTAGAGCTCGCCTGGCTTCAGGGCGTCGTTCACCGGCTCGGTGAGGGAGACGAGCATGAGCTTCTTCTCGCCCCCGGCGACGGTGTCGTGAAGGTAGGCGTGGGGGCGCTGGCAGATCTTCGAGTCCTTGGGGCACTCGTACTTCTCGATGAGGTAGCCCTTGACGCGGATCTTCTTGCCAAGATGCTTCTGGTAGCGGGCGAGCAGGCCGTCGACGCGCATCGTGAGGCCGTCGGGGTGGGTGGCGGGCGGGATGGTGCCCTCGAGCTTGACCATGGGGGGGAGATCGATGCGAGCCGGGGGGCCGCTGGGCTTGGCGGCCTTGGTGGGCTCGACCTTGACCTCCGGGGGAACGGTGCAGGCGCTGGCCAGGAGCACAACGACCAGCAGAGCGGCACGTTCAATCATCTCTGGCGACCTCGATTCGCAGCGTCCTGCCGCCTACGGTCTCGCCGCTGGCGCCCTCGATCAAGTCCTCCGCGAAGTCCTCGTGCACGAGCACGTAGCTGTGGCGCGACCTCACGGCGATGTCGACGAAGTCCTCCGGGAGGAGGCCGCCGAGCTCGGCGAGCTCTTCGCGTAGCGCGTCGGCTTGCGAGAATCCGTCTCGCTTGCCGACGTTGACGAAGAGCCGCACGGCGCCCTCGTCGTCGATGGCCTCGTCCTCCGGCTCGGGCGCGGGCGCGGGCTCGGGTGCGGCCTCGACGGCGGGCTCGGGCTCGGGCTCCGGGGTGGGTTCGGGCTCGACGACGGGCTCGGGCTCGGCCTCGGGCGCGGCCTCGACGATGGGCTCGGGCTCGGGCTCAGGCGCGGCCTCGACGATGGGCTCGGGCTCGGGCGCAGGCGCTGCCTCGACGGGCTTCGGCTCCTCGACCGCCTCGGGCTCGGCGGCGGGCGCCGCCGCGAGGACCGCCTCCTCGTCGCGTCGGCGTCGGCGTCGGCGTCGGCGCTGGGCCGGCTTGGCCGCGGCCTCCTTCGAGGCGGTGTGGGCGCTCTGGATGATCGCCACGCGGTCGGCGACGCTCTTGACCGTCTGGGCGCGCGAACCGGGATCGATCCGGTCGGGCTTGGGCACCTCCTTCAGTACGCCCCCGTCGCTCTGCTTGGCCTCGCCAGCGCTGAACCCGCGGTTGCGGAACGCGTGGAGCAAGGTGCCCACGACCTCCACCGCGTCGTCGCTCTCGAGCAGTCGCATGGTCTGGGCGCGCAGCTCGGCCTCGGTGGTGTCGACGGGGCCCACCGCGTCGATGATCTCCTTGATGAGCGCCTGGGTGCGCCGTTCCTCGCGTTGCAACTCGATCTCCGCCTGGGTCGGGACGCTCCGCTCCTGCAGAGCCACGTTGTAGATGCGCTTGAGGTAGTAGTAGACGCCGATCTCACGCGGGCCGATCAGGCTGATCGCCGTGCCCTTGCTCCCCGCCCGGCCAGTGCGGCCCGTCCGGTGGATGTACACCTCCGGCGACTCCGGCAGGAGGTAGTTGATGACGTGGGAGAGCTGGCTGATGTCGATGCCGCGGGCCGCGACATCGGTGGCGCAGAGGAAGCGCAGCGTCTTGTCCTTGGCCCGGCCCATGATGCGCTCGCGCTCGCGCTGCGGCAGGTCGCCGTTGAGGTACTCCGCGTTGTAGCCCTGACGCTTGAGGTACTTGGCGACGAGCTCGGAGTCCTTGCGCGTGTTGCAGAAGACGATGGCGCTCTCGGGCTCTTCGTACTCGATGACCTGCACGAGGTCGCGTGACCGCCCCACGCCGCTGACCATGTAGTAGTGGTGCTCGACGTCGTCGGCGCCGACGTTCTCCTCCACCATGCTCAGGAACTCGGGCTCACGCATGTAGCGCTTGGCGTAACGCTTGACGTCCTGGGGGATGGTGGCGCTGAACAGCAGCGTCTGCCGCTCGTTGGGCACGAAGCCCATGATCGAGGCCAGCTCGCGGGCGAAGCCCATGCTGAGCATCTCGTCGGCCTCGTCGAGGATCATCACGGAGAGGCCGTCGAGCCGGAGGTTCTTGCGCTTGAGGTGGTCGAGGACCCGTCCCGGCGTGCCGGAGATGACCTGCGCGAAGCGCATCTCGGCGACCTGCTTCTCCATCGAGGCCCCGCCGTAGACGGCGGCGGTCTGGACCCGCTTGTACTTTCCGAGGCGCTGGAGCTCCTCGGAGACCTGCTTGGCCAGCTCGCGGGTCGGGCACAGGATGAGCGCCTGCACGCCCTGCCGCTTCTCGACCAGGTTCTCGATGAGCGGGATGCCGAAGGCGGCGGTCTTGCCAGTGCCCGTCTGCGACTGGACCATCAGGTCCTGGCCGGTGGCGACCAGCGGCACGGCGCTGGCCTGTACGGGCGTTGGCGTTACGTAGCCCATCTCGTCGAGTGCAGAGAGCATGTCGTCGGAGAGAGCCAGGTCGGTGAATCGGAGCTCGGTCATCAGCCTCTTTCTAGGGAGCCGCCTCGTGGAGGTGCGCCGCCAACGTTTCGAGCACGGTCAGCAAGCGCGGGACTATCTCGGGACCCACCGAGTTGGTCTCCTCATAATGGTCGCCAGGCGCCTCGAGGAGGTATGGGCCGGCCTCGTGTACCACAAAGTCGTATGGGGGAACCAGATACCCGAGCTCGTCCTGTCCGAGCCCGATCACCCAGGCGTACTCGCCGGGCATCCGGTCGCTCAAGTAGGGCGGTCCCGGCGCCGCGTCGAGGTCCGGCACGAGCTCCTCACCCTCGTCGAGGAGGTCGCGCCCGAAGGCGTGGCTCCCGTCGTAGCCGCCGATGGCGAGCTCCGGGAACAGCTCACCCGGCACCGTGTACATCGTGACCGGCCCGACCCGCAGGACCACGACCTGCGTCCTCACGTGGGGGAAGTTCCCCGGCCCGATCACCCCCTCCTCGTTGAACTCGTGCAGCTCGCGGTCGAAGAGGTCGACGATGAAGCCGAGGTGGTAGAGCCGGTTGTGCACCGGGATGAGGAACTCGCTGGTGGTGAAGGCCAGCGCCGGCTCAGGCACCTCCACGCCGGCCTCGACCGCGTCGAGGGCGTGCTCGGCGAGCCGCCAGCCGAAGACGTCGTTGCGCTCGAAGCTGTAGTTGCGCAGCGGGTTGCCCTCGCGGTCGAGGACCGGCACGCCCAGCGGAGTCATCAACCCGCCGACGGTGCCCTGGAGGAACACGCACACCCCTCCGAGGCCCTCGCGCGCGTCGGTCCCCACGCTCTCCGGCACGCCGCGCTCCACCCCCTCGCGTAGCGGCCCCGCGAAGTCGCTCGAGATGAGGTTGTTGTCGCCCCCCAGCGTCTCGGGGTGGTTGCCCCAGTTCACCAACGTCGCGATGGTGTCACCGGCGACGTCCGTGAAGCGGATCACGCCCATCTCGTCGTTGAGGATGCGCGGGTGCCGCGAGTCGCGCAGGAACCCGTCCACGCCGGTGTGGGTGCGGCCCACGCGCATCTGCGCGGGCGCCAACCCTTCGACCGCCTCCACGATTGAGCGCGCCGCGCGCTCCCGTAGTTGGGCGATGTAGCGCGGCTTGACGCCGCTCTCCTGCGGGATCGGCACGTCGGGATCGACGTCACCGGTCCACAGCCCCATGGTGTCCGGTACCTCGTGGGAGTGCGTGGCGCTCACCATCACCAGGTCGAGATCGACCTCTGGATGGGCCTCGGCGAGCAGCTCGATGGCGCGCTCCCGGATCCGCACGACGTCGTCGTAGAACAACCCCACGGCGTCCACCGAGGTGATGCTGACGAGGGTGTTGCCCTGCTCGATGGCGACGGTGCGCGCCCAAGCGTGGTCGTGGACATCCAACGCCGGCCGGTTCAAACCGAACCCCGCGATCCACAAGCCGTCGAACCGCTTGTTGTGCTCCCCCGTATCCGCCCCGGGGTACCCCGGCTCGCCGGGGCAGATGTCGTCGAGCCCACAGTCGCGGAAGTAGTCGAGGAACGGGACCGCGTCGTCGTCGACGTCGCCTTCGGTGCCGTCGGCGTCAGGCTCGACGTAGCCCTCGTCCCCCTCGCAGAGGCGATCCGTCCCGCAGTTGCGGAGGAAGTCGCGGTCCAGGGACCCGCAGCGATCGCCTTGGAACTCGTTGCAGTCGTCCCGGAGGCCGAGGTACTCGCGCAGCGGGCGCTCGAAGCCGATGTCGGTGAAGATCCGGGCGCTGGCGCCGACCCGCAACGCCGTCGAGGGGGCCGCCTCGCACCCGGGATCGCCGGGGCACGTGAGGTCGATCGACGCCTGGAAGCCCGCGTCGGGGCCGGCGTCGATGCCTACGTCGACGACCCTCGCGTCGGGCGCGCCATCGCGGGGACTCACCCGGTCGCTCGCCGCCTCCGGCAGGCAGCCGAGCAGAACGGAGAGCACCGCCACCGACGCGCGATTCACGGTGCGTAGGGGGGACGGACCCGGAGCGGGCGGCGCCCTTCGGGGTGCAGCATCGTCACCGAATTCGGGACCACGAAGAACCACTCGTAGGCCACGGTCTTGACGCGATCGCCTTGGCGGGCCACCGAGACGAGGGCGTTGGGCCCACCGGGCGTGTCGAGGTTCGCGTAGGTGCCGCGGCTGTTGGTGTGCAGCAGGCCCGGCTGCGGGAGCGTGTCGTCGGGGTTGCCGTTGAAGTAGGTCGTGACCACGCCCTCGGAGGCCAGCCCGAACGACGCGTTGACCATCGAGCGGCCCCGGCAATCGTACAGTCGGCCGGCGACGGCGCCGCGGCCTACGTCGACGGGTCGCGGGAGGCCGGCGGTGGGCGGGAAGCTGGTCCACGTCGCGCGGCTGATCACGCTGAGCTGCTTGTAGAAGACGGTGTCCCCGTCGTCCACGACCAGATCGCACTCGCCCACGGCCGGGTCTTCGCCGCGCGGACACGTCCCCGGCTCCTTGCGGATCTCGGGGGAGACGCAGGGGTTGATGTAGAGCCCGTAGGTGTAGGTGGCGACCCAGAGGTTCGGATCGCCGGTGATCCGCGCGACCAAGGGCACCCCCGTTGGGAGTCCGTCGACCTCGTAGCAGCCGCTCTCGGCCTCATCGGGCTCGCAGTTGCCCGTGATGGTGGTCGCCAGCGGGGTCGTGTTTGCGTCGATGCACGCCTCGACGGCGGCGCGGGCGCGCACGATCTCAAGCTCGTCTGCGCCCTCGTCGGCGCACGGGCTCGGGTCGAAGGTCTCGTGGGCGTAGAAGCGGATGGTCAGGTCCACGGTCTTGGTCCCGTCCCCGAAGAACACGACCTTGCCGCGCGCGCTGATCTCCGCCGGACCCTCGGCCGGCTCGGAGGGCTGGGTCCAGCAACCGAGGTCCGGGGTCGACCCAGCGACCACGTCGCTGTCGCAGGCGTACAGCGCCGCCTCGCCGTCGGAGGGGGCGCGAACGCACACGCCCAGGTGGCAGAGCTTGCCGCCGCCGCAGGCGCCGTCCGTCGTGCAGCCGCCGGGCCAGGCTTCTAGCGGGTCGCCGCCGCCCTCGCCTTCGACCTCGCGGCCGGCGTCGGGGTCGGGGGCCGGCTCGTTGAGCACCTTCTCACCACAGGCGACCAGGACCAGGGCGCACAACGCCAGCACAACGCGCATGGATGCCTCGTGGGCTCGTGGGGTGGGCGTATCCAAGTGTGCGCGCGCGTAGGTGTCAAGGCGTGGCGCCCGCACACGGACCCGCGAAGGCCCGTTGACTGGGCTGGGGTGCAGGTGTTAGCCACACGGCCTGGGCCTACCTGCGGAGCCTCGCTCAATGCCCCGGATCCCCGCGACGATCCTCACGCTGGCGCTCACGTTCTCGTGGGGGTGCAACCAGGACCGCAACGAGTCCGTCCGACTCATGAATCAAGGCATCAAATATTACAAGATGAAGAAGCTCAGTCGCGCGGTGGACTTCTTCGGACAGGCGTCCCTCAAGGACCCGCAGAACCACGCGGCCCTCTTCTACAAGGGGCTCATCGAGTACTCGAAGCTCGGGGAGCTCGCCAAGGGCGAGCAGGATCTCCGCCGCGCGATCGAGGTGCACGGTGACGACCCGCAATACCATTACCACCTGGGCCTCGTGCTCTCGGGCAAGAAGGCCTGGCAGCAGGCCATCGACGCCTTCGAGCAGGCGATCAAGCTGCGCGAGGCCGACGCGGAGAGCCACGTTCGACTGGGGATGGCCCTCGAGCGCCTCGAGAAGTTCGATCGCGCGCAGGAAGAGTATCGCCGCGCCGTGAAGCTCGATCCGCGGCTGCCCGAGGGCTACAACGCCTTGGGCAACCTCTACCGGCGCTTCGACCAGTACAGCCACGCGGTTCAGGTCTTCAAGAACGGGATCGAGAACAACCCGGCCTGGGGCCGGAACTACGCGGACCTCGGGGTCGTCTACCAAGCCTTGAAGCGCTACGACGACGCGATCGACCAGTTCAAGAAGGCGCTGGTCCTCGACCAGGGCGACGCGGGGATCATCTTCAACCTGGGTATGGCGTACTACAACAGCGACGACCGTAGCGCGGCGCTGCGGCACCTGAAGATGTACCTGTCCCACAAGGGCGCGGCGGAGGACCCCATCCGGATCCGCGTCGCCGAGAACATGATCGCTCGACTCGAGGCCGGAAGAAGCGCGCAGTGACGCGCTTTTGCGGACCCCTTCAAGAAGAATTCGAGTTAGTATCCCGCGTCCGCGCGCTCACGGGGGGCGTACAACCCCGTGGGCGTATTGACGCCAATCATCTGACCATCTGGTGAACCCATGACCGATCGGATGCGCGAGCTCTTCGAGGCTGTCGTCCAGGACCCGGACAACAACGACGCGAGCGTCGAGCTTGAGCGGTTGCTCCACGACGAGGCCGACTGGTCCTCGCTGGCGAACCTCTACGTCCACCTCGCGGAGCACGCTGGCGACCCCGCCGCTCAGTCGAAGGCCTATCGGCAGGCCGCCGACGTCGCCGAGTCGCGGCAGGACGACGCCCGCCGGGCCGTCGAGCTCTACGGCGCCTCGCTGGAAGGCGAGCCGGGGGACGGTCGCGCCACCCTGGGCCGCATGCGCAGCCTGCTGATCGGGCTCGAGGACTGGGACGCCTACCTCCAGGTGGCCAACGCCGAGGTCGAGCGCATCCCCGACGAAGAGGTCCCCGCGCGGGCGATGCTCATCTACCAGATGGGCGAGGTCCTCGAGGAGAAGCAGGGCAACCAGGAAGACGCGATGCGCTGCTACCAGGGCGCGTTTCAGCAGGATCCGGGCTGCCTCCAGGCGCTGTACGCCGCCCGCCGGATCTACCGCCAGCTCAACAACTGGGAGATGGTCGCGCGCCTCCTCGACATCGAGCTGCAGAGCGTCGAGACCGACGAGCGCCGCGCCGAGATCCTCCAGGACCTGGGCAACGTCTTGCTCTACGACCTCGAACAGCCGGAGCTCGCGAAGGGCTGCTTCGAGCAACTGGTGGCGCTGCGCCCCGACGACGAGGACTCGCGCGCGATCCTCGCTGAGCTCGGGGGGGAGCCTGCGCCCACGGCCTTCGAGGACGCCGAGGCGACCGCCGCGGACGTGGAGGCCCTGCCGGAGGTCGACACCGAGATCCCCCAGCCGGAGGAGGTGTCCGAGCCCGAGATGGCGACGGAGGCTGAGGCAGAGCCTGAGCCTGAGCCCGAGGAGGCCGCGGTCGAGGCTGAGCCAGAGCCGGAGCCTGAGCCCGAGATGGCGGCTGAGGCAGAGCCTGAGCCTGAGCCCGAGGAGGCCGCCGACGAGCCAGAGCCGGCGCCCGAGGTCGAAGAGGCCGCCGTCGAGCCCGAGCCTGTGCCCGAGGAGGCCGCCGTCGAGCCAGAGCCTGCGCCTGTGCCCGAGGAGGCCGTCGACGAGCCCGTGCCGGAGGAGGTGGTCGAGGCGCCGGAGGTGGTCGCCGAGCCGGAGCCTCCGCCCGCCACGCCGGAGGAGGTCGCCGAGCGCGTCACGGCCATCGAGGCCGAGGCCGCCGAGCTCGAGGGGCCCGACCGCGCGGCGGCGTTGACCCGCGCCGTCGCGATGCTGAGCACGGCCGGGGGCGGGGGCGACATCGCGCGCCTCTACCTCGACGCGGTGAAGGCCGATCCGGCGAACGTCGTGATCTACTCGGAGGCTGGCGTCTCCCTCCAGGCCCCCGAAGCGGCGCTGAACACGATCGCCGATGGCCTCGACGCGCTGGTGGCCGAGGAGTACGCCGGGCAGACCAACGCGCTGACGGCGCATCGCCTGATCTTCGGCGCTCAGCACCTCGACCAGACCAAGACCGTCGACTTCAAGCTGCGGGAGATGGTGCGCAAGGCGGGGGATCCCGCGGTCATCCCGTGGCAGATCGAGCGGCTCGTCGCGACCAACAAGTGGCGCAACGTTCAACAGCTCCTCGTCGACCAGCACGGCGGCGACCCCGCGGAGTCCCGGCTCCATGCCCTGCGTGGGATGGCACGCCTCGCGGAGCGCGCGGGGGAGGACGGGAAGGCCGCCGACTTCTGGCGCCAGGTGCACCAGGCCGACAACAGCGATCGCGAAGCGCGCGGCGCCCTGCTTCGTCTCTACGAGGCCACCGAGAAGTGGAACCAGTACGTCGACGTGCTGCGCATGCAGGTCGACGACATCCCCGACGACGACGTCGAGGCGCGCATCGACGGCCTGCGCAAGCTCGTGGCCACCTACACCGCCCACCTCAAGCAAGACGCGATGGTGGTCAAGCTCTACAACAACATCCTCGAGCTTGACCCCGACGACGCGGACGCGACCGACGCCCTCGCGGCGAAGTACGAGTCGATGCGCCGCTGGCCCGACCTCGTCGGTCTCCTACAGCGCAAGGCCGAGCGCACGGGCGGCGAGGACCTCACGGCCTTGCGCGTCCGCATCGCCGACCTCTTCCTGAAGAAGCTGCGCAACCAGGCCGAGGCCATCAAGGCCTTCGAGGCCGTCCTCGAGGCTGATCCCGATCACCGGGAAGCCATCAGCGCCCTCGACGGGATGTACGAGAAGCGCCGCGATTGGGACAAGCTGGTCGCCGTGCGGCGGCAGGTCGCGGATCTGCACGAAGAGCCCGCCGATCGCATCGCGGCGTACAAGGATCTGGCGGCCTACGCCACCAAGAAGATCCGGCGCCCCGCGATCTGCCTCGAGCTCTGGGAACAGGTCATCGAGATCGAGCCGGACGACACCGACGCGCTGCGCGCGCTGGTCGGCTTCTACGAGCAGGACAAGAACTGGGCGGCGCTCACCGAGGCCACCGACCGGCTGGTCGACCTCACGGACGACGACAAGGAGAAGGTCGATCTTCTGCAGAAGTCGGGCGTCGTGCTCCAGGACCGCGTGGGCGACAAGGCCGCCGCGGTCCCGGTGTGGAAGCGTCTGCTTGACATCGATCCCGGGCACCGCCGGGCCGGCGACGCGCTGAAGAAGGCGCTGATCGAGCTCGGTGATTGGGACGCGCTGTCGGACTTCTTCGCTGCCCACGAGAAGTGGGATGAGCTGGTTCGGGTCCTCGAGGGACAGGTCGGAGTGCAGAAGGACGACGCGATCCGCATCGATCTGCTCTTCCGGTCGGCCTCGATCTGGGAGGAGCGCCTCGGGAACCAGGACCGCGCCGTGCGGGCGTTGGAGCGCGTGCTCCAACTCGAGCCCCAGAACCTCGCGGGCGCCCGCGCCCTCGAGCCGATCTATGACGAGCACGACGACTACCGCAAACTCGCCAACGTGCTCGAGGTCCTGCTCGAGCACGAGGACGCCCCCGCGGAGCGCCGCACCCTGATGCTGCGCAGCGCCGCGATCAACGAGCAGCACCTGCGCAACCCGGAGGGTGCCTTCGAGTGGTGCCGCCGCGTGGTCACCGAGCACCCCGCCGACGCCGGTGCGCGGGCCGAGTTGGAGCGCCTGGGCGGTATGACCCACCAGTGGGCCACCGTTCACGACGACCTCGTCTCGGCGTTGGCGAACGTCGACGGCTACCTCCCCGCTGATCCGACGGACGCCGCCGCGCCCGAGCCGCAGATCGTGCGGGAGCCGATCACGGACGAAGAGACCGGCGAGCCCCTCTACGACGACGAGACCGGGGAGCCGCTGTACCGCGAGGTCGTGGTGGAGGCCGAAGCCGCGCCTGCGCCCGAGCCCGCCGACTACGATCCGAGCGCGGCTCGGCTCGAGCTGCTGCTGAGCCTGGCGTCCATCCTCGACGAGCAGATGGGCGCCAACGAAGACGCCCTCACGCGGTACCACGACGCGCTGGACATCGATCCCGACAACCTGGCGGCCCTCGACGCCGTCTGCGCGATCTACACGCGGATGATGAACTGGCCCGAGCTCCTCAAGGTGCTCGACCGGAAGCTCGCGTTGGTCGACTCGGTGGAGCAGCGCAAGGAGCTGCTGCGCCAGCAGGGCGTGATCTACGAGGAGCAGCTCGAGGACAGCTACGCCGCGATCGAGCGCTATCGGGCGATCATCGAGGAGGAGGCGAACGACAAGGACGCGCTCCAGGCGCTGCACCGACTCTACGAGTCCGGGGAGTCCTGGGAGGACCTCCACGAGGTGCTCCAGCGCGAGCTGCAGCTCGCCGCGATCGACGGCGCCGAGGGCGTCGGGGTCCTCGGCATCAAGATGCAGATCGGGCAGATCGAGCTCGTCTACCTCGGCCGAACCGCCGACGCGATCGCGAACTTCCGCGATGTTCTCGAGGCCGAGCCCGAGCACGCGGAGGCGCGCGGCGCCTTGGAAGGACTGCTGGAGGATCCCGAGTACCGCGCCGACGTGGCGCACATCCTCGAGCCGATCTACCGCGACGCGAGGGAGTGGGAGGCCCTGGTCGTCACGCTTGAGATCCAACTGGAGGAGACCGAGGAGGCCGAGCGCCGCATCGAGCTCCTCGAGCGCGTCGGCACCCTCCATGTCGATCGCACGGCGGACATCGAGCGGGCCTTCGACGCCTTCGCCCGCATGCTGCGCGAGCAGCCCGACAACCGGGTCGCGATCCAGCGGCTGGTCGAGCTGGCGGACGCAGGTGATCGTTGGAGCCCGCTGGCGGCCCTCCTCGAGCAGGTTCTGCCCGACATCACCGACGATCGCCTCGCCGAGAGCCTCCTCACGCGCCTCGCGGATATCTATGAGGAGCGGACGGGGGAGGTCGAGCAGGCGATCGACGCACATCGCCGCGTGCTGGACCGGGAGCCCGATCACCGCGCCTCGATCGAGGCCCTCGATCGTCTCTACCAGCGCAGCCAGCAGTGGCCGGAACTGCTCGCGATCTACCGTCGCAAACTGGAGCTCTCCGAGGACGCGGACGCCCGCGAGGCGCTCCAGTTCCAGATCGCGCAGCTCCTCGAGGACATGCTCGGAGACGCCGCGGAGGCCATCGCGGTCTACGGCGAGATCCTCGAGAACGCACCGGAGAGCATGCGCGCCTTGCAGTCGGTCTCGCGGCTCTACGAGCAGGAGGCGCTGTGGGCGGAGCTCGCCGACTCATTGGAGCGGCAGCTCGCGCTCACCGAGGATGGCGCAGAGCGCATCGCGCTCCAGGTGCGCCTGGGTGGGCTGCACCAACGTGATCTGGGCAACGCCGAGATCGCGATTCGTACCTATCAGGCCGTGCTCGACGCCGATCCGGCGAACGTGGAGGCGCGGGAGGCGCTGGAGCGGCTGATCGAGGACGTCGACTACCGCAATCAGATCGCCGACATCCTGGAGCCCATCTACCAGCTCCACGACGAGTGGCGGCAGCTCGTGGGGATCTACGAGATCCAGCGCGACTTCTCCGACGAGCCGGCTCGTCAGGTCGAGCTCCTGCACCGCATCGCCCGCTTGCACCAGGAGCGTGGTGGCGACGTGGAGCAGGCGTTCCACAGCTACGCGCGGGCCTTCGAGGTGCAGCCGGGCGACGCGGCGACGCTGCGCATGCTGC
Organism: uncultured Nannocystaceae bacterium; assembly: GCA_964402225.1. Classification (GTDB taxonomy): domain Bacteria; phylum Myxococcota_A; class Bradymonadia; order UBA7976; family UBA1532; genus CAYOBQ01. The sequence continues at coordinate 20,025 of CAYOBQ010000101.1, read as the reverse complement.
ACGAGATCGCCGAGAGCCTCGGGCTCTGGGCGGAGCTGGTCGGTGTCTACGAAGCGCAGGTCGACCTGATCGACGACCTCCCGGCCCAGACCGACATCCACAAGCGGACGGCCCGCATCCAGCGCGAGCACCTCAACGACATCGAGGGCGCGGCGCGCCACTTCGTCGCGGCGTATCAGGCCGACGACGCCGATCTTGAGGTCATCGGGGCCCTCGACGAGATCTACTCCCAGACGGGGCACTTCAACGAGCTGGTCGCGGTGCTCCTGCGCCACGCGGAGCTGACCGAGGAGGCCGAGCCCAAAAAGGACCTCCTCTTCCGCGTGTGCGCGCTGTACGAGGAGATGCTCGAGGACCAGGAGCGCGCCGTCGACATCCTGCAGATGGTGCTCGAGGTCGACCCCGTCGACGCGCGGGCCCTCGACACGCTGGAGCGCATCTACCTCCACCTGGAGCGCTATGAGGACCTGATGGAGGTCCTCCACCGCAAGGCGGAGCTCACCCAGGACACCAACGCCCGCAAGGACATCTACTACGTCATCGGCGCGGCCTACGAGCGCGAGCTCGACGACTTGCTCCGGGCGGTGGAGACCTACAAGACGATCCTCGAGTGGGACGAGGTCGACGCCACGGCGCTGCAGAGCCTCGACCGGCTCTACGTCCGGCTCGAGCAGTGGGAGGATCTGCTGGGCATCCTGGCGCGGGAGGTCGAGATCTCCGACGAGGCCGACGCCCAGCTCGCGCTGCGCTTCCGCATGGCGCAGCTCCACGAGGTGCACCTCGAGCAGGTCGGGACGGCCATCGAGGGCTACGCGGGCATCCTCGCGGACATGGCCTCCCACGAGCCCACGCTGCAAGCCACCGAGGCGTTGGTGCGCGAGGACCGGGAGGCCGAGCTCGCCGCGGCGGTGCTGGAGCCGGTGCTCACTGAAGGCGGGGCCTGGCAGCGGATGATCGCCGTGTGGAGCGATCTGCTCGAGGTCACCACCGATCTCGAGCGGCGCACCGCGCTGCGGCTGCAGATCGGCCGCGCCTACGAGGACATGCTGCTGGAGGGGGAGCAGGCGTTTGCGGCCTACGGTCAGGCCTTCGCCGAGGACCCGACCCACGAGGCGACGCTCGCTTCACTGGAGCGGGTGGCCCGGGCGAGCGAGGGCTGGGACCTGCTCGTGCGGCTCATCGAGGAGCAGCTCTACAACATCTCCAGCGACTACGTGGCTCGCGACCTGTACCTGCGCGTCGCCCGCGTCTTCGAGGAGGAGATCAGCTCCAACGTCGACGCGATCGAGCGGTACCGGCGGGTGCTGGAGTTCGATCCCGACCACGACGGGGCGATCGGTGCCCTCGACCGGCTCTACGAGAAGGAGGGGATGTGGGCGGATCTCGCCGACATCCTGCGCCTCTGTGTGGAGCGCGCCGAGGAGGAGGAGCAGGTCCGCCAGCTCATCCGGCTGGGGACGCTCTACGAGACCGCCCTCGACCAGATCGGAGAGGCGATCGCCGCCTACAAGGAGGTGCTCGGCGTAACGCCCCAGCAGCCCGAGGCCGTGCAGGCCCTCGAGCGGCTCTTCGAGGCGGGGCATGAGCAGCCGACCATCGGCGAGGTGCTCGAGCCGCTCTACACGACCAACGAGAGCTGGTCGCAGCTCCACTCCTTGCTCGAGTCCTTGCTCGCCCATCAGGAGCCGGGGGAGGACCGGATGCGGGCCATGCACCGGCTCGCCGAGATCAGCCAGGGCCGCCTCGAGGACACCGACCGCGCCTTCGACTGGTACGGTCGCGCCTTCGGCGAGGTGCCGGAGGATGAGCACAGCCGGGCCGAGGTCGCGCGCCTCGCCGCCGAGACGGGGCGGTTCGCCGACCTCGTCGCCATCTACCACGCGGGTCTGCAGAACACGCACGACACCGAGTTGATCCGGTCCATCGCCCACGAGATGGCGACGGTGCACCGACAGCAGCTCGGAGACGACGCCGCCGCCGAGCAGATGTACCGCTACATCCTCGACGGCATCGATCCGGCCGACACCGCCGCGCTGAAGGGCACCGACGAGCTGTTGCTCGCCCAACAGCGGTGGGACGAGCTGGTGGACATCCTCAAGCGCGAGATCGGCGCGACCTACGACGAGGTCGAGCTGCTCGGCTTCATGTTCCGCCTGGGCCAGGTCTACGAGAACCAGCTCGGGGACGTACCGCTGGCGACGGAGCAGTACCGCGGGATCCTGGACCAGGAGCCGCACCACGACGGCGCCCTGGCGCGGCTGCGCGATATCTACCTCGCGCAGCAGGAGTGGGAGCCGCTCTACGACATCTACAGCCGCCAGGCGGAGATCGCCGAGCCCCACGGGGAGAAGGCCGATCTCAAGGCGCAGATGGCCAACATCGCCAGCGAGTTCCTGCAGCGGCCGATGGACGCCGTCGATCTGTGGAACGACGTGCTCGAGCTGCGCGGGGAGGATCCGCCGGCGCTGATGGCCCTCGAGGCGCTGCATCAGGAGCAGGAGAGCTGGCGCGAGCTGGTCGATGTCTGCGAGCGGCAGGTCAACCTGCTCGACAACGACGCGGCCCGCGAGATCGAGCTCTACGCGAAGCTCGGCCGGGTGTGGGGCGACTACCTCGAGCGCGAACGCAACGCGATCGAGAACTGGCACAAGGTCATCGACCGCGATCCGGAGAGCGTGGAGGCCCACTCCGCCCTGCGCGAGCTGCACGAGCGGGCGGGCGAGCTGGCGGAGGTCGCGGCGACCAACCACCGCCTGCTGGAGTTGCTCGGGCCGGACCACGACCAGCGCGTCGAGCTGTATCGGCAGCTCGGCAACATCTACCAGGAGGCCCTCGACAAGCCGAGCGACGCGATCGAGGCGTGGACCCACGTGCTCGCGTTGCAGACCCACGACGCCGACGCCATCGAGTCCCTCGAGGAACTCTACACCAACGCAGAGGACTGGGCCGCGATGGTCGAGGTCCTCGACCGCAAGGTGGAGATCACCGAAGACCCCTACGATCGCGTGAGCATCCTGTTCCGCATCGCCGAGACCAACGAGGAGCAGCTCGGCGACGCGGCGAGCGCCCAGTCGGCCTATCAGCGCGTGCTCGAGGTGCAGCCGGACAACATCGACGCCTTCCAGCAGCTTGAGCGCCTCTACGAGGCGGGGGAGCAGCACATGGAGCTCGTCGAGCTCCTGCTCACCCGGGTCGGCCACACGCAGGACACCTACGAGCAGCAGGAGCTGTTCGGGCGGATGGCGATCACCTTCGAGCAGAAGCTCGAGAGCCCGGAGAACGCCTTCGAGGTCCTGGGACAGGCCTTCGAGGCCAGCCGCGACGACGAACGCTACGGCGATGAGCTGGAGCGGCTGGCGGGGGTCACGGGGCAGTGGTCCGAGCTGATCGGACGCTACCAGGCCGTGTTGCAGATCCTCGGTGAGGTCCCGGAGTCGGTGGCGCTGCACATGCGCGTGGCGCGTTGGTACGACGAGAAGGCGGACGAGCCGAAGCACGCCGCGACCCACTACCAGTACGTGCGGGCCCTCGAGCCGGACAACGTCGCGGCCGTGACCGCCCTCGAGCTGCTGCTCGAGCGGTACGACAACTGGCCCCAAGTGGTGCAGTTGTTGCGGGAGAAGGTCGACCTCGCCGTCGATCCCGACGAGCGAATGGCGAGCCTCGTAAAGATGGCGGGGATCCTCGAGTCGAAGATGGACAGCCCCGAGGAGGCCATCGAGGCCTATCGGCAGGTCGTGCTCATCGACAACACGCACCTCGACTCGCTCAAGGCCCTCGAGCGGCTCTACGCCCAGACCCAGCGCTGGCAGGACCTGATCGAGGCCCTCGATGCGCAGACGATGGTGCTCGACGACGAGGCGCTCATCGTGGAGAACCACCTGCGCGTGGGGGAGCTTTGGGAGGGGCGGATGGGCGCCCCCGACCGCGCGATCGAGTCCTACCGGCAAGCGCTCGCGGTGGACGACCGCTGCACCGACGCGATGGACGCGCTGAAGAAGCTCTACACCCTGCAGGACCGGTGGCACGACCTGCTCGATGTGTACGAGATGATGCTCACGGTGAAGCCGGCCGCCGAGGATCAGGCGAAGGTCTATGGCCGCATCGCGATGATCCAGGAGGAGGAGCTCAGCGACGTCCACGCGACGATGGACACCTACCGCAAGATGCTGTTGGTGCAGCCCACCGACACCGCGGCGGTGCGGGCGCTGGACCGGCTCTACCGGGACCAGGAGCGCTGGGACGATCTGGCCGACACCTATATGCAGTTCCTGGAGGCGGTGGAGGACGAGGCGTCGAAGACCGACGCGCGGCTCACGCTGGCCCAGGTCTTCGAGGGTGAGCTCAACGACCCCTACCGCGCGATTGAGGCGCTGGCGCCGATCATCGAGATCGACGAGAACCATCGGGAGAGCCTCGCGCGGCTCGGCCGCCTCTACGTGCAGACCGAGGATTGGGAGAGCGCCATCGACGTGCTCGCCCGCGAGACGCACCTGCTGACGGACCGCAGCGAGCTCTTGGAGCGGCAGCACCGCGTGGGGACGATCTTCGCCGAGAAGATCGGCGATCTCGATCAGGCCGAGCGGTGGTTCCGCGGGGCGCTGGAGCACGACCCGAACTACCTGCCCGCGCTCACGTCGCTCAAGACGATCTACGAGCAGCGCGCCGAGTGGCACGAGGTGGTGCGCACCTTGAAGATGATGGAGGCGGCGACGCGCTCCTTCGAGGAGAAGAGCCGGCACCTCCAGCAGATGGGGACGGTCTACGAGAGCTACCTCGAGGACCGCAACGCCGCCATCGACTACTTCGAGCAGGCGATGGACCTGTTCCCCGAGAACGCGGACGCCGCCGAGCCGCTGGTCGAGGTCTATTGGGCCGACTCACGGTGGGAGCGGGCCGAGCCGCTGCTGGATCTGCTGATCCAGGCGCGGGCCGATGGCGAGCTCCGCGATCTCCAGGCGCTGAACTACCGCTGCGGCCACTGCGCCGAGCAGCTCCGCAAGGACGACAAGGCGCTCACGCACTACCGGCAGGCCTACGAGCTCGACAGCACGCACCTGCCCACCCTGCGGGGGATGGGCGGACTGCTCTTCCGCCGTGAGGACTGGGATCGCGCCTTCAAGATCTACCAGACCATCCTGGTCCACCACCGGGAGAGCCTGGAGGAGGCGGAGATCGTCGAGATCTTCCACCGGCAGGGCGCCATCAAGCTGAAGGTCGGGGAGCGGCGCAAGGCCCTGGACTTCTTCCGCAAGGCCCTCGAGCTCGAGGGTCAGCACACCGAGACGTTGCACGCGATCGTCGAGCTCCACGAGAGCCAGGGCGATTGGGACGAGGTCATCCACTACCGGCGGCAGCTCCAAGGGCTGCTGACGGATCCGGGTGAGCAATTCCAAGGGTTGGTGACGATCGGCGACATCCTCCACGAGCAGATGCGCAACGACAAGCTCGCCGTCGAGTCCTTCAACGAGGCGCTCGCGGCCCAGCCGGGCAGCAAGCTCGTGCTGTCGAAGCTGCTCGGCATCCATGAGGAGGCCGGGAACTGGGCCGAGGCCGTCGAGGTCCTCGTGCAGCTCGCGGAGCTCGAGCAGGACTCTGGGCGGCAGGCGAAGTACTACTACGCCGTCGCCGCGATCCAGCGGGACTACCTGAAGGACGGCTTCACGGCCGTGCGCTCCTTCGACAAGGCGCTCGACGCCGATCCGTCGATGCTCAAGGCCTTCCAGGCGATCGACCAGATCTTGACCAACGAGCGGGACTACGCGCGGCAGGACCGCTACTACCGGAAGATGCTCAAGCGGGCGACGGAGCACCAGCTCGAGGACAAGCTCGTCGTGATGCTGGCCAAGTCCCTGGGCGAGATCAACCGGACGCGGCTGCAGAAGTACGACGAGTCGATCAAGGCCTACAAGATCGCCCTGTCGAAGAAGCCCGACGATGGCGCGACGCTGCAGATCATGGCCGAGCTCTACGAGCTCGAGAACCGGGCCGACAAGGCCATCGCCCAGCACTACCGTCTCATCGAGCTGAACCCCGCCAACGTCGAGAGCTACCAGAATCTGCGCCGGCTGTTCATGGAGTCGGGGCGCTACGACGAGGCCTGGTGCGTTTGCCAGGTGCTCTCCTTCATGGGCAAGGCCAACGCCGACGAGCGCGCCTTCTTCGAGAAGTACCGCTCGCGGACGCTCACCCAGGCGCGCAGCCCGCTGGACAACCAGCACTGGGCGCTGGTCTACCACCCTGAGAAGAGCGCGCTCCTCGATCAGCTCTTCAAGAACCTCTACAAGTTCGTCCTGCCCGAGTGGACCAGGACCAAGCACGGCGACGTGGGCGTCCACAAGCGCAAGGACTTCATCAACCCCGAGGACCAGATCCCGTTCAACAACGTGTTGAACTACGCCGCGCAGATCACGCGGCTGCGGCGCCACGACACCTACAAGGCGTCGCAGGGGCAGACCGGCGTGCGGGCCGCGGCGCTGAACCCTCCGGCGTTGTTGGTGGGCGCGGACATGCTCAGCGGTCGCAACATGCAGCAGCTCGCGTTCGTGTGCGCCAAGCAGCTCTTCTTGTCGAACGGCTACTTCCTCGCGACCCTCGACGACAGCTACGAGCACCGCAAGTACCGGCTCATCACGCTCGTCTACTCGTTGATGAAGACCGTCAACGCCAACGCCGAGGTGCCCAACGCCGATCAGGGTCTCATCGATCAGGTGCTCAGCCGCATCCCGGCGCCGGATCTCAACGAGATGACCAAGCTCATCCAGAAGATGAGCGCCAACCCCGCGCAGCACCTCAACGTCTCGAAGTGGCTCGAGATGGTCGAGCACTCCTCGAACCGTCTGGGCTTGCTCCTCTGCAACGACGTCGGCTCGGCGATCGAGGCCATCAAGAACGAGCAGCGGCAGTTCTCCAAGGCCCCGACCCAGGAGCGCATCCGCGAGGTCATCCTCTTCGCGCTCTCGGAGAACTACTTCCAGCTTCGCAAGGCGCTGGGCCTGGCGATCGGTTAACGGAGGGGCGATGCCGCTCCACCTCGTCGCCGTCCCCATCGGCAACCTCGAAGACATCACGCTCCGCGCCCAGCGCCTCCTGCGCGAGGCGGATCTGGTCGCCTGCGAGGACACCCGACGCACCGCCCAGCTCCTGAAGCTCCTGGGCCTCCCACGCCCTCGGCTCGTCGCGCTCCACGACCACAACGAGACGCAGCGCACCCCCGCGATCCTCGCAGCCCTCGAGTCCGGCCAGTCGGTGGTCCTCGTCAGCGACGCGGGGACGCCGGCCGTCAGCGATCCCGGCTACAAGCTCGTCAGCGCCGCCATCGAAGCGGGCCACGACGTAGTCCCGATCCCCGGCCCGAGCGCGCTGCTCGCGGCGCTCTGCGCCTCGGGGCTCCCCACGGATCGGTTCCGCTTCCTCGGCTTCGCGCCCCGCAAACCGGGCCCACGCAGGGCGTTGTTCGAGTCCCTGCGAACCGAACGCGACACCCTCGTCTTCTTCGTCGGCCCCCACCGTCTCGAAGCCTGGCTGAAGGACGCCGCCGTGGTCTTCGGCGCCGAACGCCCAGCGGTCATCGCCCGGGAGCTGACGAAGCGCTTCGAGGAGTTCCGGCGCGCACCCATAGGCGAGCTCGCGGAGGATCCGGGCACCGTGCGAGGGGAGATCGTGGTCTTGCTCGGAGGGGCTCCGAGGGACGCCCCACCGGACGCCGAGACCCTGGAGGCGGTCGTCGCGGCCCTCCTGAGCGATGGGCTCGCGCCGTCGAAGGCCGCCCGCGAGGCCGCCAAGCGGACCGGCGCGACGCGTGACGCTGCCTACCAAGCGGTGCTGGCGTGGAAAGAGAAGGGGGCAGCGGAGGGCTCGAGCGAGTGACGGCGCGGCTCGTCACCTGCCTTCTCCTGTCGCTCGCAGGTCCGCCGACCCACGAGGTACGGTCGGTCGCGCGGCGGACGGTGGATGGGGGCCGCACCCGTGAATGGGTCGCGCGGTCCCGGTTCAAGGTTCGGAGCGTGTCAGACGACGAGCTCCACTTCGAGGTGCTGGCCTGTGGGGAGCGAGAGGAGCGAGATGGCGAGACCCCGCGCCTTCGCCTACACCCGACGGGGCGTTGCGGGCCGGATGGAGGTCCCCGTCGCGCAGCTCCGACGGCTCGCTGCCGGGGCCCACGGTGTCGAGTGGTTGCTGCCGCGGAAGCGCGTGCTCGCAGAAGCGATGCTGTTCGGACGGGCGGAGGCGCCGATGGTGTCCCGCGTCCGCGGTCGCCTCGGGGAGACCACCGTGGAGATCGTGTCCGTCGACCAGGATGAGCGTTACGCGGTGCAGCCGACCGGCGTCGTGCTCGCCGCGGTGGTGGTCGATCGGCGGATGCTGCGGTTGGCGGGGGATCCAGAGCGCACGACCACGAACGACACGGCGTCGGAGATTCGACTCGTCGAAGGCTGCGGCGGCGAGCGCTTGATTCGCGGCTTTGGGTCCGATGGTCGAGCCGGGCTCTACTGAAGCTGGGCTTGTGTCACCCAGAGCAACTCGGACCTGACGGCGGCGCCCCACTCGTCGACGAGGACCACCGCGAAGCCGGCGATGCCTTCGTTGAAGTAGACCGCCTCCACGCGCCACACGTGGTCCTCGTTGGTCTCGATCTTGCGAATCGAGCGCGCGCCCTTGCCGTCCGGTGTCACCCACACGGCGCCGTCGCGCAGGGAGATCCGGGCGGCGCCGCCTTTGGGGTAGGCGACCAGCACCGCCTCGGTGCGTCGGAAGCCCCCCCCGCTGGGGGGCTCGGCCTGGGTGCAGGCTCGCATCGACGATGCCTTGAGCTGCTCGTTGATCTTGGGAATCGCGGCGTCGATTGAGGCCTGCTGGGCGTCACCAAAGACGGCCTCCTCGGAGTTCGCCGCCGCGAGCTTCACCAGGACCACCTCCTCCACGCCGCTCCCGGCCGCCGCGGCTCGCAGGTACCGTGCGCCGCCGTCGTCGTCGCCGATGACGACCAGGGCGCCGGCGCCGTCCTTGCGGAAGCCGACGCAGTGGGGCGGGGTGGTGTCCCCTGGGCCGATCGGCGTCGCCAGGCCCGTCGGGGCCGCGGCCTTGGCGGCGGAGGCGCCGTCGTCCACCGCCTCGTGGTCGTCCTCGAGCAGCTTCGCCTGGTGCTTCATCCACGCCGGCTTGCCGCCGCCACAGGCCACCAGCGTCACGGCGATCGTCGCCAGCCAGATCCGCATCAGTTCCCCACGCTCCCCACAATGATGATGAAGTCTCCGTCGGGACCGCCGGCGTCCACCACGACATTCGTGAGCCGGATGCCGGCGAGGGCCGGCAGCTCGATCTCACCGACGACCTCCTCGATGGTCTGGCCCATCACCTCGAGGAGCGCCGTCGTCTGACCCTCGATCTGGTTCTCGATGCGTCCGCGCAGATCTTCGTCCACGACGTCGAAGGCGCTGCGCATCTCGGTGACCTCCAGCGCCAGGCTGACCATGTCGTCCATGGTGACGGCGCCCAGCTCGCCGACCGCGACGATGGAGGTAGAGGCCAACATCAACTGGCGACGGTCGGCGTCGTCGGTGCGGATGTCGATGGCCACGTCACCGGCGCCGATCTCGAGGCCGACCCCCGCGCCGCCCTTTCGGACCGTCACCACCAAGGGCAGCGGCAGCTCGGTCTCCACGCGGAGCGGGGCGTTTCGGGGCACGTCGGGGCGCGCCGTGCCCACGAGGCTGCCGAAGAACGCGCTCACGAAGCGCAGCGTCCCGCCGTCCATGCGGAGCGCCTCCTGGTCGATGACCGGAAACAAGACGCCCGCGCGCCACACCTGGTAGAGCAGCGCGTTGAAGAGGTCGTCGTCGACGGCGAGGCCGAACTCGTCGGTCGGCGGCACCCCATCCCAGTCGCTCTCGTGGCCGATGTAGCCCGGGATGGGCGGCTCGACCGCAGGTGGGTTGAGCAGCACTACCGACGCGTCGATGCGAATCGACAGCCCCCGCTCGCTGACGACCACCACGTTGGGCCGAAGCCGGAGCTGGAGCCTCGCGCCGAGCAGCTCCATGTCGAGGGGATCATCGAGGGGGTCGAGGACGCTGGCCAGAAGCGGCGGGATCTGCTGCTCGACGACGACGGAGAGCACGTCGCTGAGGATCTCCTCGAGGAGGTTCTGGCCGAGCTCGGGGTCGCGGTCGAACTCAGGGACACCGCCGAAGCGAAAGTCGAGGTCGAAGAACTCCACGCGGGGCATCCCGACGTCGATGACGAGCTGACCGTCGTCGTCGATGCGTGGCTCGATGACCGCGTTGACCTCGATGCGCCCGGCGCCCACGCCGACGTCGTAGGCCTCGCGTCCACCGATGGAGAGCGCCACCTGGACCGCGAGCTCGCGCAGCGTGACCTGGGCGTGGAGCTCCTGGGCCATCGGGACGAGGCGGATCTCGGAGGGGCGCTGGTAGTTGACCGAAGAGATGTCGATGGCGAAGCCCCCGGCCTCGGGCAGCGGCGGGATCAGGGCGGCGAGGTCCTGTGCGTCGAGGAGATCGGCGGCGACGCGTCCGATCTGGTCCAGCCCACGGGGGCCGATGTGCGCCCGGAGGGCGGAGCGGATGGGCTCGCCAGGATCACGCAGCTCGCCGTGGAGCACCGCGACGTGCTCCCGCGACGAGTTGCCCGCGATGTCGAAGGCCTCGAGCTGGAGCAGCGAGAGCCCCTCCTCGAGGACGAGCCCGTTGAGCTCGAAGTCGGGGGCGAGGCCGGTGTCGATGTCTCGCCCGTCGAGCGTGAGCGTCGTGAGGCCCTGGTCATCGCTGGCGGTGAAGACCAGATCGGTCTGGCCCTCCGCGATGTAGGTGCCGCGCGGCGGGCTGAGGATGTCGATGCGCGGTGGCTCGTCGTCGACGATGACCTCGACCTCCGCGCGGGCGTCGCCGGCCGTGACCACGACGGTCTGAGGACCCGGATCGACGGTGATCGTCGCGGCGAAGTCGTAGCCGCTCATCTCGGCGTCGGTGTCGTTCACCTTCACCTGGGGTGCTTGACCCGGCCCGACGCCGGTGACGCGCCCGCTGACCTCGAAGCGCCGAGTGACGAACATCCCCGCCATCGGGCTGTGGATCTCGAGGCCGATCTCGCTGGGCACCCCCATCTCCGCGGGGGGGCGAGCCCCCGCGTCGTCACCGTCATTGGCCGCGCCGCCGTCGTCACAACCGACCCACGCCAGGGCCAGCGCCAGCCACAGCCAGCTCATTCGCTTCATCGGGGTTCCCCATGGATGTCGGAGAGCGGCTCAGTATGCCGGCCTGCGGGTGGCGGCATCAACCGCGTGGGTCATGGGCGGCTCGCGCTCAAGTCCCCCTGACCTTGTCTCGACTCAACAGGAAGACGATTGGGAGCGATCGATGTCGGTCAAGCGCGTTCGGTACAAGCTGATGATCCCCGGGCTCCTGGTGGTCGCCTGCGTCGCCTTCGGGGTGAACTGGGCGATGACGCGGGCGGCGCGCCAGCAGGCGGAGGCCTCGGCCCGCGGCGCCGCGAAGCTCGTCAGCGGGCAGATCCGCGAGATGCGCGGGTACTACACCAAGAACGTCATCGGCCCGGCCAAGAAGGCGGGACTCAAGCCCCACTACGTCCACGAAGGGGTGGATGGCGTCATCCCGCTGCCGGCCACGATGGTCCACGAGATCAATGAGCGCGTGAGCGCCAAGGAGGGCTACCGAGTCCGCCTCTACTCGAAGTACCCGTTCCCCCAGCGGGGTCAGAAGGGGGGCCTCAAGGACGAGTTCGAGGCGCGGAGCTGGGGCTCGTTGGTGCGGGCGCCGGGGGAGCCGGTGGTCGAGGCGATGGTCGTGGGCGGGGAGGAGATGCTCCGCTTCGCGACGGCGGACGTGATGCTCGACGGGTGCGTCGGCTGCCACAACAACCACCCAGACACGCCCAAGAGCGACTGGAAGGCGGGGGATCTTCGAGGCGTGCTGGAGGTCGCGATCCCCCTCGGCCCGACCCTGTTGGCGGCGGAGGCGCGGGCCCGGGAGACGACCCTCGGGATCGTCCTGGTCATGGCCATCGGCGCGCTCCTGCTCGCCTTGCTGTTCCACTTCGTCGTCGACCGGCCGCTCCGCGAGATCTCGACCGCCGCCGCTGCCATCGCCGAGGGGCGCGTGGAGGTGAGGATCGATCATCGCTCAGGCGACGAGATCGGACGGTTGGCCGACGACTTCCGCTCGCTGGCCGACTACATCGGCGGGATCGCCGTGGCCGCCGACGCCTTGAGTCGCGGTGACCTCTCGGTGGAGGTCGAGCCCCGCTCGGACGCCGATGATCTGTCACGCAACTTCGGGCGGGCGCGGGCGGCCCTCGAGGGGGTGCTCACGGAGACGCGCGGCCTCATCGAGGCCACGCGCGCCGGGGAGCTCAGCCGACGCGGGGATCCCCGCCAGTACGGCGGCGTCTACCAGGAGCTCGTGTGCGGGATCAACGGCACCATGGACGCCGTCAGCGCACCGATTCAGGAGATCTCGCGGGTGCTGAAGGCGGTCAACGCCGGGGATCTGGAGGCCCGGACGGGGGGCAGCTTCGCCGGCCAGTACGCGGACCTGCTGGGCCTGCTCGACCAGGCGGTGTCGAGCCTGCGGCGACGCCGCGACGAGGCCGAACGCCTGGGGAGCGCGGAGCGCGAGCGAATGCAGGCGACGGAGGCGTTTCTGGGCGATCTCCAGCGCGTCCTGACGCGGCTCGCCGATCGTGACATGACGGTGAGCCTCGACCGCAGCTACGCCGACGCGGGCTTCGAGCGCATCCGCGATGCGCTCAACTCGACGGTGCACAACCTCGGGGACGCGCTGAAGGAGGTGGCGGTGGCCAGCGACGAGTTCGCGCGGGCGACCAGCGAGATCAGCCACGGGAACCAGGACCTCGCACGATCGGCGGCGGCGCAGAGCGGCGAGCTCGAGGCCATCGAGCACAACCTCTCGAGCTTCGCGGACCTGGCGAGCGAGACGCGAACGCTGGCCTCCGGAGCGCGCGAGATCACCACCTCCGCCAGGGACGCGGCCGAGGGGGGGGCGCGGAGCATGGGGCAGCTCTCGGAAGCCGTCGAGCGGATCAAGCAGAGCGCCGACGACACCGCGCGGATCGTGGCGACGATCGACGAGATCGCCTTCCAGACGAACCTCTTGGCGCTCAACGCGTCTGTGGAGGCGGCGCGGGCGGGGGAGGCGGGGCGCGGCTTCGCGGTGGTCGCCGAGGAGGTCCGCGCCCTGGCGCAGCGCAGCGCTCAGGCGGCGCGCGACACCGCGTCGCTGATCGCCGAGTCGGTCGACAACGCCCAGCGTGGCGTGGAGTACAACGCCCAGGTCATACAGCACCTCGACGCGATCTCGGGCCAGGTCCACGAGGCCGCCGAGCGTATGGCGGGGATCGCGGAGCACAGCGCTCGGCAGGATGAGGGGGCCGCGCGAATCCACGCCGCCGTCAGCCGCATCTCCACCGCGATTCAGAGGAACGCGGCGACGACGGAGGAGACCGCGACCGCCGCCGAGGAGCTCACCGGGCAGGCACGATCGATGAGCACGCTGGCGGGGACCTTCGAGCTGTCGGCCGGGCACCACACGCGCCTGCGCGTGGTCGGCGAGTAGCGAGGTTCAGCCCCCGCGCACGGCGGAGAGCCGGAAGGCCGCAGCCACGGCGCCGATCGCCACGACCCCCAGGGCGAACGCCGAGAGGACGACGGCGTGCCGGACCTTGACGCCGATCTCCGGTGACTGGATGGCGGCGCGGATCGAGCTGCCCACCAGCAGCAGGGCCGCGAGGATGGCGCAGGGGCCGAGGAGGTAGCCCGCGAAGCCTCCCAGCTCGAAGGGCAGGAGGACGGCGGGGACCAGGCAGCGCCAGGCGGCCCAGGCCGCAGCCGGCGGGGCCAGCCAGGCGAGCTCGCGGCGCCGGGGGGCCAGCAGGACGAGGGCCGGCGCGACGGCGACCCAGAGGACCTCGGGGAGGAGACGAACGGCGGTCGGGTCGATGTAGGTGTCCACGGCGCGCGGAGGATGCCCGAGTCAGAACCAGTTGCCGAGGAAGAAGTACAGTTGCCCCTCGCCGTCGTCGTCGAAGCCGTGGGCGTAGCCGGCGCGCGCCGTGAAGTTGAGGCGCCAGCCGAGGGTCGCCTCGGTGATGATCTCCGCCCCGGCGGACCGGCGGAAGGCGCTGGGCTCGTAGTCGAGGGGCTGGTTGGCCGCCTGGCCCCAGTCGGTGAAGGCGGCGAGCTTCAGCCGACGCATGAAGAGGGGGACCATGGAGGGCCCGCCGAAGAGATCGAGCAGCGGCATCCGGTACTCCGCGGTGAGGAGGAGGTAGCGGTTGCCGGTGACGGTCCCCGCCGGGTAGCCGCGCAGGAAGGTGCTCCCGAAGAACACGCGGTCCAGGGCGTCGAGGAGCAGGTTGCGCTCGGTCGGGGCGCCGAGCCCGTAGAAGACGCGGCGGCCGACGTCGCCTCGACCGAGGGCGCCGACGGCCTTGAAGGCGAGGACGTGGCGCCACCACAGAGGGACGAACTCCTTGTAGTCGGCGAAGGCCTCGGCGGTCTCGAAGTCCCCCCCCAGGGCGGGGTGTCGCACGCGGAGCGTGAGGCCGAGCGTGCGCCCGCGCTCGGTGGAGACGTTGAACGCGAAGCTGTCTGTGTGGCCGAAGCGCAGGGAGAGCGAGAGGCTGCCCCTTCGGGACGGTTGGGGGGCGAAGGTCGCCGCGTCGAGCGGGTCGTGGACGGGATCCGGGTTTTCCGCGGGGCGGGTGGCCGAGAAGCTGTAGCGGCCTGCGGCGCTGACGCGGGTCCCCGCGCGTGACAGTGGAAGAGAGGTGCCGATGCTGGCGGCGTCGACCCGCTCACGGAAGGGCTGCGGGGCGTCGCCGTGGAAGGCGCTGTTTGCGCTGCGGGTCGCGTGGGCGACGCTCAGCGACAGGGGCGCGAGGAAGCGTCGCCAGGTGTAGGACACGCCGGCGCTCAGCGCGTCTTCCTCGGGGGTCGTCCCGAAGCTGCCCACGACGCTGTGCTGACGCGCGGCGTCGACGGCCTCGACGTCGATGCCCAGGGACGCCGCCGAGTCCTGGGCGTTCGAGAAGGAGAAGGAGGGCGTCCAGGCGAGGGGCCACAGCGTCTCGGTGGGATCGTAGGCGCGGTCGGGGAGGCGGGCGTCCCCGGCATCGGCGCGCATCGCCCGCGGTGGATCTGCGGGCGGGGTGGGGGAGAGGCCCCGTTCGGGGGTGAAGGGGAGGTGGGCGAGGTCCCAACCGTCGGGGCCGAGGGCGCGGAAGAAGAGGCGGCCGTCGGGGCTGACCTCCGGGTCCGTAGCGCCGCCGATGACCCGGGTGAGGCGACGCGCGGGCCCCTCGGGCCAGGGGCGGGCGTAGACGTCGAAGACGCCGCTTCTGTCGGAGCCGTACAACAGCCAGCGGCCGTCGGGGGAGAAGCGCGGGTGGAGCTCGAGGGCCTCGTCGTGGGTCAGGCGACGCAGCGCCCCGGTGGCTGTGTCGAAGGCGTAGAGGTCGCGCCCGCGGGTCTGGCTGGCGAGGGTGAAGACCACCGCCCGGCCATTCGCGGAGATCGCCGGGAAGGCGACCTGGTCGGTGCCGCCCGGATCGAAGAGGAGCGAGACGTCGCCGTCGTGGAGGTCGACGCGCACGAGCTGGGTGCGGCCCTCACGGATGCGAGCCGCCGCCGCCCAGAGTCCGTTGGGGGCGCAGGCTGGCTCTCGGACTCGGGCGCCGCGGGTGATCCGGCGACCGTGGCGTTGGCCTGGGCGGAGGGTGAAGAGGTCGGTGCGGCTGTAGACGCCCTGGCGGTCGGTCCCGTCGAAGACGAGGGTGCCGTCGGGGCAGCGGTCGAAGTGCCGAGCCGCGTCGAGCTCGATGACGACCCGCGGCTCGGCGAAGGCGTCGGCCCGGGGGACGCGCCGATAGATGCCGCGGGCCTTTCGGCCGCCTTCGAGGGTCAGCACGGCGCCGTCCGCTCCGAAGCGAGGGGTGGATCGGCGGCGCCCGTCGTGGCTCACGAGCGTGTACGGCGTCAGGCCCTCGGAGACGAGGGCGGTACGTTCCGCCTCCGAGCGCCCCACGAGGGCCGCGCGCCAGGCGCGGAACTGGTCGACGTAGGTCTCGCGGCTCGCCTCCCAGGAGGCGCGGTTGAGTCCGAAGGGCATGACCTCGTCGGAGAAGGCTCGGTAGGTCCCGGTGACGGCGGCGAGGCCCCGGGTGCGCACGACCCAGTCCATGAAGTGCCCGCCGTAGAGGTACCAGACGTTGGCGCCGGGCCAGTCCTGGGGGGCGTGGGTGACGGCGTCGATGTCGTGGAGTCGGCCGGCGAGCGCCTGGACCCGGAGGAGGCCGCGGAAGATGGCGGAGCGAATCCGGCCGCGGCCGGAGGCGAAGGACTCGGCGAAGACGGCGAAGCCTTCGAGCTGGAAGGAGGGGATGTTGTGGTTGGGCGCCATCACCCGGCCCAGGAAGGCGTTGAGGAAGGATGGGATGCCGCTGATCTGGTCGAGCTGGAGGATGTGAGTGAACTCGTGGAAGACGAGGAGACGGAGCCAGTCGTCGTAGTCCGAGAGGTTGCCGTCGAGGGTGGGGGGGGCGGCCAGGAGGTTGATATGGGGGGCGGGCAGCGCGGTGGCCGAGCCGTTCGCCGAGTCGCCCCAGTCCGTGAGCAGGACCTGGACGCGTTGGGCGGGCGCGTGCTCGACGAGGGGTGTCAGGACGCGCCAGGCCTCCTCGCAGATGCGGGCGGCGCGGTCGGCGACGGGTTCGAGGCCGCGCGGATAGTGGAGCTGGAAGTGCGGGGTGTCGATGGTGCGCCAGGCGAGGTCACCGTCGCCAGCGAGGGCGGGGGCTGCGACCGTGAGGAGCGTGAAGAGGGCGACCGTGCGCACGTGCGCGACGTTAGACGAAAAGTGTGCGCCGAGCACCACGCGAGGGGTGCGAACCGGGCCTCGAGGGTCTAGGCTCCGCCCCATGTCGGAGCGCATCCTGGTCGCCGACGACGAGGCGAGCCTGCGCCGAGTGCTCGAGGCGCACCTGCGTCGACAGGGCTACGAGGTCGACACCGCGCCGGACGGTGACGCGGCGCTGCGCAGCCTCGAAGCGAACAGCTACGACGCGGTCATCAGCGATCTGCGCATGCCCGGACTCGATGGAATGGAGCTGGTGCGGGCCGCCGCCGAGCGCTGGCCGGAGCTGCCGGTCATCATCATCACGGCCCACGGCGCGGTGGACACCGCGGTCGGGGCGATGAAGGCGGGGGCCTTCGACTTCATCTCGAAGCCCTTCGACAAAGACGAGCTCGTGAAGGTGGTGGCCAAGGCGGTCGCGACGCGCCGGCACGCCGCCGGCGCGACGCGGGCCCACGCGGTGGAGCCGGCGAAGGGGCGCTTCGGGCTGATCGGGACCTCGCAGGCGATGCAGCGCGTCTTCGACATCGTTTCGAAGGTCGCCGACTCCCCATCGACGGTGCTGATCACCGGGGAGAGTGGGACCGGCAAGGAGCTGATCGCCAAGGCCCTGCACGAACACTCCTCCCGCGCGGATCGACCGTTCATCAAGGTCAACTGCGCCGCGATCCCCGACAGCCTCATCGAGTCCGAGCTCTTTGGCTACGAGAAGGGGGCCTTCACCGGGGCCGTGACGAGCAAGCCCGGGCGTTTCGAGTTGGCGGACAGCGGGACGCTCTTCCTCGACGAGATCGGCGAGGTCTCCACCGAGATGCAGGTGAAGCTGCTGCGAGCCGTTCAAGAGAGCGAGTTCGAGCGGGTCGGGGGGGTCAACACGAGGTGCGTGGACGTGCGCCTCGTGACGGCGACCAACCTCGACCTCGGCAAGCGGGTCCAAGACGGCGCCTTCCGGGAGGACCTGTACTACCGCCTCAACGTCGTGCCGATTCAGTTGCCGCCGCTGCGGGAGCGCGCCGACGACATCCCGATGCTCGTCGAGCACATCCTCGCGCGCTACGCGCTGCGGCTGGGCAAGACGGTCGAAGGGGTGACGCAGGACGGGCTCGACGTGATGCTCCGCTACGCGTGGCCGGGGAACATTCGTGAGCTCGAGAACGTCCTCGAGCGGACCGTGCTCTTCTGCGACACGCCGGTGATCGGCGCCGCGGATCTGCCCGACGAGATCCGAGACGAGGCCTCCGGGCACTCCCTCTCGGTGGCGATCCCGCCCGTCGGCGTGACCGGCTTGAAGGACGCCGTAAAGCTCACCACACGACGCCTCGAGCGGGAGATGATCGAGCGCGCGCTGACGGAGACGGGGGGCAACGTCACGCGGGCGGCGCGCAAGCTCGAGATCTCGCGCAAGAGCCTCCAGACGAAGATGAAAGAGCTCGGCCTCCGAGAGGAGTGAGCCCTACCTTTACCGTGGGGCACGGCGCGGCTATGTTACGCGCGACCTACTGTCTGCGAGGGGCGCCTCGAATGCTCCGGTCGATTCTGCTCTCCGTCGCGTTGGTCTTCGCGTTCGCCCCGCCCGTGGGGGCGGCTGAGATCGCAGACGTGATCGACGCCGACGACGGCGACGACCTCTTCGACTTCGTCGGCGGGGTGTTCTATCGGCGCAGCCTGCGTCGAGCGAAGATCACCCGCGAGTACAACTGTACGGGCGCCAACAACGCCGGCCAACGGCGGCGCAGCCAGGACGCCCAGACCTGCGCCAACGCGCCGCCCCACGGGGAGCTGCTCCAGGTCAAGGAGCTGCGCTACCAGGAGGTGCGCCACGAGGTCATCCCCCGGGCCCGCTTCGGGCTCTGGCACGATCTCGAGTTGATGATCGAGGCGCCGATCGTGGTGCAGAGCGAGCAGGAGCTGCGCTTCGCTGGCGACGGCGGCGACCCCGACAGCGTGGCGATTACGCCCGAGAACAGCAGCATCGCGCCGGGCGTCCGCAACGACGGCGTCGATCCGGAGAACCTCTTCGAGGTGCCGGGGGCGCTCCCCACGCGCGCGGGCTTCGGCGACCTGTTGGTGATGGTTCGCTACTCGCCGGTGGCCTACGAGCGCTCGGGCCTGCGCGCCGGCCACGAGGAGCTGCCCAGCGACTTCACGCGGCTGCGCGGCGACTGGACGCTCGAGCTCGGTTGGCGCATCCCCACCGGTGAGGTCAAGGCGTTCGGCAACGAGGGGGTGGGTCGGGGCGTCCACGAGCTGGTGCTGGGCACCGCGTTCTCCCGTCGTTTCAACTTCGTGGACCCATACACCAGCCTGCATGGCATCGCCGTGATCCCCTCCGACGACTCGCTGTTCAAGGACTACGGCGACGCCCAGGACCACGTGGGCCCGGGCCACCGCCTCGAGTTCGAGATGGGGGCGGAGATCGTGCCGTATCAGGACAACAAGAAGGGCATGAAGGTGCTCATCGACCTCGGCGTCGGCGCGGTGTGGCGCGGAGAGGGCCGCGACTACAACGAGCTCTTCGACGCCCTCGCCTCCGGCGGCGAGAGCTGCAAGCCCGAGGGGCCCGACGGCGCCAAGAACTGCGCGCGCTACAACCCCGACAGCCGCAGCGTCTTGTCCGGCGACGGCAACACGGGCGTGCCCCACGACGGGATCACCACCGTCGAGCAGTACATGACCTTCCGCGCCCACCTGGGACTCGGACTCCACGTGCGTAAGTACGTGCGCTTCGCCCTCGAGGCCGGGATCGCCCACGACACCGAGCACTTCCTCAGCGGCGCTGACATCGGTCGCGACCTCGATGGGACGGGGCTGGTGGAGCCGCGCGACAACCCGCGCTTCCACGGGAATGGGGAGGAGCACAACCCCACCTACGTGAAGGCCATCGACGAAGTGGGCCGGCGCCTGCGGGTGGAAGAGACGACCGTCTTCGACGTCATCGCCTCGTTGCAGCTCAGCTTTTAGTACGTTGCGGTAGAGACGCGGCGCGCTGCGCGCGCCCGCGCGGGGGATGTTTGGTCCCGCCGTCAGAATTGGGATGGGCACCCAAACGAAGAGGGTGCATATCCCAGATCTGCGGTCGTCTTTGGAGAGGCTGTCAGCTTTCAGCACTCAGCCG
>CAYOBQ010000100.1:0-32288 GCA_964402225.1 uncultured Nannocystaceae bacterium | reverse complement strand
AGGCGTATCGAGGGCTCGCGGAGGCGCGCCCGGACGCGTTCCTGCCGGACCTGGCTCGATCACTTGGGGTCCTCGGCGCCGTTCTGCGGGAGGAGGCGCCGGCCGAGGCGGCGGCGGCCTTCCGGGAAGGGCTGGCGGCGGTCGCGCCGCTGACGGAGGTGCATCCCCGGGCGTTGGGTCCCCTCGCGCCGTTCCTGCTGCGCGGCTACGTCCAGGCCGCGGAGGCGGGCGGGGTGGAGGTGGACGCGGCGCTGGTGGCGCGGCTCTCGGGTGCTTTGGGGGTGGACTTGGGCGGGGGCGGCTCTGGGTGACTGTTCGGGGGTGGGTGGTGGAGCGCCTTTCAGAGGAGCTGGAGCGCTCCGAAGTTCTTGCCGGGGCAGATCTTGCCCCCGACGACGGGGTGGTCGGCGCCGGTGCAGGCGGGGACGAAGTTGTGCAGACCTCGGGCGCAGAGCAGGCCGAAGAGGGCGTACATCACCGTCTCCCACGAGGCCTCGTCGTGGCCGAGGTCGGCGAGCCCCTTGAGCTCGAGCTCGGGGCGCTCGAGCGCCTCGGCGAGGCGGTCGCGCAGGCGGGCCATGAAGTCCAGGTTGCGACGCACGCCGCCTCGCACGATGACCTCGGTGATCGGCTCCGATGGGCCGAAGCGGGTGGCGCTCTGCGCCAGCGAGCGGGCGACGGTCTCTGAGAGCGAGGCCTGGAGATCGGCGTCGCTGCAGCCGAGCTCCTGCGACCGCTCCAGCCAGCGCCCGAACAGGCTGCGGGGGAAGTCCTCGACGCCGATGGTGATGGGCAGCTCGGTCCGCTGGAAGTGGGGGTGGCGCAACATCTCGGCGACGAGGGGCTCGCAGACGGTCCCGCTCGCGGCGAGTCGGCCCTCGCGGTCGAAGGGCTCGCCGAGCACGCGCTGGGCGTTGAGGTCGAGGAAGAACATGCCGGTGCCCGGATCGAGCCCGATCGGCGCGGCGTCGCTCCCGTGGGCCGGGCAGAAGGTGACGCTCGTCGTCCCGCCGACGTTGATGCACATGCGCCAGCCCGACTCCGGTCGCAGCATGAGGTTGTCGTACGTCGCCGTGCAGGGGGAGCCGTTCCCACCCGCCGCGACGTCGGACGGTCGGAAGTCGCCCACCGTCGTGATGCCGAGCTCCTCGGCGATGACCGCGAGCTCGCCCAACTCCCAGTGTGGATGCCCGAAGATGCTCTGCCCGTGGGAGGAGACCAGATCGATGGTCTCGAGATCGATGTCGTGGCGCGAGAGGACCTCGCGGGCGGCGTCGGCGAAGCACTTCGCGATGCGGTAGTCGGCGCGGGCGTACTCGATGCCCGTGGCGCGACCGTCCCGGAGACGCAAGACCTCTTCGCGGGCGCTGTGCGGCCAGTCGACGACCTCGAAGGCGACGACCTCGTACTCGACGTGGTCAACGTCGCGGGAGTCGGGATCGCTGACGACCGGGGGAGGGAAGTCGACGACCACCACGTCGATGCCGTCGACGGCGTTCCCCGACTGAAGGCCGAGCACCCGGGTCGGGCGCCCGATGTGCAGGGCGATGGTGCGCCGGTCGCGGTGGGGGTCGGCGTAGGTCAGGCGCTCGGTGAAGCCGGCGGCCCGAAAGCAGCGGATGGACGCCGCGTTGTCCGCGTGCACCATCACGAAGAGGTCGTCCACGTCTCGCTGGGTCTGAAAGACCCCGCCCACCGCGGCTCGGGCCAGCGCGCGGCCGATGCCGCGCCCCTGTCGCTCGCTGTGGACCACGAACTCGCCGATCTCCGCCGCCGTCTCGGAGCGCTCGACCGTCTGGAGCTCGTACTGCCCACCCGGCTTGGCGCTGATGTAGCCGACGAGCTCGTCGCCCTCGAAGGCGGCCCATACGCTGGTCTGGCCGTCGCCCAGGCCGCTGAGGTGCTCCCTTATGGGCTCGGGCGGGACCCAGTTGTGCTCGGTCTGACCGTGGCGCATCAGGAACTCGAACAGTCGCTCGACGTCGTCGCCGTGGCTCAGCTTTCGGATCTTCAATCGCCGCTCCCGTCCAACCGGGTAGTTGCTGTGCTTAATATTGGCACGGCAAAGCGTTGCGCGGCAAGCAGCATCAGCGTCGCGGGGTCAGTCCCCGACGGGGACCGCTTCGCCGGGGGCCAGCATGGGGGCCGCGTCGACGTCCTCGGCCTCCATCATGTCGACCACGCGGTTCAGCGTGTCGAGCAGGGCTTGGCGGTCGTCGGCTTCGAGGCTGGCGAGCCGCTTGAGGAAGCGGTCTTGGAGCGGCGTCGGCAGCGTCTGGTAGCGGTCGAGCCCGGCCGGCGTGAGGGAGAGGCACACCTTGCGGCGGTCCTTCGCGCGGCGCTCGCGCACGACCAGCGTCGCCCGCTCGAGGCGGTCGACGATCCGCGACACGGTGGCGGGGCTCAACTGCACCTGCGCGCTGACTCGGCTGACCGTGAGCTCGTCGTCCTCGAGGTCGCCGATGGCCTTGAGCACCAGCAGTTGGGGGACGGTCAGCCCCGCGTGGCGCGACAACGCGCGCGAGTGCTCGGAGATGCGTCGAACCACCTTGCGAATCGCGCGGAGGATCTCGAACCCGGTGTCGTCGGTCATGGGGGGAGCATATCACCGTTCGCGGGCGTGATTGTCGGCAGGCGAGCGGGGGCGCTGGCCGCTATCGCAGCGCGCGTCTGAGGGCGGCGAGCATTCGGATCCGGCGCCGCTTCTCCGGGGCGTCCCACTCCGCCTCGCCGAAGTCCGACGCCGCGTAGTTGGCGGTCTCGTGGAGACCCCGCCAGGTCGCCACCGGGACCCGCTCCGGCGCCGCGTTGGGTCGGTACAGCCCGCCCCAGGCGAGCGTCAGCCGATACGGACCGCCGTCCCCCGCGTCTCGGAGCAGCCGCCCGAAGAAGCGGAAGGGCACCGCCCGCGTCCCCGCCGCCAACCAGCCGTCGAAGGTGGCGTAGGCCAGCGGCCGGTCGTCCGGGTGGCGCAACACGGCGTGGAGGACGTAGCGCCCGGCGCGCGCGATCCGCGCACCCGCTTCGACGACCAGGTGGCCGTCGCGCGAGGCGTCGGAGAAGCGCCCGCTGAACCGCAGCGGCACCTCGGCCTGCACCGGCAGCGCGATCGCCGCCACGCCCGCCCGCCACCGGCCCCCCACGCGATACTCGAACCGCGCGCGCAGCACCGCCAGGCCATCCGGCAGCTCGCCGGGCAGGGCGACCGCCAGCCCGGGACGATACTCGTCGCGAGAGGACGTCGTGAGGATGTCCGGGTGGCCTCGGAGGCTCACGCCCAGGGCGCGAAGCGGGGTGGGCTCGCCGTCGTGCCGGACAGAGAGCGTGAGGTCGAGCTCCTCCCCGGCGACGGCGTGACGGCGGGCCGCGCGCAGGGTGGCGACCACGTCGGTGTCGAGGGGCACAGACGCCGGGATCGGGGCGTCGGGCTCGAGGATGTCGACCATCCCCGGGTCGAGCGGGCGGCAGTCGGGGGGGTAGCGGGCCCAGCGCCGGTAGGCGTCGACCGCCGCTTCGGAGGCCTCGGGGGGGGGCGCGAGCGGGGTGAGCGGCGGCGGCGGCGCGGGCCGGGTCGCCCTCGGAGCGCGCGCCTCCGGGCTGGCGACCGCCGTGGGGCTCGGCGCGGGCGCCGGGCGCAGGGACCACCACAGGGCGGCGAGCATCGCGGCGACCGGTACGGAGGCGCGCATCGCTCAGTCCTCCTCGTCGGTGCGAGACCACTCGCTGGCGAGGAAGCCGCAGCCGTGGACGTGGTCGGGGAAGCTCGGGTTGAGCGGGTAGGTGAGGCCGGCATTCCAGGGCTGGTACGTCAGGGCGTCGGGGTCCTCGAGCGTGCCCTCCCACAGCTTGAACTGCACCTCGAAGCGTCGGTGCGGTCCGGTCCACGCGAAGCCGCGCTTCATCTCGGCGTGGTCGAGGTTCCAGCCGCTGTACGTGAGGTGGCGGTGGTGGGCGTACTTCTGACACTCGTCGCACGCGTCGAAGGAGCCCGCCTCGTTGCACCCGCACGCCGAGTCGAAGCCCACCGCGCCGTCGTCCTCGCCGGGGATGATGGAGGCCGTCGAGGCCCCGAAGGACTTGTAGCCGGCGGCCGTCTCGATCGGGACGCCGCGCGTCTGGTTGTGGTCGTACATGCTGCGAGCCACCGCCGGCACCAGGTCGCAATCGAGGGGGAACGACGGCGGCAGATCCGCGCCGAACAGCGCCGCCAGATCCTCGGCCCATTGCTCGAACTCCGCGTAAGACGGCGGCTCGGCGTCGCCATAGCTGGCGCACACATCCGCGACGTTGGTGTCGACGGAGAACTGCGCGAGCTCCGAGCCCCCAGCGGCCGACGCCACCTGCAGCACCTTCACGATGTTCCACGGGTGGTCGCCGCCCTCGAGCGCCAGCAGCCGCTCGGTCTGCATGCACCCCGCCGAGTGGCAGTACACGAAGCAGTAGTTGTTGTCGGTGCACAGTTCGTCGAACTTCGCCGCCACGTGCTCCGCCTCAGAGGCGACGAAGCCGCGCCCGTTCCAGTTCACGAAGTGGTTCTCGCCCAGGTCGCTGAGCCAACCGGGCACCGCGGCGCCGAGGTTCCAGTACCCGGCGTCCGAGGGCACGCCGTCGGTGCGTCCGTGCACGTAGAGCGCGCGCATCCGCGGCTTCATGCAGGCGCCGGTCTCGGGGTGGCACGTCGAGCGCGGGTCGCCGCAGCCGTCGATCTCGAGATCGATGTCGTCGCAGTCGGGGTCCGCGTCGCCCTCGCCGCAATGACAGATCTCGCCGTCGGCGAAGCGATCAGCGGGGCCGGTCCAGGTCATCGCCGCGCAGACCCCGTCGACGCAGAACGGGTCCGCGGGATCGCAGGCCGAGTTCGCGCACGCCGCGTCCGTCTCCCCGCAGTTGCAGTCGCAGACCGCGTCGGTGCGCCGCGACGCCTCGCACACCCAGGCGTCGGGGACGCACACGAGCAGCTCGGGGTCGCACTCGTGACCGGCGCCGGGCCACTCGCCGCCCTCGCAGAACAGCGACTGGCTGCCGATCGGATGGTCGCAGTCGGGGTCCCACGCGCCGCAGCCGCAGTCGCACGAGTCGTACACCCCCTGCCACGGGTCGTAGCCGCCGCCGTACCACTCGGCGGGACAGGTCCACGCCCGCGGTGGCCCGGCCTGCGCCGCCCGGTCGAAGCGCTCGAGGATGCGGAAGTCCAAGCGCGCCTGGAGGTCCGCGGGCGTGTACCGCGAGGCGACGCCGCGGGCGTCGTCCGGCGCGCGCGCCCGGTCGCCACGGTCCGACGCAGAGGCCGCCCCCGCGAGCATGAGAAACAACAGCGGACGGATGGTGTGGGACGCCATGCGCGCCTCCTTCTCGTTGGGTTCGTGTGGTGAGGCGCCCTGGCGCCGAATACGACCCGCGAGGGTGTTTTTTCCGCTGCTATTTCACGGGCTTGTGAAATATGGTGTGGCGAATCTCGGCTGGCCGGCGCCTCACCCGGACGGCCCTTTGGAGGAGCCCACCCATGCGCACGCTCACGAGCCTGGCCGCCCTGACGCTGATGACGGCCCCGGCGACGGCGGCCCCCGCCCCCGAGTTCATTGGCATCACCTTCGGCAAGTCCGCCGGCACCGGCGCGGCCGAGGTCAAGTGCAAGGCCAAGGCGGGCTGCGCCGCGTTCAGCGTCTTCGTCCGCAACTTCAAGAAGAAGGTCGTGGCCACAAAGCACTTCCCGAGCGGGCTGAAGAAGAACGGCTCGGTGAAGGTGGCGTTCCCGATCCCCGGCGGATCTGGCGCGCGCGTCGTCCCGCTGCAGACGTTCTTGGTGACCGTTGAGCCGCTCGTGCGCAGGCCGGGCAAGTTCAAGGTCACCGAGAAGGAGAGCGCGAAGTTCGCGGTCTGCCGTTCATCCAGCCTCATCTGGGTCGACCCCTCGTCGGACCCGGGCCGCAACCCGGACCCGCCGCCGGACCCCGACGAGTCCTGCCGCTTCAACGGCCGGGCTTACAACCCGCGCTGATCAGAACCGCACCCCGCCGAAGAGCGTGAAGCCCGCCCACTCGCGCGCGGGGTGCCCCGCCGCCGCCGCCTGCGCCTGCACCCGCGAGAGCGCCGTGCCCGGACGATCCGCGCCGCCCGCCGCGTAGAAGGCCTCCACGAAGCGCCGCGTCGCCGCGTCGTCCACCGACCAGAGCGCCGCGACGACGTCCCGCGTCCCCGCCGCGAGGAAGGCCCCCGCCAGCGACCCCCACATCCCCCGCCGCGGTGACGCCGCGCTCGCGCAGCTCGCCAGCACCGCCAGCCGCGGCGGACGCCGCCAGCCGACGATCCCGGCGCTGTCCAGCCGCCCGTCGGCCAGGCCGATCCAGGCGCCCGCGGGGCCCACGCCGGTGTGCGTCGCGAGGTGCAGCAGCTCCGCGGGGGCGCGGAGCGCGTCGGCCGTCGCCGCGGCGCCGAGCAGAGGCCGCACGCCGAGCGCCCGCGCGACGCGCTCCGCCTCGCGCCGCGCGTTTGGGAGATCCCCCGTCGCGTCCCCGAGCACCAACGCGGGGCCTCCCCCCCCTCGCGGCGCGCGCAACAGCGCCGCGAGGGCCGTCGCGCTCGGGACGCGCGCCGTCGGATGCCGCGCCGCGAGGACCTCGCCTCCGATCCGCAGCGCCGGGATCGGCAGCGACGCGACCACCCCATCGAGCACCAGGTGGACCGGCGCGCCCGGGGGGGGGAGCGCCCCCTCGGGGAACAACCAGGCGCCGAGGCGTCCGGCGTGGTCCGCGTCGTCGGGCGCGGCGGTGAACGCGTCGACCGCGCCTCGGAGCTCGGCGACGTCGGGGCCCACTCGGTCGAGGCTCACCTCCCGCCGCGCGATGACCAGCCGCCACACGACGCCCCGCGCCTCGAAGAACGCCACCAGGTGGTTTCCCGCGAGGGTCGAGAGCAGATCCGGCACGTCGCGAGGGGCCAGGAGCGCGCCACCTCGCACCGCTGGCCCGATGCGCTGCATCGAGCGGACCCGCTCGCCGATGTCGGTGTCGATCCCGGCGCGGGCGAAGGCGTCCATGAAGGCGCGCGCGAGGGTCGCCTCCATCGCCGCCAGCGCCGAGGCCCCCGCGTCGTCGGCCGGCGCGTGCAGGGCGAAGACGGCCTCGTACGGTCGCCGCTTCTCTTCCAGAAACGACGCCTTCAGCGCCTCCAGCTTCAGCCCGTCACGGATGCCCTCGAGCAGCTCGATCGCCCGTCGGAAGTGCCGCTCCCCGAGGGCTGGCTCCCGCCGCGCCTCGGCCAGCAGTCCACGTTGGTAGGCGATGCGCCAGGCCAGCTCCAAGACGGGCTCGCGCGCTTCGGCCGCGGCGAAGAGCGCGTCCGCGGCGTCGTGGCGCCCCTCGACGCGCGCCAGGACCGCCTCGTTGTACTCCAGCGCCACCCACTCCGCGGCGCTCGTCACCGGCCCCGAGAGGGAGCGGGCTTCGCGGAGGTGCATCGCCGAGTCGACGGCGCGACCCTGCCGCCTCGCGGTCCGCGCGAGCTGGATGTTGGCGGCCCTCCGCATGCCCTCGCCGCGCGCCGTCTCCACCGCCGCCTCGAAGGCGATCCGGGCCGACTCGTAGCGGCCCGCATCGAAGTGGATCAGACCCAACCGGAGGTGCAGTAGGGTGCGTACTCCGGGAGCGCGTCGAGCAGCCCGCGCGCCTCGCCCAGGGTGGCCTCGGCCAGGCGCATCTCGCCCAGGGAGCGCAACACCTCCCCGCGCGTCAGCAGCCCGCTGACCTGGCTTCGCTCATCCCCGTCCGCCCGTCCCAGCTCCAGCGCCCGGTCGCTCGCCTCGAGCGCCTCGAGGTGTCGCGCGTCGTGCCAATGTCGCTGGGCGATCAGCACCGCCGCCCGCGCCGCCTGCCCCGGGCGACCGGCGGCCTCGGCCAAGGCGAACGCCCTCTCCCAGGAGGCGACGGCGGCCTTCGGCAGCCCCAGCGCGAGCTGGCTGCGCCCCGCGTACCGCAACGCCGCGGGTTCGTGCTCCGTGCCCGCGAGCTGTTCGGCGCGGCCCACGACCTCGGCGTGCGCCCCCGCCTTGCGCAGCGCCCGGATCTCGTCCAACGGATCGGACGGACGCAGGCTCCACCACCACCCGACACCGAGGGCGGCCACGACGACCGCGAGCGCCGCCCAGCGCACCTCAGCGCACGTCGATCGGTTCGGAGATCGTGACCTCGAGGCCCCGCGCCCGCGCGCGGCCGACGTCTTCGTCGAGGGTGCCCGCAGGGCGCGGCCAGACGTCGTCTCCTCGGCCGAGGACCACCCGATAGGTCCCCGGCGCGTCGAGCGTGACCCGACACTCGCCGGCCGCGACGCACACCCCGACGACCGCCGCGTCGTTGCGGTAGACGCGGACCGCCACGAAGTCGGCCCCGCCGTCACCGGCGTAGACGATGATCGCGTCACCGGGCGCGGCGTTCATCCCGCGCACGATCTGCTCCCCTCGGCGCACCTCCACCACGAAGCGGTCATCCGTGGGTCGGAGGTTCAGCGCGACGAGGGCCGCGGCCACCACCGCGACCGACGCCAAGAGCCAGCGCCAGATCGGCCCGCGCGACCGCTCGCCACCACCGCGCGCGATCTGCGCCCAAACGCGCGCCTCCCAATCCGGGGGCGGGCCCCCCTCCGCCTGGTGCGCCGAGATCCGGCGCTCGACCGCGTCGTAGGCCTCGGGGTCCGGTGGGGTGTCGAGCTCGCTCACGGGGTCACTCCTCGGGCGACCAGGCACTTGCGCAGCGCCTCGAGTCCCCGCGTGACTCGGGCCTGCACGGTGCCGGCCCGCGCCCGGCTGATCCGGGCGATCTCGGTGTAGCGCATCCCCTCCTGGTAGCGCAGAAGCACGGCGAAGCGTGCGTCCGGCGCCAACAGGTCGAGGCACGCGTCGAGCGGCCCCTGCGCCTGGGCCGCCGCCTGGGCGGCGCCCAGCGCGGACTCCGCGTCGGGCCCTTCATCCGCCGGCTCGGAGCCGCTCGCCTGAACGAAGCGCCGACCCCGCCGCCGGTGCGCCCGGGCTACGTCCAGACAGCGATGGCGCGAGATGCCGAAGAGCCAGGTGCGAAAGGTCGAGCGGCCCTCGAAGCGCTGCAAGTCGCGCCAGGCCTGGACGAAGACCGCCTGGTGCGCCTCGTCGGCGAGGGGCCCGGGGCCCAACATCGAGCGGCAGTGCCGATGGATGGTGTCCCCGTAGCCTCTCATCAGGGCGGTCAACGCGGCCTTGTGGTCTCCCATCGCCAGGGCCCGCTGGGCCTCGTCCTCGGGTTCCACGCTCACGGCGCAGCACGATAGGACCGCGCCGGGGGCCGGTCAACGACGGGGCGGAGCCCGCCGAGCCCGTCGACGCTCCCACGCTCGGGCGTGGCGCTGGAGCCGCTCGAAGACGGGGTACGTGATGAACTGCTGCTGCCGCCGCGGGAGGATCCGCAACACCGACCGCATCGCCTCCGGCGGGTAACCGCCGGGACGGAACTCCGGCAGCTCCTCGAAGCGGTGGCAATCCCGGCCCGGCATCGAGCCCGGGCCGTGGCAGTAGTCGAAGGGGTCCGCGACGCCGTCGTTGTCGTCGTCGAAGTCGTTCGGATCGCAGATCCCGTCGCCGTCGGCGTCACCGTTCTTCTGGTACGGCGCCAGCCCCTCGAGGACCTCGGGGTCGGTCAAGTCGATGCAGATGGCGGCCAGCCAGCTCGGCGTCACGGAGAGCTCGACCGGATCGATCACCGCCACCGCGTCCGACCAGTCGGGACCGACCTTGATGGGCACCTGCGTCGGCGCGACCGGGCACGCGAAGGCGTACTGCCAGATGTTCTCCGGCAGGCACGGATCACACGCGTCGCCGACGCTGTCCAGGTCGAGATCTACCTGATCGGCGTTGGCCAGCTTCGAGCAATTGTCGTCGTCGTCGGCCACGCCGTCGTTGTCGTCGTCGTCGTCGCAGGGATCGCCGATCCCGTCGCCGTCGTTGTCGCCGTTATTCCACGAGGCGAGGTCCGGGCAGGCGTCGCAGGCGTCGCCGATCCCGTCGCCGTCGGAGTCGACCTGGTCGGGGTCCCAGGCGTTCGAGCACACGTCCTCGTCGCCGCAGACCCCGTCGCCGTCCGCGTCGTTCTTGGCGTCGTCGGGGCAGGCGTCGCAGGCGTCGCCGACCCAGTCCTTGTCCGCGTCGTTCTGCCCGCCATTGGCGACGTAGGTGCAGTTGTCGCAGGCATCGGCGACCCCGTCGCCGTCGGTGTCGGTGTCGGGTACCAGCCCGCTGCCGAGGACCGGGCAGGCGTCGCAGGCGTTGCCCACTCCGTCGAGATCGCCGTCATACTGGGACGGGTTGACCACCGTCCGGCAGTTGTCGCCCGCGTAGTAGTCGTCGTCGTCGAAGTCGACGCCGACGTCCAGCTCGATGCCGCCCGAGGTGACATCGAGCTCCGCGATCTGGAGGAAGTTGTCCATCAGCTCGAGCCCGCTGGCCAGGCTCTCACCGGGGGGCAGCGCGTCGGCCAGCAGGCCGTTGACCACGGCGTCCGTCAGGTGGTCCTTCAGCCAGATGGTGCCGCTCCCGACGAAGGCGATGTCGTAGCTGATGCCGTTCGGCGAGTCGAGGCCGGAGAACTCGAACTGCTCGTTGGTGATGTCCAGCGTCGCCACCGGCTCACAGTCTCCGTCGTAGTAGGGGCAGTGCTCGGTCTGCCCCGCTTGGAAGCGCATGCGCAGGTGCATGCCGTCCGCGGTCAGCAAGAACGACGACGCCTCGTCGGGATCGTCCACCCAGATGCCGCCGACGTCCCATTGGAACAGGAACGGCAGCGACAGGTCCTCCAGGGCGAAGTCCAGGTCGAAGCGCTCCGCGTCCGCGTCGCCGGTGACCGAGATCGACCCGATCGTCGCGGTGATCGTCTCCAGCCCGAATTGGATGACCTCGGCGTTGCCGTCGGACTCCTTGTCGATGACCTTCGCGAACTCGTCCTCCATCGGGCCGAACGCCGACCCCAGCGAGTCGTGGAGGTTCCCGACGATCTCGGTGAGCTGCTCGTGCTGCTCGTCCGGGTCGCCGTGCTTGGGACAGGTCGCCCCGCTCTGCGGCCAGGCCTCGCCCTCGGGGGGCAGCCCGTCGGTCAGCTCCAAGGCGAGCATCAGCCCGATGTTCGACGTCGCGAGGTTGCCGAGGACGTCGCACAGGTTCGATCCCACCAGCGCCGTGCCGTCGAAGTGCAGCGAGACGGGCTGCCCGGCGACGCCGGCGAAGGTGCCGTCGAGGGCCGCGAAGGAGAGCTGGCTGTTGAGCAGCGGGACGGTGGTCGCCAGCGCGTTGGCCGCCGAGATCTCGTCGCCCACCCCACCGGCGATCTGCTCGTACAGGTCGTGGTCCGTGACCGGGGCGTCGAAGTCGATGTCGCCAC
This sequence comes from uncultured Nannocystaceae bacterium, assembly GCA_964402225.1. Lineage (GTDB taxonomy): Bacteria > Myxococcota_A > Bradymonadia > UBA7976 > UBA1532 > CAYOBQ01. The sequence goes on along the minus strand of CAYOBQ010000100.1, from coordinate 20,895 downwards.
AGCCCACGCCGAAGGCGGCGGCGGCGGCGAGGACACTACGGGACAGGAGGTCTTTGATCTTCATCGTCTTTCTCCGTTTCTCTGGGTTTGGGGGGCTCAGTCGAAGCGCTTGATCTGGTGGTGGATGACGTAGGTCGACGAGTCGTCGGGCCAGGGCGTCTCGTTGAGGGCCTCGATGACTCGGAACTCGTCGTACTGGCCGGTGACGAAGCCACCGTTCTCGCTGAGGCCGCAGGCCGACTGGCCGTCCATGCGGGGGCGGTCCGTGAACTCGATGGTCCCCGACTCGGGCCAGTCATCCGGCAGGGTGACCGAGCCGGAGGTCTCCGCCAGGCTGGGGAGCAGCACGTTGGACGCGGGCCAGCCGTCGTGGAGCGCCTGGACGTCGTCGACCGTCAGGCCGAGCTGGCTGGCGTGGGTCAGGAGGCGGATCTCGTCGTAGGAGTAGACCGCCATCGAGCGCCCGAGGAACTCGGGGGTGGTGAAGTACTCCCACAGCTCCATCGTGATGATGGCGGCGACGATCACCGCGACGACCACCGCGCAGGTCCACCCCTCGACGCAGAACTCGGCGACCGCGGCCAGGCCGTACTCGGCGACGGCGAGGGACGCGATGGAGATGGTGGCGGAGATGGCCGCCTCGATGCCCTCGGCGAGGGAGGGGGGCATCTCGCCGCCGTCGTACTCCCAGATCTCGTTGATCGCGACGACCGCGTCGGTGGGCTTCAGCATGAAGCTCGCCTGTGCCCCGATGTTCATGACCTCGTACTGCTCGAGGTCGTCGCCCTGCGCCTGGTTGTCGATGAGCTTGATGACCGCCGGGTTCCCGTCGAGCTCGATGGCCGCGAGGGCGGCGTTGAGCTCGTCCGCCGTCAGGTCACCGTCGGCGTCGACGCCGGCCGCCGTCAGGTCGACCTTCAGCATCAGCGAGTCGATGCGCGGGTCGTCCTCCGTCTCCTGGGGCTCGCACACCTTGGCGCGGACGACCTCGAAGCGGTGGGGCACCTCGACGTCGCCCTGGCCGGAGACGCGCACCCGGATGGGGTTGGTCAGCACGTGCTCCTCGTCGGGCAGGAGCGGCTCGAAGTAGTCGTAGGAGGGCTGGTCATTGAGCGTGTCGAGGAGCGCGGCGGGCCGGTAGACGACGCGCACCTCGTACAGCCCGGGGAGCAGGTCCTCGGGGAGCGGGAGGTCGACCAGGTCCGGCCAGTTCAGCGCCTGGATGGTGTTCGGGTGGTAGAACTCGGCCTGCCCCGTGAGCGTCAGGTACTCGCCGGCGACGCCACCCCAGGTCTGGGTCTGCGTCACGACGTGGTGCAGGCCCGCGCCCGTCAGATCGCCGCCGCCGATCTGGGGCACGACGAGCTGGCCGTTCCCCATGATCTCGACGCCCGCCGCGCCGGTCGGCGTGCCGTCGGGCTCCTCGACCCGCAGGAGCACCACCTGCGCGTCGGTGTCGAACATGTTGCGCATCTGCAGTCGCAGGTTCTGCGCGACATGCCACTGCGGCCCGAAGACGCACACGCCCTCGAGGCCATCGACCTGCTCCAGGTCGCCGACGCTCAGGTCGTAGCTGTCGTCACCGGTGCCGCACCGCGCCTGCATGGCGCCCTCGGCGAAGGGGGCGCAGTCCGCGTCGGCGGCGCACTCGATGTCGGCGTCGATGCCCTCGAAGTGCACCGTGTTGTTGCGCACCAGGTGGCCGTAGGCCGAGTGCAGGGTGGGCTCGGGGTGCTTGGAGTCCCACACCTTGCCGGCGACCTCGCGGCAGACGTTGCCGGCGGCCTCGCCGAGGCAGAGGTCGTCTCCGCTGCCCGACATCGCGTACATCACCTGCTCGCGGGAGGCGTCGAAGGGCAGCCGCCCGACCTCCGGGACGAAGGTGCGGCGCAGGCGGGCCTCGAAGGGCAGCACCTTCTCGGCGAACAGCGCCTGGACGCGGCGCTTCTCCACGCCGCTGCGGGACCACGCGGTGGCGGCCGCGAGGTCGAAGCGGTCCGGGCCCCCGCGCCCGTAGCTCTCGTGGGCGTAGCGGTACATCAGCCGCAGCGTCTCGAAGCCGACGAGGTTGCGACCGCGCTGGGCGGCGGTGTGCTCGAGGGCGCGCACCAGAGAGCCGGATCGGTCGAGCTGCGGTCGCTCGGCGGGGCGCCGGCCGCCCCGAGCCAGGGCGGGCGTGATGGAAGAAGCCGTCAGCGCCGCGGCGCCAACCGCGACGGCGAGGGTACGAAGGCAACGTCGAATGCGACTCATCGCGTTCTCCTGTGGTGGTTCGCCCGGTGAGGCGGGCCGACCCAGGAGAAAAGCGGCGGCGCGACTAGTGAGCTAGAAAACCGGAGTGATTACACAAGGTTGGAGAGTTCGAAAAGAAAGCGTGTCGCGAAACGACGCCGGGCGGCGCCTCATTGCCCCCAGACCGCCTTGTGACCATCCCCCGCGGTCCGGCAGGCCTCGATCGCGGGCCGCGACGGATCTTCGGGCTCGACGAACTCGTGGGCCATGCAGAAGAAGAGCCGCGCGTCGTAGTCGGCGTCCTCCTGGTCGGCCACGTCGCGGTACAGGACGTGGTGGCCGCCGCCCCCGCTGGCGGTGACGTGCGGCGGCAGCGGGCACACCCCGTTGGCGGCCGGGTTCGAGCACTTGTAGGCGCTGTCGTGCACCCGCAGCAGCGTGTGCTCGGTGTCGTAGCTCCCCGGCTCGGCTTCCGAGTAGAGGTTGGGCTGCAACCGCTCGACGAAGCTCTTCACGCCCATCTTCGCGGCGCCCTTCTTGTTGCCGCCCTCGGTCATGTAGCCGAACCACTGGAAGGGACGGGCGAAGGGCGCCGGGGGCTGGCACGGCGTGTCACCTCCGTTGGAGTTGCAGTCGCTCTTGGGGGCGGCGGCGTTGGGATCGAGGAAGTGCCACAGCTCGTCGGTGTCGTCGCCCCAGTCGTCTTCGCTTTTGTCGAGCTTCAGCTTGTCCGGGTAGAAGAAGCTGAGCGTCGTCCCGTAGCGCACCTCGATGCGCCGCTCGCCCTCCGAGGCGCCGCAGGTCGGGTTGGGCAGGAAGCACGGCTGGCCCCCCGCCGTCAGCGGCTCCCGGCGCAACACCCGCAACAGGAACTGCTCGCCGCGCGGCTGCGTCTTGAAGTGTGGCCCGACCACCGCCCGCGTCGCGCCGCGCCGCTTGGAGGCGTTGAAGCCCTGGCCGTCGGCGTCGGTGCACTCGTCGCCGGGGCACGGCTCGACGGACGGTCCGGCGCCGTCGTCGAATTCGCCGTCGGCGACGATGATGTCGTGGTCCGGCCAGCAGGAGCCGCCATTGCAGTAGTCCACCACCTCCATCTCGAAGTTGTGCGGGAATGCGCTGGCGACGCTGAGCTCGAGCTTCGGCACCCGCCCGTCGTCGTCGGTGTAGGTCGTGAAGATGAACCACATGGTGTCGGCGCTGCTCCCGAAGTGAGGGTGCTGCGGGTCCTGAATCTGGCTCCAGTCGGTGTACTGCTCGTCGGGCACAACGCCCTGGGAGACGCCGCCGGTGGGCAGGGTGCAGGCGTCCTCGGCGCTGGTGCAGTCGTGGCGGTGCACCGAGAACCAGTACGGCCCGGTCGCCGCGCGGTCAGGCGTCACGCCGTCGCTCTCCACCGCGATGACCTTCACGTAGTACGGCGGCGCGGGCAGGTGGTAGCGCACGCCCCACTCGCTCTGCAGCTTCTGGTACGACGAGCGCGGGCGACTCATGTCCTGGTCCTCGTACACCACGAACTGGAAGCCCTGACTCGTGTCGAGGGAGTAGCTGCCGGGCTCGTCGATGCGGAACCACTGCATCCCGCCGGGGAAGTTCACGCGGTACGTCGGATCGCTGAAGCCGTTGGCGAGGAAGTCGCCGCCCACGAGGTTGGTCTCGTCGACCACCTTCGCCTCGGGCGGCCGGCAGTGGTGGAACCACCGGTTGAAGTCGCCCTGCACGAGCTGGTGGTCAGAGACCAGATCGGCGCCCCCCGGCGCCATCGCCCAGCCGATGGTCATGTGCTGCGCGCACAACGAGTTGCGGTCGTTGACGTCCGGCTCACCGTCGGTGTCGGGCTTGTTGTGCAGGATGTAGTCGAGGCGCTCGCCCCCGCACTTCGGGCCCCAGCTATCGTCCGGTGAGCACGGCTCGCCGAGCGGGTCGAAGCCGTGGGTGCCGTTGGTCATGCCGGGGTCGGTCCCCGACGAGTCGAAGGCCCAGGAGTCGACCAGAAACGGCGCGCCGCTCGGGGTCTGGCAGTCGGGGGCGGTGCCGGTCCCGCAGCCGTACCAGGTGTGGCTCGCCGGATCGTCTGTGTGCGAGCTCGCCTCGTCGGCGTTGTGGCAGGGGTCGTCGGCGGCGAAGCTGCGCAGCCCACAGAAGTGGTGCAGCCACTCCTGGCGGAAGACGTCCCACTGCTTGTTCTTCACGACGCTGAGGGGCGCGTCGAGCAGGTCGTCACCGTCCTGGTGGTGGCCGATGACGTTGAGGTCGCCCATCACGAAGACGTCCTGCGACCGACGCTGCTGGGCGGTGAGCGTGGTCTCGACCAGGTCGCGGATGTCGGCGAGCTGCCCGGTGCGGATGTCCTTGTTGAGGTTGGCGTCGCCGAACTCCGCCTGCATGTGGGTGAAGGCGACCGAGAAGACCTGGGTGCCGTTCTTGTTGATGCGCACCAGGCCCGCGCCCTTGCCGGCGTTGCAGTCGTTGGACTGGCACGGGTGGCGGTAGGCGACGAAGGCCACCGTGCCCGCGGCCGAGTTGGCGGTCGGGACCTGGTTCACGCGCAGGTCGACCTCGGCGTCGGGGGCCAGGAAGGTGAGGTCGCTCAGCGGCAGGAACGGGTGGCGTGAGAACAACATCAGGCCGCTGTCCTGCACGAAGTAGGCGCCGAGGTGGTCCTCCAGGAGATCCGCGATGTCGGTGTCCGCCGGGTGCTCGATGCGGGCCACCACGTGCGGGAAGTGCGGGCTCAGCGCGTCGATGAGGGCCTCCCGGGCGTCCTCCACGAAGACCTCGTTGAAGGCCACGACCTCGAGGTCCATCTTCAAGATGCGTTTGGCGATGAGCTCCGCGCGATCCCGGTGCTCCAGGGTGCCGCCGGCCTTGACCTCGAGATCGTCGTTGATGGTCCCGAGGACGCCGTGGATCAGCGCCTCGCAGATCGGGATCGCCTCCGCCGGTCCCACCGGCGGTGGGGGCGGCACGAAGCCGAGGGTCGACGCCAGCGTGACCAGCGGGTGGCCGATCAGTTGGGCGAAGGCCGCGGCGGTGCAGACCTCGAAGATGTACCCCTCGAGGTCCGCCTCGCCCACCGGCAGATCGAGGTGCGCCGCGTTGAAGGTCGCGATGCGCAGCCCGAAGTCGTTGGCGTCGGGGACCGGCGGCTCCAGCGGGGGCAGGCTGCCCACGTCGACCTCCAGGACCGGACTGTCTGCGGGCGCCGCCACGTAGCCGAGGTCGACCTGGAGCGCGGCGCCGTAGTGGCTGTCGGGCTCCATCGCGACGTCCGGGTGGCTCTCCGCCGGGGTGGCGGCGTAGCTCATCTCCGCCAGCGGCGGGCCGTCCACCAGGTTGAGGTGCACCAGCAGCTCGGGCTCGCCGACGACGCCGCGCGGGAGTGAGAGCTCGACGACGCCGGCGGCGGGGTCGTACGCCCACTCGACCAGATCGAGCAGCGCCTTGTTGCCCATCCAGTCGTCGCCGCCGACATAGAGACGCGCCCGCCCACGCCCCGGCTCGATGCGCAGGGCGTAGGCCATCGGCGCCGGCAGCGAGGACGCCTGGGCGCCGATCTGCAGGGTGCGTGACATGCCCTCGACGCCGTCGCCCAGGTAGAGCACGACCTCGCGCCCCGGCGGCGCCGCAACCAGCGCCGGGTGCTGCACGCCGAAGTACAACGTGCTGGCGTCCCAGCTCACCAGGTTGCGACCGCGGCGCGTGTCGAAGACGGCGCCGTCCGGCCAGTCCGCAGCGGAGCCGTCGACGGCCACCGAGGCCGACCATCCGGGGGCCGCGCAGCGCGAGACGCTCCCGCAGTCACCGATGGTCCAGACCTGGCATTGGTCGCCCGCCGGCAGGTCGAGCCCGTCGCGGCAGTCGAGGGCTCCGGTGCCCGCGCGTTGGCAGCGGTAGAAGCACGCCGCGCCGTCGGTCTCGATCCGCAGGCGCCCGTCGTCGTCGACGCCCGCGTCGCAGCGCGGCGCCGGGCAGTCGGCGGCGGCGGGGAGCTCCGCCTCGCAGCGCCCCGAGCGGCCCGTGGCGTCGACGCAGTCCAAGGCGCACGCCGTCGGCCCCTCGAAGTGACCGGCGACGCTGCCCTCGAGGGGCACGCTGGCGGGGCCACGCTGGTGGGCGCACTCGAGGGCGCAGGTCTCGGCGTCCGCCGCGCGCCAGCTGAGGCTCGCCTGGCCGCCGGGTCCCAGCCGCGGGGGGACGAACCCCAGCTCGCAGCTCGGCCCCGGCGTCACGACCTCCGCCGGCACGCACACCTGCTTGCGCGCGCCGAGCCGCAAGGCGTCGGTCCCGTAGCGCGTCTCCGCCTCGACTCGTCGGGCCGGCGGCTGGGCGTCGCCGCCCCTCGCCGCGTAGCAGCTCAGCGCGGGCGCGTCGGCGCCGAGCTCCGGGACGCAGAGCTGCTTGAGCTTGACGAGCCGAGCGCCGTTGGCCAGCCGGTGCACCCGCCGGGGCGCGCTCGCCGCGTAGCAGTTGTAGCGTGGCCCGAGACGACGCTCATCGCCCAGGGTCGCTGGCACCAGCGTGGTGACGAGCCTCTTTACCCGCACCTCGCGCGCCCCCACCACGTCGCGCACCGAGACGGAGACCGGCTCGAACCCCCGCCGCGACGCCTTGATGCCCGTCATCCACCCCCGCTCGTCGCCACACAGAAGCGCAGGCCTCTTCAGGTTGACGACGGTGGTCCCGAGGGCGTCCGCGATCGGCTCGGCCGGGGGCCTGCGGAAGCGGGTCCCGTCCTGGGTGGCTTTGTAGCAGGGCGTCGCCTGCGCGGGCAGGCACAGCAAGAGGAGCAGGATGGCGCGCATGGTCTCTCCCGGTGGGTGTCGCCCTCCCTTTTGCGACCGCCCCCGGCAACCTGACGCGCTGACCACGAGGCGTGCTCGGCGGAGCGAGAACAACGCGGCGAAGGATCTCCCGCGGCCGGGCACCAATGCGCAGGTGATGCCCTCTCGCTTTGTCCACACAACCGAGGAGAAGTGCCATGTGGATGCGGATCTCGTACTTGTTGTTCTTGATGCTCGTCGCGGCCTCGTGGGGCTGCGACAGCTCTTCGTCCGACCCGGCCGACGCGGGTCCCATGGGTGAAGGTGAGGGTGAAGGTGAAGGTGAAGGCGAAGGTGAAGGTGAAGGTGAGGGGGAGGGTGAAGGCGAGGGAGAAGGGGAAGGAGAGGAGGTCACCTGGAAGGAGTCGAAGTTCTACATCGAGCTGACCGAGGATGACATCGAAGTCCAGACCTTCGTCGACGGCGAACGCTGGCGGGTGGCGACGATCTCCGGGCCCGGGGGCGACGCGATCCTCGAGGTCTCGACCGGCGGAAACATGGCCGCGCAAGGGCTCAGCGAGCTCACGGTGGACGGCCACCCGAGCCACTTCCCGATCGAGAACAACCCCGACCACCTGGAGGTCGAGGACATCTCGGTGTTCCTCGACCTGTTCCCGGTGGGCGCCTACACCTTCACCGGGACGACCGTCGGTGGGGACGTCCTGGAGGCGCAGGCCACCTTCACCCACGACCTGCCTGCGCTCCCGGAGATCACCGCCCCCGAGGAGCCCGACGACGAGGAGGAGCCCATGGTGATGGGGCTCGATGCCGCGGTGATCTCCTGGGAGCCCGTGGAGGACACGTTCACGGGGGTGGGTGCGGTCAACGTCGTCGAGTACGAGGTCATCGTCGAGCAGGTAGACCCCTTCCGGAAGCTGTTCCTGCACGTCCCCGCCTCCGTCACGAGCGTGACCGTCCCCACGGAGTTCCTGGAGGAGGGCCGGGTCTATGACGTCGAGGTCGTCGCCATCGAGGAGAGCCACAACCAGACCATCAGCACGACGGAGTTCCGCACATCCGACGACGCCGAGGCGCCCGAGGATGTCCCCACCCCCGATGGGGTCTGGAAGGTCGCGAAGTTCTACATCGAGCTGACGGAGGACGACATCGAGGTCCAGTCATTCGTCGACGCGAACCGCTGGAACGCCCTCGACATCCTCGGGCCCGACGCCGAGTCGGTCTTCGGCGTGGACGCGGCGTCGTTCGTGGGCGCCCAGGGCCTCAGCGAGCTGCAGATCGACGGGCACCCGAGCCACTTCCCCATCGAGATGGATCCCGAGCACCTCGAGATCGAGGACATCGACGTCTATCTGACGCTCTTCCCAGCGGGGACCTACACCTTCCAGGGCACCCTGGTGGAGGGGGGGATGCTCGCCTCCGAGGCCACCTTCACCCATGCCCTGCCTGCGCTCCCGGAGATCACCTCCCCGGAGGAGGCCGACGACGAGGACGACGCGGCCACGCTGCCGATCGACGGGGCCGTCATCACCTGGGAGTCGGTGGAGGAGGACTGGTTCGGTGACCCCATCGCGGTCGTGGAGTACGAGGTCATCGTCGAGCAGACCGAGCCGTTCCGGAAGCTCAGCGCCCACCTCGGGCCCGACGCGACTCAGTTCACCGTGCCGCCGGCCTTCCTCGAGCCCGGGCGCCTCTACGATGTCGAGCTCGTCGCCATCGAGGCGAGCCACAACCAGACCATCAGCACGACGGAGTTCCGCACGCCCTGAGGAAGCGTCCATCAGATCCCTATCGCACGGGTGCGCCGACCACCTCCTCGAGGAAGTCGAGGAAGGCCCTGACCTTGGGGACGCGGTTTCGGCGCGGCAAGGTGAGCGCGTGGACGGGCGGGCCCAGGGTCGAGTGCTCGCGGAGCACGCAGACGAGCTCGCCGCGGCGGAGGTGTTCCTCGACCATGAAGTCGAAGACCTGGGCGACGCCCAGGCCGGCGACCGCGCCGCAGACGAGCAGATCACCGTGGTCGAGGAGGACCGCGCTCGGGGAGCGGAACACCGTGGGCTCGCCGTCGAAACGCCAGTCGGCGACGCCGCCTCCTGGCCTCGCGAACCGCAGGCACGGGTGCTCGGCGAGGTCTTCGATTCGCTCGATTGCCCCCGCGCGCGCGAGATAGTTGGGGGCGGCGACCGTCACCCAGCGGGGCGTCCGTAGCTTCTTGCAGACCAGCGTCGAGTCGGCGAGGGGCCCGATGCGGACGGCGATGTCCACCTCCTCCTCTGCCAGATGGACCTCGCGGTCGGTGAAGGAGAGGTGCACCTGGATGCGCGGGAAGCGGGACTGGAGCCGGTGCAGGTTCCTGACGATGGGCCGACCGAGGACGAAGGAGAGTGACACCGACAGCGTGCCCTGCGCGACGAGGGCGGATCGCGAGAGCTGGTCCTCACCGTCCTGGAGCCGGTCGAGCGCTTGTCTGCAGTGGCGCAGGTAGATCTCGCCTTCGGGGGTCAACGCGACGTGCCGCGAGGTTCGGAAGAGGAGCTGTGTGCCGAGCCGCTCCTCGAGGCGCGAGACCGCCTTGCTGACGGCCGTCGGCGTGACGCCGAGGATGCGCGCCGCGCCGCGGAAGCTGAGCTGCTCGGCGACATGGACGAAAGCAGGGACACCGACGAGTTGGGGCATAGGTGACTCTCGGTCATCCAAGTGGTGACATCATGGGCGATTGTGTCCCGCCCTGAGCGTGCCTACAAGATCGAGGGCCACCCATTGAGACGATCGCGAGGTCGATGATGCGTTACAAACTACTGGGCCGGAGCGGGCTGCGCGTGAGCGAGATCTGCTTGGGTACGATGACCTTTGGAGAGGACTGGGGGTGGGGGGCAGCGGAGGGCGAGTGCCGACGAATCTGGGACGCCTTCGCCGAGGCGGGCGGCAACTTCATCGACACCGCCAACCACTACACCAACGGCAGCAGCGAGCGGATCGTCGGTGAGCTCCTGGGGGGTGAGCGCGAGCGCTTCGTGGTCGCGACGAAGTACACCCTCAACGCGCGGCCCGAGGATCCCAACGGCGGTGGAAACAGCCGCAAGAGCATGGTGCAGTCTGTCGAGGCGAGCCTGAAGCGTCTGGGCACCGACTACATCGATCTCTATTGGGTCCACGCGTGGGACTTCATGACCCCGGTCGACGAGGTGATGCGCGGGCTCGATGATCTCGTGCGCGCGGGGAAGGTGCTCTACGTCGGCATCTCGGACGCGCCGGCTTGGGTCGTCTCGCAAGCGAATACGATGGCGGAGCTGCGCGGGTGGAGCCGGTTTGTCGGGCTTCAGACCAAGTACAGCCTCGTGGAGCGCACCGTCGAGCGGGATCTGCTCCCGATGGCCGAGGCCTTCGACATCGCGGTGACGGCGTGGGGTCCCCTCGGCGCTGGGTTGCTGACGGGGAAGTATGGTGGCGCTTCGCCGGAGGCCGCGGCGGCGGGCCGGCTCGGCACGGAGTGGGGCCAGGCCTTCCTGACGGAACGGAACCTGGCGATCGCGGCGGAGGTCGACGCGGTCGCGAGGGCCGGTGGGCACAGCGCCGCGCAGGTCGCCCTCAACTGGGTCCGGCAGCGCGCGAAGGGCGTCACGATCCCGATCGTGGGCAGCCGCAAGCTGCACCAGATCGAGGACAACCTGGGCTGTCTCGCCTTCGAGCTGAGCGCCGAGGAGCTCGCCCGGCTCGACGCCGCGAGCGCGGTCGAGCTCGGATTCCCCCATGACTTCCTCGCCGGCGACATGGTCAAGCAGGTGGTCTACGGCGCCACGTTGGCGCAGATCGACGCGCATCGGCCCGGTGGGCCCGACGGAGGCCGACGATGAAGGCGATGCTGCTCAACGCCTACGGTGACGCCGACGCGTTCACCCTCGGCGAGATCCCGACGCCCGTCGCGGGGCCGGGCGAGGTCTTGGTGCGAGTCCACGGATCGAGTGTCAACCCACTGGACGCTGGCATCCGCGCTGGGATGCTCTCGTCCTTCGTCCCGCTCGAGCTGCCCGCGGTGCTCGGGGTGGACGTCGCCGGAGAGGTGGTCGCCGTCGGCGAGGGCGTAGCCCGATACGGCGTCGGAGATCGAGTCTACGCCTACACCGGCGTCGGCGCCGGCGGTGGCTACGGGGAGTTCGCGGCGGTCGCCGTGGAGAAGCTCGCGCGGGTCCCGGAGAACCTGGGCCTGGTGGGTGCGGGGAGCGTTCCGGGCGTCGGCGCGACGGCCTTCGAAGCGTTCACCATTCAGTCCCGTGTCGAGGCCGGGATGCGGGTCTTCATCAACGGCGCCGCGGGCGGGGTGGGTACCTATGGCATCCAGGTGGCGCGCGCCCTCGGCGCCGAGGTGAGCGGAACGTGCAGCGCGGCGAAGACGGAGCTCGTCGTCAAGCTCGGCGCCAGGGCCATCGACTACGGGATAGGCGACCCCTTCTCTGAGGTGGGGGCCTACGATGTGGTGCTCAACGCCGTGCGCGCGACGCCCAACGAGCGGCTTCTTCCCCTGCTCCGCGACGGTGGCACCCTGGTCACGGTGGTCGGCGGGAGCGAGGATGTGGCCGCCGCCGGGCGTGGCGAGCTCGGGGGCGGGAAGCGGGTCGCTCCCTTCTTCGTCAACTCCGACTCGGTGTGTCTCGAGGGGCTCTCCGAGCTCCTGGCGAGCGGGGCGGTGACGCCGGTCATCGAGGGGGTCTATCCGTTGGCGGAGCTCGCCGACGCCCACCGACGGGTCGAGACGGGGCGTGTGGTCGGCAAGCTCTGCGTCGATGTCATCTCGGGCGCATCTGGCGGGCGGGTGGCGTCGGTCGAAGGGTAGTCTGGCGGGGGGGCCGGCTCTGCGTGTCGATGCCCTACCCCTGTGGCGTGTCGATGCCATACCCCTTCGCGCAAGCCCGCATGAAGCTTGGGCTTTCGGGCTGGCCCCCGGGTTGCAAAAGGTGCCCTCCACACAACTCAGGAGGCTCCCTTGCGCTTCGGTATCCCCCCGTTCCTCGCGTTGTTACTGCCCGCGCTGGCCTACACCGATCCCGCCGGTTCCTTGGGGGCTCTCCAAGCACCAGGACCGCCCGACCGACCAGGTCGAGTCCGTCGGCGGCGACGGCATCACCTCGTCGGCGGGTATCAACTCCACCCACGCCTTCGGAAGTGACGGTACGGCGCTGCTCTCCATCGATCTCAGCGTCTGCGCCACCGACCGCGACGACATCGAGTGCTTCGACCTCGCCGGCAACAGCATCGCCGGGTCCAGTACTGTGAGCCCGCCTTCGATTGCGCATCGACCCTCACGGACCTCGCTGGCAGCGCCACCCAGGGCGGATTCCGCCGCGCCTCCCCCCTCGGCAGCTTCTTCTACGAGATCAAGCAGGTCGTCGTGGACCCCGCGCGGGTGTGGATCGTCGATGACTACGGTGTGTCGGCCCTCTTCGAGGCGAACAATGTTCGTCTGCTCAAGCGGACCGCAAGGACCCGGACGGGCGCGGCAACGAGCGCGTCCACATCGACGTCACGGACGACGAGACGACGGACATCTTCTGCGGCGCCGAGGCGGTGATGGTCGGGGCCGATCCCGCCGACTCCGGCGCGCTCATCATGACCGCGTTCGCAGGTCGCGCCTTCTACACGCCCCTCGAGACCTTCCTCGGTAGCTACCTCGGCCTCGCCGATGCCCAGGTCAGGGCTCTCGCGGAGATGAACTGGGTCCGTCGCCGCAGCAACGGGGACTGCAACGACCGGCTCTTCCGCCGCGAGACCCGCGTCGACTGGGGCGGCCCGGCGAGCCCTCCGCCCCCGTTCGCCGCCGAGGCGGACGACGACGACTGCGGTGGTGAGACCGATGAGGAGGACGAGCAGGAGCTGAGGCCCGCCGACAGGGGGGAGCTCGACGAGCGCGACCTGCCGGACGCGACGCCGCCGAAGCCCACGGGGGTGATCACCGGCGACTGGAAGGGCGACGACGACAAGGGCCACGACGACCCCGCCGTGGCCTGTGACGACGAGTGCCGTAGCTCCCCGCGACTCTGCGATCATCCAGTCCATGGCTGACCGAGACCTCACCGAAGCCGTACCGTGGGCGGTCGAGGCGGACGGCCTCCCTCGTACCGTCGTCAGCGCCGTGGGCGTCCTCCAACGCATCGGCATCGAGGTCGCGCCGACCGTGGATCCCGAGCTGTGCCGGACCGTCGCGCTCCAGATGCCGCGGCGCCTTCGGCGAGGTGCTGTTGATGGACCGGGGCCTCGCGTTCGCCGGCAGAGCGGACGACCGGCGCGCTGCTCAAGGCCGTACGGCGGGGGCCGCCCGAGGCCTTCGGCTGGCGCTACGTGGGCGGCGCGTTGGCGGGGCTGCCCGAGGCCGCGCCCCGCTCGCGGTGGTGAGGAGGACCCTGGGCGCGATCGTTCATTCTTCCATCGTTCCTTCCATGCACTTGGGTAGACCAGCCTCGCGATTCGAGTGACCGAAATCGGGTCGACGTCGCAAACAGGATGATGGGAAGAATCGAAGGAGGGACCGCCATGAGATTCATGTTGATCGCCGCCGCGTTGCTCGTCGGGCTCCCCGCGGCCGATGCCGGGCCGCGGCCGGCGCGCTCGAATGTCGCGAAGCGCGGCGGAGCGAAGAAGCAGGCCAGGCCGGCGACGAGCCGCTCCATCCGCAAGACCCTCGCCGCCGAAGGCCAGCACCTGGTGAAGCTGGTGGGGGAGGCGAGCTTCGACGAGGCGCGCTGCGCGCTCCGCGTGGGCTCGAGCGTGATGTACCGCGACGTCCCCCTGCGAGACGCGACAGTCAGCGTGAGCGGCAAGTCCGCCAGCGCCGAGTGCCCTGGCCGCAGGCGCTGCATCCGCGTGTTCAACACCCGCCGCGGGAAGACCAGGCTTCTCGGCAAGACCGCCAGCCTCGTGCTCGTCGGCGACGACGTGAAGACCGCGCGGGACGTCGACGCTACGGCGGGCCGAATCCGAGACCTCTGTCGGAATCGGTAGAACGCGGCCCGACACCCTGGGCAGAGGTCACGGGGCGCGGACGCGGAGGACGGTCATCATCCCTTCGCCGACGTGGGGGAGAGGTTGCGAACCTCGAAGACCACCGCCGCGCCGTGGTCTACCTCGTGGACCGTGACGTCGGGGAAACGCTCGCCGTTGATGCGCCAGTCGCCGGTGCGGTTGGAGCCGGCGAGGGCGTAGAGCAGGTCGGTGTGGGGCACGTCGGCGCTGGGGGCGGTGCCATGGACGAACTCGGCGCGTTGGCCGGGCGCGAGCACGACGCGTTCGGGGCTCCGCGGCGCGGGCAACAGGCCCTGCTCACCGGCGATCTGGTACAGCCCGGGCCACTCGAGGGCGAGGTAGCCGACGTTGCTGGCGTTGAGGACGCGGACGCGGGTGTTCTCGCCGGCGTGGCCGCTCCAGGTGGCGGGGGTGGGCTGACCATTGACCAGCCAGCGGGGGGCGCGCGTCGCGCGACCGTGTCCGTGGCGGGGGAAGGGGTCCTGGTGCTCGGCGGCGGTGTCGAAGACCAGCAGCAGCTCCGGGGCGGGCGGATCGGCGGGACCCTCGACGATGAGCATGCCGTAGAGGCCGGCGTCGACCTGCCGCTCGGTGTCGAAGTGCGGGTGATACCAGAAGGTGTACCCGCATCAACTCGGCCCAAAGCCAACTTAACCAGTTCTCTCCCAGTCCGCCCCGGGATAGAACACGCGTCCACCCCTGGAGTCCTCTGATGCAAGACCGCTGGCTCTCCGTCGACGACTTCTGGAGGTTCAAGAAGGAGGAGGTGGACGCCTGGGTCCGCGAAGGGGGCGCTGCGTTGACCAGCGACGAGAACCTCAAGGAGAAGAGCTGATGTCAGGAGAAATGCACATCGACGAGGGCAAGCTCCTCGACATCATCACGCAGCAGCCGGTGAACGACACGCCCAAGGAGCAGGTGCGGCAGCGCATCGCTCGCGCTCTACTCCACGAGTACGGCTTGTCCTTTGAGGACATGGGGCCCAACTTCCCGATGAAGGTGGGTGGTCGGCGCAAGCGCGTCGACATCGCCATCTTCGCGCCGGGGCAGGAGCACACGCTCGACAACCTCCGGCGGGTCGTGATCTGCCAGAAGGAGCCCAAGAACGGCAAGAAGGGCGCCTTCAAGATGCGCGACCACGAGCAGGCGAGGAAGGACCTGGAGCTGGTCAAGGCAGCCATGGAAGAGGCGGAGCGCTGTCGCTGGGGGCTTTGGACCAACGGCATCGAGCTGTTCTTCCTGGAGAAGGAGAGCTCCCGATTCCAGACCAAGTTCAAGCCCATCGGCGACTGGCCCATGGGCGACGAGTCCGTGGGCACTCGGGACGTGTTCTCGAACGCCAAGCTCCGCCGAGCCGATCCCGAGATGCTGCGCACGGCGTTCCGCCGCTGCCACAACTTCATCCACGGCAACGAGGGCATGCCCAAGGACGCGGCCTTCTGGCAGTTCCTGTACCTGATCTTCGCCAAGATGCACGACGAGAAGCGGGACCGAGACCAGCCCCCGCGCTTCTGGGCGAGCTCCACCGAGCAGTACGACATCGACGGCCGCAGGGCGATCCGCGACCGTATCGTGCCGCTGTTCGAGGAGGTGCGGGACGCCTACACCCCCGCCATCTTCCGGGGACGCGAGGAGATCACGCTCTCCGACCGCGCGCTCGCCTTCATGGTGTCCGAGCTGGCCAAGTACGACTTCGGCCGCACCGACGTCGACGCCAAGGGCGCGGCCTACCAGGAGATCGTCGGTACCAACCTGCGCGGCGACCGCGGCCAGTACTTCACGCCCCGCGGTGCCATCCAACTGATGGTCGAGATCCTGGACCCTCAGCCCGGTGAGCGGGTCCTCGACCCGGCCTGTGGCACAGGCGGCTTCCTCGTGGCCACCATCGCCCACATGAACCGTCGCTTCGCCAAGGAGGCGGATGTCGAGCTCGGCGTGGAGTCCACCGACGACTTCCTATCCATCCGCGACAGGCTCGCCTCCTACGCCAAGAACATGCTGTTCGGCGCCGACTTTGACCCCTTCCTGGTCCGCGCCGCCCAGATGAACGTCGTGATGGCCTCGAACACCGAGGCGAACGTGTTCAACATGAACTCGCTGGAGTTCCCCGCTGGCCACCTGCCGGGGGTTGAGATGGAAGACCCCACGGACCCAAGCAAGCGAGTCGATGGTCCCGCCCGAAAAGCGATCCCTTTGGGCTCCATCGACGTGGTGATGACCAACCCGCCCTTCGGGTCGGACATCCCGATCACCGACCCGAACATCCTCGCCCACTTCGACCTGGCGCACTCCTGGGACCGCACCGAAGAGGGCGGCTTCAAGAACCGCGGCACGCTGCAGGGCAGCGTGGCCCCCGAGGTGCTGTTCATCGAGCGGGTCGTGGACTGGCTCAAGCCTGGCGGCCGAGCGGGAATCGTGCTGCCGGACGGCATCCTGGGCAATCCCGGCGACGAGTACATCCGCTGGTGGATCTTGAAGCACTGCTGGGTGCTGGCCAGCATCGATCTACCGGTCGAGGTGTTCATCGTCGAGGCCAACGTGAACATCCTCACCAGCCTGCTCTTCTTGAAGAAGAAGACGGCGGCGGAGATGCGCGCCGAGGACCTGGGCCAACAGCAGGACTACTCGGTGTTCATGGCTGTCGCCGAGAAGGTGGGCGTCGATCGCAGGGGCAACACGCTGTACAAGCGCAGCCCCGACGGCGAGGTCATCCTCGAGGACGTTCGGGAGACTGAGCAGGTGCGCGTGGGCGGCACGCTGGTCACGCGGACGCTGCATCGCAAACAGAAGATCGTCGACAACGACCTGCCCTATCTGCTGAACAGCAAGTACATCCGCGGCCCCATCGCCGAGGCGTTCACCGCGTTCCGAGCGGAGCACGAGGAGCCAGGCGCATGATCACGCGAATCGAGGCCACCAACTACCGGTGTTTCGCCCGGGTCAACGTCGATCTCGGCGAGATGCGGGTGTTCGCTGGTGCCAACGGCTCGGGGAAGACCTCCTTGTTGGACATCCCTTGCCTGCTGGGCGATCTCCTGCGGCAGAGAACCCTGGGCGAGGCGTTCCTGATGGCGACGCAGCCCCGCGGCGCCCGGGCGAGCACCTTTACCGAGCTGGTCCACCAGGAGAAGGGGGACTGGTTCATCTTGGTCGTCGAGGGTGCGCTCCCCCAGGCCGTTGTGACGGAGCTCCTCACCAGCGCCTCGCCCACGGTCCAGCAAGATGAGGAGCTGTGGCCGCGTTTCGTGCGCTACGAGGTTCGGCTTGAGGTGTTCAACAAGCGCGAGCTCCACGTCAAGAACGAGTACCTGTTCCTCTTTGCTGAAAAGCACCTGCCGCCCCGAGACACACCCGACGTGACGGTGGCCCGCCTGCACGGGGAGATCAGCCCCCACAAGGACTGGCACTTCGTCGTGTCTCGGGAGTACGGCGGCCAGTCCGAGTTTCGGCCCGAGGCCAAGGAGCCGGGCAAGGCACGGCGCGCTCCAGTTCGAAGCACCGCCGTGCCGGCAGACAGGCTCGCGCTCGGCATGCTGGGCTTCGAGAGCCGTGAGCAGTTTCCGGCGGCTCGCTGGCTTCTGGACCTGCTCACGGCGGAGTCCGTGTTCTTCGATCCGAACTGGTCGGAGCTGCGCAAGGCGAGCCCGCCGGGCCTGCCCGCGACGCTCGCGCCGGACGGTCGAAACCTCCCGTGGCTGGCGCTCCGCATGGAGAAGGAGGATCCCGAGGGGTTCCAGACCTGGACCGAGCACGTTCGCATCGCGCTTCCGCAGGTGACGAAGATCGAGCCGAAGGAGCGCGAGGAGGACCACCACGCCTACTTCCGCGTCACCTACAACGACCGGTACACGGTGACCTCGTCGGGGCTGTCGGACGGCACGCTCCGAATCCTCGCGCTCACCCTGCTCCCCTACCTCCCCCGCGCGCCGCAGCTACTCGTCGTCGAGGAGCCAGAGAACGGCATCCACCCCCGGGCGATCGAAGCCGTGTTGCAAGGTCTCGCCTCCATGCACGACAGCCAGGTGCTCGTGTCTTCGCACTCGCCGATCGTCATCGCCCAGGTGCCGGTGGAGCAGCTGCTCGCCGCTCGCGTGGAGCGCGATGGGGCCGTCGTCCTGGTCCCCGGCCCACAGCATCCCCGCCTCGTCGACTGGAAGGGGGAGGTCGATCTTGGAACCCTCTTCGCCGCGGGAGTGCTCGGATGAGGGAGCTGGTGATCCTCACCGCCGACGGGACGATGAACGCCGTCTTCAAGGCGTTCTTCTCGCGCGAGATGTGGCACATGACGTTGGGCTGCGGCGCCTTCGACCTGTGGACGGAGGAGGACATCTTCCACGTCCCCGGTCAGACGGACGGAGCCGTGCACAGGCGCGCCCACGAGTTCCTGCGCCCGTACCTGGGCACGCATCGACGAGCGCTGGTCGCCCTGGACTGGCAGTTCGGGGGAGAACGCCCCGCTGCGGAAGTCCGGGAAGAGGTCTTGCAGAACCTGCGGCGGAACGGCTGGGAGGACCGCTGCGAGGTCGTAGTCATCGACCCAGAGATCGAGGTGTGGCTCTGGCAGGACAAGCCGCAGATCGCCCAGGCTGTCCGGTTTCAGGGTGGCGGACTGCGCGCCCACCTCGAGAACGATGGGAGCTGGCCCGCTGGGCAGGCCAAGCCGACGGCGCCGAAGGACACGATTCAGGACCTCATCCGGCGCAACCGGGCCGGGGCACCGATGGTCGTCTACTCGAAGATCGCCGAGTCCGTGGGTGTCGCCGGGTGCCAGGACGGAGCGTTTCAGCACCTTCGTGCCTCGCTGCAAGCGTGGTTCCCCGTGGAGGACGCGTGAGGCAGGACTCCATCTCTTCGCGCCATCTCTACGAGCCTGGCAGCCGCCTGACGGGCGCCTTCCACCTGGCGGAAGACCAGACCGCCATGAGGATCCTCGCAGAGTGCGGGCTGCGAACCGATCCGCTTGAGACCCTGCTTCATCGGCGCCGGGTCTTCCGCGGGCCGATCTTCAAGAGGATCTACGCTGCCGATGCCGAGCATGGCCGGCCCTACGTGTCGGCGAAGGATTTGGTGAAGGCAGACATCCCGACGACCAGGTTTCTCTCGAACGCCCATGGTGCCCTTCTGGATGAGCTGACCCTGCGCGAGGGGATGATCCTCGTGACGTGCTCGGGCATGAACCTCGGCAAGGCCATCTGGACGCGGCCGGACATGGACGGTCTGTGCGCCACGCACGGCCTGCTTCGCATCGAAGTTGACCCTGAGCAATGTCCCCCGGGGTTTGTGTTTGCCTACCTCGCTGGACGCTTCGGCAACGCATCGATCCGCCGGCAGATCTACGGCGGCAACATCAAGCACATCGAGCCTCATCACGTCTCGGGTCTTCCTGTGCCCCGTGTGGACCCATCCGCAGAGTCGCACATCCACGAACTTGTCTTGGCTGCCGCGGAACAGCGCGCAGGAGCGATTCGGACCTTCCGCGCAGTGCTCGACGACTTTGGGCGGACGACCGGCGTTGCAGGGCTTCCTAGCACCACACCCATGCCTTACTCAACGGACGCGGTACCCGCTTCTGCCCTAGAAGGGCGCCTGGATGGGTTCTTTCACAGCGCCTATCACCGGGACGCTGTTGAGGCGGTCCGAGAGTCTGGGCCGACGTGTCGCGTGAAGGACCTGTCTGCGTCCGTCGTCGAGCCAACGCGATTCAAGCGGACGGAGGTTGACGACCCAGCGCATTCAGTCCGCTTCTTTGGCACTGCGGCGCTGATGAGAAACACTCCCGAGCCAAGCTACTTTATTCCGCGTAGCCAAGGTGGGCTCCATCAGTATCTGGTGAACGACAAGATGCTCCTGGTGCCCAGGTCCGGGCAGTTGTCCGGGGTGATTGGGCGAGCGATTCTCCCCTTCGGGAGCGTCGTCGGGGGCGCTGTCACGGAAGACGCGATTCGAATCAACTGTCGCGACGAGGAGACCGCTGGATTCCTGTTCGTCGCACTGAGCGCGAGCGCTGGAGGACGACAGATGAAGGCCAGGGCGTTCGGTTCTTCCATTCCGCGTCTGGACGTGCACCAGATCTCAGCTGTCCTGCTTGCTGACCCTGGGCACGCGAAGCGTCGGGAGATTGGGAGGCAGGGGCTGCGAGTCCGAGCACAACGGAACAAGGCCCTTGAGCTGGAACGAAGCGCCATCCAACTCGTCGAATCGGCCATTGTGGAGGCCACCTGATGGCGAAGGTCATCTGGTGATGACCCGGTTTCCCGGACACCCCGGATGAGGCGAAGATGCTTCAGCAGGAGGTTTCGTGGGAAAGCGAGCGAGACGGAAGTTCACGGCCGAGTTCAAGGCCACCACGGTCGCGTTGATCAGGAAGGAGGCCAAGGACCCAGATGGCCGCAGCCTCGTCCAGATCGCTCGTGACCTCGATCTGACCGAGTCGGCCGTCAGGGCTTGGGTCCGCCAGGCCGATGTCGACGCGGGGCGGGGGCCGGCGGGAATCCTGAAGACGGAGGAGCGCCAGGAACTCGCGCGGCTGCGCAAGGAGATCAGGGTTCTCCGCATGGAGCGCGAGATCTTGAAAAAGCGACGGCCTTCTTCGCGAGGGAGAGCCTGTGAGGTTCTCGTTCATCCTGGCGGAGAAGGCCTTCTACCCGGTGGCCGTGATGTGCCGGCTGCTCCAGGTCTCGCGCAGCGGCTTCTACGAGTGGGTGAAGCGCGGGCCGAGCAGCCGAAGCAAGAAAGACGCGATCTTGAGGGACAGGATCCTGGCCTCCCACAAGGCCAGCCGCGGCACTTACGGTAGCCCCCGCGTTCGTGGCGATCTGCGCGAGGAAGGGCTGCGGGGCTGCCGACCGCGTCGCTACAAGGCGACGACGGA
>CAYOBQ010000099.1:0-33007 GCA_964402225.1 uncultured Nannocystaceae bacterium | reverse complement strand
GGTTGGCGGGCGCGTGCAGCGCGCCGCGTCGCGACTCTGCCGCACCGTCCTAGGCCCTACCGCGCAGCGAAGAGCAGCGCCAACTCTCCCGCCTGCTCGGTCCCCTCCTCGATCGCTTGGACGACTCGGTCGGCGGGGAGCCCGTAGCGGGAGCGGACCGTCTCGACCAGCACCTCGGTGGCGTTGGCGCAGGGCTCCTCGCGCAGCGGCGCGACGAGGCGCGCGGCGGTGGCGGCGTCGGGCGGCTCGTTCGGCTCCCCATGGTGGTCGCCGATGCCGCCTACGAGGCAGTCGGGGAACTTCCATCGCTCGCCCACGAAGGCGCCCACGTCGGCATGGTCCCAGCCGAACTCGGCCTGCTCGAGCTCGTCGAGCCCGTGGCTGTCGCCGTGTTGCCAGTCCGCCAGCAAGTCGCCGTAGACGGGGGGGCCCGAGTGGGCGAGCAGCGGCACGGCCATGTCTTGCAAGAGCGCCGCGGTGAACGTCGACGGGGCCTCGGCGGGGCACAGGACCTGCGCCAGCGCGCGCGCCACCGCCGCCCGACGCGCGGCGGCGGACCAAAAGCGGGTGGCGCGGAAGCCCCGGGTCTCCTTCGCCGGCAGCGCGTCTCCGACCGCCAGCGCCAGGACGAGCTGCTCCACCCGCCGCGCCCCGAGCATCGAGAGCGCCTGGGCGGGGTCACGGGCGGGGTTGCGCAGGCCGAAGGCCGCGGAGTTCGCCGTCCGCAGCAGCCGAGTCGAGATGCCGATGTCCAGCTCGATCAGCGACGCGATGTCACGCGCGCTGGCGTCGGGGTCGCGGATCTTCTCCAAGACCTTGAAAGCCACCACCGGCAGGGACGGGATGTCGGCCTCTGCCAGCGCCTTGAACGCGCGGTCGCGCTTCCGCTTCCTCAGGATTCCCAGCACCTTGCCCTCCTTTCGTCGCGCGTCATTCCGCGCGTCTGCCCATCATCGTCGCGAACAGGCTGAGCAGGCCGCCCAGCATCAGGTAGCCGATCACCACCTGGGACATCACGACCACCTGCGCCACGAGCGACGCTGGCACCGCGTCGCCGTAGCCCAGCGTGGTGATCGTGACGACGCTGAAGTACAGCGGCGACAGGTCCGTCGCGTGGCGTCCGTAGTCGATGGCGACGGTGGTATAGGCCACCGCGTAGAGCACCGTGATCGCGGTCGTCAGCCCAGCCCAGCGGCCGACGCTCCGCCCGCAATCTGAGGTGACCCACCACACGCGGTAGAGCGCCGCGCTCCAGCGGCTGCGGGACCGGAACTCGTGCAGGTAGTTCTGGTCGAGCACGTGGCGACGCAGCAGGTGGGCGCCCGAGAGGTTGGCCTGGTTGATCTCGATCTCGAGCCAACTCGCGCCCTCGTAGCCGCGAACGTGGTTGAGTCGGGCGCCGGCGACCGTGGCGCCGTCGAGCACCGCCGCGTGTACGTGGGCGCCCTCGAGATCCGCCCCGTCGAAGACCGCTCGCGTGGCGTCGATCTCGCGCAGATCGGCGTCTCGAAAGGCGGCATCCTCGAAGCGGGCCGCGCGCAGATCGGCGCCGATGAGCGTCGCGTCGGTGAAGGTCGCGCCGGGGGCGTTCGTTCGAAAGAGTGAGGCCCGGGTCAGATCCGCGCGGCCGAAGCCCACTCGCGCGGCGCTGCACTCCCCGAGATCCGCGCCGCGCAGGTCGGCCCCCGAGAGCTCGGCCTGGTCGAGGGTCGCCCCGCGCAGGACGGCCCGGACGAGCTTCGCGCCGAGCAGGCGCGCCCCGCTCAGGTTGGCGTTGCTGAGATCCGCGCCGCTGAGGTCGTACCCCGTGAGGTCCAGCCCCGAGAGGTCCTCACCGGCGAGGGTGATGCCGCGCAGATCGCGCTCGGACGATCCCGCCCGGAGCCCCTCGAGGGCGTGGCCCCGCAGCGACTCGTCGCTCCACCACCGCTCAACGAGCGGACGGGAGAGCGGTGGCGGGGTGACGGCGAGCATGACCTTCGAAAACGGCCCCTGGCGCGCGCGGCCGAACCCCGGTGGGTCATCTGCGCAGGTACACGCCCGATGCGGCATCGTCGTTCAAGGGGGCGTGGAAGCCCTCGCCACCCGCGCACGGCGCGAATTCGCACACCACCAGAGGTAGTGCAAGGCTGAGCAACGCAGGCATCGGCCGGCAGGGCGGTGCTGTGCCAGGCATGGAGATCCCTTCGGGGCGGACTAGAGCAGGGACGGCTGCCGCAGCGCGGGTCCGACCGGATCGATGACGCTGGGGTCATCCTTCAGGCGGACGTTGCCGATCTTGCGGTCGACGGGCCACACCGACAGTGGCCCGTCGAAGGGGCGCAGCAGGGCCTGGAGCGCGTCCGGGGCCCCGTGTGGGTTGAGCCAGGCGCCCCAGGCGTCGATGGGGAGCACCGCGGGCATCCGGTCGTGGAGGTGGCCCAGGACGCTGTTGGGCGGGGTGGTGATGATGGTGAAGGTGTCTATGGGCGCGCCGTTCGGGGTGACGCGACGGTTGCGGGCCCACAGACCGGCCAGCATCAAGGGGCCGCCCTCCGCCCCCGAGATGTTGTGCGGCGTCTTGCGCCCATCGGCGCCTTTCGCCCACTCGTAGAAGCCCGTGACGGGCACCAGGCAGCGCCGCTCGGCGAAGGCGTCGCGGAAGGTCGGCCTGGTCGCCAAGGTCTCTGAGCGGGCGTTGATCGCGCGGACGCCTTGGCGCCGGTCGCGGGCCCAGTGGGGGAGGAGACCCCAGCGGACCGAGACCGGCTCGGGATCACCGCTAGCGTCGAGGCGCAGGATCCACGCGGCGTCGGTCGGCGCGATGTTGTAAAGCGGCGCGTCGTCGACCTGCTCGGGATCGAGGGTCTCAAAGACGCTCGCGAGCACCTCGATCAGGTCGCGCGGCTTGTGTTGGTGGAAGCGTGCGCACACGTCGGCCTCACCGGAAGACGGGGTGGTGGGGGACGGCCGTTGCAGACTTCGGGGAGAGGGGCGCAGCCGGCGGGGGTGTCGAGGGCCACCAAGACCGCGTCACCGGCGCGCACGAGGTCGCGGCCGAAGTCGTCGTCGCGGCCGGCGCTGCCCAGGTCCTCGGCGGTGTCTGTGAGGATGGCCGCGCTCGGGGCGACGAGACGGCGAGGGGTGAGGCAGCGAAGAGGAGCGAGCGCATCGAGATCTCCAGGGTGGGCCGTCGTGGCGGAGGGTACCGAAACGATCAGAGGCAATCGCCCTGGGAGCGGATGTGGGGGACGAAACCGGGCGGGAGGTGCGGCCGCGACGACAGCGCGAATCGGTCGCGCCCGGCGCTGTACTCGACGTCCACGTAGTACACCGTGCCGGGCAGGGGAGCGGGGACCGGAGCGCGCCAGACGTCACCTTCGGGGTGCAGTTCGACGTTGCCGAAGACGAAGGCGGCGTCGCTGCTCCACCAGTAGTGCACGTTCTGGACCCGCTGCCCTCGACCCGCCTCGCCGATCTCCGCCGTCGCGAGGGCCACTGCGCCGGCGACGTCGAGGCGGAGGGTGGGCGTCGCGGGCAGGTCTCGATAGTTGGGATCGGCCCCGAAGTGGTGGCGGAAGAAGAGGCGCTGTCCCCCGGCGGCCCGAGTGTCGGCCCGGGTCTCGATGTTTGCGGCGGCCTCGACGCCCGTGAGGGCGTAGCAGCCGTGGTCGAAGTTGCCCGCGAGGGCCGTTCGCTTCGCTCCGGGGATGGCGTCGTAGGTCGCAAGGTGTGCGTTGAGCGGGAAGAACTCGTCGGTGGTGCCGTTGACCATCAGCACCGCCGCGGTGGTGTCTTCGATGAGGCGCGCCGGGTCGAGCTGCTCGATGAGCGCCCGCCACCGCGGCCCGTCGACGCTCAGGCCGGCCGTCGTGAGCAGCCCGTGCTGCCAGGCGTCTGGGGAGCGCACGGCCTCGTCCCAAGCCCCCGTTCCACTGAGGGGGACGGCCACCCGAATCCGACGGTCGACCCCCGCAGCGATCAGGGTCGCCACGCCCCCCGCCGAGAAGCCGGTCATGCCCAGCCGATCCGCGTCGACCCCCGGGTGGTCCGCAACGCAGGTCAGGGCGCGCATCGCGGCCAGCGCGTGGGCCCAGAACCAGCTCCCGCGCACGTCTGGAACGGTGTCGAACATACGGCGACCGTCGTCGTGGCCAGCGGGGAGCCCCTCGGAGCTGTTCCCCGGCTCGGTGCCGCCGCCGGGGCCGGTGTAGGCGACGACGAACATGCCGAGCCGCGCGGCGAGGCCGGTGGCGTGGCCCGCCTCGGAGAACCCGCCGAGGCCGTGGGCCTGTACGACGCCCGGGAGGCCGGTCTGGCCCGCCGGGCGGGCGGCGAAGCCCCGCATCCGGATCGGCTCGAGCCCACCCTCGCCCAGCTCCCAGGAGATGTAGGAGAGGTCCCAGACGTCCAGCAAGACGCCCTCCCGCAGCGTCTGCCGCGGGCGATCGAAGCGGCAGTCGGCGCTCTCCGCGTCGGCGATGGTCTCGAGGTCGAAGAGCGGCGGCGGGTCCGCGGCGTCGACGGCGCCATCGGGCTCGCCGTCGCGGGCCGCGTCGGACGGTGGCGGGGCATCCCGAGGGGCGGGGACATCGAGGGCCGCGTCCCAGGCCGCGTCCCGCGCCGCGTCGGGGTCGAAGGATGCCTCCACCCCCGCGCCGTCGGGCAGCGACACGTCCGCCATCTCCGCTGAAACGTCGTCGCACGCCGCGCCGACCAGGACGACCAGGAGCGTGGCGGCGATGGGCCCGCACACGCGCTCGACCTCTGCGCCATCCATGTGCCGACGCTAGCCGTGCAGCCCCCCTCGGTCAATCGAGCGAGGCCGCGCCCACGTCGTCGGTGCTCTACGAATCCGTGGGCTGGACGCGTACGGTGCGCACATGGCTGACACAGAGCGTGTCGCGAAGTCGGTCCGCCCGATCGGCTCGCGTGAGTACAAGGCGATGTTGTGCCCCGAAGGCGCCGACGAGGCGGGCGTCTCCGCGTTGTGGGGAGAGGTCCGCGTGGGCGGGGGGGCGCTCGGCCTCGAGCTGCCCGAGGCGTTGAAGCGCAAGAAGAAGACGCGGCGCGTCGAGTTCCTCGACACGACCGGCCGACACCTGCTCGCCGCCGACCGGGTGCTGCGGGTGCGGCGGCGTTGGCGTGGTGGCTCCGTCGACCGGTGGGTGTCTCAGCTCACGCTGAAGTGCCGAGTCCCGGATCGCTACGAGGCGACCGCCGCGGACCTGGCCTGCGCCCGACCCTATCCAGACCCGGTGCACCGGACCCGTGACAAGCTCGAGGAGGACGTCGCGCTGCCGTTTCGCTCGCGACCCTCGCACTCGAATACGGTGGAGGTCCTCGAGGATGAGCTCGCGGAGGGCCGGCCCCCGCTGGACCGCGTGAGCGACGCCATCCACCGGTTCCCTGGGCTCGGGCCGCTGCTGCGCGGGCGAGAAGGCGAGGCCCTGACGCCGGTGCGCGGACAGGTGGTCGAGACGCTGTGGGAGTCGGACGAGTTCGCGCTGACGGACCGCTTCGAGGAGGCCACCTTCGCGGTCATCGTGTGGAGCCTCCCGGACGCGCCTGATACGCCCGTCGTGGCCGAGATATCCTTCCGCTACGGAGCCGATGACGAGGCCTACGACGGCGAGGTGGCGAGCCTCGCGCGGGCGCTCTTTGCGACCCTGGGCGGGTTATCGCGCATCGATCCCGAGGCCCGGACGAAGACGCAGTGGATCTACGCCGACCGGGCGTAGATCCAAGCGGCATACATGAATGGGCCCGAGTCGCCTACGCCCCGTCAGGGGCAGCTCGGGTCCTCGTCGGTGTCGCCGTCGCAGTCGTTGTCCAGCCCATCGCAGCTCGTCTCGTCGGCCTCGTACTCGTCGCCGTAGCCGGCGGGATCCACCCAGCCACCGTTGCAGATCTGGACAGCGCCGGCGCAGACCCCTTCCTGGAGGTTGGCCTGGGGCGCGGCGTCGAGATCTCGCCCCTCGTCCACGTTGCCGTCGCAGTCGTTGTCGAGCCCATCGCAGGTGTGCTCCTCCGGCTCGTAGTCGTCGAGGCCGCCGTAGTCGGGCTCGACGAAGCCGTTGGCGCCGTCACACGTCTGGAGCGCGCCCCCGCAGACGCCCTCCTGGAAGTCCGCCGGGCGGGGGGCGAGGCCGTCGTCCTCGAGGCCGTTGCAGTCGTCGTCGAGGCCGTTGCAACGCTCGAGGCCGGGCGCGCCAGCGACGACGGAGCAGGCCTCCGTTCCGTCTTCTACGCAGCCGACGACCCCCTCGCGTCGACATTCGCCGACGCCCACGAAACACACCCCCTCCACATCGAAGGTCTCGTCGACGAGGTCGTCGCAGTCGTTGTCCTCACCGTCGCAGACCTCTTCGGGGAAGTCGTACTCGCAGGCGCCGAAGACCTCCGCTCCGGGGGTGCAGCGCCGGTAGCCGACGATCCCGCAGCGCTCGGCGCACTCCGACAGACACGCCCCGCCGCCGCAGGCGCGGGTGCCGGCACCACAGCTCTCCGCGCAGGGCTCACGGACGCCCTCGTCCGCCGCGCCGTCGCAGTCCTCGTCCACCCCGTTGCAGGCGTCTTCCTCGGCGATGGGCTCGATGCCGCCGAGGCACACGGCGCCCCCGTCCTGGCAGACGCGGCGGCCCAGCTCGCAGGCGCCCTCGGTGTCGCCGCAGATCTGTCCGAGACCCAGCCCGTCGCCGTAGCCGTAGCGCTCGCTGGTCTCCCCCGGCTGGAGATCACCCAGATCGGCGGGCACCTCGAGGCGATTGCCCTCGCGGTCCGTGACGCGGCGTATCTCGATGCGTCCGCCAGCGCTGACGAAGCGCAGCTCGAGGGTGTTGCCGGGGACCGTTACGCGGGTCGGCTGCCCGATGGGGAAGCTGTGGCGCAGGAAGCCCGGGGCCTGCACGAAGTCGAGGGATCCGCCCCTCAGGAGCTCCTGCTCGGCCTCGCCGCCCTCGTCGTCGAAGACCGTCGCCCACAGCTCGTCGCCAGCCCCGAACCGGGTCTCGCCGCCGAAGGTCAGCTCGAGTCGGTCGGGCACCGGTCGGCCCTGCTCGTCGACCATCCCGTCGCAGTCGTTGTCGCCGCCGTCGCAGACTTCCTCGGTCGGCTCCCCGAGGCACGGGTGGGCCGGGGGCACGATGATGTAGTCGACCGTGAAGCGCAGGTCGCAAAACGCCCGACTGCGCGTGAAGGCCTGCTCCGCGGAGACCACGTCGTCGTTGCCGGAGACCCGCGCCGTGCAGTGCAGGAGCGTGACGCCCGGGTGGTCGGTGACGCTCTGCACGTTGCCCTCGAAGGGGTTGTTGGCCGGGTTGGGCACGAAGGCCTGGTCCTTGAGGATGTCGGTGGCGTCGTCTCCGTCGATGTAGGTCTCGGCGTATCGCTGGCCCCCGACCACCTCCTGGACGGTGCCCTCGACGTGGGTGCTGACGGTGCGCTCGATGTAGGCCTCCGTTGGCCGGTGGTACTGCTCGAGGAGCTCGATCTCCATCGCCACCTCGAGCTCATCGGTGCCCACCCCGCCGAAGTCGACGCCGATGTTCGCCGTGACTCTGCTGCCGCCCATGTTGTCGTCGTCGCGGCGCAGGATGGGGTTGAGCTGGAGCGACCCCGACCACGTCCGCAGACACGCGTTGTCTTCGTCCGTCTGCCCATCGCAGTCGTTGTCGAGGCCGTCGCAGACTCGGAAGCAGCCCCGCGGCGCGTCGTCTCCGCAGCCATCGAGGGCGGGCTCGACCGCCGGCTGGCAGAGGGCCTCACCGCCGGCGCATTGCCACGTCTGGGCGGCGCAGACCCCCTGGATCGCGGGGTCCCCGACGCAGGCCTCGCCGAAGTTCCCGACCCCGGCCCCCTCCGGGATCGCGGTGCCGAGGAGCTGCTCGTCGGTCTGCCCGTCGCAGTCGTTGTCGAGCCCGTCGCAGCTCAGCTCGTCCACCGGCTCGTAGAGATCGACCGGGTTCGGGATGCAGTCGAGGATCCCATCGCTGCAGAGCGTGACGCGGTTGTGGCAGACCCCGGCGAGGTCAGGATCGGCGGGCAGGCCGAAGCTGGGCGACTCCGCGGCACAGGGGATGTCGTTGGTCTCCTCGTCCGTCACCCCGTCGCAGTCGTCGTCCAGCCCGTTGCAGATCTCGTCGGTCTCCGGTGGCGGATCGCAGAGCAGCGTCGTCCCATCGCACCGCGGCGCGCCGGTCGCGCAGACGCCGAGCAGCCCCGTCGCGCAGGTGGGCGCGGGGTCCTCGTCGGTGGCCCCGTCGCCGTCGTTGTCGATCTGGTCGCACTGGACCTCGACGCACTCGAGGCTGCCGTAGTCGTCGAGCTGGCCGAGGCAACTCGGTCGATTCACCGGGAGCCCCGGGCACAGCAGATCCAGGTTGTCCGCCTCGTGGCGCCGCAGCGCCTCGGCGCACGCGTTGACGCAGCCGCCCGCGTAGCCGGCATGGACGGGGTTGCTCGGGTAGGCGGTATACGGCACCGCCGCCCAGACGGTGCTCCCCGTCGTCGGCAGCACGTCGAGGGTGCTGCACGTGAAGCGCGGCTCGGCGGGGTTGCCCTCGACGGGCACCGGCGCCGCGCTCGCTCGGCAGCGGTTCACGACGAAGTCGGCGTCGGCCTCGGCCGGGGTGCGCTCCGCGGGCTGCGCGGGATCGGGCACGTCGAGCACGACCAGACACTTGAACTGGCTGTGGTGGTTCATCCCCGGCCAGTCGCCCTCCGGCGCGAGCTCCGAGAAGTCGAGGCCGACGGGGGGATCCTGGACGTCGACGGCGGGATCCGGGCGTCGCTGGCAGGTCCGCCACCCCGTCTCCTCGCCGGGGTACCGAACGGGCACCTCCTGCCCGTCGTCGGGATCACGCGCCCGTTCGGCGACGTGCCACGCGCCCACCGACGGGTCGGCGCCCAGCGCCTCGAACCAGCCGCGGTGCAACTCCAGGAAGTAGCTGAACCGAACGAAGGGCGCCTGGTCGGCGCGGTAGCCCGGGGCGAGATCCGCGGCGCCGTGCTCGTACACGTCGGCGAGGCCGTTGTCGTTGTAGTCGGTGCGCGCGTCGTGACAGAGCTTGGTGAACGGGTTGAGCAAGTTGGCCCGCACGCCGGCGGCCCCGGGACCCCACGCCGATGTCGGGAGCTGGGCTCGCCGCCAGGCCTCCTCGAGGGCTGCGTCGTCGTCGTTTCGCACCGACTCGTAGAGGCCGAGCGAGGCGTCGAGGAGCACGTCGCGGGTGGCATCTTCGGCGGTGTGGAGCGTGATCCGGTCGATCGATCTCAGCCCGCACCGCGCGTTGTCGCGCAGCACCGGATCGCCACCGTCGACGAAGCGCCGCGCGCTCTCGCGGACCCACCCGTCTCCGTCGGCGTCGCAGGGCACCGCGCCGACGTCGTTGGCGACCGAGTAGAACCAGCCCGGCTCCGTCTCGCAGATGCACCAGCCGGCGGCCGTCGGTCGACCCTCGCGGCCCACCTCGCCGGGGCGGTCGCAGGCCGGACAGGGCGCGCACTCGCGGCCGTTCCAGAGCTGCGTGTCCTCGCAGGGCGTGACGCAGCGCGCGTCGGCGATGGCGCCCTCCGGGGCCTCGACGCAGTCGAGCGCGCCGCACTCTAGCTCGCCGCAACCCAGCGGCTGGCGGCAGAAGCCCGCGGCGTCTTCGAGGGTGCCCTCGAGGCAGTCGGTGCACGCCGCCGTCGGGGTCGGCTCGCACCGTCGGCTCCGCGCGGCGCAGTCGATGGCGTCGCAGCCCTGGGGCTCGATGCAGCCGCCCGTCGCCGGGTGCTCGACGTGACCGACGACGCAGCCACCGCAACGCGCGCCATCGGGTCCGTCGGGGTCGCAGAGTCGAGACTCCGCGGCGCAGGCAGCCTCGAGCCCCGCCTCACCGTCGCACAGCGCGTCCTGCAACGCCGTGCAGCGCCCGCCCACGTCG
The DNA here is from genome assembly GCA_964402225.1 of uncultured Nannocystaceae bacterium. Lineage (GTDB taxonomy): Bacteria > Myxococcota_A > Bradymonadia > UBA7976 > UBA1532 > CAYOBQ01. The sequence goes on along the minus strand of CAYOBQ010000099.1, from coordinate 23,099 downwards.
CGGAAGCCCGCTCGGCAGTCGCCGCACCGGGCCTCGTCGCCGGACTCGTCGCACCCCCGGTTGAGGCCGACGCAGTCGAGGCTGGTGCAGGTCTCGGCAGGCCGACAGCCCTCACCGTCCTCGACGTGCTCTGGAAGGCACGCGTCGCAGGACGCGCCGCCTGCGCTCTCCTCGCACCCTCGCAGGAGCATCGCGCAGACCTCGCCGAGGGCGCCGGGGATGTCCGCCGTGCTGCAGTTCGTCAACACGCACGCCCCGCCTTCGTCGACGCGCCCCTCCACGCACTCCGCGCAGGTCCCGCCGCGGCAGACTCGGCCTTCGGCGCCGCAGGTGGCCTCGGTGGCGTCGTCGCACGTGGGGGCAGGCAGGCACGGCGCGCCGGCCTCGACGGGCTCCATGAACTCCGCGAGGCAACGACCGCAGCGGGCGCCCCCGAGCTCGATGCACTCGCGGTTCGCGTCGGCGCACTCCGCGGCGATCGAGGTCGGACCCCCGCCGCAGGTGGGCGGGACGGCCTCGCACTTCCCGGCGATGGGGTCCCACGTCCAGGCGATCTCGCAGTCCTCGATGCACCGCGCATCGAGGCCGCTCTCTGGATCGGCGCAGGCCTGGTGGGCCAGACACGTCACCTCGGCGCACTCGATCGGCGCCCGACAGAGCCGGTCGACGGCGTCGCAGACCAGCCCCGCATCGCAGGCCGGCGCCTCGGCGCAGGGGCAGCCCACCGCGCCTGGCGGGCAGGGGTCGGTGCGCTCCTCGACGTCGGATCCGTCACAGGCCGGGAGGAGCAGGAACGCGCTCGGGAACAGGTAGAAAAACCGCACGCTCAAAGCTCCGTGAAGTCGGTGTACCAGAGGTAGATCCGGACATCCTCGATCCGGGCCGGATCGATGTCCTGGTTGACGAACTCGTCCTCGAAGTTGAGCACGAGCTGCCAGCCGCTGTGGTGGGCCGGGCGGTCCCTGAGTCGTTCGTTTCGGTACACATCGACGGTGCTGCCCTCGAAGAGGCCCAGGGCGTCGGAGAGCGGGCGCTCGCCGTTGAAGAAGGTGTCCACGACGCCGGTCCGCTGCGGAAGCGTGTAGGCGATCCGCGTCCCGTCCGGCTGGGCCAGAAAGCCGATGCCGTCGCCCCGCTGCACCACGTAGGCGCGCCCCAGATCGTCGCCGAGGTCCTCGCCCACGAACTCCACCTCGATGAAGCGGATCTTGTGGTTGTGGGTCAGCGGCGAGAAGCGGTCCAGGTTGGTCTGGAAGTCGATGAGGTGGGCGCCGCGGCGGTCGCGCGGGGTGCTCGAGAGCCGCGCGGCGAAGGAGGCGGCGATCTCCGCTGGGCTGAGCTGCCGACCCCGGTCGAGGCGCGGGAGCTGGAAGACATCGTCCACCACCGAGATCACATCGACGCGCAGATCGGCGTTTCCGAAGCTCTCCTCCCATTGGAAGTAGGCCTCCTCCAGCTCCGAGAGGTACGCGTCGAGGGGGTAGTCTCCGTTGACCACCATCCGAACGAGCGGGAGCTGGTCGCGGAGCTCGTAGGTCGTGTTCGTGTAGTACTCGTACATCCGAGTCGCGCGAAACGCCTCGCGCAGCGCCGCGTCGAAGGTGCGGTCGGCGTTGCGCACGGCGTCGTTTCGGTAGACCCGCACGTTGGGGTCGTTACGCGCCGCCTCGACGTCGATCGTGAGCTGCTTCTGCTCCTCCAGGGTGGCCTGGACACAGATCGCCTGGTTGCGCAGCGTCTTGATGGCGTTCGACTTGAGCTTGATGTCGTAGGCGAGCTGCAGGCCCTCGAGATCGAGCTCGACGACCTGCCGCATCAGGTCCTTGACGACGTAGCGCCCATCGATTCGCGCGGCGTCGCACTCCTCCAGGATCTCGCGCTCGGCGATGTCCTGCTCGATCTTGACGAGCTCGACGTTGCCGGCGGCGACGGCGATGTCGAGGGCGCCCTGGGCGAAGAAGATGATGTTCGAGGCGGCCGTGAACACCGCGATCCCGGCGGCCTTGCCGGGGCAGTTCGTGCCAACGGCGAGGCCCGCGACGAGGATGCAGTCGAGGCCCTCGGAGAACTTCTTGGTGGCCTCGAGCGTGCGCTCGAGGATCTTGTTGGTGGTCTCCATGCCCTGGATCGCCTCGTTCCAGGTGACGATGTCCTCGCCCTTGCCGACCCGCCAGTCGGCGAAGTCCTCGATGCGGTCGCACTGCTCGCCGATACGCGCCTCCTCGTCCTCGGCGGTCGCCAACAGGTTCGCCCGGCGCTGACGCCACTCCTCGATGGAGAGGCTGGCCTTCTCGAGCTCCACCAGCGCGTCTGCGAGCTGGCCGTTGCCCATCAACCCGCAGGGATCGCCGAGCAGGCGCGTGCGCTCGTCGTCGTCGAAGTAGGCGTACTCGGCGGTCGCGGGGTAGACCGACACACCGTCGGCCGTCTCGACCTCGAAGTACCCGCAGATCTCGGCGAGCTGGCTGGTGTTGTCGAGCTCGATCTCGGTGAGCTGGGCCTGGAAGGTGGCGGCGTCGACATCGAAGCTGCGCCGGTCCTCGAGGGCGATCCCCTCCTTCTCGGCGGCGATCGAGACCTTGTCCCAGGCCCGCTCCATCACCTTCTCGAAGGCGCTGAACTCACCGGGATCGAGGGCCACGAAGGGGATGTAGGTGTCGGCGAAGCCGAAGACGTTGACGTCGTCGGCGAGGCCTTCGCGCACGTTCTGCATCGTCACCAGCGCGTCTTTGTAGGTGAGCTGCGCGAGCTTGATCTGCCGCTCGACCTGGGCGCGCTCGCTGCCGCCCACGCGGGCCAGGACCTGCCGCTGGAGTTGGGCGAAGAAGATGCTCTCCAGGTAGGCGGCGGCGTAGGCCTTCTCGATGACGCGCTGCGCGGGCAGGGGGCGCTCGAAGCCGTGGTAGCGCTCGGCGATCTTCGCCCAGACCCGCGCCTTCTGGGCCGACGCGCGGATCAGCTTGTCGAACCACGAGACGGTGGCCGCGGCGTCGATGAAGCTCACGCCGGGGAAGTCCGGATCGAGGCTGCGACCCAGCGTCCCGAGCTGGCTGTAGAGCCGGTCGAGGGCGAGCTGGTAGTACTGCGTCGCCTGGTAGAAGTTGAACATCTCGTAGCCCACCGGCCCCGAGAGCGTCACCCCGTCGGGCTCGAAGAGCGTGCCCCGGAAGGTCGCCACTCGCTGGCCCGCCAGATCGAAGCGCGACGAGAGCGCGTTGGTGTAGGACTCGTCGCCCATCATGATGAGCAGCTCTGCGTTGAGCGTCTCGAAGCCCTCGTAGATCGTGGGCGCCGCCCGACCCGCCTCGAAGACCTGCTCGTAGCTGTAGTTGCGGGCCAGGAAGCGCTCCAGCGTGGGCCGCAGCGCGGAGTCCTCGGGGAGCCCCTCGTCGATGTCATCGAAGTACTCGACGTAGAGGTGGGCGAGGCAGTCCACGCGGTCGCGGATGTCCTCGATCGACGTTGGGTCGTAGCAGTAGGGCGCCGCCCCGTCGCAGACCTGCGGGGCGAAGCCGACGCTGGCCCCCGAGAGCCGGCTCTGGAACCGGGTCTTGTAGCGGAAGGCCTCGTCGATGGCCTGGTCGAGGGGGAGGAAGACCGGCGCCTCGTCGACGTGCTTGTAGAAGATCTTGTCGGCGCTGAGGTCGAGGCGGTCGCGGTCGCAGCTCACGGCGTCGGTGTCGGCGCAGCGCCATTCGGGCCCCGGCCGGAACCAGTGGGCTTCCCGCTCGTCGTCCTCGAGCGTGGCCCACGCGCTGACCCAGCCCTCGATGGTCTCCAGGCAGCTCCCCTTGATGTCGCAGGAGCCGGCGCCGCCGTCGACCGCGCAACCTCCGCCGACGCGGCGACAGCCGATGCCGTCGACGTCGTCGTCGAAGGCGTCGTCACATTCGAAGACCTGCTGGTCGGCGGCGCAGAGCTCACCGGCGTGGCACTCGCCGGGCCGGTCGTCGCACTCGCGGGTGAACTCGGGGCTCTCCCGCAGCTCGCCTTCACCATCTTCGAGCCGCGCCACGGCGAAGAAGGTGACCTCGCTCCCCGGCGGGCACGGGATCTGGCGATCCTCCCCACCGTCGTTGATGAAGCCCGTGTCGTGGCAGACGTAGTAGACCGCCTCGGTCTCCGCCGGATCGTCCGGATCGATGGTGGGCGGCGTTGTCTCGCGCACCACGCCCTCCAGCGCACCTTGGGCCAGCTTGCGCAGCTCCGCCTGGGCCAGCGTGCCCTCGGCGAGGGCGCTGACGACGTCTTCGACCTCGTCGGCCTCGAGGATCTGGGCCACGAGGTCGCGGGAGCACGTGAGCTCCGGCGAGGCGACGGGGGCGGGATCGGCGGGGGGCTCGAAGCCGGTGAAGTCCTCCTCGCCGAGGTTGGCGTCCTGCCGGTTGAGGATGAAGTAACCGTAGGCGTGGGTCTCGCCTTGCCCGGGCAGCAGCTCCGGCAGCGTCTCACGGAAGAGGACGAAGATTTGCTCGCCGTTGACGAGCCCGCCGTCGAGCACCTCGAGGCGCGCCCGTAGAGAGCGGCCGTTGGGGATGGGGTTGGCCGCGTTCAGGCTGAGGTTGATCGCCTCCACATCGGGCGCGGTCCCCAGCGGCTGGTGGGCGTCGCGACACTCGTAGCGGCTGCGCGCCCCGCTGCCATCGGGGACCTCCGTCGTCCCGCGGTCGAAGCCCGGCACGAGCCAGGGCACCTCGACGTGGGCGAAGCGCCCGGCCTCGCCGTCGGCGCAGGTGGAGTCGTCGGAGGTCGTCGGGTAGCGGGCGCCCAGGACCGTCTCGGCTTCGAGCGTCGCCAGCGGCGTGACGCACGCCGCCTGGGTCGCGGCGAAGTGACAGCCGCTCGGGTCGTCACGGAAGGTCACCGTCAGTCCCGGGTTCCCGGGGTACTGGAGCGCGCGGCTGCTGTCGATGCGACCTGTCCAGCGCGTCGGGTCATCGGCGTCGGGGCGCAGGTTGAGCGACAGGTCGAGCTGCGAGACGCCGGTGGGGACCGGGCTCGCGGCGACGTCGTCGGAGTAGATCGAGAAGCCCTCGGGGTTGTCCGCCGGGTAGCACGCGGCGTTGTCGTTGTCGCAGAACTCGCGGCTGACGGGCCAGTCCCAGCTCTCGTCGACGGTGGAGACCAGGACGGCGTCAAACTCGTCGCGGCTCAGGCTGCCCTCTCGGAAAGCCCACCAGCGGCGCACCAGGGCGTTGCCCACGTCGTCGATGAGGTCGCCGGCCGTCTCGGCGTCGCCGGCCGCGACCGCGTCGGCCCAGGGGTCGAGCTGGTCGGTGCCGAAGTTGGCCAGGTAGTAGACGGTCCCCGACCAGCGGCCCGCGGGGCTGTCGAGGTAGCCCAGGTCGACGGTGACCGTCTGTGCCCCCTCGGTGTCGATGGAGAGCACGCCGGTCCACTCGGGGAAGTCGCCGGTCTCGGCGCCCGCGACGCGGATCGTGGTCTGGGCCCCCGCCTCCAGCTCCACGGTCAGCGAGGGGACCACCGCGAGGGGCTCGGCCTCGCTCCCCAGCTCGAGCCAGCCCAGCGGATTCGTCCGCACCACCTCGCCGCCGTTGATGCGCACGATGGTGTGCTCGGCCTTGGTCACCTCGAAGACGCGCGTCAGGGAGGTGGGGTTGGTGATCTGGAACCGACCGGTCTGCTGCTCGCGGGTGAAGACCAGCCGCGCCGGCTCGACGACGTCGGCGTCGTCGGGGTAGCCCACCGCCGGCGCGGGGCGCGGGCCCATCTCGACGAGGGTGTCCGGGGCGTTGGGGAGGCAGACTCCGGTGATCCCGTCCTCCGTCGCGCAGCGGTAGTCGTCGGCGCAGGGGTTGCCCTCCTTGGGGGTCGTGCAGGGCAGGCGGCAGGCGCGCTTGAAGCAGATCCGCGTCCCCTTGCAGTCCGCGTCGATCTGGCAGTCGGAGTAGCATCCCCCGTCGATGCAGTTCTGCGTCTCCGGGCAGTCACGGTCGTGCTCGCAGGCCGAGATCGGCGTGTCGCCAGCGGCACGCACGGCCATGTCGTCCGGCTCGACGCAGGTCCCGTCCACGCACAGCGTGTCGCCGATGCACCCCTCGAGCAGGCCGTCGGCGTCGCACGCCACCCGTGTGCCGCCCGGCCCCGCGACCTCGCCGCCGCGGCAGGGCGTCCAGCACTTGGGATCCGCCGGGGGATCGAGCGTCTGCCCGGTGTCGGCCACGCAAGCGCCGTCGTCGCAGATGGACCCGTCGCGGCAAGCGTCGGCGGCGTCGCAGAAGCAGCCGATCGTGCCCAGCTCGCAGCGCGGCGGCTGGCAGACGTCTTCGATGCAGGCCAGCGGGCGTCCGTCGACGTCGCGGTCGCAGCCGCCGATGGCGTTGCACTCACAGCCCGCGCTCCCGACGTCGCAGCCGCGCTCGCAGATCCCGTCGTCGCCGCAGCGCAGGCCCGGACCGCAGGCCCCCGTCGCCTCGCAGGGACACTCGAGGCTGCCCAGCGGACAAGGGGCCGGCGCGCACAGGCCGGCGGTGCAGACGTAGCGTCCGTCGGGCTGGTCGGTGCACTCGCCCGACGCGGTGCAGGGGCAGCCCGGATCCCCGAGGGCCGCGCAGATGGGGCCGTCGTGGTCCGAGAGGTCGCCGCAGCCGGCGACCAGCGCGAGGAGTCCAAGGAGACGCTTCATGCTCACAACCCCTGCCGCATGGTGATCAGCCCGCCGAGGACGAAGGCGCCGCGGTCTTCCTCGGGCACGAAGTACACGGTGTCCTGGACCTCGACGGCGCGTTGGCTCCACTGGCCGCCGCCGACGAACTCCTCGAGGCAGAAGAGCAGCCCCGTCTCGTTGAGGTCGAAGCACTGGCTGCTCTCGACCGCGCCGTACCAGAGCTGGTCGGTCCAGGGCGCCGTGAAGTCCTCCCCGCTGATTCGATGGCCGACGCGGACGCCGAGCTCGAGCCACTCCAAGAGGTGCAGTCCGGCGCCGAGGCCGCTCGCGAGCCCGCGCGACTGGCCGACGGGCGAGCCGATGGCGAGGCCGGTGTCGATGCGACCGTAGGTCTGGGGGCCGGTCCAGCCGAAGCCCACCCTCGCCTCACCGACGAAGCCGGTGTCGACGCCGTCGGCGAGCAGGCCCACCGCCGCCCCGCCCGCCGAGAACCACCAGGGGCCCGGCGCGTCGGCGGCGCTGGGCATCGCGACCTTCACGACCGTGGGCGACCCCACGCCACGCTCCGCCATCGCCTCGTCGACCACGACGCGGATCTGGCCGGCGTCGGGGGCGAGGGGGGCGATGACCACCGGCTCGGGGGGCGCCGGGAGGCAGTCCGCCAGGAGCTCGAGGTGCACGCCTCGGAAGGAGGGGCCCGTTGGTGGCGGTCGCTCGAGGAGGCGATTCGGCGCGACGCCGAGGTCGTGCAGTCGAGACAAGACGCGCAGCGCTCGCCCGCGCGCACGGAGAAGTTGTGCCGGTGTCTCCCCGCCCAGGGCTTTGCTGACGCTGCCCTCGAAGGGCGTCGCGTCGTATCGACCCTGCACGGCCACGCAGGCGCGGGCCTTCGCGGGCCGTTCGAGGCAGGCCACGATCCGCTGCAAATCGGCCTCCCAGGCTTCGGAGAAGGAGGCGTCGACCTTGGAGCCGGCCGGCGCGTTCGCGAGCTGCCAGGCCGCGTCACCGCAGGCGTCGGGCCGTCGTTCGCGGATCGGGTCTTCGGCGGCCGTCGCGGTCGAGACCACGCCGGCCGCCCACGCCAGGAGCGCGAGATGCTGCTTCAAGAGGACCACCAAAAGCGCCGTTTTGCGCCCCCACAGGGGCGGACCGTAACCGTGGGTGGAGGCCTATGGAAGCCCCACATTCCCGAGCGGTGCCCACGGAGCGCTGGAATGGATGGACCGGGTTGTCGATTCTGTCACCTGGCCGCATTGGAGGGTGAGCGTTGAACAGAAGCCTGATCTGTCCGAGCGTTGTCTCGTTGGCGTGTTCACCAGCCCCGGAGCAGGCACCCGGCGCCGCCGTCAATCCGAGCAGATCGGTTGGCTGCGCCATCGAACCGAAGGGGCGCTTTGTCTCCGTGCCGGGCTTGCCCCTCGTCGAGGGTGGCTTGCTCTTCCGTCTCTCCCAGCAGTGGCCGGCGCCCGAGGCCGACGGCTTCGAGACCTGGAAGGGCCTCTACCGAATCGATCTCGAAGCGCTGGGACTCCTCTCTTGAGGGTCGCGACCACGAGCGTGGCACGGCACTCGACCTGCTTCTTGCTCGCCGTGAGCCTCTCTGCGTGCGCGATCCCAGACGATCCGGCGGAGCCCCTCGAGCAGCGCGCCGGGGCCCTCGATCGCGAGCTCGTTGGTGCTGGAACCACGCCCACGCGCTTCGACTTCGAAGGGACCTGGACCCTCTCCCCCGGGCTCCAGCGCACCGAGTGGACCTACGACGGATCCGCGTGTGAGCAGCAGTTCGCCCGCGAGAACATGCTCGCCGTCGGTCGCGACACGCTCGTGTTGAAGAAGGGCGAGCTCGAGGTCGCCGACGGCGAGGTCCTCGTCCCCTATTCGGGCACCTACTCCCATTGGCGCGGCTTCGGTCGCGACATCGAGGGCGGCGTCGCCTACGGCTGCGTGGCGGAGAACATCACCTACGAAGTCGAGGGCGAACTCCGCGTCGGGCTGTCCGACGGCCGGGCGTGGTTCGCGGCGGAGGGTCGGGCGACCAACGCCGGGACCTACCACTATCCACGACACATCGTCCTGGTTCCGGCGGTCGTCGGGGCCCCGGTCGACTCGATGCACGACCTCTTCGATGGAGACGACCCCGACCTGGTGCTGCTCAACGTCGGGTTCGACGACTACGCGGGAGACGAGTCGCTCCCGGAGGGATGCGACTTCGAGCTCGAGGACGGCTTCTGGGCGGTGCGCGACGCGGGGCGCGGCTGTGTGGCGACCCGACAGGCGACGTGGCCGCTTCACCGAGTCGCCGGGCTCCCCGATCTCGTGCCCAAGGGAGACATCGTCGGGGTCGTCGAGGAGGCGCTGCCCGACGGGACCGACACCGACAAGCCCATCGAGAACGCTCAGGTCTCGGTGTATCGGCAGCCGCGGCACGTGAGACGGCGGGACGGCGGCGAGTCCGACGCCGAGTACCGCGCGTATCTGGACCAGGTGCGGGTGGATCGACGCTTCATCTCCGGGGTGACGATCGATCCCGACGCGCTGGGCCAGTTCCGCTTCGAGAAGCTCGACGGCTTGACCCGCGTCCCCGGCCATCCGACGACCTGGCGCGAGGCGGAGTACACCGTGGAGGTCACCCGCGCCCGCTCGCAGGAGCTCAACGACGAGGGCGCCAGCGAGAACCTCTATTTCGAGGTCGGCACGGTCCACAACCTGCGCATCGGGGCGGAGGAAGAGATCCGCCTGCGGCCCTTCGATGGCCTGGGCCAGAAGATCGCCGTCGCCGAGCAGTTGAAGAAGCTCGCGCCCAACGGATGGGGTCCCCACGAGGACACGGCGCTGGTCGAGCTCCACGCGCTGCGCGACGGCGTGCACCCGATGACACCCCAGGCGAACGAGGCGGTCAGGCGCGCGCTGTGGGCGGAGTACGGCGCCCGCGATGGGCTCGCGCACGCGGACATCTTGCTGGGCTTCATGCTCGACGCGCTGGCGAGCCTGGTGACGGACTTGCTGGTCCCCGACATCGACTTCAACGTGCGGAACATCGCCAAGGCCCAGAAGCGGATTCGCGACTTCTCGCCCGCGGCGGCGCGCTCCCAGAGCACCCTGGACGTGCTGAACTCCGGCAGGATCGAGGAGTTTCACCGGCGGCTCGCCGACAGGCCGTGGGCGGCCCTCGGGAAGCGAAGCGACGGGAAGGCGAAGCGGGCGAGCTTCCTCAAGGCGGTCGCCAAGGCGGCGGTCTTCAACCCCGCGAAGCTGCTCGGGGCGGCGTTCGTGTCGGATCCGTCGCTGGTCAACACGATCGTCGACGCGACGGCGATGGCCTTCGACGGCATCGTGGACGTGGTGCTGACGGGGCAGGCGGGTGGGTTCGTCAAGTCGGCGCTCAAGAAGCTCATCGGCAACGCGATCAAGGGCGCCAAGGCGACGCTGCTCGACAGCGGCTCGGTGCTGGTGCCGAGCTTCACCCGCCTCGCTGACGAGGGGCTCGAGGTGACGGCGAGACACCTGGGGGCGTGGCCAACGGCCGACGGGGCGCGCTATCGAGCCGACCGCGGCGCGGCTTTGCAGGTGCTCGCCGAGATGAACGCCGAGGCGACGTCGCAGATCGCGCAGCTCGAGATCACCAAGGGGACGGCCGACGGCCTCTCCGCCTCGGCGGACGCCTTCGCCGCGCTGAAGGGCATCCCTGCCTTCGCCGCCGCGGAGAAGTTCGCGAAGGGCGGGAAGCACCTCTCGAACCTCAGGCTCCTCGTCGATCCGCTGGTCTACACCTTCTTCGAGTTGCCCGGATCGGTGAACCGCGTGGGGCGCCTCGCCTGGGGCGAGCCCGTGATGGCCGCTCAGCCGCAGATCTACAGCGGACTCAAGGTCGCCCAGAATCGGAAGATCCAACGGGATCTGAGCGTCGCGACCCGGGACTACTCGAGCCGCCTCGAGGCGATACGGGCGGCGATACAGCGCGATCGTCACGAGGAGCTGATGGATCTGGTCTACGGCGTCGACGGCGAACCTGATCTGGGCGAGCAGTGGGCACAGATCAGGCTGCTGCGCGACCGGGCGGTGGACGAGGCCGCGGGGTGGGACCGGGCCGATGAGTGGTGGCCCCGGGTGGTGACGAGCAGCCTCCGGGAGCAGATGGACGTCGAGGCGGCCCACGGCGAGTTCGCGCGTGAGCTGTCCGCCTTCCTCATCGCGGTGATGACCGGCGCCTTCCCCAACCCGGGGGTGTGGTACCAGACACAGCGCAACGCGCTGGCGAGTCAGGTCGAGGCTTTTCGGCTCCAGGCGAACCGCGTGGTCAGCGCCGCCACGATCCTCCACCACGATCCCGGGGGCGAGTTCCTGGCGCAGTTGGTTCGCGTCGAGGGGATTCGGGTCGTCGATGAAGAGGGGTCGGAGTTCCTCGACCCGTCGGCGGCGCACGCGCTGACGGTGAGCGCCGAGGTGGTCAATCTGTCCTTGGCGCCGATCGAGGAGGTCGCGGTGCGGCTCTACGTGACGGCGTCGTCGGGCACGCTCACGGTCGAGGACTCGCTGGTCGCAGTCGTCGGGGCGCTGGGCCCCTACGATGGGGAGGCGGACAACCAGCAGACGCTGACCTGGACGGTGGACTACCAGCCCGGCGACCCCGACGACCGGGTCGTCTTGCGGGCCGATCCCGAGGAGGGGGGCCTCCCGCCGACGCGGTACAACGGCGCGGGGACGGTCGAGCTCTACGGCCCCGATCCGCGGACGCTCGATGTCGACTTGGACGGCCTGCCCGACCCTTGGGAGCGCAAGCACGGGCTGGCGACGGACGCCGACTCCTGGGAGGGAGACGACGACGGCGACGGCGTGCCGAACAAGGTCGAGCACGCGATGGGCCTGATCCCCACGAGGGCCGACACCGACGGCGATGGGCGGTCGGATGGGGACGAGCTCTACGGGGGGGCGCTCGAGATCGCCAGCGATCCGCTGCTCGTTGACACCGATGGCGATGGGACGGTCGATGGGGAAGATGATGCGCCCCTCGACGAGCGCTCGCTCGAGGCCGATCCCGACCGCGAGGAGCCCTGCGTCGCGGTGGACCGCCAGGAGGTCTATCTGAACTCGGAGCACCCCGGGGCCCTCGTGCGGATCTCGAACGCCTGTGAGGGGGCGCTGTCCTGGTCGGCTCGGAGTGAGGACCCGAGGCTCGCCCGTCCGGTCCTCGGGCAGGACTCGCAGCGCGGGGCGGAGCTGGTGATCGCTGTGGGGACGCCCTTCACCCAAGGGAGGCCCGTGGTCGGGACGGGCGTCGAGCCGCCGCCGTCGACGATCGTGACGGTCTACGACGTCTCGGGCATGGCGCCGGACGCCGTCGAGGTGCGGGTCATCATCGGACCCGCGCCCGAAGCCCCGGCCGGGGATCCCGACGCTGGACCCCAGGCCGGGGATGGCGGGATCTCCGATGGGGCGGTCGACGCCGGCGACGGCGGGCGCCGGGGGGGGTCGAGCTCGGGGGGCGGTTGCGGGTGTTCGCTTCCGTCTGGGCCCCTCGGCTCAGGCGTCTTCTTCTGGTTGCTCCTCGGATCGATCGCCCGACGCCGCCGAGGGGCCTGATCGAACGCCGAAGAGCCGGCGGGCGCGGGAGGCGACGAGGCCGAGCCCGGAGCGGGCGAAGACCCCCACGAGGCCGGCGGTGGTGGTGCGCTGGGGCTCGAGCTCGCCGGCGAGGTACCGGACCCGCGTGAGCCCGCGCTGTCGTTTGCCCGAGGAGGTCTTGGGGATCGTGCCGGGCTCCACGAGGCGCACCTCGTCGATGGCGACGCCGCTGGTGTCCTGGACCTGGGACATCACGGCGTCGGCCAGCGTGGCGCGGTCATCGGCGGCTTCGACCCGGGTCTCGCAGACGACGACGGCGACGTCGGTGGCGCGCCGCTCGTCGTAGACGCCGAAGGCGACGACCGAGCCGGCGCGCACGCCGGAGATCTGCTCGGCCTGCCGCTCGAGGTCTTCGGCGTAGTAGTTGCGACCGCGGATGATGATGAGGTCCTTGGCGCGGCCGGTGACGTAGAGCCAGCCGTCGACGAAGTAGCCGAGGTCGCCGGTCCAGAGCCAACCCTCCACGAGCACCTCGGCGGTCTTGTCGGGGTCCTGGAAGTAGCCGTCCATCGTGGAGGGGCCGCGGGTGACGATGTGGCCGACCTGGCGGTCGGGGAGGAGCCGACCCAGCTCGTCGACGATCGCGACGTTATGGCCGGGGACGGGCAGCCCGACGCTGACGACGGTGATGGCGCCTTCGCCGACGGAGCGCACGGCGCAGCCGTCCGCGAGGGCCTGTCGGTCGACGGTCTCGAAGCGCATTCGCTCGCCCTGGGGGGTGAAGCTCACCGCGAGGCTGGCCTCGGCGAGGCCATAGACGGGCAGCATCGCCGAGCGGCTGAAGCCACAGGGGGCGAAGCGGTGCTCGAAGGCGCGCACGGTGCCGAGGTTGACCGGCTCGGCGCCGTTGAGGGCGATGCGCCAGGTGCTCAGGTCCAGGCCGCGCAGGTCTGGCTCCGTGACCCGCTTGATGCAGCGCGCGAAGGCGAAGTTGGGGGCCGGAGAGAGGGTGCCGCCGTGGCGGGTGATGGCCTGGAGCCAGCGGATAGGGCGCATCAGGAAGGCCATCGGGGACATCAGCACGACGGGGATCTGCCAATAGACGCAGAAGAGCAAGACGCCGATGAGGCCCATGTCGTGGTAGAGCGGCAGCCAGCTCACGGTGACGTCGCGCCGGGTGACTTGGAGTGAGCGCCCGATGGCGTGGACGTTGCTGACGAGGGCCCGGTGGCTGAGCACCACGCCCTTGGGTCGACCCGTCGAGCCGGAGGTGTATTGGATGAAGGCGGCGTCGTCGCCGCGGGCGCGCGCTTCGTAGTCGCCGGCCCTGCGGTCGGCCTCCAGCCGCTCGACGGGGATGAGCTCGCGGATGGTGTCGACGCGGAGGGCGACGTCGCCTGTGACGAGCCTCAGCTTGCGGCTGGTGACGAACCAGGTGGCCCCGGAGTGACGGGCGATGTGCACCAGGCGATCGAGGACGAGCTCGGCCTTCTCGAGCATCGCCGGCGGGTAGGAGGGCACCGGGATGGCGCCGACGAGCTGCACCGCGAAGAAGACGATGATGTACTCGAAGGAGGTGGGCAACACGACCAGGACGCGGTCGCCGGGGCGGATCCCCCGCGAGACGAGCTGGCCCGCGAAGTGCTGGGCCGCGGCGACGAGGTCGCCGTAGCTGCGCGTCTCCTCCTCGCCGTCGACCTCGTCGGGGACCAGCGTGACGCCGCGGGCGCTGCGGCGGGCGTGGACGAAGGCGTGGAGCACGGTGGGGAAGAGCGGCTCGGTGGGCTCGGGGTCGGGGCCGGCCCAGGCTCCGGTGCGGAGGCCGCCGGCGTCGAGGTCGGGGAACGACGAACGGAAGACGCGCGAGATGGTGTCGCGTGGCTCAGCCAACGTCGGCGGCGTGCCCGGCGATGAAGGTACACAGCTTCCCGACGGTGTGCAGCCCGCGGTAGTCGTCGAGGTCCTCGGTGACGCCGAAGGTCCGGCTGAGGAAGAAGACCAGGTCGACGATGTCGAGGGAGTCCATCCCGAAGGTGCCGCGGAATCGAGCGTCGGCGGTGATCTGCTCGGCGGGGATGGAGAAGTCGTCCGTCAGGATCCGTCTGACGGTCTTTGCGACCTCGGCTTCGGTCATGGGCGTGGCGCTCCCGACGAGGTGGTGGCCTGCGGCCCATCCTCTACGATCGCGCCGCGCGGCTCCAGCTACCTCGCGTTCTCGCGGAGCCAGGCGATGACGTCTTCGATCTGCTTTGGCTCGAGGTGGAGCTCTGGCAATGGCGCGCCGCCGGCGAAGGCCTGCATCGCGGTGCCCGACTTCCCCTTGGCGATGATGTAGCGCAGGTAGCCGTCGCTGACCTGGGAGAGAAACGGGCGGCCCGTGACGCGGGTGCCCCACTGTCGGAAGCGCGCGCCGGCGGGATCGTGGCACGTGTTGCACCGGGCCTTGAAGAGGCGCGCGCCGTTGGCGGCGTCGCCGGTCCGCGGTGACTCGTCGAGGGTCGCGGGCCTGGTCGGGACCTGCTGGCGCAGGTAGGCGACGATGCTCTCCATTTGGCTCCGCGTGAGGATGTCGCGCCAGCTCACCATCGCGGTCCCGGCGCGGCCCTCCGCGATGGTCTTGATCAGGGCCTCGTCGGAGGCCGCTTCGAGGTAGGTGCGACTGGTCAGCCGCGCCGCCATCCCCGGTCGCCCTTCACCCTCGGGCCCATGGCATGGGGCGCACACGCGAAAGAGCGTCGAGCCGACCAGCACCCGGTCGGGGGTGATCTCGATGGTGCGGGCCTTGGGCTCGGCGTGGGTGACGCCAGGCAGCGTCAACGCGAGCAAGATGGTCAGAGCGATCTTCATGGGGTCCTCTGCGTCGTCGAAAGGGCGGAAGATGGCGCGGCGCGGCGCGCTCGGCAAGGCGGCGGGCGATCGCGCAACGATTTGCTGCGCAGGGATCAGGGATCGATGGCCATCTCGCTGAGGACGTGGCGGGCGAACGGGGCAATCTCACCGGCGTGGGCGGCCTGATCGAGGGCGGCCATGTAGGCCTCCCGGGTGTCGACGCGGAGGGTGGTCCATGGGTAGCCGCCGGAGGTGAGCTGGCTGTTCATGAGGAAGCGCGCGACGCGTCCGTTGCCGTCGGCGTAGGGGTGGATCCAGGTGAAGAGGAGGTGTCCGAGGATGGCGCGCACGGCGGGCTCGGGCTCGGCGTGCAGCCGCGCGTAGAACGCCTCCATCGCGTCGGGGATGGCGCGGTGGGGGGGCGGGACGTGGCGGGCGCCGCGGATGTAGACGGGCGTGCGCCGGTAGCCGAGCAGATCGGCGTGGGTGACGAGGCCCGCGTCGGCCATCGGTTGGAAGAGCTCTTGGTGCCAGGCGCCGACCCCGGCTTCGGCGACCTCGCCGGGGCGCGCGCCGTCGAAGATCCTCGCCACCGCGTCGCGCACGAGGTGGAAGGCGCGCAGATAGCCCGAGGCGGCCAGCGCGTCGAGCTCACCGACGTCTGTGGCGTTGAGCCCGGGTGTCCAGTCGCCGGTACGGATGCGGTCGATCAGCGTGGCGCTGACGCGATAGCCCTCGATTGAGAGGGAGTGGTAGGCGTCGCGGGCGGCGCGCTCCTCGAGCCGGTCGAGGCGCCGCGCTGGATCGGCGGGGAGCCCCGGGGCTTCGGGCCACACCTCGAGGACCGTCGCGCGCATCCGGGCCCACATCGACTCGACGCGCGCGGCGTACGGGGAGCGCTGTCGACCGGAGAGGAAGGGGGCGGGGTGGGTGAACGGGTTGGTCGGCGTGATGGTGTGCCCCGCACGCTCGATGGCGTCGCGTAGCTGGTCGGCGGTGGCCGCCTCGCCGAGGAAGACGTAAGCGCCCACCAGCCGGCCCGCCGCCGGGAGTCGGTCGGTGGAGAGCAGCCGCGCGGCGAGATCGCCGGCGTTCGCGACCATCCGAAGCGCGATCTCGGCGGCCTCGGGGCGCTCGCGAAACCAGGTGTCTGTGACCCGCGTCAGCGCCTCGACGAGTGGCATCAGGCGCCGTCCGCGACCGTCGACGGTGGCCTCTGGGAGCCGTCCCGCGTCGGGGTACACCAGCAGCGAGACGCCGGGGGGGATGTCTACGCGGGTGGCGCCGCCGCGGCCGGCGATGGCGACGACCTGGCGGGGTAGGGTCGTGAGCCCGGTGTGGATGGCGAGGGAGGTCTCCGCCGAGAGGCACCACGCGTCGGCGCAACGGTCGTCGAGATACGCGCGGACGAAGGGCCAGAAGAACTCGTACCAGGCGGTGTCCCCGTCGCGCAGCGCGTCGGGGCTGTGGAAGAGGTACCAGCCGCCGGTGATCTTGCTCAGCCACCCAGTGCTCAGCAGGCGCTCGCGGTCGGTTCGGCGGAGGTCGCTGGCCTTCACGACGCCATCGTTGGCGACGGCGCGCACCCGTTCGAGACGGTCGGCGAGTCGTTGGTGAGCGGGGCGCGCCATGGAGCGATCGTAGTACCCGCTGAGGCTGACCTCTATGTTTTATTGTGGATTAACCTCTATGGTTTCGTGCGAGCTAACCTCTATGGTTTTGTGCAGGCTGACCTCTATGGTTTCATGCGCATCAGCCTCTACGGATTTGTGTTCCCTCCTCGAAGAGGGCCTCCATCGATAGGGTTCGCGCGACCAGCTCGTCGCGGTGGGCGTTCGCGGTGACTCCGTAGGTCGTCACCATCGCGATCTGCACGGACTTGCGGGTCCGCGAGGCGACGCGGAAGGCCTCCCGCTTCCGTCGCAACTCCGCGGCGTAGCGACGGTCGATCGTGAAGGGCCCGTCGGAGAACTTCATCTCGCAGAGGTTGATGGTGGCGTCTTTGCGGTCGATGAGCAGGTCGATCTGTGCGCCCGCCGCGGTGTCGTCCCCACGGCGACGCCAGGTCGACTCTGTCGTCTCTACGGCTTCGATCCCCAGCGCGCGCTTGAGCTGGCGGATGTGCTGGAAGCAGACCTCCTCGAAGGCGAGGCCGCTCCAGGCACGCCAGGCGGGGGTGCCGCGCCGCGTCGTCCAGACGTGGTCAGCCCGTGAGCGATGGCGCTCGATCCACTTCAGGTAGAAGCGGGAGTACGGGTCCGAGAGTCGGTAGACCGCGTCCTTCTTGCGGCGGCCGAAGGTGCCCACGCGTTGGATGAAGCCCGAGGACTCGAGCTCGTCGGTGAGCTTCGTGAGGGTCCCGCCGGACGCAAGCCCCGTGGCTTCGACGAGCCGCTGCCGCGTCATCCCGCTGCCCTTGCCCGCCAGCGCCCGGACCACCTTCTCGTGCCGCTGGCTCTTGTCGAAGAGGGAGCGGAAGAGGACGCCGAACTCGTCGCGCAAGAGCCCCGTTTCAGAGAAGCAGACGCGATCGATGCTCTGGGCCGCCGAGTCGCCGCGCTGGATCTCCTTGAGATAGTGGGGGACGCCGCCCATGGCGAGGTACAGCTCGAGCGTCTGGTAGAGGCCGAGATCGATGCCTCTCGCGAGGAGGTACTCGCGGGCCTCGGCGAGGGTGAAGGGTAACAGCCGGATGCGGCGCGTGACGCGATTGTGCAGGCCACCCCGGGCGCGAACGATGCGCTGGATCATCCACGAAGCCGCCGAGCCGCACACGACCACGACGAGGTTGCGCTGCGTGCTCGCCCACGTGTTCCAGAAGTGCTCGAAGGCGGGCATGAAGCCGGACCGTGGGGAGGCGAGCCACGGCAGCTCGTCGAAGAAGAGGACCCGCGGCCCGTCGGCGGGCTCCGCTTCCAACATGCCGCGGAGCTGGACGAAGGCCTCGAGCCAGTCGGCGGGTGGGCTCGGGACGAGGGGGCTGCCCAGGGCCTGGCCGAGGGCGATGGCGAAGGCGCGGAGCTGCATGCCGAGGGGCGCGCCGTGGAGCCCCGTGAGCTCGAACCGGAGCGTCTCGGCGAAGTGCGCGCGGACGAGGAACGTCTTGCCGACTCGCCGCCTGCCGTAGATGGCCACGAGCTCCGGATCCCCCGAACCGGCGGCGCGCAGCACGTCTCGCGCGCGTTGGCGTCCGATCAGCATAGGGATCAAATGGGCCAGATGTCTTCGGAAGACAAGGGATTTGGCTATTTAAGACGAACTATATTCAGCCAAATCTGTGGATCGTTTCGAGATTTGGCTGTTTAAGCGTGGGCGACAGCGGGGTCGGGGATGGGCCGGCCATCCAGGACGCGGGCGACCGCGCGCCAGCCGCGGGGCTCGAGCAGGTAGCTGTAGTGGGTGAAGGGCGACAGCTCGATGGACTCGGAGCCCGGCCACACGGCGGACTCCGGCGGCAGGACGAGCAGGTCGCCGCGGCTCCAGAGGCTGACGACGCGCACCCCTGGCGGAGGCGGACCGAGGCGCGCGATGGCCGCCGAGTTGGGCCGCAGAGCCCGGGTGAGCTCGGTGTTGGCGACGCGGGCCGAGAAGGTGCCGCCGTGGGGGGCGCCCAGGGTGATCACGGTGCCGATGTGGCGGGCGAAGTCGAGCTCTGCCAACGCGAGCCGGGCGACGATGCCGCCGAGGCTGTGGGCCACGAGATCGACCTCCTCGGCCCCGGTGACCTCACGTACCTCGTTGACGAAGGCCACCAGCGCATCGGCGCGGGCCTCGATGGAGGTGTTGCGGTCGAACTGGATGGCGTAGCGGCGGCGGCGACCGTTGAGGGCGAGGAAGCCGCTCAGATAGAGGAAGTTGCCTCGCTGACCGCCGAGCCCGTGGACGAAGACGACCGGCGGGTAGCCGTCGTCACGCCGGTGCCGGACGGGGGCGTCGCGAGGCACGAAGAGGCCCGGTGCCATGAGCGGGAGCTGGGCGACGTGACGCACGATGTCGGGGTCGACCGTCTTGACGCCCGCGCCCACGGCCTTGGCACCCGCGACCACCACGCTCCACGCACGCTGCCATCCATTCATGGACCTACCTTGGCGGACGCCAGCGCCGCGCGCAACGCGGGCCGGTCGAGCTTCCCCCGCGCGTTCGCCGGGAGCGCACGGAGCACCACCAGCCGAGGGCGACGCGCCGGGTGCCAGCCGCGCATGGCGAGCCGCACGTCATCCACCGTCGCGTGGGGGTCGAGGACGACTCCCGCCACCAGCCGCGTGCCCATCCGAGGGTGGGGCAGCCCCACCACGCCGGCCTCGCGCACCCCGTCGATCCCACGCAGCGCCGCGGCGACGGCGTGGGTGCTCACGCGCTCCCCGGCGACCTTGACCAGATCATCGGCGCGGCCCGTCACGAAGAGGTACCCGTCGGCGTCGAGGTGACCGCGGTCGCCGGTGCGAAGGCCGTGGGGCGTCAGGGCGGCCTCGGTCGCCTCCGGGTCGTCGAGGTAGCGCCGCATCACCGAGGGACCACGGACGAAGACCTCGCCGTCGACGACCTGGACCTCGACCCCGGCGAGGGGCCGACCCACGGCGCCCTTGGCGAAGCCGGGCTCTGCGTCGCTGCACGCGGTGACCCGCGGCGAGGCCTCCGTGAGGCCGTACTGGTTGAACATCGCCGCCCCCGGGAACCCCTCGCGGACGGCCCGGACCGTCGCCGGCGTGAGCGCCGCGCCGGCGGAGGCGACGTAGCCCAGGGGCAAGGGGCGGTCCCCGGCGGCGAGCAGGCGCAGGGAGGTAGGCACCGAGGAGAGGCCCGTCGCGCCGAGACGGCGCATCGCCTCGCGTTGGGCCTTCGGGTAGGCGATGCCCGCCAGGAGCAGCACCGCGCCCCCCGCCGCGAGCGTCGTCAACGCCTGACCGACGAGGGCGTAGCTGTAGGCGAAGGGGAGCACGATCGCGGTGCGGGGGTGCGCCTCGAGCGGCAAGTAGGCACGGATGGCCTCGATGTTCGCGGCGACCCCCGTCGCGCCGAGGACCACGGCCTTGGGCCGGCCGCTCGATCCCGAGGTGCTCAACACCAACGCGGCCTCGGGCTCGAGCGTTCGCCCGGCGCCCACCCGCGCGCAGACGGCGCCGGGGTCGCCGCGATGATCGAGGGGCAGCAAGACGGCGCCCGCGTGGAGCACCGCCAACGCGTCGACGAGGAACGCTCGCGGATCCGCGTGGGCGACCGGCGTGAGCACGCCTGGCTCGAAGGTCGCGGCGCGCGCGGCGACCTCCGCGCGCAGCTCAGCGTAGGAGGTCTCGTCTCCGTCGGGCGTGACCAGCGCTGGCGCGTCGCCTCTGCCCCCGAGTCGGCCAACGGGTCGCCGTGTGGGCGCCATGCTCCGAAAATACCGCTATGCGGCGCGCCGGGCGACCCGGTAGATGAGATCGGCGATGTCCGAGGGCCGAAACGGCTTGGCGATGATGCCGTCGAACCTGGCGCGCGCGAAGGCCGCCCGGTCGGGGGCGAAGGCGTCCGCGGAGAGCGCGACGATGCGCGGGGCGTCCTCGGAGAGGGAGGCTCGGATCCGGCGGCACGCCTCCATCCCGTCCATCGTGGGCATATGAATGTCCATCAGGACCAGATCGTAGGCTCGCGCCTCACAGGCACGCCACGCCGCCTGTCCGTCACCGACCACCGTGACGGTCTGCCCCAGCCGCCTCAAGACGCCCGAGACGACGAGCTGATTCACGGCGTTGTCCTCCGCCACCAGCACCTCCAGGACCGGGAGACTCAGCGCCCCGGGCCAGACGCTGGGCCGCGGGGTGCCGATGTCGGTCGAGGCGTGGGAGAGCGGAAGCCGCACGATGAACTCGCTGCCCACGCCGACCTCACTTCGGACCGAGATGTCCCCGCCCATCAGCATCGTCAGCTCCCGGCAGATCGTCAGGCCCAGCCCGGTCCCGCCGTGCTCGCGCGACGTGGAGCAGTCCGCTTGTCGGAAGGGCAGCCAAACCGCCTCCGGATCACCAATGCCCGGACCGGTGTCACGGACGCGGATCTCGAGCTCCACCCGGCCGTCCTCCAGGGGGCGCGCGTCCACCCTGAGATCGACGCCGCCGGTCTCGGCGAACTTGGTCGCGTTGGACAGCAGGTTGGCCAGGATCTGCCGCGTCCGGTGGGGGTCCCCCACGGCGTGTTCGGGGGTCTGCGCGGAGACCGACAGGCTGTACTCGAGCCCCTTGGCGACGGCGCGCTCCCGGTAGAGCTCGTGGGTGGAGCCGATCAACTGCCGCACGTCGAAGGCCGTGGCCTCGAGGGTGAGCTCACCCGACTCGACCTTGGAGATGTCGAGGACATCGTCGGTGATCGTGAGCAGCGACTCGCCGCTCTGGCGAAGCACCTGGACGAGGGCCGCTTGCTCGGCGTCGAGGTCCATCCCGGCGAGGAGGTGGACCACGCCCAGGATGCCGTTGAGCGGCGTGCGGATCTCATGGGACATCCGCGCCAGAAACGCGGTCTTCGCGTGGCTCGCCTCGACCGCCGCGATCTCCGCCACCCGCTGCGCCGTGATGTCGGTCTGGGTCCCCGTGAAGCGGATCGGCCTGCCCTCGGCGTCCCGCCCGCAGACCCGGCCGCGATCCAGGATGTGGACCCAGTGGCCATCCCGGTGCCGCACCCGGTGGACGTTCTCGTAGAACTCCGTCTCCCCGGCGAGGTGGGCCTCGATGGCGCGGCAGCGACGCTCCAGATCGTCGGGGTGGACGCGGCTCCGCCAGGCCTCGAGCGTCGCGTCGATCTCGTGCAGCTCGTAGCCGAGCATCCCGGCCCAGCGCTCGTCGAAGACGACGGCGTTCGTCTGCGGATTCCAATCCCACAGCCCCAGGCGGGTCCCGCACAGGACCAGATCGAGCCGGTCGCGCTGCTCCGCCAGGGCCGCGTCGGCCGCCTTCTTGGCCGTGACGTCGAGCAGGTAGCCCACAAACGACGTCACCGCCCCGCTCGCGTCCCGCTCGATCACGGTGCAGTCGTGGACCCACGCCCAGCCGCCGTCGTGGCTCCGAATCCGGTAGTCGTCGTGGGCGCAGACCTCGAGCCCCCCCGCCACGCTCTCGCCGACCGCCTCCGCCAGCGGCGCCAGATCGTCGGGGTGGACCAGGCTCGCGAAGGAGATCCGCCCGGAGGTCAGCGCCTCGGGCTCGAGGCCCAGGAGCTGCACCACGTTGGGTGAGACGTAGCGCACCGGCCATCCCTCCGCCGCCTCCCAGACGAAGATCGTCGCGTCTCCCAGTTCGAACAGCCTCTCGAGCGGCTCCGGTAGCTCATGCATTGATGTTTGCCCTCCATCCACTCCATCGGACGGTCAGCGTCTGGGCTTGAAGACCACGATGTACTGGCGGTCGACGAGCTCGGTCTCCCGGGACGCCTCCACGTACCCGGCGGGCGCCAGCTCGGCGGCGAGCTGGTCCACCGGGATTCGGATGTGGGCCGGCGGGCCGGGGCCATCGAAGTCGGGGCGGTAGTCCACCACGACCAGGCGGCCACCCTCACGCAGCCGCTCGGAGAGGGCCTGGAAGTAGGGCGTGCGCGCGTCGATGTGGTGGTAGGTATTGCACACGAAGACGAGGTCCACCGCTTCGGGCAACTTCGGATCGCCCGGGCTCGCCTGCACCGTGACGATGTTGGTGAGCCCCTCACTCTTCGCCCGCGCCTCGATGTGGGCCAGCATCTTCGGCTCCACGTCGACCGCATAGACCTTCCCCTCGGGCACGGCGCGGGCCAGCCGCACCGTGAAGTAGCCGGTCCCGGCGCCGATGTCTGCGACGACGCTGTCGGGGCGCAAGCCCAGCGAGGCGAGGACGGCGTCGGGCTTCTGCCAGGCGTCGCGCTCGGGGGTGTCCCAACGCTTGGCGAAGTGCGCCGCGTCGGAGAAGTCGTGGTGGTGGGCGTGTCCATGATGGCCGCCGCCGCAACCGATCAGCAGCAGCAAGGCGGCCGGTATCGCGGCTCGCGAGGGTCCTCGAGGTTTCATGCTTTTTCCTTCCTCAGAACAAATGGGTGCATATCCCGATTCTGACGGAGGGAGTGTGGAGGGCTTTCAGCACTC
>CAYOBQ010000098.1:0-33042 GCA_964402225.1 uncultured Nannocystaceae bacterium | reverse complement strand
GTTGGCGGGCGCGTGCAGCGCGCCGCGTCGCGACTCTGCCG
This sequence comes from uncultured Nannocystaceae bacterium, assembly GCA_964402225.1. Classification (GTDB taxonomy): domain Bacteria; phylum Myxococcota_A; class Bradymonadia; order UBA7976; family UBA1532; genus CAYOBQ01. The sequence goes on along the minus strand of CAYOBQ010000098.1, from coordinate 33,001 downwards.
CACCGTCCTAGGACTCCAGGACGACCACCGGGATCTCGCGGTCGGTCTTGCTCTCGTAGCCGGCGAAGCGGGCGTCCATCTCCACGAAGCGACCCCACAGCGTCGCGCGCTCCTCGCCCTCCGCGATTCGCGCGCGCATCGGCCGCCGCACGCCGTCGCGCTCGACCTCGACATCGGGGTTCTCACGCAGGTTGAGGAACCACGCGGGGTGCTTGTCGTGACCGGCGTACGAGGCCGCGACGAAGTAGCCGCCACTCTCGTGCTCGAGGAACATCACCGGGTTGGTGCGCTGCTTGCCCGAGCGTCGGCCGATGGTGGTGATCAGCAGCACCCGCCCGCCCATGGCGCCGAAACGGCCCTTGGTGGCGCGGAGCATGGACGTGTGAGCACCCGTGAAGGCCTTCATCATCTTGCGAGCGATCGGTCCAGGCATCGTGACATCCTATCCTATCGTCTGAGTCGGGCGGCCACGGCGGCGACCGCGGGATCGTTTGGCGAGAGCCGGTCGGCCTCCCGCAGGTGCGCGCGCACCCGGTTGCGCCAGTCCCCCTCGAGGCGCAGCAGGTGCTCGGCGTGCACCAGATGGAGGAAGCCCCAGGCGCGGCGCGCGTCAATGCCCGGCTCGACGGGGGCGCGCGGGACCGGCCCCGGCTCGGCGTCGACGGCGAGGGTGAGGCCCACCGGTCGGAGCCGCCGCTCCACCTCGCCCAGCGTGTCCATGCGCAGCCCCGGCTCGAAGCGAACATCGGGGCCGTCGTAGCCCAGGGGGAAGCGGGCGAGGCCCGCCGCCAGGTCCGGGCGCTGGGTTGCGAGGCGCTCGCCGACCCAAGGGCGCCTCACCTGGCCACGGAAGATGACGCCCACGTCCGGCCGCGAACCCTCGAAGGCGCGCAGCCACCAGCCGAGGAAGGCCGAGTTGAAGTCGCTTACGACCAACGCCCCGCCGGGCGGCACCTCGTCGAGCAGCGCACGGGCAAAGCGCTCCGCAGTACGAGTCCCGCGGCGTGCGCCGGGATCGATGCGTCCGAGGGACAGGGCGAAGAGCAGGCCAAGGGCGACGGCGGCGGGGCGTGGCCATCGCTCCAGGGCCAGCAGGAGCATGGCGGTCCAGGCGAACAGCGCCCCGACGACGTAGCCCCCGAGGTCCGGGTTGAAGCGGTCGACGGTGTAGAGCACACGGCTGGCGAAGGGGATGCAGAGCGCCGCCAGCAGGGCCAGGGCCAGGAAGCGGCGCTCGCGGACCCAGCGCGGCACGGCGACCAGCAACACGGCGAAGGCGACCAGCGACGGGAGCGCGCCGAGCTGGTCGAAGAGGTAGGCCGTGAGGCTCGCCAGGTTGTCGGCGAGATCGACGGTGCCCGCCTCCGGCAGCATCGCGCGGCGCCACTCCTCGCCGCTCAGGGTGCTCCATAGCTCCGCGAGCGAGTCCGGCGTTCCCCAGCCGATCTCGGCCCCTGCCCTGGCGCGCAACAGGAGGTAGAGGTTGGCCATGAGCCCGAGGGTGCCGGCGAAGACGGCGCCGACCACCGAGCGCCAGCCGCGGAAGCCGACCCACATCGCCCAAAGGGCGAGGGGGATCCCCATCAGCCCGACGTAGCTGTGGTTGGCCCCGGCGAGGCCGAAGACCAAGGCCAGCGCGGGCAGGGCGCGGTCGTCGTCACCCGCCGCGACGCGCAGGCAGAGGGCGCCGGTGGCGACGGTGAGCAAGGCCTGCAAGGCGTAGACCTCGGCCCGAGCGCCCTGGAGCCAGACGGCGGGCATCGCCACTGGCAACAGCGCCGCCAGCGCCGCGGCCAGCCGCCCGGCCCCCGGCGCGACGCGGCGGAGGACGCGATAGAGCAGCGCCAGGGCCGCGGCCAGGCAAAGGGCGCTGGCGAGGTTCGCGCGGAAGCCGCCGTCGCCCAGCGGGGCGAACTGGACAGCGCGGGTGCTCAGGGCGTGGAGCGGGTGTCCCGGGGAGTGGGACAAACTGAGACGCCACGCGACGGAGGCCAGCTCCGCGCTGTCGTGCCAGGCCGCCGCCGGCAGCGTCGTCCAGCCGGTGACGCTGCCTGCGACGGCGAAGACGGCGGCCATCTCGCGCGCTTCTCTCACCCGAGAGGACGTACTCCCAAAGCGGCCGTCACGGAAGGGTGAGCGTGGTCCGGTAGATGATCGTCGGCCCGGTCCGGCGCTGCAACCAGACCTCGTCGCCGTGGGAGAACACCAGCGGTCAGTCGTACCTCCGCGGGTCGCGCCGGCACCGCCAGCGCCCCAGGTCGGCGATCTTCGCGCCGATGCGGTAGGCCACTTCGTCGAGCACCCCCTCGAAGCGCCACCGCTCGTGGTCCTCCATGCTCACGACGTAGAGCCACGCCTCCCCGCTCGCGGAGTGGCTCGGCGCGGTGCGAGACGCAGTGAAGAGCCAACCACCGCGGATTCACGGCGCCACGAAGGTCGCCCACCCTTGCACGGCGACGGTGCGATCCTGCCGGGTGCACACCAGCGAGACGTCGACGAAGCGCTCCCCGTCCACCTCGTACTCGCGCTCCACGGTGCCACCGAAGGTGAGGACGTCGCCGGGCCAGCAACGGGCCTTCCAGCGCACCCGCGTGCGGCGGATGTTCTCCGGCCCGAGCCACGCGACGGCGAAGCTGTTGAGGATGCCCGCGTGGAACATGCCCACGGCGAGGGGGGCGTCGTAGCCGGCGGCCTTCGCGAAGGGCTCGTCGTGGTGGATCGGCTGCATATCGCCCGACGCCCCCTGGTAGCGGACGAAGTCGGTGCGCGTCAGGGGTCCATAGGTCCATGGCTCGGGGGGCTCGATCACGGGGTCTCGACGGCGGTCATCCTGGCCTCCGCCACCAGCTCGCCGGCCCCGTCGCGGAACTCCGTGACCATCTCCACGAAGGTGAGAACACCCCCCTCTCGGCTCGCCTTCTCGTAGATCCGGTCGATCCGCGACTGGGCGACGAGGCGCGTACCCGCCTTGGGCGGGGGCCCATGGAAGACGTAGCTCTGCTCGGCGTGCATCCCGCGCTCGCGGCTCATCTTCACGAGGGGCCACGGGTTGCTGCCCTCGATGAGGGCCTCCCAGAAGAACATCGTCGTCAGGAAGGTCGGGGGGGCGATCGGCTCGGGCGTGAAGTAGGCGGGGTCCTGGGCTTGGGTGGCGCGGGCGAACTCGTGGATCTTCCCCCGCTCGATGACCACCTCGAACGGCGCGCCAACCACACCCTCGCTGCTGCGGTCGACCATCAGGGGTGCTGACTCGAGACGGCGACGACCTCTCCGGTCATGTAGGAGGAGAGATCGCTGGCCAAAAAGACGATCACGTTGGCGACCTCCACCGGCTCCGCCGCGCGACCGAAGGCCTCGCGTGCCTCGAGCTTCTCGAGCAACCCCGGGGGGGTCACCTTCGCGAGGAAGGCGTGCATCGCGAGGCTCGGCGCGACGGCGTTGATCCGCACCCCGAAGGGCGCCGCCTCCATCGCCGCGCAACGGGTCAGCGCCATCACGCCGGCCTTCGCCGCCGCGTAGTGGGCCTGCCCCTCCTGGGCACGCCACCCGAGGACCGACGCGTTGTTGACCACGACGCCGGATCCCCGCGGACACATCGAGCGCAGCGCCGCACGGGTACAACGCATCGTGCCCGTCAGGCTCACGTCGAGGACGCGATGCCATTCGACATCCGTCATGTCGACCAGCGGCGCGTATCCGCCGAGGCCCGCGTTGTTCACGCACACATCGATGGCGCCCGCGGCGGCGAACATCGCCTGGACCTGAGCCTCCTCCGTCACGTCGCAGACCACGGTCTCCGGTCGTTGTCCGCACACGGCCTCGAGTCGCTCGGCCGCCTCGCCGAGCCGCCGCTCGTGGAGGTCGCTGACGACGATCTGTGCCCCCTCCTCGGCGCAACGCTTCGCCGTCGCGAACCCGATACCTGTGCCCGCCGCCGCGGTGACGAGGACCCGCCGCCCCTCGAGCAGGCCGCTCATTTGGGCAACCCCAGCGCGCGCTCACCGATGATGTTGCGCTGGATCTGGTTCGAGCCCGCGTAGATCGTATCCGCGCGGCTGAAGAGGAAGAGCCGCTGCGCTGCCGTGAGCGCGCCCCCGGGACCTGTCACCTGGGCGGCGGGGCCGAGCACCTCCATCGCCAACTCGCCCAGGCGCTGATGCCAGGTCGCCCAGAACAGCTTCGTCACCATCGCCTCGCGGCCCAGCTTCGCGCCCTCGTTGGACAAGACGCGCAGCGCGTTGAGGCGCATCACGCGCAGCCCGATCCAGGCGTCGGCGATGCGCCGCCGGATGCTCGGATCCGCCGCGCGCCCGTTCGCCTTGGCCACCTCGATGATCGCCTCGAGCTCGTTGAAGAACATCTGCTGCTGCCCGAGGGTGGAGACGCCCCGCTCGAAGGCCAGCGTGCCCATCGCCACCGCCCAGCCCCCACCGATCTCACCGACCACGTCGCCCGCCGCGGCGCGCGCGCCGTCGAAGAAGACCTCGGCGAACTCGCTGGTCCCCGTGAGCTGGCGGATGGGCCGCACCTCGATGCCCGGCTGACGCATCGGTACCAGCAAGTAGGAGAGCCCACGGTGACGGGTCGATCCGGGCTCCGTCCGGCACAGCGCGAAGCACCAGTCGGCCCACTCGGCATGGGAGGTCCACACCTTCTGACCGGTCACGCTCCAGCCGTCGCCGTCCAGCACGGCGCGGGTCTGCACGTTCGCCAGATCGCTGCCGGCGTTGGGCTCGGAGTAGCCCTGGCACCACAGCGTCTCGCCGCTGCGGATCCCCGGCAGGAAGCGACCCTTCTGCGCGTCGCTCCCGAAGGCGATGAGGGTGGGCCCGAGCAGCGTCTCGCCGATGTGGTTGATGCGCCCCGGCGCCCGGGCCCGCGCGTACTCCTCGTGGAAGATGACCTGCTCGGTGAGCGAGGCCCCGCGTCCACCGTGGGCCTCCGGCCAGCCAATGCAGGTCCAGCCCGCGGCGGCCAGGTGCCGCTCCCAGGCGAGCCGGCCCTCGATCTGCGCGTCCTCGTCGCCGGGGCCTCCGGTCCCACGCAGCGAGGCGAACTCGCCAGCGAGGCTCGCCTCGAGCCACCCGCGAACCTCTCCGCGAAAACGCTCGTCGGACTCGGAGAACCGTAGGTTCACGGCACCTCACAACCGATGGCCGGCGCCGCCGGGCCCGCGCCGCCAGCGATGCCCAGGCTGGCGCCCCCGGGGCCCGATCGCCCCGCCGCGACCTCGTCCTCACCAAGGGCGAGCTCGGTTCCGACACAGACCGCCCCGTAGGACGCCCCGCCGACGCCACCGCCGCCGTGTCCTCCGCGCCCGCCGTCGCCGCCGCGCCCCCCGTCACCTCCGTGCCCCGCCGCGGCCAGCCCGCCGCAGGCGAATGCCTCGCGGCCCGTGCCGCCATCGCCACCGCCACCACCGACTCCGCCGCTCCCACCGGGCCCGCCCGCGCCGCCCGGACCTCCGGCCCCCCCCTGGAGGGTGCAGCCTTCGAGCGTCATCCCGCTGGACTCGAGCGCGAGCAAGGCGATGGACGCCCCGCCCCCCGTCCCGCCACCGCCCGATGTGCCGGCGCACCCGGCGCCACCACCGCCTCCACCGGCGCCCCCGTCGCCGGGGATCACCGCGCCGCCGCCACCGCCGCCACCGCCGCCGCCGGGCTGGCCCGCCGCACCTACGCCACCCGCGCCGCCGACGCTCACCTGCCAGCGACCGGTGAGATCCACCAGGCCCACGCTCCCCGCGACCCCGTCGGCGCCGCTCTCTCCGGCGCCGCCGTCGCAACCGCCCGACCCGTTCTCACCGGCGCCGAAGCCCCCCCGGTCGCCGCCGCGTCCGCCGCAGCCGGCGGGTTGGCCGTCCTCGCCACGCGTCCGCACACCGCGGCCCCGCCCGCCGACGCCGCCCGCGGCACAGGCGCTCGCCCCGCCGCCGCCCGCGGGATCACCGCAGTCGCCCCCGTCAGCCCCGCGACCGCCGTCGGAGCCGCCCCGGCCCGCCGCCCCCGCGGCCCCCGAGCCACCAGCGCCGGGCGCCACCACCACCCGACGCAACCGCAGCCCGGGCGCGGCGCTGGCCCACACGCCGTAGGCCGAGGCCCCCGGCGCCGCGTCGGCGGTGCGGATCGTCAACCACTCCAGGGTCGTCGGCGCCTCGAGATCCACCGCGCGCACCCCGTAGAGAGAGCCGTCCTCGGCGGCCACCTCGGCGACGACGACGACCTCGTTCCCCGCGTCGCGGCGCCACTCCAGATCGTAGGCGCCGTGGATGGAGACCCCCGCGACGAGGGTCAGGGTCTCCGCGTAGCGACCCGCCGCGACCGCCACCGTCCCGCCGTTGGCGAGGGCGTCGCCGATCCGCTGGAAGGGCGCCGCCCGCGTGCCGTCGCCGTCCGGGTCAGCGTCCGCCGAGACGTAGACGAGCGCCGCGGCGTCACCGTCGGTGCCATCGCAGTCGGCGTCGACGAACTCGGGGTCCGGCGGGTCGGCGGCGTCCGGGTGAACCTCGGCGTCTCCATCGTCGCAGTCGGCCGCGTTGTCCGCGGTGCCCTCGCCGCCCTCGCACAGATGCATCGCCGCGGCATCGCCGAAGCCGTCGCCGTCACCATCGGGCCAAAACAGCTCGAACCCTTCGTCGGTGACGCCATCGCAGTCGTCGTCGACGCCGTTGCAGGCTTCCTCGGCGGGGACGACCTGCCCCGCGCAGGCCGCCCACTCGGCCTCGGCGCAGATCTGCTCACCGCCGACGCACGGCCCCACGCCGGCGGTGCCCTCCGGTCCGTCGTAGCACGGCCGCTCGAGCCCCTCGTCGGACTGCCCGTCGCAATCCTGGTCGACCCCATCGCAGGCCTCCTCGGTGGGCACGACGGATCCCTCGCACTCGCCAAAGACCCCGTTCACACATCGCTCGTCCCCGGGGAAGCAGAGGCCCACACCGTCGGTCTCCTCGGGCCCCGAGTAGCACGGGCGCAAGACCCCTTCGTCCGCCGCGCCGTCGCAGTCCTCGTCGGTCCCGTCACAGGTCTCCGCAGACGGCCCAGCCTGCCCCTCACAGGCACCCCAGGTTCCGCCCGAGCAGCTCTGCTGGCCGCGTCGGCAGGCCCCCAGCCCCGCCGTCCCCGCTGGCCCGTCGTAGCAGTCGCGGCTCAGGTTCTCGTCGATCTGCCCATCGCAGTCCTCGTCGAGGCCGTTGCAGAAGACCTCCGGCGCGTCGGGGCCTCGCGTCCGGTCGAGGGGCCCGCAATCGTCACCGTCTGGGGTCCCGTCGTCGTCGTCGTCCTCGTCGACACAGTCCGCCTCGCCGTCGCCGTCGGTGTCGGTCTCGCACCCCTCGGCGGGGACGTCGGCGGTCGTGGCGTCGGCGACGGTGGAGTCCGACGCCACGGCGTCCCCCGGGATCGCCGCGTCGGGCGTCACGTCGGGCGCCGCGTCGCCGACAGCCCCGGGCGGATCGTCGTCGCCATCGGCGCAGCCAAAGGCGAGTAGCAATGCGAGCGCGCGCACAGACCTATTCACAATCCGAGCCCCCGGGCGATGGTGTCGCGGTGAGTATCGGGTGCGCCGAGCATCTCGCGCGAGCCCTGGGCGCGTTTGAAGTAGAGATGGGCGTCGTGCTCCCACGTGAAGCCAACGCCCCCGTGGACTTGGATGTTGTCCGCCGCGCAGCGGAAGAAGGCCTCCGAGCAGTATGCCTGGGCGACGGCGGCGGCGCAGGCCAGCTCCTCGGGGGCGTGCTCCGCCGCCCAGCCCGCGTAGTAGGCCGCCGAACGAGCCGACTCGACCTGGAGGAGCATGTCCGCGCACAGGTGCTTGACCGCCTGGAACGAGCCGATCGGTCGGCCAAACTGAACCCGCACCTTGGCGTACTCCACCGCCATCTCGAGACACGCCGCGGCCCCACCGAGCTGCTCGGCGGCGAGGGCCGCCCGCGCCAGGTCGAGGACCCGGTCCACGTCGCCACCGAGGGCCGTCGCGGGCCCATCGAAGCGCAGCGAGGCGAGCCGCCGCGTGGCGTCCATCGTGTGTCGCCGCGAGCGCTCGACGGGCTCGGCGACGAACATCGCCCCCGTGTCGCTCACGGCCACCACGAGATCCGCGGTGTGGCCGTCGACCACCAGGGTGCGCTCCCCCACCAGGCGCCCGTTGGACCAGCTCAACGAGCCGCCCTCGTGGGCCAGGGTTGCGGTGGCCTCTCCGGCGGCGATGCGTGGTAGCCAGGCCGAGCGGGTGGGCTCGTCTGCGCCCTCCAGCAGCGCGTTGACGCCGAGGCAGACGGTGGCGAAGAAGGGTGTGCAGCCCAGCGAGCCACCCAGCGCCTCCATCACCGCCGTCACGCCGACGTGCCCGAAGTCGAAGCCGCCGTAGGCCTCGGGGATGATCAGCCCCGGCCAGCCGAGCGTCCCCGAGATGCGGCGCCAGAGCGCCAGATCGTAGCCCCGCTCCGTCTCCATCGCCGCCCGCGGATTGGCATGGTCGGCGAGGAACCGCCCGGCAGCGTCAAAGACGGCAGCCTGCTCCTCGTCGAAGGCGAAGTTCATCGAGCCAGACTTAGCAGAGTAGAACGTGTTCTACCAGCGTGGGGAGGGGTCCTACTCTCGGATGAAGGGGTCCGCGAACTTCGGGTCCTGGACCATCTCCAGATCGGTCAGCGTGTGGAGGAACGCGACCAGGGCAGCCTTGCGCTCCGCCGAAAGGTTCATCTGCGCCACCTGGCCGTTGCGCGCGAAGAAGGGGGCGCCCAGAGAGGGGTTGGCCTTGATCCCGTCGCTGTAGTGGTCGACCACCTCCTCAAGGGTCGCAAACCGGCCGTCGTGCATGTACGGAGCGCGCAGCCCGACGTTGCGAAGGGAGGGCACCTTGAACTTGCCGGCATCGCGCGGGTTCTCGGTCACGCCGCCGTATCCGAGATCGTCCGCGTTGTCTGCGTCCAGGCCGTTGTTCGTGGGCTCGATCGGGATGAAGCCTTCGCCGCTGTGGCACACGAAGCAGCCGAGACCCTGGTCATGGGGTGGCGACACGAACAGCGTCTTGCCCAGGTTCTCCTCGTCCGTGAAGTTCGGAAAGGGGTCGGCGCGGCTCGCGACCATGGCGCGGCCCTCGTCGTACTTGCTGGTGGTGCTGATCAGGGTGCGGACGAACTGCGCCAGGGCCGCGGAGATGCGCTCGGGGCTGACCTCGGAGTCGCCGAAGGCGGCCTCGAAGAGCGCCGGGTAGTAGTCGCCCGCCTCCACCCGCGCCACCAGGCTCCCCAGCGTCATGCCCATCTCGACCGGGTCCTGAAACGGCATCAAGACCTGGTCCTCCAGGGTCTCCGCCCGCTGGTCCCAGAAGAAGCGGGCCACGCGGTAGTAGCGGGCGTTCGTGAGCCCCATCGAGTGCCGCCCGGTGTCCCCGCCCAAGAAGCCTTTGCTCAGCGCCCGGTCGTCGCCGAAGCCAAACTCGGCCTTGTGGCACGAGGCGCAGGCGATGGTGCGGTTCTGGCTCAGGTTGGTGTCGTAGAACAAGACGCGGCCCAGGGTCGCCCCGTCGTCCGAGATCTGGTTGAACAGCGGCGTCGTGTCGTCCTCCACCACCGGCCCCTGCGCGTGGAAGCCCAGGGTCTCGACGGTGTAGTGCTCAGGGATCTCGGGCTCGGCGTAGTTGAAGGGCTCCGCCGGCAGCTCCACGTTGGCGGTGTAGGGGTCCTCGGGCGGCGCGGCGTCGACGGCGACGTCCGGGTCGGGCGAGGCGTCCACCGACGCGTCGGCGACGCCCTGGTCGGCCACCGGTGGATCGGCGTCGCTGGTGCCGTCGTCACAGCCGAGGGCCGCGGCGGCGACCAACATGAAGAGACCGGTTGGGAGTAGACGGCGCACCAGGAACCTCCAAGTCGAAGTCGAGGCGCCGAGCCTAGTGACAAATATGAGCGAACGCACGCATTTGTTTGGCTGGCCGGCCCGCGTGTTCCTCAACTGTTCCCGTGAGGCGCGCATCGAACGGGCGGAGGCGTGGGGGGAGGCGAGTCAGCCCGGGAGGTGCTCGGCGACCTCCCTGGTGGTCGCCGGAGAGACCCTCGCCGCGGCCGCGAAGTCGGGCCAGCGGGCGACGGCGGCGCGCACCTCGGTGACGATCTTCCGGGCCACCCGCGTGTCGAGATCGGCTCGCTCCGCCAACAGTGACAGGTCTTCGGGCCCCGGGTTTCGGGCGGCGCCTGCCACGAGGAGCGTGTGCTCGCCGCCGGGGCCTTCGTTGAAGACCAGGTCGTAGGCGGGGGTCCGGGTCCAAGTGCCGGCGCGGCGGCGGAAGGCGAACTGCTTGAGGTGGTCGTCGCGGTTGTGGGCGAGGACGTTGAAGACGGCGTGCCTGTAGGCGGCTTTGACCTCGACCTCCGAGCGAGTGACGTGGCGCGTCAGCTTGAGCAGGTCGACGTAGTCGGCGGCCAGGGCCTCGCTGGGGGCGACGTCGAGCAGCCCCGCGGCTGTCAGGACGTGGACGCGGTGGCCGCCCTCCCGGTCGAAGCGGCGGCTGGCGAAGTAGCGGCCGGCCTGGCCCTCGAAGAGGCGGGGCTCGGCGATCTCGAGCCCGGCGGCGAGCGCCATCCGGGCGTAGGCGAACTCGAGCGGGCCGACGTCGACGGGATCGTGGTGGGGCGCTCGGAACTTGACGAGCCAGCCCGTCTCCCCGGGCCGGAGCGGGTCGGTCCCGGAGCGTATCGATCCGCCGGCGGATTCGGTGATCCACGCCTTCGGGCGCGAGCCGCCCGCGCTGCCCCCGGCGTGGGCGAGGTGATCGAGGAGCTCGGGGTCGCGACCGGTGAGGACCGCCTCGGAGGCCGCGGCGAGGTCGTCCAGATCGACCACCTCCGTCTTGTCCGTCAGCGGGATCTCCGGCCGGTACGTCAAGGCACCGGGACCCCTCGCGCCGACCAGCGCGAGCCGGTCGAGGCCCGTGAGGGCGCGGGGCGCGATCCCCCGCGCCCGGAGTTGGCGATCGAGGAGGAGGCGGCCCCAGCTATCGGGCAGGCTGTCGGCCAGGAAGCCGGGGAGTCCGTCGAGCTTGGGGCGCCCGACGCGGTGAACGCCGGGGACACTCGGGGCTTGTCTGACGGCGACGTTGGCGCCCGCGTCTTCGGTGCGCGCGAGGGCTTCGGGCGTCCACTCCAGGGCCATGCCCTCGCGCTCGAAGCGCGCCAGGGCGCAGAGATCGAAGGCCGGAGCGTGCTGCGCGTCGGCGAGGGCGACGCGGACGCGGGCGTGGGGCGGGAGCGGGAGCTTCACCGGCGGGCGCGCTTGCGCCGAGTCGGCGCCGTCAGCTCGTCGAGCGTCGATGGCGGATCGGGGGCGAGCAGCGCCTCCAACTCGCGCTCTCGACCGAGGGCATACATCACGCGGACCAGGGTGGAGATCGTGCCCCGGCCTCGCAGCTCGAGGGCCCCGAGGGTGGGCCGCGACACCCCCGCGCGCCGCGCGAGCTCCTGCTGAGTGATGTTCCGCTGGAGGCGGAGCGAGCGCAGCTTCTCACCGACGCCGAGAGTCAGGTCGCTGGTACCGTTTGTGTCAAACATTGCTGTCAATAGTGCCGCATATCGAACTTTCTGACAAGGTTTCTTGACGTTATCCGAATCGAGGTGGGCACTGGCTCGGTGCCCGCCGCCGCGCTACCGTGTTGCATCCACCGCGAAGGCGATCTGGCGGCGATGACGAGCGAGGCGCCCCTCTTCTCACGGCGACGTGTCCTCCGCTGGGGGCTCGGCGGCGTGGGGCTGTTGGTCGCGGGCGGTGGCGGGCTGCTGGCCCTGCGCGGGCGGGCGCCCGAGATCGGCGGGTTGCGGGTCCTCAGCGACGCCGAGTTTCGTACCTTCGAGGCGGTCGCGGGGGCGGTGGTGCCCGTCGGCGGACCGTTCCCAGAGGGGGCGGCGCAGATGGAGCTCGGGCGCGCCTTCGACGAATACCTGGCCGACGAGCCGCCGGCGGCGGTCGCGGACATCAAGCGGGCGCTGTTGCTGGTCGACTACGGGCCGCTGCTCTTCGAGGGGCGCCTGACGACCTTCAGCCGCCTGGACGAGGCGGCGCGGGTGGATCACTGGACCGGCTGGAGCGACTCGCGGCTGCTCATCCGGCGCCAGATCTCCGGGGCCCTGAGGCGCTTCGTATCCCTGGTCTTCTACGACCGCCCGGAGATGTGGGCCCGCATCAACTACCCAGGGCCACTGCTGGCGCGCCGTTGATCCTCGACCTCTCCCAGCGAGCGCCCCCGAAGACCCAGACCGTCGACGTCTGTGTCATCGGATCGGGGTGCGGGGGGGCGACGACGGCGCGAGTCCTTGCGGAGGCCGGACGCGAGGTGCTGGTCCTCGAGGAGGGGGCCGATCTCACGGGGACTCAGCTCACGCAGCGTGAAGTCGAGATGTACGACCAGCTCTACATGGACCGCGGTGGGCGTACGACGGAGGACAAGGGCGTCGCCGTCCTCCAGGGCCGCGCCCTCGGCGGCGGCGGCGTGATCAACGCCTCGGACGTCGTGCCGGCACCAACGGGCGTGATCGAGCATTGGCGGACGAGACACGGGCTCCGGGATCTGACGGAGGCCGCGCTGGCCCCTCACCGGGCGGCGGCGCTGCGGGACCTGCACGCGAGCCCCATCGCCGAGGCGCAGGTGAACACCGGCAATCGCGCGGTCCGGCGGGGCACGACGGCCCTGGGCTGGCGCGGCGAGGTGATGATGCACAACCGCGTCGGCTGCGCCGGGCTCGGCACGTGCTTGATCGGATGCCCGATCAACGCCAAGCGCAACCCGCGCTTCGTCGCCGTCCCTGCCGCCGAGGCCGCGGGGGCCCGGTTCTACACCCGCGCCCGCGCGGTGCGCCTCTCGGACGCCGGGCTGCCGCTCAAGACCATCACCGCCCGCCGTCTCGACCCCAAGGGCTACCACGAAGGGGAGGCCTTCACCGTGAAGGCGCGCGTGGTCGTCGTGGCGGCCAACGCCATCGCTTCGGCCCAACTGCTCCTGCGCTCGGATGTGGGCAACGACCACGTGGGGCGCAACCTGATGCTCCAGCCGCAGATCGCCGTCGCAGGCCTCTTCGACGAGCCCCTGCGTGCCTTCGAGGGCATCCCCCAGTCCTACGCGATGACCGAGTTCGAGACCGTCGACGCCGACCACGGGCTGGGCGGCTTCCGCGTCGAGGGCATCATGGGCACGCCGGGCATCGTCGCCTCGCTCCTGCCGCGGCCGGGGCGCGGGGGCAAGACGCTCATGACCCAATACGACCGACTCGCTGGCGTGCTGTGCCTGGTCCCGGACGCCCCCTCGGGCCGGGTGGAGGTCCGCCGCGGCGGCGGGCTCCGCATCCGCTACGCGCTCCGTCGGGATACACGCGACCGACTGCGGGCGGGCGCCCGCGCGGCGGTTCGGCTCCTCCTCGCCGCCGGGGCCCGCGAGGCCTTCGTCCCCTCCGGCTCGGGGGTGGTGGTGCGCGACCCGGGGGAGCTCGCCCGCGTCGACGCGATGCGCCTGTGGCCAGCGGATGCGCCCCTGATCAGCGCCCACCAGCAGGGGACGCTGCGCATGGCGCCCTCGGAGAAGGACGGCGCCCTCGATCCCGAAGGCCGCGTCTACGGCACCCGCGACGTCTACGTCTTCGACACGTCCTGCTTCCCAACCTCGGCCAGCACCCACACGATGGCGCCGACCATCACGATGGCGCGCTACTTCGCGTCGAGGCTGGTTGGATGAGCGACCCCATCTTCGAGCCGCTGACCTTCCGCAGCGGCTTCACGATCGCCAACCGCGTGCTCCGATCGAGCATGTCCGGTCGCTTCGACCACTACGACGGCACGGGCAGCTACCTCCGCGTCCGCTGGGAGGAGCGCTTCGCGGCGGGGGGCGTGGGCGCCATCCTCTCCTCCTTCGTGCCCATCAGCGTCGACGGCAACCACATGCCCGGCTACGCGATGCTCGACTCCGACGTCCGCGTCCCCTTCTGGCGCGCCGTCGGCGAACGCGTGCACGCCCACGGGGTGCCCTTCATCGCCCAGCTCAACCACTGCGGCCGCCAGCGCGACCTCGCGTCGATCTCGGTCATCGACGAGCCGGCCCCGGGCGTCACCGATCGGCGCGACCCGCTCAACGGCTTCCCCACCCGGGCGATGTCCACCGCCGAGGTCGAAGCGACCGTGCAGCGCTTCGCCGACGCCGCCCGCCGGGCCCGGGAGGCGGGGCTCGACGGGGTCGAGATCCACGGCGCCAACGGCTACCTCGTCAACCAGTTCACGAGCTCGGCGACCAACGACCGACGCGACGCCTACGGCGGGGATCTCGCGGGGCGCGCGCGCTTCCTCCTCGAGGTGCTCCGCGCGGTGCGAGGCGAGGTCGGCGACGACTGGCACGTGCAGGTCAAGATCAACGGGCTCGATCGCGCCGACGCGGTCTACCCCTGGTTGCCCGCGGGTAACACCTTGGTCGATCAGACCGAGATCGCGCGGCTGGCCGTGGAGGCCGGCGCCGACGCCATCCACGTCTCCGCCGGCGCGTCGTTCCCCCACCCGGACAACCCGCCGGGGGATCTCCCGGCGAAGGAGCTCGCGCGGACCTTTGACACCCTCGCCTCCGAGGGACGCTACACGCTCTTGAACTTCCTGTTGCTCCACTTCCGACCCACCAGGGCGCTGTTCCGCATGCTCTGGAACCGTGGACGCGGCCCGATCGTGGAGGGCGCGCACCTCGAGGCCGCACGCGCGATCAAGGAGGCGGTGGACGTGCCCGTCATCTCCACCGGGGGCTTCCAGCGAGCGGGCCAGATCCGCGAGGCGCTCACGGGCGGCGGTTGCGACGCCGTCGCCATCGCCCGGCCGCTTCTCGCGAACCCCGACCTGCTTCGCCACTTCCAGGCTGGCGCCGATCTCCCGCCGCGCCCGTGCACCTTCTGCAACCGTTGCCTGGGCATGCTGCTCGAGCACCCGCTCGCCTGCTACGAGCCGGCCCGCTTCGACGATCCCGCTCAGATGCACGCCGCCGCCCTCGAGCTCTACACGCCATCGCCGTGGGAGGTTTCCTGAGCTACGGCGACCTCGCGCGGGCTCCACAGGGTAGAGACGCGGAGGTGAGCGATGACCAACACCTGCTGGATACTCGGCCTGTTGCTGATGGGCGCGCCCGCCATCGCCGACGTCCCCGACGACGCCGAGGTGCGGCAGGTGGTCCGCGCCGGACAGGCGGACGTCGCCGTCTGCGCCCGACGCCATGCCCGTCGAACGGGGAGACCTCCGGCTCGAAGCGTGCTGCGGTTCACCGTCCAGCCCGATGGTCGCACCAGGAGGCCGACGGTGGTAGGCGCCGCCTCGACGGTCTTCGGCCGGTGCGTCGCCACGCGGGTCGGTCGCTGGCGGTTCGCTCCGTTCGCGGGGGCGGCGATCGAGGTAGAGCGCACGCTCGTCTATCAGTAGTACCCTCCGGGGCGTGCTCCAGCTCGCCCGACTGAATCGCCGCGCCGAACGCAGCCTGCGCGAAGAAGGAGGCCTGCGAACGGAGTGGCGTTCGATGGCCGACCTCGCGGTCGCCGCCAACGACGCCATCGCCCGCCTCCGCGCCCGCCGGGCCCGCGTCGGCGGACCCCTCTCCCGGTTGCGCCACCACCTGGACACGGCGATTCGCTGCGACACCGTCGAGTACATGGACCGCGACGACTACCCGGACATCGGCAAGGTCCGCCTCGTCGGCCAGCTCCATCGCCTCAACACCGCGCTGCTCTCCTACGTCCGCTTCCTCAACGTGCTGCGACCCCACGTCCAACGTCTCGCCCGCGCCACCGGCCGCCCGGCGCGGCTGCTCGAGCTCGCGAGCGGGGCGGGGGCCTTCTCGATGCAGCTCACCGCCCGCGCGGCCCGCTCGGGGCTCCCCGTCGAGGTCACCGGCTCCGACATCCAGCCGGCCTACGTGGAGCACAACAACGCCGTCGCCGCCGAGCGCGGCCTGGCGATGCGCTTTCGGCACCTCAACGCCTTCGACCTCACAGACGTGATGCCCGGCGAGTACGACCTGCTCTTCGTCACCCAGAGCGTCCACCATTTCACCCCCGGCCAGCTCGCGATGATGATCGCCCAGGGTGCCCGCGTCGGGGCCGACACCTTCATCGCCGTCGACGGTCGCCGCACCCTGCTGCTGTTGGGCTTTCTGCCCTTCGCCGGTAGCGCCATCTCCCTCGCCACACAGCGACGCGTCGACACATCCTTCGTCCACGACGCCTGGGTCAGCGCCCGCCGCTTCTACAGCGAACCCGAGCTCTCCCTGATCGCCCGAATCGCCGCCCCGAGCGCTCGCGTCACGGTCACCCGAAACGAGCCCGCCTTCTCGGTGCTGACGGTGCGCTACAGGTAGCAGCTCGCCTTCGAGATCGTCGGGAGCTGCGAGCTCCGATGACGACTCCATCGAGCGGGCCGAGGGCGTCTGGGCGTGCCCGTGGGTCAGCCGTAGAGCATCGCGTAGATCACCACCCCGGTGATCGACACGTAGAGCCACACGGGGAAGGTGATCCGCGCCAGGCGACGGTGCTTCTCGAGGTGGCCGTTCCAGCCTCGGTAGAGGGTGAAGAGCGCGAGGGGAGCGATGACCGCGGCGAGGACGATGTGGGTCAGCAGGATCGTCAGGTACAGGCCGCGAAGGTCGCCCTCGTAGGCTTTCGGGCCGTCCTTGAAGGTGTGGTAGACGACGTAGCTGACGAGGAACATGCCGGAGGTGGCGAAGGCGCTGAGCATCACGCGCCGGTGGGCCTCGATGCGCCCTCGCTTCACGAGCGTGACGCCGATGACCAACAGGAGGACGGTGGCGCCGTTGAGGCTGGCGTTGACGGTGGGCAGCGCCGAGACGTCGAGGGCGCCGCCCAGCGCTTCGGGCCGTGGGCCCCAGACGAGGAAGGCGACGGCGAGCAGCAGGAGCGCGGAGACGATGTAGATGATGCGGCTGACGAAGCCCTCGTTGGCGGTCTCCATCAGGGCGTGATCCCCAGCCGCTCGAGACCCTCGCGACCCCGGTCGCTGTCCGGCTCGCGGGCGAGCCCCTCGATGTAGGCGCGGCGCGCGTCCTCGGTGCGGCCCAACCGGACGTAGACCTCGGCGAGGGCGAAGTGGCGCGCCTTGCCCTCCTTGCGCAGGGCGTTGACGATCTCGTAGCCCTCGGCGGCCTGTTCCAGTTGGCCGCGCCGCTTGAAGTCGCCGGCGCGGAAGCGGTGGTAGTCGTAGAGGCTGTCGGACGCGCGCAGCGCGACGATCATCGCGAGCACGCCGAGGACCTGCGCTCCGGCGCGGACCGTCACGCGCTGGGGGAATCGGCACGCGTTGGGGCACAGCGAGAGACCGACCACGGCGCCGATGGCCCCGGAGAGCAGGCCGGCCCCCTCCATCGGGATCCACGAGTAGACCGCGGTGGCGGAGACCAGGGCCGCGGCCAGGGCGGTCATCGCCCGGGTGAGCCAATCGAGGTCCCGCGGCTTGACGACATGCCAAAACAGGAGCTTCGCGGGGCCCAGGAGAATCCCGATGGGGCGCGCGACCGCGAGGAACCAACGATCGGGGAAGAGCAGGATGTAGTAGATGCCGATCATGTAGTAGGAGAACCACCCGATCTTGAGATCGATGACCTCCACGAGGATGTGGAACATCGGGCCCGTGATGCAGGCGATAGGGCGCAACTTGGGGAACAAGAACGCCCCCGCGACGAAGTACTGCCAGAGCATGATGACGTGGGCCGTGAAGGCGTAGCCGCCGAGCTCGCCGGTGCCCATGACCTTCGGCCACAGCGCCAGGAACTCGCGCATACCGTCCGTTTGGATGATCCGGTTGAGCGCCCAGCCATCGAGCCAGTAGTCCGTGGTCTTGGTGACGGCCGTGTAGAAGTAGACGATCGACACCTCGACGTAGAGCAGCTTCGCCGCCCACGAGCGCACCTTCGACTCGCGCGCTTCGCCCTCCGTCCCCGGCTCGTCGATCCCCGGCATCACCTCGTGGGGCAACCACCAGCACAGCAGCAGGATCAGCGCGATCAGGTAGTGGTGCTGGTAGCTGTCGGCTTGGCTCCAGAGGTAGAGCCCGCCGTAGATCGCGGTGAGCCCCACCAGCGAGCCGCGGGTCGTCACGCCCATCGCCACCCGCAGCGCGAGGAAGCCCCCGAGCAGGTAGAGGGCGCCGACCAGGGCCGGCGTTGGCATCGGCAAGAAGGGATCGAGCGCGGGGATGTGCGACACGTTGAAGCCCGCGACCCCGTATCGGGGGGCGTGGGCGAACATGAGCATCCACATGTCGAAGGCGAGCATGCCGAAGACCACGACGCGGAAGCTCGTGAGCCGACTACGCAGCACCTCGCTCTCGAACCAGAAGCGCCTCCAACGGGCCGCCAGGCTCATATCTTCCGCTCAATCGCCGCGGGGCTCATGGCAAGCATCGGTTCGTCTCGGGATCGATCGGGTTGATGGGCCCATCGGGGTGGCGGCAGGTGATCCGCGCGTAGACCTCGGGGCTCGACTCGCCCCCCTCGAGGAGGGCATCGCAGCGGCGCTTCGCGAAGGCGTCGACCACGCCGATCCGCGCCCGCTTCATCAGCGAGTACCACACGTGGTGAACGTCTCGGCCGACCTTGATCGGGCGGCGCGCGGCGCCCTCGGTCCACCGCACTTCACAGCGGACGACCCGGATGGGTGAGAACATCCGCCAGGCGAAGCGTTCGTCGAAGGTGTCGTCCGACAGGTAGTAGCGCAGCGGCAGCCCGAGCTGGAAGACCAACATGGCGCCAATGAAGAGCGATCGCATCAGCTCCGCCTGCGACGGACACCGAACAAGAGCAACGCCCACCAGATGGCGCCGGCGCTTCGGCCCACATCACAGCTACATCCCACGGGCTCGGCCTCCCCAGCCTCGGGGCCGACCATTCCGGCGTCGCCGACGCCGCCGCCCGCGCCGCCCGCGCCCCCCATGTCGCGGCGCGGAGGAGGACGGCCCATGTCGCGCGGCGGCCGTCGGCGATCCAGATCGACCTGCACGTCCTCGGCGACGCAGAGCCCCTCACGCCGATCGCAGAGGGGTTGTGCCGGATCTCGGCAATCCACGTCGCGCTGGCACGCCGGGATGCACGCCATCCGCCCGGGCGCCACGTCGGCGCAGCGGTAATCCGCCCGGCACGCGGAGTGACGTTCGCAGGGCTGGAGACAGTAGCGCTCGCCGAAGACCGTCCCGCAGATCGCGTCCCCGGGGCAGTCATCGTCACAGCCGGAGATACCGCAATAGCCCCCGAGGAAGCCGGGCGCCTGCGGGGGCCTCAAGCACTCGAGGTCGCCGCCGCAGTCGTCGTCGCCGTCGCAGGCGTCCCCCACTTCCACCGTGTCGTCGCAGGCCTCGTCGGCCTGGTCGAGATCGCCGTCGCAGTCATTGTCGACGCCGTCGTCACAGACCTCCGCGGTGGGCCGGACCTCCCCCTCGCACGGGCCCCAAGCGCCGTCTTCGCATGCCTGGCGCCCGCCCTTGCACACGCCCACGTCGGCGGTGCCCTCGGGGCCCTCGTAGCAATCCTGCACATCGCCAGCGGCGCAGACCGCGTCGTCGCACTCGCCGTAGGGGGCCCAGGCGCAGGCGTCGGTGCACTCCCGCACCCGCACGCCGCCGTCGTCGGGGCAATCGCCGGCCTCCTGGTCGCCGGGGGTGCACTCCCCCTGATCGGCGCACTCGCCGCGCTCCCACGCACAGACCTCGGTGCAGGTCTGCGCCTCGTGCCCACACAGCCCGCAGGCCTCCATTCGCGCGTCGCCGGGGGCGCAGGTGCCGGACCCCTCGCACTCGCCGAAGGGCCGCCAATCGGCGTCGTCTCCGCACTCGCGCCGCCGATTCCCGCAGTTCCCGCAGGGCTGGACCTCCACGGAGCCGGGCTCGCAGCCGGCCGTCACGACGCGCAGCTCGACGTCGTAGAAGTTGTAGTCCCGCCCGTCTCGGGGCTGGGTGCGCACGCGATACTCGCCGGGGGGCAGCGCCGCGGTCTGGATGACCGCCCCGTCGTCCAGATCGTCGCCGACCTGGAGCTGCCCACCGCCGGGCTCGAACATCACCAGATCCACGCGGCCCCCGGCGGGCCGGTGCGCGACGCGGAAGGTGACCTGGCTGCGGTCGAGGAAGTTCACGGCGAACCAGTCCGCGTCACGGGCGATGCGGTCCGGCGTCACGCCCAGCGGGAGGGCGGCGGCCGAGGCGCTGTCATCGTCGTCCTCGGCGTCGTCATCGTCGTGCAACGAGACGTCGATGTTGCCCGTGGTGGGGTCGTCGTCGTTGCAGAAGCCGCCGCACTCCTGCTTGTCGACGTTGGCGACCGCGTAGATCTCCAACCCGCCGCGGGCGTCGCCGTCGCCAAAGTTCGCGCTGCAATCGAAGCGGCGGTCCACCCGCTGGGCGTTGGCCTCGTCACGGGTGACCTCGAAGTCGGTCCCCCAGAGCGTGTCGTCGCCGACGAGGTCGTCCTCGATCAGCCGCAGGCGGACGGTGTCGTTTCGGCGGAGCGCGCGCTCCTCACCGCGGATGAGGATCCGCATCGAGCACCACGACCGCACGTCCCCACGGATCGCGCGGTCGAGGACCGAGACCGTCACCGAGGCGTCGTCGTCGGTCCCCTGAGAAGAGCGCTCCGGGGGGAGCGCCCACGCGGTGGTGGCGACGAAGACGGTGAGAACGAAGCGGAACATGGACGGCCCCCAAGCGGTCGGCCGCCTACCTTCTCAGGAGTTGGGGGACAGCGGCAATGGGGTGCCGAGCCGGCGGATCCCGGGGTGGGCCTCGATCTCGGCGCGGGCCCGCTCTCCGTCGTCGGCGTTGTACGAGACGAGGTTGCACAGGTGCTCGTAGCTGTCGAGGTTGAGCGACTCCAGGGAGAGCGCGAGCCCGCCCTCGGTGACGCGGATGACCTCGCCTCGACCCTCGATCGCGACGTCGCCCATCAAGCGGACGATGACCGCGCAAAAGACACCTCTCTCGAGCTTCGATTCGGTACGGACGAAGATGCCCGCCACGCTGATATCGCCGAGTCGCCCCTCGACGGCCTGCCCCTCTGTCGGAATCAGCACGACGGGGAAGTCGACCGCGACGCGGCTGAATTCTCGGCGCTCCGGCATGGGTTTCCTCACAACAAGTTCACCCCTGAGAACGGCCCCCCGGCGGGCCAACTTTAGGGCGGGTCGATCACGCCGCCTCGATGACCAGGGAGGGCTGCTCGGCGAGGGTCTCGAGGACCGCGCCGGCGTCGTTGATGCCCTGGTCGCGGCACAGCCCGTCGAGGAGCTCGACCGCATCGGAGCGGGCCGCTTCGTCCCCTGCGCGGAAGCGGTTGGCGGTGTCGGCGATACCGTCTACGTCGCCCACGAGGAGGCCGAAGGCGAGGAAGAAGTCGTCCAGCCTTCGCCGGATCTCGGCGCGGGCCGCGTCGTCGCGGGCGCGCTCGTGGAGCACCGTCAAGGCAGAGAGGTGGGCGCGCAGCACGTGACGCAGCTCGTCGGGGGAGGTGGGCTCGCCGGTGAGGCCCGGGCGCACCTCGACTGTGAGGTTGTCCTCGAGCTGCCCGCGGTACTGGGGCCGCACGCGGCCAGCGGCGACGAGCCAACCGACCGAGAGCACGGCCACGAGCAGCGGGACGGCCACCCCGGTGCTCCCGCCGACGAGGCTCACGACGGTGAGCAGCGCACCCGCGGCGAGGCCGCCGAGGGGGTAGATCATGCCCTTGAGGAAGACCTTGGCCTGGGTGCGCTCGAGCAACGGGACGGGGGTGATGACGATGTTCTGGGTGTTGGCCTGGAAGGTGAACTTCAGGCACGTGTCGGCGCCGCGCAGCACCGCGACGGCGGCCAGGACCGGGAAGAAGACGCAGGCGACGGCCCCGACCAGGACCACCAGCGGGTGGAGCGCGAAGCTGGGGCCGATGCCGATGCGATCGATCACCCGGGTCACGACCACGACCTGCACCACCAGGACCGCGAGGTTGGTGATGCTGTGGAAGTTGGCGAAGAAGAGCCCGATCTCGGCAGGGTCGAGGTTCGCCTGGAGGTGGGCCTTGAGCATGAAGTCGACGAGGTTGGTGGTCACCGCCATCAAGAAGGTCGCGGTGCCCACCACGCGGAGGAGGCGGTTGCCGACCAGGGCGCGCAGGCCCTCGCGGAAGGTGGTGCGCGCCTCGGCGCTCTCGTGGCGGCCCAGGGCCCAGGAGCCGGCGACGATGCGGGGCAAGGGGAGCATGAGCAAGAGCACGCCGAAGACGCCCCAGACGAGGGCGTCGGTGCCGAAGGACTCGATCAGCGCGGCCGCGAACGCGCCGCCGCCGACCGCCCCCGCGGTGGAGCTACCGCCGACCAGCGGGATGAGGCGCCGCGCTTGCCGGCTGCTGAGGCGCTCGAGGACGATCGACCAGCAGACGACGTTGACGAGCGGGCTGACGACGGCCAGGACCAGGATCGCGACGAAGACGCTCCAAGCCTCCCCGACCGCGAGGCGACACGTCGCCGTGACGCCAGCGAAGACGAGCAGCAGCGCGGTGTTGAGCGGCACCAGCGGGAAGCGTCGGGCGAGCCAGGCATAGCCCAGCGTCGCAGGGGCGAAGACGAAGGCCGAGACGACGAAGAAGAGGGGCAGCCACGCGACATCGAAGTGGGCGAGAAAGGCGCTGTCCGACCAGGTGCGCACGAGGATCGCGACCGCCACCGCGAGGAAGGCGAAGGCCGCCATGCCCAGGAGCATGGCCCACTCGTTGCGGCGGACGCGGATCACGACGTCTCAGACCTCCTGCTCGCGAGGAGGGCCGGTAGGAGGATCGCGTCGGCGATCAGCGCGAAGGAGAGGATTGCGGCCACCATGATTCCAAACCACTTGTTCGGCACAAACGTCGCAAAGGCAAAGGCCCCGAACCCGGTAACGAGCACTACGGTGGTCACGACGAGGGCCGGCATGGTGTGCGTGAAGACCTGCGCGATGGCGTCGTGGGCGCTCTCGCCGGCGCTTCGGAGGCGGTTGAAGTTGGACAGAAAGTGCACCGTGTCGTCGACGGCGATGCCCAGACAGACGCTGAAGACGACCACCGTCCCGACGTCGAGGGGCTTGCCGAGGGCGGCGAGGAGGCCGGCACCGAGGACGAGCGGGACGCCGTTGGGGATCATCGCGAAGAGGCCGAGCTTCACCGATTTGAAGGCGATGATGAGCAGCAGGCTCATCGCCACGATGGCCGTCACCAACGAGACGACGAAGCTCTTCACGACGTAGGGGTTCATCCGCTGCCAGAGCTGCCCCTTGCCGGTGATGTGGGCTTTGAGCCCGAAATCACTGGCCTTTGCGACGATCTCGTCGATCGCTGCGAGCACGGTCTTCGAGTCGTGGATCGTCCAGAAGGAGGTGAGGCGCAGGGCGTCGTTCTTAAGCGAGACGCGATCGTTGATGTGCATGCCCTGGGGCAGCGACATCGTGTAGAGCATCGTGAGCTCGGCGATGGCGCGGCGATCGTCGGGGACCTTGTAGAAGGCCGGGTCCTCGCGGTTGAAGGAGCGGTTCATCGATTTGAGGATGTCGACCAGAGAGGTGGCCTTTGAGACGAAGGGCCTGGCTTCGATCCACGCCTGGTACCGCTCGACGTTGACCATGAACTTCGGATCCTTGATGCCCTCCTCCTGTCCCGACTCGATCACCATCTCGGTCGCCAGTGACCCACCCACGTGCGCTTCGATGAAGTCCGAGGCGACCCGCAAGGGGGTGCCCGGCGCGAAGTAGTTGTAGGGGTCGGAGTTGACCTCGCTGTCGACGGCGAAGAACACGGCGCCGACGGTGAGGACGCCTGCGACGGCGGAGATCGGGGCGCGGCGGCCGATGAGCGCGGTGGCTATCCGGTTGGACCGCTCCGAGGCGGCGTGCAGGTCCGCGACGGGCTCGCCCCGCGGCTTCAAGGGGAGCAGGACCGTGAGGGGGCCAAGGACAAGGTAGGTGAAGAGCCACGCGTAGCACGTGCCGATGGCGGCGAGCAGCCCGAGGTGGGCGATGGGCATGACCTCGGCGGTGCTGAAGCTGAGGAAGCCGAGGGTCGTCGAGAGCGTCGTCAGGATGGTCGGCTGGAGGTTCTTCTTCAGGCTGTAGCGCGCCGCTTCGCGCCGCTCGAGGCCGCTCGCGAGGCCGCGGAAGTAGCTGACCAGGATGTGCACCGCGTCGGCGATGGCGATGGCCATCACGACCTGGGGGAGGATGGTGGTCATGTTCGACAGCGGGATGCGCAGCCAGCCCGTCGTGACCATGGTCGAGCCGACGGCGAGGGCGACGACGGCGAGGGGCAGCAGGACCCCGGCGAGGCGGCGGAACATCACGATCAGAAAGAGGATCGTGAGGCCGAAGACGATGGGCATGAGGCGTTGCAGATCGCCCATCGAGGTGACCTTGAAGAAGTAGCTCAAGGGCCCCCCACCGGTGAGGAAGAAGGCGTGGTCGGTGCGTTTCAGCCCGTCCAGCATCTTCTGCATCTCCTCGACGCTGGCGCTGTGGTCGAGCTGGCCCTCGAGGGCGGGTCTGAGGGTGGCGAAGAGGACGGTCGTGTTGCCGTCCTCGGACACGAGCCAGCCGGGGAGCGTCTCGTGTTTCAGGGCGACTTGTCTTCGCTCGGCGAGGAGCTCGGCGGTGAGCGGGGCGTCGTCGGGCAGGAGCCGCTCGACGATGATGTCGTCCCCGTCGGCGTGGACCCAGTTGAAGTTCGCCAGCGAGTCGACGCGGACGACGTCGGGCATCTTCCAGAGTTGGTCCGTGAGCTCGACGAGCAGCTTCGCGGAGTCCTCGTCGAAGACGCCCGATGGGCTGTGCATGACCACCATCGTCGACTCGTCGTTGCCGAAGCGCCGCTCGAAGGCGTCGAACTCGACGATCAGCGGATCGTCGTCGGCGAACCAGACGCGGTAGGTAAAGTCCGCGCGGATGTGCTCTCCGCCGGGGCCGAGCGCTCCGAAGAGCAGCACGCCGAGCAGGAGCGAGATCCACGGACGGTCAACGACGAACGAGACGAATCGGTCCCCCACGATGCGTTCTCCTCAGAAGTGGCGGGTGAGCGTGAGTTGGCCGAAGTGGTCGCCATCGAAGGCCTCGAAGGGGCCGTCCTCGGCGACGGTGAGCCGGAGGTTGACGGCGAGGCTCCAGGTGTCGCCGATGCGCCGGCCGAAGGTGGCCGTGCCGAGCACGCCGTCGCCTTCGAGGTCGATGATGGCGCCGACCGTGAGGTTGGTGCCGGCGATGTCGTCGAGGTCCTGCCGGTAGCCGACGAGCACGTCCCGTTGGAAGGGGTGGAGGCCGCGGCGCTCGTCTGTGTCGGTGACGTCGACCACGCCCTGGGCCTCGAGCAGCACCGTCGCCTGGCCGGCCCTGTCGTAGCTCCAGCCGTACTCGACGCCCACCGCGACGAGCGTGTGGTCGGGGACGTCGGCGCCGGCCACCACGAGATAGTCGCCGGGGTCGTCGATCTCGTCGAACCGCCGGTGGGCGGCCTCCAGCTTGAGCACGAAGTCGGAGACCGCCTGGGCGTACGTCAGCCCGAGCTGCGTGACGAAGTGGTAGACGGGACGCGGGCTCTGCGACGGCGGGGCGATGGCGATGGCCGGTTGGCTCCGGTCGTTGTGCTGGATGGCGTGCAGCGCGAGATCCGCCCCGGCGAAGGTGGTCGAGAGGCGGGCCGCCCATTGGTGCTCGAAGTGGCCGTCGTCCAGGGCGCCGTCCCGGCCAACCCACAGCGCATCACCTGGCTCACCGCCGAAGCTCAGCCGCGAGGCGGCGCCGGGGAGAATCGGCGACATGCGGACGGGCAGGTAGTAGGCCGTGAGGTGCGTGTGCCCGAGGCGAAGGTCGACGGAGACCATCGGCTCGCCGATCTTGTCGGGGTTCTCCAGGTTGCCGTCGAAGTTGCGGCTGTTGACGACGTCGGCGGGGTGAAACGCCTCCGTGGCCGTCCAGTTGAGCATCTGCACGCCGGCGTGGATGCGGACGTACTTCGATCGGAAGGACGCCCACGCCTCCTCGACGATGAGCTGCGAGCGATCGGCGTCGATGGCGGCGGCGCGGCCCACCACCCGCAGCCGCTCGCGGAAGGGCTTGTGCTTGCCCTTCCACTCCAGACGCCCGACGAGCATCGCGCCCAGGTCCTCGGTGGCGTCGTCGTCGTCCGGGTAGAAGGCCCGCCCCTCGAGGCCGACGGATCCCTGGCTGTCGACCCCCGCCGCGGCGAGGGCCGGTAGGAGCAGCAGTAGTGGCCTCAATCGTCGGCCAGTGACTCGGAGTCGAAGGCGTCCTCGTCGTGGGTGAGGCCGAGCTTCTGTGCGGTCCACTTCAGCGAGGAGGTCTTCCGAGTCTGGTGGTTGACCACCTCGATGCGGTGGACGCGCCACCAGCGGTCGAGCAACTTGTAGTCGCTCAGCGTCATCGTCTTGAGCAGCTCGCCCTTCCGGTCGTAGAAGTCGATCTTGACGGCGCCGCTGTACTCCCGGTCGATCCACGAGACCTGTCGGCTATAGCCGCTCTTGTCGACGGGGACGCGCTCGACGACCCACAGCTTGCGACCCTCTGACTCCTCGTCACGCAGCCACTTGTAGGTGTACTTCTCGACCTCCTGGGAGCCGAGGTCCTCGTAGGCGAACTCGCTGCCCATGAAGGAGCCGGTGCGAGAGCGCGCGCTGATGCGCTTGACGCGCTTCAACGACGCCAGGAAGAGCCACTGGTCGTCGGCGCCCTTCTTGTGCGTCCAGGTGAGCATCTTGGTGCCCTTCACGTCCGCCGGCCACTCGAAGACCATCAGCGAGCGATCACCGTCCCCTTCAACCTCGGTGCCCACGACGCGCATCTTGCGGCTGACGGAGTCGCCGTGGGCGTTGGTGAGCACCATCTCCATCGATCCGGAGCTGCCCTTGTAGCCGCTCGACTTCGCGTCGACCTCCCGGGTGATGCGCAGCCCCTTCTCTTCCGGGGTCTCGGCGGTAGCGGGGGCGGCGAGGAGGAGGGCGGCGATGAAGATGCGCAAGGGTCGACTCCAACTTGACGTCAGTCATCCGACCTTGAAGGGCAGGTTCGGCCCGGTCAACGGCCTATGGCGGCCTGTCGCCATGGATGTGTGGCTTCCGAGGGTCTCCTGCGACGGGGCGTCGCGGCCGGAGCGGTGGCACGGGCGCTGCAATCTGGTGGCGCGCACCACCGAAAGGAACCTCGGACATGAAGATCGCCATCGCCCTCCTGTCGACCCTGCTGTGCGCCTCGCCCGCGCTGGCCGGTAAGCGAGACCGCCCCGAGAAGGACTCGAAGGTCCGCGTCCTGTTGTCCCTCGAGGAGGGGCAGGCGCGCGAGATCGGCGCCAAGCTCGAGAGGGACCTCGGTCGGAAGGCCATCCGCCACCGCTACCGCAACCTGCCGCTGCTGGCCGTCGAGGTCGATCGGGCAGATCTCCGACGCCTGCGGGCGTACCGCGGCGTGCTGGCCGTCGAGGAGGACCGCGACCATCGGCCCCACTTGGGCGAGAGCGTCCCCCTCGTCCGCGCCTCGGCCGCGCGGACCCACTCGTCCTACCAGGGCGGAGCCGGGGTCGCTGTCGCGATCCTCGACACCGGCGTGGACGCGACCCACCCGGCCTTCGGAGGCAGGGTCGTCGCCGAGGCGTGCTTCTCGACCTCCGGCGCGACGACCACCGGCTACTGCCCGAACGGCGCCGACAGCGACTCCGGGTCGGGCAGCGCCGCGCCCTGCGCCAGCCCCGCCTGCGCCCACGGCACCCACGTCGCCGGGATCGCCGCCGGCGACGACGGCCTCACGCGCGGCGTCGCCCCATCGGCGGACATCATCGCGGTCACGGTCTTCCACTGGGAGAACGACAACTGCGGGACCTACGACAACGGCGTCGCCAGGCCCACCCCCTGCCTCCGCGCCTCCAACTCCGACATCATCGCGGGGATCGACTTCGTCATCGGCCAGGCCGCGACGCGAGATGTCGCCGCGATCAACCTGAGCCTCGGCAGCGGCGACTTCCAGGACGGCTGCGACGGCTCACAGATGTGGAGCGCGGCGGTCCAGCGCGCCCTCGACGCGAACATCGGCGTGATCGCCAGCACCGGCAACGACGATCTGACGGACGGCATCGAGTCTCCGTCCTGCCGGCCCGGGGTCGTCAGCGTGGGCAACACCACCAAGCAGGATGTGGTGAACTCGAGCTCCAACAGCGTCGAGGGCATCGACCTGCTCGCCCCGGGGACCTCGATCTTCTCCTGGGCGCCCGGCGGGCTGATCCCGGTGCCGATGACCGGCACCTCGATGGCCGCCCCCCACGTGACGGGGGCCTTCGCCCTCCTCCGCCACCGGTTCCCAGCCGCCGGTCCGGCCTACTACGAGGGGCTCCTCGAGGCCAACGGCATCCCCGTGACGGACGCTCGCAATGGCATCACGACCCCCCGCCTGCGCATCCCCTATCCGTCGTCCGGCGACCACACCATCACCGCCGACGACATCGCGATCTTCGAGCGGTGGGCGCTCGCGACGGCGTTCCCCTACCTCGACGGGGAGACGCTGCTGGCCGAGATGGAGCTCCTCCGAGAGTTCATCATGATCAACGTGCCCTGCCACGAGGTCGGCTACATGCCCGGCGCCGGCTGCCCGTAGGGGCGTCAGGCGCGGACGTGGACGCGCTTGCCGTCGAAGACGACCGCAAGCTCCATGACCGGATCGGCGCCGCGGGCGACGAGCTCCGCCGCGTAGCCCCGGTCGGCGAGCTGCCTCACAGCGGCGTCCAGGCTCGCCTCGACCGTCTCCCCTTCGCGCAGGACCTTCAGCTCCATCACGACCCCCGGCTTGCCCGGCGTCTTCGGCGCCACCAGGACATCGACCCTGCCGAACCCCGACTCCCGGTTGGAGCGGACCTGCCAGTCGGGCTGGAGGTGCAGCAACAGCCCCGCCAGGAACGCGTGGTAGACGCGCTCGCGCGGCTCGCGTCCAAAGTCGTGGAATGACATCACGTCCCGTAGCAGCGCGCCCAGCAGACCCTCGAAGGATCGAGTATCCCCCTCCAGGAGCGCACGGCCCAGGGCCTCCACCGCGCTGGTCCCCCCGAGCCCCTGCTGCATCCAACCCAGAAGAACGTCCTGGAAGATCGCCCGCACCTCTCGATTGGGGATTCGCAGCGTCGCGTCGTAGTGGCCGTCAATCTCGACGCTCTCGGCGGTGAGATAGCCGGAGAAGAAGAGCAGACTCCACACCGCCGCCGAGTCCCGCGGGAGGTCTCGAAAGACGAGGTTCTCCAGGACGCGGCGACGGACCGATCCTCCTTCCAGCAACGTCTGCAGGTCGCCGGGATCCCCCAGGCCACCGCCGACGACGAGGTCCCGCAACAGCTCGTTGGCGCTAGTCTGCGCCCAATAGGGCACCGGGCGCTTCGCCTCGCTCGAACAAAAGGAGAGGACCGACCACGGGTTGTAGAGCGTCTGCCCGGCGACCTGGTAGCCGTCGTACCAGCGGCGGATCGTCTCGAGGTGGGCCGTCGACCCTGACAGCACGGCGATCCGCTTCACCTCCGGCTCGGTGAAGCCGAAGCACGGCGCGAACTCCGGCTGCAGCAGCGAGTAGACGGCGAGGTTGTTCAGGCCGCTGAAGACGCTCTCCTTGGCGACGCGGAGGATCCCGGTGATCACGCCCTGCTCCAGGTGCGGGTTGTCCTTGAATCCCCCGGAGAGGAAGTTTCGGAAGAAGCCGATGACCCGGTCGTAGTAGCCGTGGACATAGCCCGCGTGGATGGGCGCGTCGTACTCGTCGATGAGCACGAAGACCCGCTCCCCGTGGTGCGCATGGAGCGTCGCCACGAGGGCGCGGAGGCTGTCCGCCAACGCCGCGGGGGAGGCGTGGCCCCGACGGACGGCGTCCGCTTGCTCCGCCGCGCCGCCCGACAGAGTCGCCAGCGCTTCGGCGTGGGCGTCAAATGCCCGCGCGACGACGAGCGCGATCGCCTCCAGGCAGTCTGGCCATGCGTCGTGTCTGGTGTCCTTGAACGTGAGGTGGACCACCGGGTAGCGCTGGAAGTGAGCCCGCGCGCCGGCGTCCTCCCACACCGCGAGACCCTCGAAGAGCTCGGTCGCGTCGACGGGGCTCTGCTCCACGAAGGCGCGCAGCGCGCTCAGGTTCAGCGTCTTGCCGAAGCGCCTCGGGCGAGGCAGGAGCTTGACCTGCCCGCCCAGGCGTAGCACCCGCGAGATGAAGTCGGTCTTGTCGACGTAGGTGGCGCCGCGCTCACGGAGGTGGCGGAAATCCGAGATGCCCCGCGGGTCGACGAAGTCCACGGGGCATGGTCGCCGCCGCATCGCGCGGGGTCAACCGAGGTGGAAGAGGCGCCGCGCGTTGCCTCGCAGGAACTTGGGCCACACAGGGTCCCGAAAGGGGACGTCTCGGAGCTCCCGGAAGATCCGGTCCAACGACAGCCCCATCGGGAAGTAGCCGGCGTAGAGGATGCGGTCCGCGCCGCGCGTGTTGGCGTAGTCGATGATCGCCTTCGGGTAGTACTTGGGCGCGAAGGCGGACGTCATGTAGTGGAGGTTCGGGTACTTGAGCATCAGCTTGACTGCGAGCTCGGTCCACGGCTCCGCGCCATGGCGCATGACGAACTTCAGCTCCGGGAAGAACCAGCACACCGGATCGATGCGCTCCACCTTCTGGGGAGACATCGGCAGGCGCGGCCCCGGGACGCCGCAGCACATGGCGATGGGCAGGTCGAGCTCGACGCACTTCGCGTAGACCGGGTACCAGCGGCGGTCGTCGATGGGGACCTGCGGGCACAGGCCCGACGGGAAGCCGGTGACGCAGCGGATGGCCCCCTCGTCGTGCAAGCGCTGGATCTCGCGCACGGTCTCCATACCCCGGTTGGGATTGGCCTCGTAGCTGGCGAAGAAGCGGTCGGGGTGGCGGCTCAGCGCGACGGCGTTGTGGCCCTGAACGTCGCCGAGCCCGAGCATCGCCTGCTCGACTCCGTGGGCGTCCATCTGGGCGAGGGTGTAGGCGATGTAGTCGTCCTGCTCACCGGTGACGGGGATGTCCTTGAACATGTACTGGACGGGCATCTCGAAGTGCCGCCGGCTGTCCTCGTCGAGGAAGAGGGGTCGCATGAACTCGTACCACCGCGAGTTGTCGTCGCCGGGGATATTGAGCATCAGGTCGATGACGCCGATGTCGGCGGGCATGGGCATCGTGCTCTCCTACGGTCGAGCCGCTGGCGGGCAGCCCGCGGCGTGGTTTCCGGCGCGGCGGCCGGAGAAGACACAATCGGCGATCGAGAGCCCGCTGACGTATTGATGTGAGCAGACGCCGACCGCCGCGCGGCCGGCGGCGAAGAGGCCCGGGATCGAGGTCCCGTCCGGCCGGCGCACGGCGCCACTTTCCTCGTCTAGGACGAGCCCACCGAGGGTCAGCGTGGGGCAGGGGAAGCGTCTCGAAGCGATGCCGCAGTCGATCGCGTAGAAGGGCGGCGTCTCGAGCCGGGCGTGGGTGGACTTCCCGAAGGGGTCGGTCCCTTGCTCGTTGTACGCCGCGACTGTGTCCCGGAGACGCGGGATCCCGCAGCGCGCCCCCAAGGCGGCGATGGAGGCCGCCTTGCGCGCGTTGACGTACAGGTTGAGCAAGGTGGGGGCCGTCTGGAACCAGTGCGTTTGGCCACCCCCGATCTGTCGTCTCGCCGCCCGCCAGAGCGCGTGATCGATGACCAGTAAAGCGGCGCCCCCCCCGCGCTCGACCATCGCCTGGCCGATGGCCGCGCCATAGAGCTGCTCGTTGACATAGCGCCGCCCCGACGCGTCGACGATCACCCCGCGCGTGAAGGCCTCGGGCGGGTTGATGAACCGCCAGGCCGAGACGCGATCCATGCGCGCGGTGGCGGCGCCGGCGCGCTCGCCCAGCCGGATGCCGCCACCGTCGTCACTCGTGGTCCCGAGGGGAAAGCCCGGCCGGTAGCCGGGCGCCAGCGAGGCGACGCGGTCTCGGTCGTAGATGAAGCCGCCCGTGGCCAGGACGACGCCGTGCCGAGCGCGGATCCGCACCGGTCGCCCATAGCGCTCCTCGATGGCCACGATCCGGCGCCGCATCCCGCGCGCGGTCCGAGGATGGTAGGGGTTCGTCTTCGTCGCCGCCCGCGCCAGCAACCGGTGGCGGAGGCGCGCGGCGGCGCCGTCGATACGCTGCACCACGACCCCCGTCACGCGCCCACCCTCGCAGACCAGCTCCGTCGCGCGGCTGTAACAAGCGAGGCGCGCCCCGGCCGCCAGCGTCGAGGCCCGCAGCGGGGCGTAGAAGTTGGCCCCCGGCAACCCCGACCCGACGGCGCGGTGACCGCGGGCCGCGGGTCGCGCCGCCTCCCGGTAGGGCGTCAACGCCTCGTTGCCCGAGAGGTAGAGGAAGTAGCGATCGCTCGGGTAGGAGGTCTTGACCGGGCAGAGGCTACCCTCGAAGGGCACGCCGTGGAGCTCCAGCCAGCGGAGGTTCTCGCGGCTGTGCTCGCAGAATCGCCGCAGCGTGGCGGGCGCGACGGCGTCCCCCACCTCGAGGGAGAGGTAGGCGTACATCGCGTCCACGTCGTCGACCACGCCGGCGGCCTCCTGGATGTGGGTCCCCCCACCCGCATAGACCACGCCGCCGCTGATCGCGGTGGCGCCGCCGCCGGTGAAGCGATCCACGACCAGCACGTCGGCCCCGACGCCGCGCGCCGCGAGCGCCGCGCAGGCGCCGGCCCCGCCGAAGCCAACCACCACGACGTCCGCCTCATCGTCCCAGTCACGCACGCCTGAGTAGAACACGTTCTACAGCTCGGTTCACATCCCCCCTGTGGACGGCGGTTGGCCGTGACGTCCCCGAGGGGCGCCGATCCATGGGGGCGAGTCGTGGCACGCCGGCTGCAATCTCCGCCGAGAAAAGCGAGGAGTCCCCCATGCGCTTCTGTCTCCTAGGACGGTGCGGCAGACCAAGCGACCAAGTGATGTGCGTGCCCGCCGGCC
>CAYOBQ010000097.1:17768-33405 GCA_964402225.1 uncultured Nannocystaceae bacterium | reverse complement strand
CTCGTCGGTGTCGAGGTTCCCCCCCCCCGGCGATAGAGCCGGGCCTCATTGAAGACTCATGGCTGGTGACCGCCGGGCGAGTCGTCCGGCTGGGCGCCCCGCCGCCGCTCGATACTACGTCGCATGTGCTCCCGACCGAAGTCGTCGTGTGCTGCCAGTGCATTGTGGGCGCGGCATCGCAGCGTCAGCCCGTCCTCTGTGTGCTCGCCACCTAGCGCGAATGGCCGGACGTGGTGCAGCTCGAGGAAGCGGTGGGCCCCGCAGCGGCGCCCTCCCGGCCCCACGTAGCTGCAAGAGCCGCCGTCTCGCCGGAACACGAGGGCCCGAACTGCCGCGGGGATGTGCCGCGAGCGCTCAGCCGCCTTGTTCGGCGTACGTTCCGGGTCTGGTTCGACTCGCTGCGGGGTGAGCTCACCGGCCTTGCTCGAAGCGCGGTCCGGGTCGGGTGGGACTCGCTCCGGGGCGAGCTCATCCGCGCGCTCCACGTCGACGGGCTCCGGCTCGTTGGCCACCGCCGCCGCGCCGAAGCGCCGCTTCGTCAGTTGCTGGTTGAGCACATCGAGCGCGCGCTCCACGACCGTCGCCATGTCGGCGCCTGGGTTCGCGTGGCTCATCAACGCCTTGGCCTGTTCCAACTTGTCGACCACCGCCTTCGAGGCCGTGAACGTGACCTTGTAGCGGCCCGCGGACAACGGCTGCGGATTCGGGTCCGGCTTGGACGTCGTCGCGGGCCGGGGGGGCGTGGCGGGGCTGGGCATCGCGACGGTGGCCGAGACCGCCCCGGCGCCGGGACGGGCCGACCGCTCCTGGCCTGCGTTGGGCGCGGCTACCAGCCCTGACTCATCGGCGTGGCCTTGGGGACGCGCGGCTGCCACCGGGAGCT
Source organism: uncultured Nannocystaceae bacterium (assembly GCA_964402225.1). GTDB lineage: Bacteria > Myxococcota_A > Bradymonadia > UBA7976 > UBA1532 > CAYOBQ01. The sequence continues at coordinate 32,522 of CAYOBQ010000097.1, read as the reverse complement.
TCCTGACCGTGGTCGCCACATCCGGCTTCGGAAACCGACGCGCCACCATCTCCTCCACTTCGCGCTTGCTCTTCCCCTCTGCCTCCGCCAACAACTCGCCGCAGTTCTCCACTGTGAGGCGCGGCGCGAGCACCAACACTCCGCTCAGGTGCAACCGACCGTCGCGCACCGCCTCCACGACCGCCGGGAACTTGCGCCCGGCTCGCGCCGCCGTGATCCGCTTGTAGGCCGACCCCTCGCTCATCCCCAGCGCCCGCACACAGTACGCGTGCATCGACGAGAACGCCTCACGTGCGTACAGCCGCCGGGAGTCCACCTCGCCGAGGAACACGAGCAGCTCACCGAGCGTCCAATGACACCGCGCCTGGACCTCGGCCACTCGGATTAGTAGCGTCGGGTCATCGAGCCGCCTTGCTTCATCAAACATCGAGTCGCCCTCCTGCGCTCCAAGGAAGCCGAATCATACCACCGGTTCTGGGGCCTCCGTGCTTGCCCGGTGGGCGCCGAAAGGGCTTGAAAACGACGCGCCTGCGTCGCCGCCCTCGGTTCGGGCCGCACGCCTCGGCGGCGCCCCTGCCATGCGGCCGTCTTCTGCCAGGCGTGCGACACGCTTGGGCGCTGGTCGGAAAGGTCTGTCAAGCGAAATCGATGGTGGGAGGGAGAAGATGCTGCGCGTGGATGGCCAACTCGCCCCGGGGCGAGTCCCTGGCTGGGCTGTGGCTGAACACAGTCCCCGGCTGGCGACGTTCGTGGCGGGCGTCGGCGCATTCTGGGACCCGGCCGCGGTCTCCCACGAACACGATGGGACGAATGCACGCCGGACGGAGGCAGTGGGACGCCGGAGGATGGGACTCGAGTGGCGAGGGCGCACTGCCGGGCCTCGACGCCTCCTCCTCGGCATGAGGAACGCATCGGAACGTTCGTCGTGCGCTCGAGCTCACGAATCCGAGGGAGCCTACCGAGCTGCGGCGACATGTGGTGAAGCTGGGGACGGCACGGTCCGCCTGTATTGAGGCGTCGCGTGACCGTCTGCCGCGCTCCTCTCGCCTTCAGACGGGGCCGGCGGGGGTCATGCTGCCGTAACCGCCCTGGTCGGTGCGCAGGATACGGCTCTCGAAGACCTCCGCGATGCCGCGCCGGGCCCGGTGCTGAGCGGAGAGACCGCGGAGGTCGCGGGTCATGATGAGGGCCTGGGCGACTTCGCGGTCGGCGGGGCTGGTCCATACCGGCCAGGCGAATCGCCCACTCTTCCACCGGCCTTGGACGCCGGGGGTGTGTTGGTTGCCACCCCGCGCGACCGTGGGGAGCAGACCGAGGCCCCGGAGGGCGAGCCAGTCGGCGCCGGGATTGCCGCCGCGCACCTTCGCCACCGACGGGTTGCGGGCACGCAGGGCGTAGTCGCTGGTCTTGGTGTTGTCCCAACCCATGGTCAGACGCTTGCCCTCATAGGTCCAGGGGCCGATCAACGCGACGCGCAGATCGTCGGGGGTGCAGCCATCGACCAAATCACAGGCGGCCTTGAGGAAGGCCTGTTGACCGGCCGTGAAGTCGAGGGCCGTTGGCTTTCCCTGCAGACCGCCGCCGTCGGTGGCGCCCTCGGAGATGAACCCGGTGAACCACCTCAAGGTGCGGGTGTCCTCTGGGGTGGCCCGATCGATCCAGTGGAGCAGGATCTCTCGCAGCTCGCCGGGGGCGGGCCTGATCTCGGGGACGGCGTCCTTCTTCCCCTTGCGATGCCGGAAGCGGAGGGCGGGCTCGTCGATGCAACCGACGCGATCCGCGTCCAACCGGGCGACGATGGTGTCTATGTCGGCGGTGTCGGTGTGCAGGCAAGGCCGCCAGACGCCGTCGAAGCGCCAGGAGAGCCGGGCTCGCAGACGGCTGGGGTCGGCAGCGGGCCCCGTGTCCAAGGCATTGAGCGCGCCGATGGCCGCGAGCCAGGCCAGCGGGTTCTGGGCCTCGAGGCCGGTGAGCAAGAGCGGGTGGCCGAGGGCCGTGTCGGGGTTGGTTGTGCTCATGGAGCGGCGCCTCCGGCGTCTTGGGATTCCGCCTCGCTGCGCCGGTGATCCGCCAGGCGCAGGATGGCCTCGAGCCACGCGAGACCCCACCAGCCATATCGGCGCTGGACCCGGAAGTATCGCTCGGCTACGCCGGAGCCTGCGGCATCCATGCGGTGATCGGCGCTGGCCTCGAAGTGATGCGGGCCAAGGCTGGCCTCGACGCGGAGATCAGAAGGATGGTCCCGGTGATCCTCGGGGGGCGCGAAGGGCCGAGCATGTCCGTGGTGGCTCGCGATGAGGTGCAGCACGAGGTCCGGATCGCTGGCGTCGCCGAGGATGGCGATGCCGGTGGGGCTGGATTGGAGCAGCTGGACGCTGGCCATCTCGTGGCGGAACCCCTCGGGGACGCGCGCCCTGTGTCGAGCACGCTCCCGAGCCCGCTTGTCGCCTGGGTGCATCCCGGACTTGGCGAGGAGCTCGCCGCCAGCCGCCGCGATCTCGTCTCCGCCATGGAGCAAGACCTGGAAGCGCGGATCCGCCTTGCCGAGATCGTGCCAGCGGCCCGCGAGGGCGATGTCATCGACGATCGGGTCGGGGAGCCCACAGCGCTCCGCGAGGCTTCGGGCCCAGGCCTCGACGCCTCGCAGATGGTCCTCGAGGGAGACGGCGGCGCCGATGGCCGATGAGTGGGCGTCCGCCGACAACGCGGTGTCATTGGGATCGCCACGCTCGCGGGTGATTCCCAACAACGCCTCCCGAGGGAGGCGCGGACCGGTGACGACCCACGCCCCATCCACCGCCGTGAACGCGAGGCGACCCCGGCCGCCTGGCTCCATCGCCGAACGGTGGAGCCTCGCGAGGATCGGGGACTCGGCCCCGGTGCACCCCCGCAGCCAGGCGAGGGCCTCGTCGCGAGCCTGTCGAGGCGTTCGCTTGCCGTCGTCGTCGGCGGGCGGCCTCGGGAGCGCGTACGCGGCGTCCAATGGCGGCAGCGTGCGGGGGTCGAGCCGCAACGTGGGCCTACCGGAGCGGAGGGTGGCCGCGATGTCACCGTGGTCCCGGACCGCCTCGCTCGCTGAGGGGTCGAAGTTGCCGTGGGCGAGGCCGCCGCGGCCGGCGGGCACCACGATCACCGCTTCGGGGCGCAGATCCCGGACGGTGGCGGGGATCCAGGCGTCCTTGCCACGCATGAAGCCGACGGCCTCGGTGTGGCTACGCTCGCGCGTGGAGCTCTCGGGCGCGGCGCCGGCATCTCCGAAGGACTCGACGGGGGCGTCGGCGAGCCACTGTCGCGCGGCGCGCATTGGGAGCGAGAGCGCCTCGAAGGTGGCCGGCGGGAGGGCGTCGAGGCGCTCGGCGGCGGCCTCCTGAGCGTCTGTGGAGATGTCCGCGCGCCAGACGATCCGGACCTGTCGCCCGACGGGCTCGAGGCCGTGCAGATAGTGGGCGGGATCCGGGTCCGGCTCGGGGCAAGGGCCCGTCTGGGCGAGCAGATCCAGGTGGGGCGGGATCAAGACCGCGGCGGTCTTGTGAGGAGGCCAAGCGGCGTCGGGTGCGCTCTGGAGACGCTCGGACAGCTTCGATGTCGCGGCGTCCCAGCCCGACTCGGCGTCTTCGAGACCGGAGAGCCACGCATCGGTGTACTCCAGCGCCGCGCCGTAGATCGGGTCCTCCCCCTTGAGCTTGGGGCACAGGACGCGGATCTCGGCCCCCTCACGCCGGCCGGTGCGGTTGACGCGGCCGAAGCGCTGGACGAGGGCGTCCACGCTGGCGAGCTCGGTGACCAGACCGTCGAAGTCCAGATCCGCGCCGGCCTCGATGCACTGGGTGGCGACGCAGACGAAGGGACGCGCGTCGTTGACCTCGCTTTTTCGGTCGGGGCCGGCGCGCCGCACGACCTCCCGAACGTGGGCCTCCCGGTCGCAGGGGCGCATTCGGCCCGTCAGGAGCACCACGTCACAGCGACCGCTGGCGCGCAGCGCTTCGCTGGCGGCGCGGGCGCTGTCCACGCGGTTGAGGACGACGCCGACACAGCGGCGGCCCGCCTCGAGCAACTCGCTGGTGGTGCGCTCGATGGCCTTTTGGAAGTTCTTGGCGGGCCTCGCGGGCCTACCGCTGTGGGTGAGACTCGCCACGGACACCCGCCGGACGCGCTTGCCGCCGCGCAGGCGCTCGCTCAGGTGCGGGTGGGCGCGGTCCGCGTCGTCGAGGTCGAAGGGCGGCGCGCCATCGGTGGACGACTGGGTGGCAGAGAGGCGCACGACGGCGCCGCGCCTGGGCAAAGGGACCTCGGCCCAGGCGCGATAGCGGCCCTCGATGGCGCTGAGGGTCTCCTCGAAGGGGCGGGCGAGGTGGACCTCGTCGAGGAGGAAGAGGGTGTCGGCACCGAGCAGTCCGGCGTGGACGGATTGCATCGTCGAGCGGACGCCGTAGCCGCGGAAGAGCAGGCGGGCGCCGACCTGATCGACGGTGGAGATGGCGATGAGCGGTTGGTCCGGGCGGCGCACCCAGCCGTCGTCGCGGGGGAGACCTCCACGGAGGAGGGCGAGGGCGAGGGGGGTCTCGGCGGAGGCAGCGTGGCCCATCACCCCCCGGAGACGGTCGGCGACGACGCGGAGCGGCCCATCTGTGGCGGCCAGGAGAGCGTCTCGGATGGCCGCCGCGCGCTCGAATGCCTGGTCCACCACGGTGCGACGGTCGACGACCAGCACGATGCGCCGGGGCTGGCTCAACTCCGTGGGCGGACGGTGGGCCTCCGCGGCGAGGGCGAACACGGCGATGTCGAGGGCCGCGGTCTTCCCCGCGCCGGTGGGTACGCCGATGCTCCGGGGCCAACCGGACTCGATGACCAGCGCGGCGAGCCGCCGCTGCCAGGGATAGGGGGGGTGGCCCCACAGCGCGCTGAAGAAGGAGTCGAAGGCGGGCATGGGGGTCATGGAGCGCTCGCATCGGTGAGGGGCGCGCAGAGCCCGAGGCCGAAGTACCGGCCCGAGCCGAGGATGAGCGGGCCGCGGACCGGAAAGGGCAACGTCAGCACGACATGGACGAGGCGCCTCGGGTGCCGGTGGCCGGACCTCTGGAATCGGGGTACGCGGCGAAGGACCGCGGCGCCTCGGACGGGGGCGTCGAAGACCAACTCGATCCCGATGTCGGCGGGGTCCAACTCGACGCCGACCGGAGGCTGAATCTCGCGGGCGACGGCCCCCCGGATGAGCTTGGTGGCCGTCTTTACGGCCTTTCGTCGGAGGCCGCCTCTGGGGTGGTTGAAGGGGTCGCAGGCGCCGTCGAGGGCGATGGGCGTGACGGTGCCAAAACGCCTCGAGGGTCGGGCCCAGCGGCGATGCCGTAGCGTCCAGGCGGCGTCCTCGTCATCGATGATGCGCTCGGCGATGGAGCGTTGGCCGCCGGGGGTGTGGATGAGAACCTGGCGCGGATCGAGTCCCGGCGCCTTGGCCCGCGAGTCAGACTCCCAGGTCGCCAAGGCCCCGAGGAGAGCGCGGTCGACCTCCCGGGGGACGCCGGCTGGCAGGCTGAACGCGAACCCACGGACGACGCCGTCCGCGTGGGGGTGCACCGCGAAGGGGAGCGGGAGGGTGGCGAGGTGCTCGGACTGCACCGGGCTGGCGCTGTGGCCGGTGTGGCCCGAGATGAGAGGCGGGACGGGCTCCTCGGCGTGGGCGATGACGGCGTGACGGAGCACCTCGGCGAGGCGCGCGACCGCGTGGGCGGGGACCTGGATGCCATCGACCATACGGTAGGTGATCCAACGCCCGGCGGTGCGCCGGGTCGTGCCGAGCTCGGATCCGGCTCCGCTGAGGCCGTAGCGGGCGGTGGCGCAGGGGAGAACGCGGCCGGGGTGGACGCCACGATGCCGCTCGTGGGCGGCTTCGAGGGCTTGGCGCTGGCCCGGGGCCGGGACCCGGAAGACCCGCGTCCCCAACTCGGTGGGCACCCATCTGTCCCTCGGATCGTCGTCGGCGAGGCGGAAGCCGGCCTCGGACCACAGCCGCACCATCGAGGAGGAGTGGCCCACGTAGGCGATCCGCGCTGCGACGGCCTCGAGGGGGGCGATTGGAAGCGCCGCGGTGGCGGCGGGCCAGAAGAAGGTGACGGTGCGGTGGTGGGGGATCGCGGCGGGGAAGGTGCGGGGCTGCTTGCCGCGCGCCCAGGGCAGGATCGCGGGGGCTTCCTTGGCGCTCCCGCCCGGTGAGGCCGCGGATGCCGCCTCGATGATCTTGTTGTGGAGCACGTCTTCGGCCTTCTTCAGCCGCGCCCGGGCCTTCTCGCGGGCCTTGAAGGCGCGCTCCTTGGCCCTGGGCGCCTCGGCGGCGGCGTCGGCCTTCACGAGGGCCGCGCGGGCCTTCGCGCACTTCGCGCGGAGGGTCTCGAAGCGCGCGTCGCTGGTGGACGTGGATACCTGGTTGGCGTCGTTGACGGGCACGAAGTGCTGCATGACCCGTCGGTCGTAGGCCTCGGAGGCGAGGATCTCGGGGGCGCCGAGGGCGGCGAGGTCGTCGAGGGCCCCACGCTCGGACTCGGTGGGCCCCGGGGCCGCGTGGAGCGCGTCGACGAGGGCGGAGTAGACGCGCGCGGGGTGCGGCGGCCACTCCGCCCGATCCCGGTCGTTGTAGCGGCTCGCAGCGTAGCGATCCGTCAGCAGCTCGAGGTGCAGGGCGAGCATCAGGCGTCGTCGACCGGGAGGGCGAGCTGCTGGGCCTGGCTCACCCGGAGCAGGTGCACGAGCTTGGGGGCGGGGCGCAGGGTCTCGATGGGCTCGCGCTCCCAGCCGAGGCCGAAGCGGCGGGCCTCGAAGGCGGCTTGCTTCACGAGGGCGTTCGCGGCCGATGGCGTGACCTTGAAGGATCTCGCGCTCCCATCGCCGTCGAGGAGCTCGAGGGTGAGCGGGCCGTCGGCGATGAGGAGGGTGCCGGAGCGGAGATCATGGCCCGCGGCGCGGGCGTGGGTGATCGCGGCGACTGCGAGCGCCGCGAGGGCGGTGTGGGCGGCGATCTGCCGGCCGGGACCCACCTCGGACTCGCTGGCGCCACCGAAGCGCAGGCGCCGGATGGCTGCGAGGGAGACCACGGTGGTCTGGCGCGCGTGATCGAAGGTGACGCCGCCGTTCTCCCGATCCCGGGTGGGGGCCACGTTGCCGTGATTGACTTCGGAGGGCGCGACGGCCTTGGCCTTGCCCTTCTTGGGCGCTTCGTGGGTCCATTCCTGGCCGTCGCCCTGCTTGTAGACGACGCCGGTGACCTTGGTGATCTGGAGGGGGTCGATGCGGCTGGCGACCCGGGTGCCGGCGACGGCGTTGATGGCGACGATCTCGCTCGAGATGGCCCGGGGGAACTTGGTGCCGAGGCCGCCCTTGGGGCCGGTGGAGTCCCAGGCGCCGAAGATGAGCGCGGTGGGGCAGTAGGTGAACAGCGCGCTGGCGTCCCGGGAGGAGGCGGACGTGACCGCGCGGCCGGGCTCAGTCTGCCGGAAGAGCCGCGCCTCGGCGTCGACGCTGTCGCGGAAGATGGCGTCGAAGATGCGGTGCGGGGCGTCGAGGGTCGTGATGGTCCCGACCGGCTCGGCGAGATCTGCGTCGCTGAAGTCGACCCGGACGACGGGGAAATCAACGGCGCCCGACGACCACTGGGCCAGGAGGGCTTCCTCCATGCGGTTCGCCTGGCTGGCGACGCTGTCGAGCAGGACGCAGTCGACCTCTGCGCCGTCGATACGCCGTCGCTCGGTCGCATAGCGCGCCTCGCCGTATCGCCCCGTGTCGCCCCTGTCCTTCTGGGCGTAGGTGGGAGGGAAGACCTTGGCGCCCTGGCCGGCGGCGGGCTGAAGCGTGGAGACGGCGCGGATGGCGACGGCGCCCTTGGCGGCCTCCTGGAGTGCGCTGAGAGTGAGTTCCGGGTGCTGCGTCATGGGGCCCTCGCGGTGCTGGTGCGCGACATGCTCGGTGCGCGCGGTTTTGCTCTGGCTCGTCCTCTACCGTGGCGGCCCGGGAGCAAGTGTTGCCCACCCACCGCAGGGGGACTCTATGGACGGAGCGCGTCGAATCGCAACAGGGTTGCAGACGAAGACGATGGGTTGCGGGCAGCCCCCCCGGGCTCCCCGGGACGCGAGGCTCGACGACGTCGGGGGTGGGCGATATCGTCCCGGGATGCCCACGGCTGTCCAGATCCTCGGTGAGCTCGGCCGTGACGAGCTCAAGGCCCTCGTCGACTCCGCGGAGTTGCGCGTCGATGACCGCCGCGTGAAGCAACAGTTGCTCGAGGCGCTGTTGAGCCGCCCGCTTCGGGAGACGCTCGAGCGTATCGGGTACCGGCGGCTCAAGCGGCTGTGTCGCGACGTTGGGTTGGACGCCACGGCGCGCTCTACGGTGGAGCTCGTCGAGCGCCTCGGACAGGCGGCGGATCGCGCGACCGGTGCGGTGATCGAGTCGTTCACCATCAAGAACTTCAAGAGCGTGCGTGAGGCGAGCCTTCCGCTGTCGGACGCCCTGACCGTGCTGATCGGCGCCAACGCCTCGGGCAAGAGCAACGTCCTGGAGGCGATCCGCCTCCTCTCGTGGTTGGCGAATAACGGCCAACTGTCGCAGCTCGAGCGCGAGATCGATGCGCAGCTTGGCCTCCGCGGTACGTCGCGGGATCTAAAGACCCGCGAGCGTTCGAGCGCGCCGGTGGGGTTTCGGTGCCACCTCCGCCGGCCCGACATGGCGGACGCCGCGATCGACCTGAGCGTGGCGTTGCAGGTCGACGACGAGCGGGTTCGCATCGTCGGGGAGACGCTCGACGCTCCGGCCCATGGATCGGCGCTGCCTCTGTACTCCGTCGTTGACGCCGCGAGCCGGTTCGGGCGGGAGCTGTCGGTGGAGTACAACAACTTCGCTCGCGGTCGGCGGAAGCCGCGGATCACGTGCGTGGACGAACAAGCCGTCTTCACTCAGCTCACGACGCCGGCCCGATTCGGCGCCGCGCACCCGCGCTCCCAAGCGCTCATCCCCGCCGAGGCTCGCCGCGTCAAGCGCGCCCTCGGAGACATCATGTTCCTGGATCCCAGCCCGCGGCGCATGCGGGGCTACAGCTACATCGACGACCGACGCTTGCGCGGCGACGGGCGGAACATCTCCTCGGTACTGTACGAGCTGACGGAGGTGGACGGACGGAAGGAGGAGGTCCTCGCCTTCGTGCGGGCGTTGCCGGAGCAAGACATCCAGGACATCCGATACCTGGAGGGGCCACGCAACGACGTAATGGTCGCGCTGCGGGAGTCCTTTGGGGGTGCGTTACGGGACTGTGAGGCGGCGCTCCTTTCGGACGGGACGCTCAGGGTGCTGGCGGTGGCGGCTGCGCTACTGTCGGTGAGCGAGGACACGCTCGTCGTCATCGAGGAGATCGACAACGGCGTCCATCCGAGCCGGGCGCAGCTCATCGTCGACAGCATTCGTGAGGTCGCCGCACGCAGGCAGCTCAAGGTCCTGCTCACGACCCACAACCCCGCGCTACTCGACGCCCTACCCGATGCCGCCCTGCCGAACGTCGTGGCCTGCTATCGCGACCGACGAACGGGAGAGACGCGCCTCTCGCGCCTCGAAGAGGTGGACGACTATCCGCGACTGATCGCGCGCGGCACACTTGGGCGAGTCGCCACGAACCGCACGCTCGAGGACCACCTACACGGCCTGTCTACCGGCGCGAGCCGGAAGGAGCACGCGCGCGCATGGCTCGACGCGCTGCGCGGACCCGGCTGATGCGCGCGGTCTGCCTGGTGGATACGAGCGTCTTCTGCGAGTTGGTCGGCGTGCCCTACATGTGCGACGACCAGGGCGCGCTGGTCGCCGAGTTGGAGCGCAAGCTGGAGAGTGACGAGGCGCTCCTACTGCCAATGGCGACCATCCTTGAGACCGGCAACCACATCGGTCAGAACGGAGATGGGCGGCTTCGATTCCAAACGGCACGGCGCTTCGCCCATCAGGTTCAACTTGCGCTGACGGGCGCCTCCCCGTTCACCGCGACGCCAATGCTGGAGCCGGAGCTCCTACGCGAGTGGCTACTGGAGTTCCCCGACTGGGCGAAGCGCTCTGACGGGAGGGGCAAAGGCTCGGGGCTGGGCGACCTCACCATCTACGCCGAATGGGAGCGCCAACGCGACCGCAACCCGGGTCGCCGCGTGTACGTGTGGTCAAAGGACCTCCACCTTGCCTCACTCGACTCCGGGTAGCGCCCCAACGTTCCCGCGGATTCCGATCCTCCGCGGCGACGACGAGACGAACCGCGTGCTCGACTCGGCGCGGCGGCACCTGCTCCTGACGGAGCCGGTGATCGTCGAAGAGAAGCTCGACGGCGCCAATGTGTCGATCCGCATGGTGAACGGATGGCCCGAATGTGCCGGACGACGATCCGGGACCCTGGATCGCGCCCGCCAGTTTGGTCGGCTGAGGTCCTGGGCGGCCAGCCACGTGACCGAGCTGCGCGCCCTTCTGCCAGCCGATGAGGTGCTGTTCGGGGAGTGGCTCTACCTCGAGCACGCCATCCACTACGACGCGCTGCCGGACCTGCTCATCGTGCTCGACCTGTGGCGAGGCCGGCACTTCGTGACGGCCGACGAGCGCGACCAGCGTTGCGCTCGGGTGGCCCTGCATTGCCCCCCCCGACTGTTTCGCGGCGTCCTTGGCACGGAGCAAGCGCTGGAGATGCTGCACACCCGCTCCACCTTCGGCAACGAGCCGGCGGAGGGCCTCGTGATACGTCGCGAGGTCGATGGGCGCCTCGCCGACCGCGCGAAGTGGGTCGCGCCCGGCTTCGTCCAACTCGGCGACGACGAGTGGACAGGCCCGCGGCGCTTCAACGCGCTCGTGGCGCCCGACCGCTGAGACAGGCTGAGTCGGTCGAGGCTGGTCAGCGGGGATCGACGATGCGTCCGAGGAAGAGGATCTCCCCCGTCCGGGTGTGGCGAATCAGGAAGATGAACGGGCGGTCGATGGTGACGTCGAGGGGCTCGGGAGCGGAGGTCTCGCCGACGACGACGGCGGTGGCGGCGGCGGCCTCGGTCCCCTCCTCGTCGACCTTCACGAAGGCGTCGTGGACCACGTCGGTGATCATCAGGCCGCCGACTCCGTTGATGCCGCTGAAGTCCGCGTCGTCGCTGAAGGCGAGGACCATCCCCATCCGTTGGAGCACCTCCGTGAGACCCACCTTCCCGCGGTGCTCGAACTTGGGCATGCGGAGCGTGACCTCGTGGGTGTCGAGGGCGTCGATGGCGTCGGGCAGGTGCTGGGCGAGCTGGGCCTCGAAGTCGGCGAAGGTGCCCGCCGCCGGAGCGACCACGACCATCTCGGCGCTCCCGCCGACGTAGGGCAAGGCCACCGCCTCGAAGCTGTCGGTGGAGGCCGCGCGGAGACGCCCGCCGCCGACCATCGTGGGGACCTGGACCGTCTCGCCGTCGAGGCCCGTGAAGTCGGCGTCGGCCGTTCGGTCGGCGTCGAAGGGCTCGACCCAGGAGGCCTTGAAGAAGATCGCGTTGACGAGCACCAGGACCGTGCCGCTGTTGATGCTGCCCTGCGGGAGCAGCTCGTCGATGCGGTCGCGGGTGGCGTCGGCGACCCAGGCGTTGATGTGGGCGCGGGCGGCCTCGGGGTCAGCGACGAAGTCGAGCAGGCGCAGGCCCGCGCCGTAGTAGCGGGCGAGCAGGTCGAGGTATTCGGCCTCGAAGCTGTAGTCGGGCCGGCCGAAGATGCTGTTGACGATGTCGAGTTGGAGGGGCTCTCCCTCGACGTCGGGGGCGAGTTGGGGGGCCTCGGCGAGGGCGCCGGCCAGGGCGTTGATGGCGCGGTGGCAGGGCTCCTGGTCGAGGGACAGGCGCATGACCTCGGCCATCTGGGATTCGGTCTCTCCACGCGCGCCACCCCAGGTCATCGTGAGCGCGACGGAGATGCTGTGGGGCGAGTAGAAGAGGTTGCCCTCCTCCGCGCGCAACGCCTCGTAGAGATCGAAGGCGAAGGCGCTGTGGTCGGCGACGAGCGCGTCACCCTCCACCTCGTCCCAGCCGAGGCTCAACGTCTGGACGTCCGAGCGCAGCTCCTCGATGGCGGGCGGATCGCCGGTGGTCTCTTCGCCGCCGTCGTCACAACCCAGCGGGGCGATGGCCAACAGCGCGGTCAGCGTGGAGATGAATCGAGTCATCACGGTCCTCCTTCAGCTCGTCACCCGAGGGGGCTTGCAACTCAGGTGCCACGCGCGAAGTGGCCATTCTCCGCGGGGCCGCGGACCGCGCGTGACGGAAATCTGAAGGCGCGAGGGGAGGATTTCGTGACATAGTTGCGCGACCCCACCCCGCTGGACGTCAGACGTGCCCGAGCTGCAGAGCCAGGACCAGGACCGAGCCGGGCAGGGCGCGGGACCCGACACGAAGGGCGGCGCGGGGGCCGATCCTCGGGCGCAGCAGTCGCGGGACGCCCAGCAGGCCTATATTCAGAGCCTTCGTGAGAAGCAGGAAGGCGCCGACGCGCCGCCCGAGGTGCCCGTCGAGTCCCCGACCCCGCCGGAGGCGCCGGACGCGAACGTCCCGACCGAGAGCGCGGCCGCTGAGCCCGCACCTAGAGAGGCACCCAAGGCTCCGGCGGCGCCGCAGGCCAAGGCGCCCGCCGGGCCCGTCGCCGCGCCGCCGCCCGCGCCGACGATGGCCGAGCCGCCGCCCGCGCCGGGGCCACGCCTCGCGCCGATCGCGGGCCTCGCAGGGCGCGTGACGCCCGCCAAGAAGGCCCCCCCGCCGGGAGCGGGCTCCCTGGATCCGCAGCAACAGATCGCGCGCATCCACCAGGCGCGCGCCGCCGCCTCCGCGCAGACGAGCGCCGCGGTCACGACGGCCCACGCCGAGCTGGGTGCCGCCGTCAGCGCGCGGAGGATGGCCATCCAGCAGCGCATCGCCGGCGCCATCGCTGACACGCGGGCGGGCTTCCAGGCCGAGCGGCAGGCCCAGGCGGAGCAGTTCGCGCAGCTCCGGCAGACCGTCAGCGCGCACTACGAGGCGCAGAAGGCCGCCGCCACGACCAAGGGGGACGCGGCGAAGCAGAGCCTCACGGCCCGCGTCGGGCAGGAGCAGCAAGCGGTGGCCCAGGTCGTGGCGACTCGCACGGCGGAGGCCGAGCGCCAGCCGGAGGAGGTTGGGGCCGCGGCGCTCCAGCGCATCCAGCAGCAGGCGCAGGCGGCCCGGGACCTGGGCGCCCAGAAGGCGGCCGGGTACGGGGCCGACGAGCGCGGGCGCAAGCAGGGCAACGCGGCGCGCGCGGTGGCCGAGGAGGTCGCCAAGGACATCTCGGGGCGCCAGCAGGAGGTGGTCGAGGGCATCGCCGACGCCGCCGGCCCGGCCCCCGAGACGTTCCGCGAGATGGGGCGGGAGGCCGACGCGAAGCTCGTCGAGCTGCAGCCTCAGCTCGCCGAGCAGATCGACGGGATGGTCGCGGCGGCCCACAGCGCCCTGGAGGAGCAGGCCGCGCAGAGCGCCACGGAGATCGACCGCGTCGAGGCCGAGCTGGGCGCCCAGACCGAACAACAGGAGGAGGCGAGCGTCGCACAGCTCGAGCAGGCGGGGGTGCAGACAGAGGCGCAGCTCGACCAGGGGCACGCGGCGGCCACCTCCGAGCTCGACGCCGCCACCGCGCAGGTCGACGCGCGCATCGAGACGACCGTCGCCGAGGCGGAGACAATGCTCGCCGGCGGCCAGGTCGATCCGGCGTCCTTCGGCGCGCAGATGGTGGCCTTCATCCACGGCACGGCCGAGGACACGACGGCGGCCATCGCCGAAGCGACGGCGGCGGTGGGCGAAGAGCTCGACAAGCTCGTCGCCGCCCTCGACGAGGGGTTGACGGCTCAGCAGCAGGCTCGTGGCGAAGGACTCGGCGGCTTCCAGAGTGCGCGCGCCGACGCGATCAGCGGCCTCGAGCGAGCGTCCATCGATGGCGCCGACGCAACCATCGCCGCCCTCGACGAACAGCTCGCGGGGGCGGGCGGGGAGCTCGAAGCGCCGCTGGTTCAGGTCACCTCCGATCTGGACGGGGCGCTGGCCACGCAGCTCGGTGAGCAGCGGGCCAAGCTCGATGAAGGGGTCAGAGAGGGGCTCTCGAAGAACGACGAGGCGCTGACCCACGTCGACGCGAAGATGACCGAGGCTGCGAAGGAAGCTGCCTGGGCCCACGACCACCCGATCCTCGCCGGTCTGAAGGCGATCGGCTCCTTCGTCGCTGGGGTGCTGGTGGGGATCCTGCTGATCGCCGTGGTGGTGGTCGTCGTGATCGTGGCGCTGAAGGCGGCGGTCGCGCTGCTCGTCGCGGCGGGCTTCACCCTGCTGGTGGCCAAGATCATCGTGGCCACGCTGGCCATCGGCGCGGTGCTCTTCATCCTCGGCAAGACGTTCGTCGCCCATATGGACGCCGGGAAGTCGCCGATCATGGCGGCGCTGGCGACGGCGGGGGACTTCACGGGGATCAGCGACATCATCCGCTGCTTCAGCGCCGAGGGGGCGTCTCCCTTCGAGCGCGGGATGTTCCTCGGCCAAGGGGTCGCGACGATCGTCTCCTTCTTCTTCGTGGGGCGGCTCGACAAGGCGATCACGGGGCGCCTGCCGAAGAAGATCCAGGACCCCTCGTTGATCACGCGCGGGTCGCTGTGGAATCGCTTCCGCAAGGGAGGCGGGGCGCCGGCGGCCGGTGGCGGCGGTGGCGGGACGGCGGGGGCCAGCGTGGCCGACGACCTCGCCAAGG
>CAYOBQ010000097.1:0-17668 GCA_964402225.1 uncultured Nannocystaceae bacterium | reverse complement strand
TGGGGGACGACGCCGCCAAGGTGGGGGACGACGCCGCCAAGGTGGGGGACGACGCCGCCAAGGTGGGGGACGACGCGGCGAAGGCCGAGCAGACGACGGCGAAGGGGGGCAGCGGCAAGGACCCACTCGAGATGTCCCTCGACGAGCTGCTGGCCGACGCCAAGGCACAGCAACGGCTCCACGCGAAAGCCAAAGCGGCCCTCGACGACGTGGGCGGCACGCTCGACGACATCGCCTCGAAGCACGAGGGCGCGGAGGCCATCAGCAGCCTCAAGCGCAACAACGTCGATGAGCTCATCGCCTCGGTTCAGGAGAAGGTGAACCGCAAGGGCTACCAGCGTGTCGGGGAGATGGGCGACATGGTGCGCGGTCGCATCGAGGCCGGCTCCGACGACGCCGTGCGAGGGATCCTCGACGACATCAAGGCGGCGTTCCCCGAGGCGAAGATCGATCTGAAGCCGGACTCGCCCTACCCGCGGGTGCACATCGACCTGAAGACCAGAAACGGCGTCCTCTTCGAGTTGCAGGTTGGCACCAAGGCCACCACCCGCTTCCTCGAGACGCCCGGGGTCAAGCTCCCGCCACGGCTAGCCCAGAAGGTGGGCAAGAGCCCCGTCGACTTCCACGTCGCGAAGTACGACGTGCTCGACAAGGTGCCGCCGGAGCTGCGGGCGAAGTGGGGTCTCGACGACCTCGCGCAGGCCTACGACGACGCGCTGCGCAACACCGGCAGCGGGCAGTTCGACGACGCCGCCTATCGACAGATCGTGAAGCGTATCGAGAACACGCTGAAGCGGATGGAGAAGGAGGACGGCGACGCCCTCCTGGCCCTCTACACCAAGGGGAACGCGAGCGCCGACGACGTGGTGCGCGCGATCGGCGAGAACATCAAGAACAACCCGCTGCGCCAGGCCTACGAGTCGGAGGTCGCCGGGCTGCGCTCGAAGATGACGCAGATGGAGGCGGGCGGCTCGACGCCCGAGGAGATCGCGCGCGCCATGTGGCAGGCCCGACGCGACCTGGGAGTGAAGTACAAGGACCTCACGCCGAAGCCGCTGCGCGACTACATCTATCAGGTCAACCAGGGCCGCTACGGCGATCCGCTGGGTCCCTCCTTCGAGCGGCTGATGGCCAAGTACGGAGGGGACTTCGGCCGCATCTCCGACGCCTCGACGCGGCCCAACCCCAACGTCGATGGGCTGCTAGCGAAGTTCAAGGACTGGCTCCTGCAGCAGCCCGACGCGTACGTCGAGGACGCCGTCAGCCTGTTCCGCAAGAAGCCGGGGCTCTTGCAGCGGCTCACCGACTGGACGGCGAACGAGGAGGCGGGCGCCGAGGGCGGCTCGGTGGGGACGATCAAGGGCGCCATGAACAAGATCGGCGAGGCGGCCAAGAAGCGGGCGACGCCGACGGGCGATCCCAGCAAACAGCAGACGACGGGCGGTGACGACGAGGAGGCCGGTTGATCTTCCTGCCCAACCACGACGTCCACGCCCGCGCCCTGGCCTACGATCCGGCGACGGGGGCGGCCGAGGGCATCTCCCGCGAGCAGATGCCGCGCGAGGATCTCGGCTTCTACGTCGATTGCGGGGTGGGGGTCCTCGGGATCTATGCCTCGAGCGACGGCCCGGTCTTGTTCCGGGACGCCCAACGCATCCCGCTCGAGGACGGCGTCCGCCTCGAGATCACCCGTGGACGCAGGCGCAACACCTTCACCGTCTCGCGTGGGGACGACGAGCTGCTCACCATCTCCTACGCGCCGCCGGGGGACGTGGGGACCCATGCCTACGCCGACGAGGATATGGTCGACTTCTACGCCTGGCTCGCGGCGAGCTTCCCGTCGGAGCGCTTCAACCGCTTCTACACCCGCGCCGCCTGAACCAATGCCCCGCTACATCTTTGTCATGAACACACAGACCCAGAGCTTCCCCGAGCGCTACCGCGCCGTGCGGCCCGGGGAAGACGCCGCCGCCCTGGTCGCCGCGGAGGGGCTGACGGGCACGGTGCCCGAGGCCGAGGTGGAGGCGTTCTTCGATCGCCTCACGGATCGGTTCCCGCCGGGGGACGCTTGTGTCGCCGAGATGGCCTACGCCACCCGGTGGGAGACCGTCGAGCGCAGCTTCTACGGGCTCTGGCGGAGCTGAGCGGCGACCTGTAGCAGCGCCGCGCGCAGGCGCGCCGCGCTCAGCGGCTTGGCCAGCACGCCGTTGGGGACATCCTCGAGGAAGGTCGTCAGGCGCGGGGTGAGCACGCCGCCGGTGCAGAACACGACGCGCGCGGCCAACGCGGGAAAGTCGCGGAGGAGGACCTCGTAGAGCATCGCGCCGTCCATGTCCGGCATCATCACGTCGCAGAGCACGACATCGAAGGTGGTGTCGCCTTCGAGCAGCTCGAGGGCCGCGCCGCCACCGAGCGCCGTGACGACGTCGCCGAGGGGGGAGAGGACGCGCGCGAAGGCGCGAAGGATGTTCGGCTCGTCGTCGACCAACAGGAAGCGAAGGGCCGGGGCGTCCTCGTCGCGGTCGGGGACCGGCGGCGTGACCGGGGCGAGCTCGGCGGGCTGCATGGGCAGCCGAATCTCGAAGGCGGTGCCGGCTCCCAGCGCGCTCTTCACCGAGAGGCTGCCCCCATGGGAGTCCACGATCTGCCGGCAGAGCCAGAGCCCGAGGCCCGTCGCCTTCTCCGAGCGTTTCGTCGACACGAACGGCTCGAAGGCGTTCTCAACGAGCTCTGGCTGCATCCCCGGTCCGTTGTCGACCACGCGGATGACCGCCTCGTCCTCCTCCTCGCGCAGCGACATCGTCACCAGGTGCTCGTCGACCGGGCCCTCCGGGAACGCCTCGGCGGCGTTGATCAGCAGGTTCGTGAGGACTCGAACGAGCTGGTTTGCGTCCCCGCGGATCGTCGGGATCGGCGTCACCTCGAGCTCCAGCCGCGCGTGGTGTCGCATGACCGGGCGAACGTGACGAGCCGCCATCCGCACCAGCTCACCGAGGTCTACGCCGCCTTGGGAGCTTCGGCTCACTCGGGCAAATGAGGACAGGTCGGACATCGTCGACTGGATGCGCTTCACCCCGTCGGCGCAGTCGCTCAGCATGGCGACCAGGTCGGCCAGTCGCTCCTGGGGAACCACGTCTGCGAGCTGCTCGATGCCGTCCTGGACCATCTCGATGTTCAGCGCGACGTAGCCGGCGGGGCTGTTCACGTCGTGGGCCACACCAGCGGCCAGGCGACCCGTCGCCGCCAGCCGACTCTCGGCGAGCAGGGCCTGCTCCCGCTCGACCTCGTTGGTGACGTCGTGGACGAAGGAGACCTCCCATCGATGGTGGCCGTCGTCGAAGACCCGCACCCGGATGCGCGCCCAGAACTCGCTGCCGTCCTTCCGGCGACACCGCATCCGAGGGACCACGGCCCATCCCCGCGTGCGCAGGGCCTCGGAGAGCCCGTCGACCCGCTTGCGCTCAGTGGCCGGGTGGAGCTCGCGACCCCGAAGTGCTGCGAACTCCGCCAGCTCGTAGCCCCACATCCGACACGCCGCGGGGTTGGCCTCGACCACCCGGGCGTTCTCGAAGTCGGCGATCAGGATGCCATCGTCGGCCCACTCGACCAGCGCCCGGTACTTCCGCTGCGACGCTCGCAGCCGGGCGGCCACCGCGTCGGGCTCGGTCTCGCGCCGCTCGATCCCCCGAATCAGGCGCTCGAAGGCGTCCGCGTCGTCCGCCCGCACCGACTGCTTCACCGCCACCAGGTGCGCCACCGCGCCGTCGGCGCCCAACAGCGGCGTCACGCACGCCTGTTGCGCGATCTGCCGGCCGTCGCGGCGCCGTCCGACCAGCGGGCCGCGCCAGGTGCGCCCCGATTCGAGCTCCGACCACATCTCATCGAAGAAGCCGTCGGCGTGCAGATCGCTGCGCAGGAGCTGGGCAGGCGTCCGTCCCATGACTTCGTCCCGGGCGTAGCCGGTCTCGCGCTCGAAGGCGCGGTTGACATAGGTGAGCCGCCCATCGGGATGGGTGATCTCGACGGAGACGTCCATCTCGTCGAGGGCCTGGGCGAGGAGCCCTCGCCGCAACCAGCGTTCGACCCGCGCGCTCACGGCGTCATCGAGCACCGGCGCGACGAGCACCTCCGCCGCTCCCAGGCCCACCGCCTCGGACGCACGCTCGGGCGGGGTGACGACCCAGAGCGAAGCGCGATCGCGGATCCGGCGCACCAGATCCCACCGCGCGTCCCCCTCGAGCTCTACGACGACAAGCCCCTCGAGGGCCTCGACAGAGTCGTCTCCGAGCCGCGCCGTGGCATAGCCACGCCGCTCCCACACCCGTGAAAACGCCCCCGCAACGGAGTCGCCTGCGATGATCGTGACTGCGGCCACGGACCTACTTCTTCAACATCTCCGGCACATCGACCAACGGATCGAGCTTCCGAGCCCGACGGAGCGCCTTGCGTGCATCATCGAGCAAGCCCAGCTCTAGCGCCATATTCGCCCGGGCGATCCACGCGTTCGCCTTCGCCGACTCGCGCTTCGTCTCGTCCACGGTGGCCTGGTAGGCCTCCTTCAATCGCCGCGCCTTCACCAGCCCCGCGAGCACGGCCTCGAGGGACGTGACCTTCTCCTTGCGCAGATCCTCGACCTTCGCGTCGGCGTCGAGCCAGAAGTCGTTGTCGAAGTCCTCTACCTCGCCGGCGGTGTTCTGGCGCACCCACCAGATCCGCACCTTGGTGATTCGCCAGCGCTTCTTCACCCGCTTCAGCTCGTAGCGTCTCCGAGTGACCTCGCTCCCACCGAAGAAGTGGTGGGAGACCTCGGCGGTGTAGACCGCGGCGCCGCCTTCGACGGACGTGTTCTCGTCGTGGAAGTAGAGCCGCGTGCGGCCCGTCGCCGCGCGGCGCCACCGGAGGCGATGGACCTCTCGCAGCGCCTTGCCGGAGAGCGTGTAGTCGTGGGCGTCGGGGACCTCGCGCCGGCCAGTCGTGCGCGCGACGTCCTTCGCCATCGCGCGCCACCAGCCCTTGACGTCGTGGCGCTCGAAGCCGGCGCGCTCGGCTCGCTTGACGAGGCGCGACACGGCCTCGGCCTCATCCGCCGCCGCCGGCGCCGCCATGGCGACGAAGAACAGCGCGATCACAGCTCTCATCGCAGCCTCTTCCAACGCGCCCGCGGGAAGGCGCCGCCTCGCGGCGGCACGTTCGTGAGCACGTACAGGGCGCGGCGGTTGCGCGCCTCATCGGTGTCGTCGGGCGTCTCGACGGCCAGCGCGGCCTCACCGAAGCCCTGGTAGTGGATCGGCACCTTCACGCCGTGCTCCCGGAAGAACATCGCGATGGCCTTCGCCCGCTTGTCGCTGAGCCCCTGGTTGTCAGCGGAGGAGCCGACCGTGTCGGTGTAGCCCGCGACGTAGACCTGCACATCGAGGGTGGCGGCGTCATCCCCCAGCTCGCGACGGAAGCGCGCGATCTCGCGATTGAGCGCCTCTCCAGCGTGGAGCACTTTGGGGGCCTCCTCCGGCCGTACGTCCCACTTCGCGGTCTCGAAGATGACCTCCTCGTGCTCTATCTCGGCGTACCAGCTCACGATCCTGAGCGCGGCCCAGTAACCATACTCGTCGTGGAGCTTGAGCTCGACCCGACGTAGGGCGGTGTCCTCCGGGACGTCGAAGAGCACGGCGGTCGCGCCCTTGCCCAGCGGCTCGAGATCTCCGACCGTGTCGAGAACCTGGGCGCCCTCACCGTCGAAGGCGCGCACCTCCGCCTTGGCCAGGGGGTTGGTGGGCCGCACCACGACGCGCGCCGTCGTGAGGTCGATGTCACGCTTGGAGAGCCGCACGTCGAGGGGCTTCGCGCTGACCACCTTCAGCTCGATGGGCGCGGTGGTCGTGGCGCCGTCGGCGCTGGCCACGAGCGTCCCCTTCCACATCGAGGCGCCGAGGGGCACCTTCCACTTCAGGGTGCGCGCCTCGCCGGCGCGGATGCGCTTGATCTTGAAAGTGCGGGCCTTGCCGCGGTCGGGCGTGAGCGTGACGACCACCCCATGGACCGTGTTTCGAGGCTGGAGGATGAGCTGCGCGGGTTGCCCCGGCTTCACGGTGTCGATGACGCGGAAGCTCCACTGGGGGCCCGCAGCCCAGGCGGCACCGCATAGCACGGTGAAGGCGAGAGCTCTCATGGCCTCTCGCTGGGCGACAGCATGAACGGATATCGCACGGTCATCGTCCCCTCTCCCTCCGGGGCCGGGAACTCCAGGTCCGCCAGCGCCTTGAGGGCACACATCGCCAAGAACGGGTGGTTGATCGCCCCGTCTTCCTCGTCGTCGATGATCCGCGCGTCGTCCAGACGACCGACCCCCCCCTCCTTCACCAGCGTGAACTCGACCTTCAGCCGGCCCGCGAGCTTCGGCGACCGCTCGAGGGCTTGCTCGTAGCACTCGGTGATCGCCGGCTTCGCCGCCCCCACGGCCTCCCGGACGTCCTCCTTGCGGAGACGGGCCCGCGGGCCCACGCCGTCGCCCTGCTCGGCGGCCTCGCGCAGCTTCTGCTTGACGAGATGCCGCGGCAGCTTCCGAAACGGCAGCGACATGTGCGACCCCTCGGAGGCCTTGGGAGGCCGCGCCTTGGGCCCGATCGCGATCGACGGCAGCGGCTTGCCGCCACGCTTCGCCCCCCTCCCCGCGGACGCCGCCGACGGCGCCCCCCTTGGCGAATTGGTCTGATAATCAGACAAAGTGGTTTGTTTATCAGACCAATTTGGACCCGCGGCGCGCTGGGTGGCGACCGAGTTCTGGTAGGCGAACCAGGTGGCGGCGCCCAGGATGGCCAGCAAGGCAGCGGCGAGGAGTGTATTTCGCACGGCGGCATCCTGGCACCGGGCGCGCCGTGGTTGCAACGCCGCGCCCCGCGGACCAAGGTGACGCGACCCCTTCGAGCCCTGGAGATCCCGATGTCACGAGTCGTCCTGCTCTGCGTTGCGCTTGCCCTCCCGCAGCTCGGCGGCGCCGCCGAGGGGATGTGGCCCTTCAACATGGCGCCGGCAGAGCAGGTGAAGCGTGAGCACGGCTTCGAGATCACGGCGCCCTGGCTCGACCGGGCCCGCCGCGCCTCGGTACGCTTCAACAACGGCGGCTCCGGTAGCTTCGTCGCACCGACCGGTCTCGTGATGACCAATCACCACGTCGGCGTCGACTGCATCCAGAAGCTGTCCCAGGGCGAGCGCGACTACGTGAAGGACGGCTTCCTCGCGGCCACGCCCGCCGACGAGGCTGTGTGCCCGGACCTCGAGCTCAACCGCCTCGAGTCCATCGAGGACGTGACGGCGCGGGTCAAGGCCGCCGAGGTGGGCCCGGACACGGCCGCCCAGAACAAGGCGCGCAAGGCCGCCGTCAGCGAGATCGAGAAGGCCTGCACCGAGGAGACGAAGCTGCGCTGCGACGTCGTCACGCTCTACTCGGGCGGGGCCTACCATCTCTATCGGTATCGGAAGTTCACCGACGTCCGCCTGGTCTTCGCCCCGGAGATGCAGGTGGCCTTCTTCGGCGGCGATCCCGACAACTTCAACTACCCCCGCGCCTGCCTCGACGTCGCCTTCTTCCGCGTCTACGTCGACGGCAAGCCGGCCGAGACCCCCGACCACTTCACCTTCGACGCGACCGGCGCCAAGGAGGGGCAGCTCGTCTTCGTCTCGGGACACCCCGGCTCCACCGGTCGCCTGCACACGCCGGCGCACCTCGTCTTCCTCCGCGACACGGCCTACCCCTACGTGCTGAAGAAGCTGACGACGCTGCGCGACAAGCTCGCGAAGTACATGGCCAAGGGCGAGACGCAGCGACGCGCGGCGCGCAAGACCTTCTTCGGCGTCGAGAACGGCATCAAGGCCATCGGCGGCTACCTCGGCGGAC
This sequence comes from uncultured Nannocystaceae bacterium, assembly GCA_964402225.1. Taxonomy (GTDB): domain Bacteria; phylum Myxococcota_A; class Bradymonadia; order UBA7976; family UBA1532; genus CAYOBQ01. Next base: position 9,777 of record CAYOBQ010000097.1, on the reverse strand, counting down.
TGCGCGATCCCGCGTTGCTCGCGGAGGCCGAGAGGCGCCACGCCGAGGTCCGGGCCAAGGTCGGCGACAAGGAGACGCTCCAGCAGGCGTGGCCGAAGCTCGCGGCCGCCTACGGCGCCTACGGCAGGTTCTACGTGGACTATGCGAGCACCGAGCGGCGCATGAGCCCCGGCGGTGATCTCGCGCGCATCGCCCGGCACCTCCTGCGGTGGTCCGAGGAGAAGGCGAAGCCCAACGGCGAGCGCCTCCGCGAGTACCGAGACAGCGGGCTCGAGAGTCTGAAGCACCGCCTCTTCAGCGAGGCGCCGATCGACGACGGCCTCCAGATCGAGCTGATCGAGTACGGGCTCACGAACATGCTCGAGGCCCTCGGAGCGCAGGACCCCACCGTGAAATCGGTGCTCGACGGCGCGTCACCGCGCGCGCGGGCCGAGGCCGCCGTCAAGGGCACGAAGCTCGGCGACGTCGCCACCCGAAGGAAGCTCTTCGAGGGCGGGCTCGAGGGGGTCCGAGACCCGCTCATCGAGCTGGTGCGGGCCTACGACCAGCGCGCGCGCACGCTCCGACGGCGCCACGAGAGCGACGTCGAGGCGGTGGAGCGGCGGTGGTCGGGGCGCGTCGCCGAAGCCTGGGCCGCGGCCCACGGCCAGAGCGTCTACCCCGACGCGACCTTCACGCTGCGTCTCAACCACGGTGAGGCGAAGGGCTTCGGCGACACGCGCTGGACCACGACCTACGCCGATCTGTACGCCAAACACGACGCGGCCAAGGGCGCCGAGCCCTACTCGCTGCCCAAGCGCTGGCTGGATGCACGCCTGAAACTCGACCACAGCACCTCCTTCGACTTCATCAGCACCAACGACATCATCGGCGGCAACTCTGGCAGCCCCGTCTTCGACACGAAGCTGCGGGCCGTCGGGCTCATCTTCGACGGCAACATCCACCAGCTCTCCAACCGCTTCGTCTACCGCGACGCCAAGGAGCGCGCCGTCAGCGTGAGCACCGCCGCCATCGCCCACGCCCTCGACCGCGTCTACGGCGCGACGGCGTTGCTGGAGGAGCTCGGGGTGGCCAAGTGAGCCTAGGACGGTGCGGCAGAGTCGCGACGCGGCGCGCTGCACGCGCCCGCCAACCGATTTCGACGTTGCGAAGCCTACCGATATCTTCGGTTGAGCGGACACGATGAGCGCGGTCTTCCGCGACGACCTGCTCGCCGGGAAGGTGGTCTGCATCACCGGCGGAGGCTCCGGCATCGGCCGAACCACCGCGGAGGAGTGCCTGAGCTTGGGGGCCACCGTCGTGATCGGCGCGCGCAAGCTCGACCGGCTCGCCGCGGCGGCGTCGGAGATCGGCTGCGATCACGCGCAGCTCGACATCCGCGACCCCGACTCGGTGAAGGCGTGGGTCGACGGCGCCGTCGAGCGCCATGGCCGCATCGACGTCCTGGTCAACAACGCTGGCGGCCAGTTCCCATCCCCGGCGGCGAGCATCCCCACCAAGGGGTGGCGCGCCGTGGTCGACACCAACCTGAACGGCACCTGGTACATGACGCGCGCCGCGGGGCGGCACATGATCAAGGCCGGTGGCGGTCGGATCATCAGCATCGTGGCGAATATGTGGCGGGGCTTTCCCGGGATGGCCCACACCGGCGCGGCGCGGGCGGGGGTGGTCAACCTCACCAAGACGCTGGCGCTCGAGTGGGCCCGCCACGGGATCCTGGTCAACGCCATCGCCCCCGGCATCATCCGATCGAGCGGCCTCGACACCTACCCCGACGAGCTCAAGGCCACCTTCGACACCGAGATCCCGAAGCACATCCCCCTGAAGCGGATGGGTAAGGTGGAGGACGTCGCCTGGGCGGTCGTGTACCTGGCCAGCCCCGCCGGAGACTACATCACCGGCGAGACCGTTTGTGTGGACGGAGGCCAGGCCCACTGGGGCATGGTCTTCCCAATCTGAGAAGGAGCGAGAGATGGCCCGTGTAGGAGTGATGTTGGCCGGCTGCGGCGTGTACGACGGCGCGGAGATTCACGAGGCGGTGCTGACGCTTTTGGCCCTGGACGAACACGGGGCGGACATCGTTTGTCTGGCCCCGGACGTCGAGCAGATGCACGTCGTCAACCACCTGACGGGTGACGCGACCGGCGAGACCCGCAACGTCCTCATCGAGTCGGCGCGGATCGCGCGGGGGGACGTCACCGACGTGGCCCAGGTGAAGGCCGGCGAGCTCGACGCGTTGGTCTTCCCCGGCGGCTTCGGCGCGGCCAAGAACCTGTGCGACTTCGCGACCAAGGGCGCGGATTGCGTGACCCACCCGGAGGTCGCTCGGTTGGTGGGCGAGATGCACGCGGCGGGCAAGCCCCTGGGCTTCGCCTGCATCGCGCCCGCCCTCGCCGCGGCGATCTTCCGGGACGCCGGAGTCTCCGGCGTGAACCTGACGATCGGTAGCGACGAAGGGACCGCGGCGGCGATCGAGCAGATGGGCGCCGTGCACCTCGACTGTCCGGTGCGTGAGGCGCGCACAGACGAAGCGAACAAGGTCGTCACGTCACCCGCCTACATGCTCGCCGGGCGAATCACGGAGGTGCGCGACAGCGTGAAGGCGATGGTCGACGGCGTCCTGGGGATGCTGTAGACAATCTGCGCCCAGATCCCCGGGGGAGCGACAGATGAAGCGATTTACCTGGCCGGCACATGCACTCGTGGCCGTTCTGGCGCTGTGCGCCTGTGATCAAAAGGACAGCGACGGGAAAGAGGCCGACGCCGCCGTCGACGCCGCGCCCGACGTGGGGCCCGACCCGGACATGGCCCCCGACCCGGACATGGCCTCCGATCCCGATATGGCCCTCGAGCCCGACATGCCCATCGAGCTCGGGCCCTGCAACGGCCTGATGGTCACCGACTTCTTCGCCCAGGCGGCGGAGGCGGACGGCCTCTACACGCTCGAGGCCGCCGCCACCGAGGAGTCCGGCAATGCCCTTCAGCCCGCCGAGGGTTGCCGCGGGCAGAGCCCCACCGGCAACGAGGCGGCCTTCAACTTCGTGGCCCCCAGCGCCGGCACCTGGATCGTCTTCACGAGCAACCCCAGCGAGAACTACGACACGATGATCTACGCGCGCCGGACCTGCGACGACGTCGCGACGGAGCTGGCATGCAACGACGACATCGACTGGCCACGCCTGCGCAACAGCGGCATCCGTCTCGAGTTGGAGGCCGGCGAGGCGGTCTTCGTCGTGGTCGACGCCTGGACCGGCGGCGACGTCGCCCAGGGCGGCTTCTTCGACCTCAACGCCCGGCTGCTCGTCGAGGTCGCGCCCGGGGAGGTCTGCGACCCCGACGGGCTCGCCAACGCCTGCCCGGAGGCCCACTTCTGCCGGGTCGAGGACCCCGACGCCGAGGATCTCGGTGACGGCGCCTGCACCGAAGACACCCCCCCGGTGATCACCGAGGCCATCGCCTACCGCGTCGGCGAGGGGATCCTCGCGGCGCGCATCACGGGCACCGACCTCGGCCGGGACGTGACCGAGGCGCTGCTACAGATCTACGCAGGCGAGGAGCGCCTCATCCTCGATGAGGAGGAGGGCTTCGACACGTTCATCATCAACGGTTTCGAGTCGGTCTACGGGCAGGCGGAGTTCGTCTTCCGCTATCGGCGCGTCGTGCTCGCCGACTTCCCGCAGGCGACGGCCGTCCGTTTGCAGCTCCGCGACAGCCGGAACAACACCAGCGAGTGGGTGCGCGTCGAGCTGGAGGCGCCGCCGGCCGTCGAGCCCGACGCCGAGTGCGACGCCGACCGCATCCTCGACGACTGCGGCGAGGGCTACGGCTGCCTCGACCGCGACGAGGACGACGCGTTCACCTGCGTCGAGGTGCACGCCCCCACGCTGGTCGCGGCGGAGGCGTGGCTCAACCCGATGGCCAGCACCCTCGGCATCGAAGCGATGGGCATGGATCCCGACGCGGACGTGGTCGGCGTCTTTCTGGAGTTGCTCGACGACGCCGAGGAGGCCATCGCGACCGGGACCTTCGAGTTCCGGGACCTGGAGCAAGCCGACGGAAACTACACCGGCTACCTCAGCTTCAACGTGCGTGACGACCTCGAGTACACCGGCGTCCGCATCACGGTCTACGACTCAGAGGGGCTGCGGAGCGACTCGCTCGTCCTGCAAACGCAGGAGCCCTCGCTCGTCGAGGCCGGTGACACATGCGACGTGCTCAACGCACGCACCCTCTGCCCCCTCGGCACCGTCTGCTACGCCGCCGACGAAGACACCCCCGCCACCTGCACCGATCCACCCACCGTGTGCCCCGAGGCGTGGGGCGAGATCGTCAACCTCAACGAGCACGGCGAGGCCCCCGAGTGGCGCTACAACGGGAGCACGGAGGGCCGTGAGAACGTGACCCGCGGGAGCTGCGCCGGCGGCGCGGCCCAGGTCGTGCTCAGCTTCACGGCGCCGGAGGCAGCGACCTACAGCTTCATCACCGACGCCGCAGAGAACGCCGACACCGTGCTCTCCGCCCGTAGCCACTGCGGACTCTCGGGCGTCGAGTACCCCGACGTAGAGATCGCCTGCAACGACGACATCGCCCAAGGCGAACCCCTGAGCCTCCTGCGCTTCGCCCTCGAGGCCGACCAGCTCATCTACGTCGTCGTCGATGGCTTCTCCGGCGAGGACGGCGCCTGGACCGGCCCCTTCACGCTGGTCGCCCGCCGCCAGAACTAGTCGCGACGCGGCGCGCTGCACGCGCCCGCCATCCGCGGATCAGATCCAGCGCGCCTCGCGGGCGCCACAGCTCGGGCAGCCATCGAGGGGCGCCAGCGTTCCCTCGCCACATCGACCGCACTCGAGCTCGCGGCCGTCGCTGGCCGATGTGCGCGCTTGGGGCGCGTCGCACGCGCCGCACACCAAGAAGACCTGGTGCTCCACGGCGTCGGGGACGTATGGGGCGACGCCGACCGGGCCCCAGGTGTAGGCGCACGCCGGGCAGTGGTAGGTCTGTGTTCCAGGTGGCCCCGGCTGGGGAGGTGACGGTGGAGGTGCCGCGCCCGGCATCCGTGCGAGGAGGGTGTCGACGGCTCGCTGAGCGTCGTGGGCGCGCTCGAAGGGGAACTGGACGGTGCCGCTCTGCTTTGTGTGGAGGTCGAGGCGGCGCACGACCGTCCCGCCGACGTCCGTCGTCACCTCCTGGGCGCCGGTGAACTCGGTCCAGGGGATGCGCGTGCCGTCGCGGAGGCGCAAGCCCTGGTCGTCGGCGAGGGCGGGCCAGCGTCGGCTCTTCAGGTGAATGATGAGGTTGGCGACCCCGAGCGTGCACACGCCCAGAACTACCATCAGGCACCCGGGCGGCTTCGCGTAGTCTATCTCCATCATGGCTCCAGCCTGCGGTAGACCTCTGGGAGAAACCCCGGGGCGCGCTCGCTGGGGGCGAGACGCCACCCGTTGGCGTCCTTCTTCAACTTGACGAAGTCCGAGATGGCGCCGCAGCGGACGCGGAGGCCGCGGCGAGGGCCGTTGCGGACCACGGACTCGACTCGGCAGCCGGGCGTCTGGGTGTAGCGCAGCAGGCGCGCGAGGCGCTCTCGGACCTTCGCGGGGGCGCAGTCGGGGTGGTGGTAGCTGGCGCAAGCATCCTCGCCGCTGCTGCTGGTGGCCAGCGCCCAGCGCGCCTCCTGGCCGCCGTAGCGCTCGGCGATGCAGACCTCGCGGTTGCAGATGAGCTCGGCGCCCTCCACGACCGGCCGCCCGAGGGCGCCCACGGCGGGGGCCGCGCCCCGCTCTCGGACCGCCTCCAGGAGTTGGGTGAAGGCGGCCTCGGGAGTATCAGCGCCGGGCTCTGGCCAGAGCCACCACGCTGCGAAGGCCGCGATGGCGACGGCCTGGAAGATGAGCATGGCGCGGAGCGCTTTGTTCACGCCTCCGTTTGTAACCGGTCCAGGAGCGCGCCGCACGCCTGGTCGACGAGGCGGAAGACGTGGTCGAAGCCGTCACGCCCACCGTAGTAGGGGTCGGGCACCTCCGCGCCGCTGCCCCCCGGGACCTCGTCGAGCAGGAGACCGGTGTGAGCGCTCACGGATGCACTTCCAAGCCGGCGGATGGCCGTGAGGTTGTCCCGATCCATCGCCAGCACGACGTCGTAGCGATCGAGGTCGCTCGCCACGAACTTCCTCGCCCGCTGCGTGCTGATGTCGATGCCGTGCTTGCGCGCGATCCCTACGCTGCGACCGTCCGGGGCCTCTCCGACATGCCAGCCGCCGGTCCCCGCCGAGGCGATCTCGAAGCGGTCGTCGAGCCCCGCGGTCGAGACACGATGGCGGAAGACGCCCTCGGCGAGGGGAGAACGGCAGATGTTGCCGAGACACACGAATAGGACCCTGGTCATGCCACCCCCACGAGCGCCGCTGTCGCGGCGTACTCGGCGTCGTCGGCCACCCGAGCACAGCGCTGGGTCGCCTGCGTGAGAATGGACCGAGCCCGGTCCACCCCCTCCTCACGCGCGACGCGTTGAACCTCGAAGAAGAACATACCTAATGGGGCCGTCGGGTGCACGAGTAGTCTCTCGAGCAGGCCCGGGACCCGCTCCCGGTCCCCGAACTCGATGGCCAGGGCGCACACCGAGTTCAGTAGAAGCGGCCACCCCGGCTCATCGGGGGGCTTGACGGGCAGCACCTTCAGGAAGAGCTGGTAGGCCTCCCGGTACCGGCCCAGCTTGAACAGCGCGTTGGCGAGCAGCTCCTCCGCCTGCCACGGCGTGTGGCCGAGCTCGACCTGGCCCTCGATGACCCGCCGCCGGAGCCCTTCGAGGGCCTTCGTGCAGTCCTCGACGACCGCCGCGAGGGCCCCGCGCCGGAGGCTGACGCGCGCCCGGGCGAAGAGCAGGTCGGGGTGGCCCGGGTAGAATGGGAGCGCGCCCGTGACGGCGCGCAGGACGGCGTCGTCGTCCCCCGCCGCCTCATGGGCGCGGGCGAGCTGGGTGGCCGCCTCCTGGAGCGGGCTGCCACCACCGCGGGCCACCATCCCGCGGACGGCCAGCTCCAGGTGCTCGATGGCATCCTCGAGCCGCCCGAGCAGGTGATACTCGCGCCCGAGGTAGAAGCGGTAGTGGAGGTCGTCGGGGTTCTCGGCGACTGTCTGCTCGATGAGGGGGAGCGAGCGCTCGGCCTTCTTCCGCTCGATGTAGAGCTGGGGATCGTAACCCAGGTGGACGACCTCGAGGCCCAGGTAGCGCGTGGCTTCGACCGTCACCCCGGAGACCAGAGGGCCGAAACGATTGTGGACGCGACCGCCATAGCCGAGGAGGTCGGGCTGGTTGGGGAAGAAGCGAACGCTGAAGAAGGACGACATCGGCGAGCCGTCGAGCCGCTGGTTCTCGACGTTGACCATCAGCGCCTGGTAGGGCCAGCTCGGCCCGCGTTCGAGGTGCCGTCGGATGGCCTGAGGCTGCTTCCCGCGAAAGCGCTCGTCGGCGTCGAGGATCGCGACCCACTCCCCTTGCGAATGGCGCAGCGTGGCGTTGCGCGCGGCGGAGAAGCTGTCGCACCACTCGAAGTACTCGACCCGCGCGCCGAGATCCCGGGCGATCTCCACCGTCCGGTCCGTGGAGCCGGTGTCGACGACCACCATCTCGTCCACCCACGCCCGGGCGGAGAGCAGCGCCGGCTCCAGGAAGGCCTCCTCGTTCTTCACCATCATCGCCAGCGAGAGCAGCTTGGTGGACTTCGTCGAGCGGACCTTGCGGGCGCGCTTCTTCTTGACCCGTTTCTTCGCCATCAGGATCCAACGCGCATGGCGAGGACATCGCGCATGCTGAACAGGAGGTAGGTGGTGAGGATCAGCGCGGCGCCCGCCAAGGCGAAGGTGGGCCCGAGCTCGTTGCCCTCGATGTGGCAGACCATGTACCAGGCCCCCGCCAGGAAGATGAACACGAAGTTGAGGAAGTTGTTCACCGCGAAGGTCTGCCCCCGCTTGCCAGGGGGCGGGCCGTGCTGGAGATAAGTCTGCATCGGCACGACGAAGAAGGCGCCCGCGAAGCCGAGGATCGCCAGGGCGACGCGCGTGAGCCACAGCGCCGCGTCCCCCGACACCACCGAGCCGACCAGATAGAGCGAGAGCTGGGCTGCGACCATTGTCGCCCCCCCGGCCAGGCAGATCTGGCCCGCGGGGACCCGCTTGGCGACGACCGGCGCCAGCAGGCTGCCGAGCATGATCGCGACCGCCAGGAGCACCAGCAATAGCGAGGTCCCGGTGCCCGACAGGTTCAGATACTCCGGGCGCCCGAGGCCAGTGATCGCCTGTTGTACGACGCCGCCGTTGAACCAGAAGAAGGAGTAGAGCAGCACGATCCGCATCAGGCCGGGGATCCTGCGGAGCTCACCGATCGTCGAGAACACGCTGACGAAGGAGCCTGGCCCCACCGGGAGGTCCGGCCGCGTGGGCGGGAGCGGCGCCATGCCGCGGGCGATGAGCGTGCCGACGATCGCGAAGAGCACGCAGGCGGCGCCGGTCATCCACATCTGGTCGCTGAAGCTGTCGAGCAGGGGCCCGGCGAGGGCCTGCCCGAGGAGCACGCCGAGGAAGGTGGTCATCGCGATCAGCCCGTTGGCGCGCAGCATCTCGCCCTCGCGGACGATCTCCGGGATGACGCCGTACTTCGAGGGTCCGAAGAAGGCGGACTGAAGGCCCATCACGAAGAGCACGCCGAGCAGGAGGTTCCACGACTGCGCCTGAAGCGCCCAGACGCCAGCGCCCATCACGGCGATCTCGGCGACCTTCATGCGGACGATGATGGAGCGCTTCGAGAGTCGCTCGCTGAGGTCCCCCGCAAAGCCACTGAACAGGATGAAGGGCGCCGCGAAGACCGCGAACGCGAGGCCTTGCTTGTCCTGCCCGGGGAAGAGCGTGCGCGCTGCGAGGAACAGGATGAGCTGCTTGAAGAGGTTGTCGTTGAACGCGCCGAAGAACTGCGCTCCAACCAGGCTCCGGTAGCTCTTGTTGGCGCGGATCAGGCTCACTCTTCGGCGAACGCCGCTTTCAGCCGCTTACGGATAGAACCCTCGAGCCGCGCGGGGTCGACCCCCGCCGCGCGGGCCATCATGCCAAGCTTCACCACCACCGTCGCGGCCGAGTCGGTGATGTCGATGGAGCCCGTGACGCCCATGCCCTTGAGCTGGGCGGCGTGGCCCCGCCACTTCGCCTTCACGCCGTACTTCGCCATCATCTCCTCGAAGCTCCCGATGCGGCGAACCGCCTCGTCGGGACTCAGGCTGTGCGCTTGGCTGACTCGGACCTCGGCCATGACTTCTCCCTGGAATCGTGGGTCGCAGACGCGATCTCCTACACCGATCAGCGCAGGGTGCAAGCAGTTGCGCTTGCCACGACCCGCACCGTTGATCCAAATTGCGCCCGCGTTCGACCGGAGACCAACCCATGCGCATCCTTCACCTCGTCCTCTTCCTCGCAAGCTCGAGCCTGACGGCGTGCCTTCCTCCCGGTGGCGGCGGCAGCAGCGGAAAGGGCCTCGGTGGCGCGTGCGACGACTCGAACGACTGCAAGAAGAACCTCCAATGCATCGTGCAGGGGAGCGTGGGCTACTGCAGCCAGCAGTGCGGCGCTGACGCGCCGTGCCCGAACGGCTACTCCTGCGGAGCGCAGAGCTTCTGCTTGAAGGACGCCGTCGACACGCCTGATGGCGGCGCCGAAGGCGAAGGCGAAGGCGAAGGCGAGGGCGAAGGCGAGGGCGAAGGCGAAGGCGAAGGCGAAGGCGAAGGCGAAGGCGAAG
>CAYOBQ010000096.1:0-33482 GCA_964402225.1 uncultured Nannocystaceae bacterium | reverse complement strand
TGCACGCGCCCGCCAACCGATTTCGGCGTTGCGAAGCCTACCGATATCTTCGGACGGTCCGAGCAGTGGTCAGCGCGCGAGGCCGAAGAGGGTATCCAGGTAGTCTCGGTTCGGACCGAGGAACCTCGACGGCGGCCGACCGTCCAGCGCGGCCCGCTCGACGAAGGGCCGGTCGCTCCCGGCGTCCATCAGTCCACCCTCCGTCGGCCTCGGGTTGTGGGGATTCGCACCGGCCCCCGCCGCCAGGCCCAGGGCATGCCCGACCTCGTGGCTGATCGTGGAGCCGACGAGGTTCGCGAGCGCGGAGAGGGCGCGCTCGCGTTGGGCCGCGCGCTCGGGCGCCGCTGCCTCCCCGGCACGCAGCGGCTCGGCGTCGCCTGCGAGGGCGGGCGCGAAGGGCGCAAAGACCTCGTCGAAGCGAGGGTCTGCCAGCGTTCGGATGGGGTCGGCGGCGCTGGGTGAGAGGGCCAGAAACGACGAGACGAAGACGCCTCCGAAGACCGGGCCGCACCGTCGCCCGTCGTCTCGTCGGCGACACTCGCGCTCCGTGTCAGCGTTGACGCCCCCGAGGACATCGTCCAGGCGCAGGTTGCCGGTGTCCTTCCCCGGCGTGTTGTCGAGGCCGAAGTCCAGACGTCCGGCGGGATCACGCCCCCCGACCTCCACGGTCGTGTACTCGACCCACTCCGTCGGTATCTGCTCGCCGAAGTAGACCCGAAGCCCCGCGTAGTCACGGCGGCAGACCGCGAGAATGCGAGCGCGGATCTCTGCCTCGGCGGCCGCAAGCCCGAAGGCCTCGAGGGCCTCTACGAAGCCCGGCAGGTACTTCAGAAAGACCTGCTGAACGGGGCGCTCGACCTCGAAGCGGAGATCGTAGGCCGCCGAGAGGACGCGCCCCCGACCGGCGATGAGCTCCGCTCGCAGCACGCCGGTGAACACGCCGGGCGTGGCGACGAGCCCCACGATCTGTCCCTCGTCGAAGCGGGTGCGCAGGGGCAGGAGGAGCTCCCTGTTGTCGATCCAGCGTTCGGGGATCAACGGGACCTCGACCGCGAAGGCCTCGCCCGTGTGCGGGCTGAAGGTGCCGACGGCGCGCACGATCGTCGCCGTCTGCTGGGCGGCGTCGTTCGGCAGAAAGCCCGCCCCGCGAACACGCAACAACTGGCCCCGCCCGCCGCGTCGTGGCGTCAACTCGTCGATGCGTGGCGGAACCTGATCGAAGGCCAGTGGGACCGCTCCACTGCGACGCCGAGTCCCCGCGGCGTCGGTGACGCGCAGCCACGCCTCCCCCTCGAAGCGCCCCGCGTCGAGGCCCAGGACCGCCGGCCGCAGATAGACCGCCGCGCTCGTCCGCCCGAGCCGGGACGCCAGGTTCATGGGGGCGTCCCGCACACGGAAGCCCCCCGACTCGACGGGCTCGAAGCGGCCCGCCACTACCAACTCCGTGAGCCCCTCCGGCCCATCGATGATCCCGTCTCCGCGGATCCCGAGCAGCTCGCCCGGGGCGACCGACTCGGCGTCGACGGCGTCGAGCCGTGGCTGGAGCGCGGGCGCGAAGTGCAGCTCGACGGGGAACGGCTCCGACTCGGCGCTGCTCTCCTCGTCCTGGCGCACCTCGGCTGTCAGGTCCCCGACGAAGGTGCCGCCGAGCTCGCCAAACACCGCCATGAGCTCGCGATCCACCAGGACGCGGAGCTGGGCGGCGTTCCCCTGCTCGGGGGAGATCTCCGCCGACACGGCGCGGCCCGAGGCGGTGCCCTCAAGTCGGAGAATGGTCCGTCCCGCGGGCGGCTGGAGGAAGCCGTCCCCGTGGACCGTGATCGTTGACCAGGGCACCAACAACTCATCGGCGTCCACGCCGCCCAGACGCGGCGGCCGAGGGGCGGCGGGCTCGGAGTCGGCGACGTTGTCACCACACCCCACGAGGAGGCACGTCACGACGAGGCACCGACGCACGCCCGCGGGGCTCAGCGCGGGTGGTCGGCGAGGAAGGTGAGCATCGCCGGCTCGTGGTCGATACCGCTGTCGTCGGCGACGCCGTCGGGCCACCGGATGTGGTTCAGGATGGCGACCGCCTTCGGACACCAACGCGGCGCCGTGCACCGCTCCGTGATGGTGCCGTTGGCCTTGACGATGAGGCGCTCGACGTTGGAGTTGCCCACCTTGGTGGCCAGCGCCTCCATCCACTCCTCGACGTCGTGGCCGGGCTCGGCGTCGAGGCCGTATTCGGCTTCGAGATGCTCCGCCTGGGCGGTGGTGCAGGCCATGATGTCGCAGGCGCGGCTGACGAAGAAGAGGGGCACCTCGGAGCGCGGGTAGGGATCCATCGCGCAGGCGACGGGGCTCGGCTCCTCGAGGTGGATGTCGTCGAAGGGGTCGCCGGTGGAGAAGACGGCGGTGGCGGCGACGCGGCTGCCCCCCGGCGTCGTCCGGTCGTGGCGGGCGATGGCGTACATCTGCGCCATATGCCCGCCGTTGGACCAGCCCATCGTGTAGATGCGGGCCGGATCGACGTCGCCGGCGGCGACGAGCTCGTCGATGAGCGTGTCGGCCAGAGCGAAGTCGTGGTTTGTCGAGGGGGCCTCGAGGTCGCGGTAGAAGTTGTCGTGGTGGGTCATGTCCTTGTCGATGACCGTCGGGTAGTGGAGCGCGCGCCCCTGGACCGAGAGCAGGTGGAAGCCCGCCGCTCTGCCTTCACCCGCGAGGGGCCAAGACTCCGCCTTCGCCCTCAGTGAGGTGCCATTGTAGACATCGTCGGCGGCCCCGCCCGCGCCATGAAAGAAGACCACCAACGGGCGCGGCTCGTCGCCCTCCGCCCGGTGGTGGCAGGCGTAGCGCGGCGTGCCGTCGATGCCCTCACGGGCCAGGGGCGCGCCGTCGTCAAAGACCTCGCGCCCCTCCTTGCTCGTGTGGCAGTCGGGCTTGGGCGAAGGCTCGGTGATCGGGTCCTCGCCGAAGGCGGGCCGGGTGCAGGGCGCGTCCGCGCTACAGGTGGGCAGCGGGTGGCGCAGGCCCGTCTCGCCATCACAGAGGGTCTCGGGCTCAGGCTGCGCCTCGCAGCCCTCGGTGCAGCGCGCCAGCAGCTCGACGTCCACCGACTTCTCGAAGACGGCGCCCACCACCACCAGCCAGGTCCCGGCACAGGCCACCTCGAGGGTCGCCCGGGCGCGGTGGATCCCCTCCCCGTCGCCGCGGGTCGTCGTCTTGGAGATCGGCGCCCCCCACGCTTCGGAGGCGTCGAGCGGTCCGTAGACATAGAGGATCGACCAGCGGTCGGCGGCGAGCTCGATCTCGAGGCTCTGCCCGGCGACTCCGCTCAGCGTGTAGCCATGGTAGGTCTTCGCCGGCACGGTGCCGGTGATCTCCTCATCGAGCGTCAGCGCTCCGACGACCTCGGCGGCCCGACCGTCTCGGTCGGCCTTCCCATCGACGGACGGCTCGACGATCTCCGCCTCCGTCGGCGCCGGCTCGTCGTCGGCGCAGCCGGCCAGGACCAGCAGTGTTGTCAGGGCGAACGTCGTGTAGTGCATGGCTCAATCCAGGTGAGGCAGGCCCTCGGTGAGGTCGCGGTGCGAAGACGCAGGGCGTCAGGCGTCGTCGTCTCCGTAGAGCACTTCGCCGGGCGACGGGTAGAACCAACGCAGCGTGTCAATCTCCCCCCCCCGGGCGTCGATGAGCGAGAGTCGCTCGACGCGGTCACTCAGCCGAAGCGCGCCGGAGAGCGTACCGCCCGAGCCGTAGATCGTCACCTCCTCCCCGGGGCCGAGCGTGAAGCCGGCGGGGAAGGTGAAGCGCGCGCCCATGAAGTCGCCGAGGGCCCAGCCCGAGAGATCGGCGGGCGCGTCGCCCCGATTCACGATCGTGACCGCCTCGTCGTCGGAGGCGTCGAAGACCCCGTCGCCGTTCAGATCACTGTCGGGGACGGGGACCGCGGTGGCGAAGCGGATCCTCGCCTTCGGCTTGGGCTTGGGGGCGCAGACCTTGACCTCGTAGAAGCCGTTTCGCGCGGCGCCCTGGCACAGGCCGTCGGCCCCGCAGCCGTCGTCGGCGGTGCACTCGAAGGTGCACACCCCCCCGAAGCCGCGCCGCAGGCAGTAGTTGCCCTCACCGCCGCAGTCGCCATCGAAAGAGCACGCCGCGCCGAGCAGGTCGACGGAGGCAAATGGGTGCCGCCGCGGGTTGGCGTCGACGCCGTGGACGCCATAGGCCGGGACCGCCCAGCCGGACTCGTCCGACATGTCCAAGAGCGTCTCCGAGAGCCGGGGCGCCCCGTGGTCCAGCCGCGTGAAGGCGGCCAGGAAGTCCTCGATGCTCCCCGCCTGGGCCGCGTCGGTGTAGCGGGTGGTGGTGATGACATCCAGGTTGTCCCGCGCCGCCTTGGCGGGGTTGAGGTAGAAGCCCTGGCCGATGGCGTAGGTGTCGCAGGCCTCCGCGAGCACGACCTGGTAGTGTTCCGGCAGCTCGATCTCGGCCAGCTCCGTGTCGTCGATCGTGCCCGCCGCCGTCCGGTGCCAGTTGCCCATCAAGAAGCCGTGGAAGGACCCGCCGTGGCCGCCGTAGATGATGACCTCGCGCTTGGCGAGGCTGTAGAGCATGTCGTGGCGCAGCCGCGCCGCCCCCGCCTGGGTGTCGGGATCGGTGTCGGTGTAGGGCTGGCCCCAAAAGAGCGAGACGCGGAGCTGCGCCGGTCCGACGGGGGTCTCGATGGTCTTCACCATCGGCCCGCTGTCTCTACGCAGCCACTCGAAAGACTGAACCGGGGACTCGAAGCCCTCGTAGTCCAGGAAGTTGTAGACGCTCCGGGCGTGATCGATGTGATAGGCCTTGTGATAGTCGTAGCCCAGGTGGACGCCGATATCGATGACCCCGTCGGCGAGGAGCTGGCCGTAGTCGAGCCAGGTATCCGACGAGCGCGTCTGCGCCTCGATGTAGAGCCGGATCTCCTCCTGCGCATCCGCGGGCACTCGGCGCGGGTTGAAGGTGCGCCACGGATCCTGAGCGAACCACTCGCGACCGATCTCGAGCTCCTGCATCTCGGCGGTGCCGATGCGCCCCATCCGCAGGTCGAGGTAGACCCGGCCCTGGGCGTCGTAGCGGATCGGGAGCTTGCCGAGCAGGCCGTGGGGCCCCGTGAGCTCCTGGCGGAAGTCGAGGGCGTAGGTCAGCTCGTCGACCGCCTCGAGGCCGAGGTCCTCCCAGCTTCCGTTCTTCGTGAGCGCGTTGAAGCTGCCGTAGTACTGGTTTCGATCGGTCTCGTCCTTCTCCACGAGGTACTCGTTGAGGAAGAAGGCGACCACCGTCTGGCGGTAGGTGACCAGCGTGCGCGCCCGGGCCAGGCGCTCCTCATCGGATCGACCGGCGTACTCGGCCTCGATGCGCAGCGTCGTGCGACCCGTGACCGTGTACTCCTTGCCCCACGGCGAGTAGTAGTTGTCCGCCTTGTCCGGGGAGATGAGCTCGAGCTGGTCCGAAGCGCCGCTGGCGTGGGACACCTCGAGGGGGGTCGTCTCTTCGGCGCAGCCCCAGTAGAGCGCCACGGCGAGGAGGAGGGTCGAGCGGGTCATCAGCGGCACTCCAGATCGGCTTGGCGCGCCTTCGAGCAAGACCGATGCCAAGACGCGCCGCCGCGCCATCCCAGGGATCGCGGGCCCCGGACGTCTCAGACCGTCCCGACACGTCGCCACGCGCACAGATTCTGCTTTCCCGCGCGGCGGCGAGCCCCCAGGATCGAGGGATGAACTACATCGACCGTACTTGCCCCGAGTTCAGCGCGCGCCTGTCACGAATCTACGGGCTGCTGACCCAGGTGCAGCCGATAGTGGACGCCTATGACGTGTCGTGGGACGGGCCCTGGTTCATCCCGCGCGCGAAGCGGTGGTACCCCACCTGGTTCATGCTCTACCGCGGCACGCTCTACGCCGTCGTCTCGGTGGGCGGCGTCGAGCCCTTCGAGATCCGCTGGGTCCTCGGCAGCGAGGAGGTGGGGATCGCCCCCGCGAGCTGCTTGTACCCGTCGATGCACAACGACGAGGACCTCTGGCTGCGCATCACCGAGCAGATCGAGGGACGGCTGAGGCGTGGGTTGAAGAACCCCGCGGCCTACAATCGTCACGTCGCTCGTCACCTCCCGGAGGATTGCCGCACCGGCTACCTGATGCGTCGGCTGAGCTGGCCCGTGGGGCACGAGCTCCTCCCGGTGGAGGCGCTCGACGCCGCCGACGAGGCGCTCGCGCGGGGCCAGACACATCCGCCCCGCCCCCCGATGACGGTGAACCGGTACATGGAGGCCGCCGCCGTCGCCTACGACGCCGCCTTCGAGGATCTGCGCGACCTCGCGCCCCTCGCCAAGTACCGAAGACGCGCCGACAACCGGCACGGGGGGCTCACGGACCTCCCCGCCGACGACGCGGAGGCGTTCGCGGCGTGGTTCCACGGTCAAGAGTGGGCCGGCTGCCACCCCTGGGAGATCGTCTTCGGCCACCCCCACGGCATCCACCTCTACCCGCGCCAGGCCGAGTCCGACGCCACCTGGGACTACGTCCTCACGGCCTCCACCTCGGGCCTCTACCGCGAAGTCGCGCAGATGGCGGGCGCCTTCCACGCCGCGGGCGTGCGCTTCGAGTGGCGCCGCGGCGACGAGGTCCTCGCCGCCTTGCGAGGGACCGACGACATCGAGATCGGCCCTCGCTACCCGCGGCTCTCCCTGGAGATGCTGCGGGAGACTCGCTCCGACGCGGTGTCGGATGTCCGCTGGGATCCGATCCCGGAGCTCTCGCCGATCACCGCCGACCAGCTCGAGCGAGTGCGCGCGGCAGAGGCGCCCGAAGCGACCCGCCGTTGACCCGACCGGGGGGACGTTGTAGACCTCTTCGACCACTGCACAGAGGGTTGCCGATGCAGCGCTGGCTCGTCCTCTCCGTCCTCCTCCTGCTCCCCGGGTGCAAGCAAGTCGACCCCAACTCGACCGAGTATTGGGTCGGCAAGCTCAAGGGCACCGAGCGCGCCGCGGCGATCAACAAGCTCGGCGAGATGAAGGACGCCGCCGCCGTCGACGCGCTCATGGCCGCCTACAAGGATGGCCATCTGCGCTACAACATCGTCGCCGCGCTCTCCCAGATCGGCGACAAGAAGGCGGTCCCCGTCCTGCTCGAGGCGTTGCAGGACCACACCGAGGCGAAGGCGGCCCGCCTCGCCGGCAACACGCTTCTCGAGTGGGACGTCGGCGACCACCCGGACGTGTTCGTGAAGGTCATCTCCGACGCCCAGTCCTCCAACGAGGCGCGCCTCGGGGCCCTGCAGCTCCTGGCGAAGCACCCGCACCCGAGCGCCGAGCAATCGCTGCTGCCCATCTTGTCGGCGGATCCCGACCTCCAGCCGATCATCCTCGGCGGCCTCGCGGCGGAGGCCCTCGGCAAGCTGAAGTCGACCAAGGCCATCGACAGCCTGGTCTTCTGCATGTGGAGGAACGACGCCCGCGGTCGCCACGCGGTGCCCCAATGCCGGATGGCGATCAACCGCATCGGGCCGGCGTCGGCGGGCGCCGTCCTCACTGCGCTGGCGCGCAAGAACCGCGATCTCGAGAAGTACGCGCGCAAGCACAAGTTCGACAAGGGCGGGCTCATCGAGGCCAAGGCCGCCGAGCTCCTCGGCGACCTCGGCGACGCGCAGGCCGTCGAGCCGCTGGTGGAGGCGCTGAAGCGGGTCGACGCGATGCCCGCCTCGATCCAGCAGAACCCGCAGAAGGCGCAGCGGTTCGCGATGGCCTCGACGCAGAAGACGATCAGCATCGCCAACGCCCTCGCCGCCCTCGGTGACGACCGGGCCGTGGAGCCGATGCTGGCGGTGGCGGCGGACACCGAGCGCATCGTTCAGGAGCGCATCGCCGCCATCCAGCAGCTCGCCTTCCTGGGCTCACAGAAGGCCGCCGGCGGGCTGCAGAAGCTGCTCGCGCACGTGCCCAACCAGTACGACCCCAACGCCCACGGCCTGATGACCGAGTACGCGCTGTCGCTGGCCAACCTCCTCGACGGCAGCGACGCCAAGGCCCTGCGCAAGCTGGAGAAGAGCCTGGCCGACATCGTGAAGCGCTTCGATAAGTGGAAGGCAAACTCCGAGAAGGAGATCGCCGAGGCGAGCAGCGACAAGGAGAAGAACTCCATAAAGCCCTGGCTGGGCATGTACGACGAGCGCCGCCGCCGCTTCGTGAAGGTGCAGGCCAAGGTCGCGGCGTTGAAGGAGTGCAAGACCGACGCGGCGTGCTGGGAGAAGAAGCTGGCGGACAAGGACGAGGCGATCCAGCTCATCGCCGGCTACCGCCTCGCCAACGGCGAGAAGGCGACGGCGCTGCCGATCCTGAAGAAGCACGTGGGCCACACCGACCTGACGCTGCGCAACGTCGTGCTCTTCGGCATCTCCCGGCTGGGGGACGCCTCGGTGATTCCCGACCTCGAGGCGGCGAAGAAGGCCGACGAAGAGCGCGGCAAGACGGACAAGAAGTACAAGCGCACCGGATCCGCCTACGACCTGATCATCGCGCAGCTCTCCCACCGAAAGTAGTCCATTGGCCGCAGAGCTCGTCATCGAGGTGGTGCGCGGCGCGCGTGTCGGCGAGCGGGTGGCCTTCGCCCCGCCGTGCGACGTCGGGCGCGCGCCCGACGCCGGTCTGCACCTGCCCGACGGCCACCTGAGCTCGCTGCACGGACGCATCGAGTCCGCCGGCGGCGCGCTGCGTTACGTCGATCTCGGCAGCAGCAACGGCTCGATCCACGTGCGGGGCACGATGGAGACGGAGCTGCGCGGTGAGTGCATGGAGGCCGAGCTCTGGGACGGGGACGAGCTGCGCCTCGGGGATCCCGCCGAGCCGGTCGTCTTGCGCGTGCACATCGAGGAGCCGGAGACGGGCAAGGTCGTCGCCGTCCGCCCGATCGCCGAGGTGGAGCAGATGGCGGGGCGGGTCACCGCCGAGCCCGGCCGCCTCGGCGTGCTCTACAAGTACGGCGCGGAGCTCGGCGCGAGCACCGATCTCGACACGGTCCTCGACGTCGCCGCGCGCCTGGTCTTCGAGCTGCAACCGCGCGCGACCCACCTCGCCGTCGCGCTGAAGGAGCGCGGGGGTCGCTTCCAGGTCGTCGCCGCCCGCACCCGTGGAGGCGACGCCGTCGAGATCCCGATCTCGCGCACGATCCTCAAGCGGGTCCTCGACGAGTCGGCGGGCTTGCTGCTCACGAACGCCGCCGCGGAGATGTCATCGGCGCGCTCCGTGGTCCAGGCCGGCCTCGCCAGTACGCTGGCGGTCCCGCTGTGGACCGGCAACGACATCCGCGGCGTGCTCCAGGTCGACAACCGAGACGCCCCCGGCCTCTTCGGGGCCGATGACCTCGAGGTGCTCACGGTCGCCGCCGCCCACGTCAGCTTCGCCGCCGAGAACGCCCGCCTCGTCGCCCGACTGCGCATGGCCGAGCAGCGCCTCGAACGCGAGAACCGCTACCTCAAGGAGAAGGAGCAGGCCGAGACCTTCTCCGGCATCATGGGCGACAGCGCCGGCATCCGCGGCGTCCTCGACATGATCGAGAAGGTCCGAGACACCCGCGTCCCGGTGCTGATCCAGGGAGAGACGGGCACCGGCAAGGAGCTCGTCGCCCGCGCGCTGCACTACACGAGCCGGCGCCAAGAGAAGCTCTTCATCCCGCAGAACTGCTCGGCGCTCCCCGAGAACCTGCTCGAGAGCGAGCTCTTCGGCCACACGCGAGGCGCCTTCACCGGCGCGGACCGCGACAAGAAGGGCCTCTTCGAACTCGCCGACGGAGGCACGATCTTCCTCGACGAGATCGGCGAGATGCCGGTGCTCTTGCAGGCGAAGCTGCTGCGGGTACTCCAGGAGGGGGAGATCTGGCCCCTCGGGGCGCCGCGCCCCAAGCGCGTAGACGTCCGCGTCGTCAGCGCCACCCACCGCGACATCGAGCAGATGGTCAGCGACGGTCAGTTCCGCCAGGACCTCTTCTACCGACTCCACGTCTACCCCATCCGCCTGCCCCCGTTGCGCGAGCGGCGCGACGACATCGCGGTCCTCGCCCGCCACTTCCTTGAGCGCTACGGCCGGGAGTTCGGACGCCCCGTGAGCGGCTTCACACCGGAGGCCATCGAGCGCCTCAAGAGCTACAACTGGCCGGGGAACGTGAGGGAGCTGCAAAACGAGCTCCAGCGGGTGCTCATCCAGCGCACCGAGGGCGATCTGGTGCTGGTGGAGGACCTCTCGGCGCGCATCCTCGGCCACACGGGCATCATCGACGGCCCCGACGTCCCGCGTGGCACGCTCAAGGAGATGATCTCCGCTATCGAGCGCGTCCTGTTGGCCCGCTCCCTTCGCGAGCACGACGGGAACAAGACGCGGACGGCGAAGACCCTCGGGATCACGCGGGAGGGGCTTCACAAGAAGCTCAACCGCTTCGGCATGACCGACTGAGCCGGTGGAGCCCTGGTTCGAGTTGCTGCGCCGGGGCGCCCCGGAGCAGCGGGCAGACGCCGCCATCGCCCTCGGCGCGACGGAGGACAAGAAGGCCGTCGGACAGCTCGTCTCCGCCCTCCGCGATCCCGTCGCCGACGTGCGGGCAGCGGTCTGTGACGCCCTGGGAGAGATCGGCGACCCACGGGCCGTGCCGCCGCTCGTGTCGCTCCTGCGCGACGACGACGACGACGTGCGGGGCGAGGCCTTCTCCGCGCTCCTGCGCATCGGTCAGGCCCGCGCCGGGCATCTCCCCGTGGAGGCCTTCACCCACGAGGACCCGCGTAACCCCAGCGTCGCCCTCACCCAGATCGTCTGGCCCGCCGATCTGGAGGCCGTCAGCCTGCTCGCCACGGCCACAGACGACGCCGACGCCGAGGTGCGCATCGGCGCGGCCTACACCCTCGGCCGACTCGGCATCACCAGCATCTACGAGCGAGTGGCGCAGATGCTCGAGTCCGACCCCGACCCGGACGCCCGCGCCGCCGCCGCCTTCGCGATGGGCGATCTCGGCGAGGCCGGCGATCGCCGCGCGATGCCGGCCCTCGTCAACGCCTGGCACCACGTGGGCGACGACCACGAGCTGGCGGTCCTCGTCGTGCGCGCGCTCTCGGGTCTGGTCGAGTCGGCCCCACGAAGGGGCGACGACGCCGGACCAACCTTCCAGGTCTTCGCCCACGCGCTGCGCCACCCGGACGACCGCGTGCGCCAGCTCGCCGCGATGGGCCTCGCCCGCACCGGCGACCCCAGCGCCGTCTCGGCCCTGAGCCGCGCGTTGCGCGATGCCCACGCCGGGGTGCGCCGCAACGCCGCCGCCGCCCTCGGACGACTCGGCGACCCCACGGCGATCCAGGCGTTGGTGCGCGCCGTGCCCGGCGAAGGGGCCGACGTCCGCGACGCCATCGGTCAGGCCCTCGCCCGCATCGATCGCAACGCGGTGCTCACGGTGCTCTACGCCACCCTGCAATCACCGGAGGCGGCCCACCGACAGGCGGCGACCTACTTGCTCGGTCACACCGGCGATCCCGCCGGGCTCGAGGCCGCCGCCGCGGATCCCGACTCCGAGGTGCGCAAGACGGCGGTCCTGGCCATGGCCAGGTGCGCCGAGCCCACCCTGCGGCCGCACCTCGAGGCGGCCCTGGATGACGAAGAGTGGAAGGTTCGAGTCGCCGCCGCCGAGGGCCTGCGTCGCCTCGGTGATCCCACGGCTCGGGGCGCCCTCGAGCGACACCGAGAAGACGTCCACCACGTGGTGCGAAACGCCGTGGGCGTCGCGCTCCGGAGCCTCGAAGGATGAGCGGAGCCCTCTACATCGCCGTCGAAGGCCCGATCGGGGTCGGCAAGACCACCCTCGTCACCGGCCTGCAGCGTCGGACGAACGCCCGCCTGGTGCTCGAGGTCGTGGAGGAGAACCCGTTCCTCCCGGCGTTCTACGCTAATCGCGACCGCTTCGCCTTCCAGACGCAGCTTTTCTTCCTGATGAGCCGGTTCAAGCAGCAAGAGGAGCTGCACCAGGCCGATCTCTTCCGCCCCAACGTCGTGGCCGACTACCACCTGCTCAAGGACCGCATCTTCGCGCGCCTCACCCTCGAAGACCACGAGCTCGCGCTCTACGAGCGGGTCTTCACCTCCCTCGAGCGCACGATCCTCCAGCCCGATGTGCTGATCTATCTGCACGCCAACCACGACGTATTGATGGAGCGGATCGCTCGTCGCGGCCGCGCCTTCGAGCGCGACTTCGACCCCGGCTATCTGCGCGGGTTGAGCGAGGCCTACACCCACTACTTCGCCCACTACGACCGCACGCCGCTGCTCGCCCTCGACACCACCGAGATCGACTACGTCGCCGACCAGACGCAGATAGACCATATCTTCGAGCGAGTCCTCGAGTTGGCGGGGCGGTGATCCCGCTCATCGTCGACGGCCCGTCGATGGAGCCGGCGATCCGCCGGGGCACCCGGGTGATGGTTGACGACGCCCCCGAAGCCCTCGTCCCCGGCGCCGTCCTCTGCTTCGAGTCCCTCGCGGGCCCCCTGGTCGTGCATCGGCTCATCGGACGCTTCCTCTGGCGGGGCCGCTGGATCTACGTCCAGGCCCCCGAGGAGGGACACCGCGCGGGCCTGGTCGCCGCGGTTCGGGTGGTCGGCGTCGTGCGCCTCTTCGATGATGATGGCGACGCCTTTCGCGCCCCGTCGAGGGCCGAGCGCCGCCTCGCGCGACGCGCCGAGCGCCTGTACCGCCTCCGCCAGATGCCTGGGCTGCGGCGTCTCCCGATCCCCGCGGCTCTCCGCGCGCGCCTGCTCTCCCGCCGCGTAGACCGGGTCAAGACACGCCCCCCGCCGCCCCGGGAGAGCCGGTGACACACCGCTGAGCCAGCAAAGCCAGGCCCAGCCGACCGGCTCACCGTTTGCGTGTGCGTCCCACCAAGGGCCCGTCCAAGGAGGTACACAACAACGGATTCACCGCCGGGGCGCGTCTCGCGTTGCCTTCCATCCTCGCCACCGCGGCGTCGCTGCTCTTCGCCTGCGCGGCCGGGATGGTCTTCGAGTAGCCCGAGCCCTCGAGGGTCAAGCGTGATACCGATCGATCCGTTCGAAGCAGGTGGGATGCGAACGGGGTCGGTTGATGGCGGCATTCTTTCTTCTCCCCGCGCTACTGCTCGGTAGCCCGGCCACGCCCCAGACGAGCTTCCGGCTCCATGGCTTCATCGACGCGTACTGGGAGAAGGTCGCCGACACCCCCGCCGGGGTGGACGCCGACGGCCGCACGGTCTTCGAGAAGAACCCCCACGAGTTCGATGTCGCCAACGTCCACGTCATGCTCCAGGGCAGCGTGGGTCAGGGCTATCGGTACTACCTGAACCTGGCGGCCCCCGGCTCGGGCGGGTCCGACATCGACGAGCACGTGAGGGTCCGCAACGCGTGGGTGGAGGTGGCCCTCGCCCAGGACTACCTCAACCTCCGGTGGGGCAAGACCTACCGGCGCTTCGGGCTCTACAACGAGATCCTCGACGCGGTGCCGACCTTCATCGGCATCGAGCCCCCCGAGCTCTTCGATAAAGACCACCTGATGCTCACCCGCACCACAAACCTCATGGTCCACGGCCAATGGAGCGCCGGGGAGCACGCGCTGGCCTACGCCCTGATGACGGGCAACGACGAGCGGGCCGGCGACGAGCTGCCCCTGGGCGTCGATCTCCACTACGACTGGGGCACCACGCTGCGGGTGGGGTCGTCCTTCTACACGACGAACGGCGACGCGGGGCCGACCCGGGCCGTCGGGGGCGGCTCGCCCCACGGCGGCGTCGCCAACTGGATGGCGTCGGACGACTACCTCGTCTACGGCGGCTACGCCCAACTCCAGCTCTCTGGCTTCCTCTTCGAGACCGAGTGGTGGTGGGCGAGCCACCGCGCCCGGCGCGATCCGGCGGCGGTGCTGCGCTTGCTCGACGCCGGGCTCAACTCGCGCCAACTGGAGCGCTTCGGCCTCGACGGCCCGAACCCGACGGCCGCCGACGTGCCGGTGGCCGTCGACTACGTCGTCGCCACGCGCTACGTCCGCCTGGGCTACGCCTTCAGCGCGGGGGGCGTCGAGTTCACGCCGTACGCCCAAGGTGACTTCTATCGCAACCGGGAGACGATCCAGTCCAAGCGCTTCGGCGGCGACAACGAGGCCGGCCTCTCAGACGACGGTGTGTTCGGCAAGCCGACCCTCGGCCTGGTCGTCCGGCCGGTCCCGGCGGTCGCCTTCAAGATCGACGGGAGCACCCACATCCAGACCTTCAACGGCGAGACGATCGCCTACCCCGAGGTCCGCACCTCGCTGTCCTACTTCTGGCAGCTCCCGCCCGTGGGCGAGTGACGTGAAGCGCCACGCCCTCGCCCTGGTTCTGCTGGCGTCGATCGCCGCCGCCCCGTCGGGGGCCCGGGCCGATCCGGTGCTGATCGCCGGCGCCGAGGTGAGCACCAACGCGCTCCCGCTCTCCGTCGTCAAGCGGCTCTACCTGGGCCAGGCGACGTTCCTCGAGGGCGTCGATGTCGAGCTCGCCATGCCCCGGGACGGATCGCAGACGCTCGACGCCTTCCTCCGGCGCCTCGATCTGTCCCCCGACGAGTTCCACCGCCGCTGGATCCGGCAGATCCTCAGCGGGCGCGCGACCCCACCGCGGCAACTCGCGCCGGCCGACGCCCTGGCATACGTTCGCAGCCACCCTCGAGCCCTGGTCGTCGTCGACGACAGCCTGCTCCCCGCCGACGCGCGTCGAGTGAGCATCATCGATGACTAGGCGGCGCCGGTGGACGACGTCGATCCGGTCCCGCACCACCCTCGCGACGGTGCTGGTCACCACCATGCTCGGCGGCCTGCTCGCCTACCACACGTGGGTGCAGCACGACGGCACGGTCTCCGCGGCCCGGATCGGCGACGCCACGGCGCTGTTGCGGCGCGCGGCGCGGGTGTCCCAATCGAGCGGCACGATCGGCCAGACGCTCAGAGACGTCGTGCTCCTCCGCGACACCGCCGTGGGGGGCGCCTACGCCAACGAGATGGAGCACCTGCGGCGCCAGGTCGACACCCTCCAGGGGCGCGGCGCGACCACCGCGACTCGCCAGATCGCCGACGAGGCCAGCCGACTCCACGCGCTGGGGGAGCGGACCTTCGAGCTCGTCGGAACGGGGCGCTCCCTCGAGGCGGCGCCCCTCGTGAAGGACATCGAGCGTTCCGTCGACCGACTGCAGGGGGCCGCGAAGAGCCTGGAGAGCCTGGCCCACGAGCGCCTCAACCTCGAGACGACAGCGCTCCGCGCCGACTTCCGGGGCGCGTCGGTCCGACTCCTGGTGGTCACCGCCCTGGTGATCGTCGTGTCGATCCTCGGCACCTGGACCGTGCTGCGCTCCTTTCGGCCCCTCGGCCGCATCACACGAGTCGTCGCGGCCATGGGTCGGGGCGATCTCCGGCAGCGCGTCGGCCTCGACTCCCCAGACGAGCTGGGGTTGATCGCGCGGGCGGTCGACGACGCCCTCGAGCAGCTCGACTCCGCCCTCCAGGCGCAGAAGCGGATGGCCGCGGAGCTCATCGCCGCGAAGGACGTCGCGGAGTCCGCGACCGAGGCGAAGAGCTCGTTTCTCGCCACGATGAGCCACGAGATCCGCACCCCGCTCAACGGCGTCATCGGGATGACCAGCCTGCTGCTCGACACGCGGCTCGCAGACGAGCAGCGCGACTTCGCCGAGACGATCCGCGGATCCGGCGAGGCGCTGCTGGCGATCATCAATGACATCCTCGACTTCTCGAAGATCGAGGCCGGTCGCCTGGAGCTCGAGACGCTCGACTTCGACCTCCGGGTCCTCGTCGAGGACGTCGTGGCCCTGCTGGCGCCCGCGGCCCACGGCAAGGGGCTCGAGATCACGTCCGCGCTGCACCCCGACGTCCCGGAGATGGTGGCCGGCGACGCGGGGCGCCTGCGCCAGGTGCTCAGCAACCTCGTCGGCAACGCCGTCAAGTTCACCCAGGCCGGTGAGGTCACGGTGAACGTCAGCCGGGTACGAGACACGGACGGCCTGGTGCTCCACATCGAGGTCGTAGACACCGGCCCCGGCATCTCGGAGGCGGCCCAGGCCGGGCTCTTCCAGCCCTTCTGCCAGGCGGACGCCTCGACGACGCGCAGGTTCGGGGGCACCGGCTTGGGCCTCGCGATCTCCCGGCGCCTCGTCGAGCTGATGGGCGGTCGAATCGGCCTCGAGAGCACGCCCGGCGACGGCTGCGCCTTCTGGATCGAGGTGCCGCTGTTGTACCGCGGCTCCCTCGCCCGCGAGCTCAGCGCCCAGGTGACCTGGATGGGCGACGCGCGCGTGCTCTATGTGGACGACAACGCGACCAGCCGCCGCGTCGTCCTCGGCCACCTCGAGGCGCGCCGGATGTACGTAGAGACGACAACCAACGGGCGCGACGCCCTCCGCCTGCTGCGCGCGGCCGCGCGCGCAAACGAGCCCTTCGGGCTGACGATCATCGACTACGACATGCCCGAGATGAGCGGCGCGGAGCTCGCACAGGCGATCAACAGCGACGCCACGCTCAGCCAGACGCGGTTGGTGATGCTGCGCACAAAGACCGGCCGCCAGGGTACCCTGCGGGCCGCGACCCTCGGTGTAGACGCGCTCCTGAGCAAGCCGCTGCGGCGCGGCCAGCTCTACGAGTGCGTGGACCGCGTGCTGGGTCGGCGGAAGCACGTCACCGCCGAGCCACGGCTGCGCCTCGCGAGGGACGGCGGGGGGGACCCGGACGGGGGATCACCGAGCCGCGTCCTCGTCGTGGAAGACAACGTCGTCAACCAGAAGGTCGCCGTCTTGATGCTCGAGAGGCTCGGCTGCCGAGTCGACGTGGCGGCCAACGGCGTCGAGGCCGTCGACGCGACCGCCCGGCTGCCCTTCGATCTGGTGTTGATGGATTGCCAGATGCCGGAGCTCGACGGGTTCGGCGCGACCCGCGCGATCCGCGAGCGCGAGGGGGACGGCGCGCGCCTCGCGATCGTGGCGATGACCGCCAACGCCATGGAGGGGGACCGTGAGCGCTGCCTCGAGGCCGGGATGGACGACTACCTGGAGAAGCCGGTGACGCCGGTCCGCTTGAAGGCGACCCTCGCCAAGTGGCTCGGCGCTAGTCTCGCAGACGACGTTCCAATCCAAAGTGCACGCGGCGGCGACGGACCTCTACGTCGATGACGCGGATGCGGACGCGGTCGCCCAGCCGCCAGACGTTGCCCGTGCGGCGGCCCACCAGCGTGTCGGAGTCCTGGTCGTACTCGTAGTAGTCGTCGCGCAGCGCCTCCATCCCCAACAGGCCCTCCACGAGGTGCTCATCGAGCTGCACGAAGAGCCCGATGCCGGTGACGCTGACGACGGTGCCGTCGAAGATGGAGCCGATGTGCTTGCTCAGCAGTAGCGCCTTGTAGAGGTCGAGGACGGAGCGTTCGGCGTCGAGGGCGAGCCGCTCGCGGCGCCCGCAGTGGGCCGCCGTGGCGGCGAGCGTGTCGGCGTCGGGCATCCGCTCACCGGCCAGGCGGCGCTTCACGAGTCGATGCACGACGAGGTCCGGGTAGCGCCGGATGGGGCTCGTGAAGTGGAGGTACTCCGTAGCCCCGAGCCCGAAGTGGGGCGCCGACTCCTCCTCGTACACCGCGCGGGCCATCGACCGGAGCAGCAGCGAGTTGAGCAGGCCGTGGCGTGGATGGTCTGTGAGCTTGTTCAGATAGCTCGTCAGCCGCCCGGCCTGGGGCCGGATCTGCCCCTTCTCCGCCGGCGCGCCGAGGGCCCGCGCCTGCTGCCGGAAGCGATTCAGCTTCTCCGGGGACGGACGATCATGGGTCCGAAACAGCGCCGGCTCCTCGCGCTCGACGAAGCTGTGGGCGACGCCTTCGTTGGCCGCGAGCATCGCCTCTTCCACCATCCGGTGGGCCTCGTGGCGCGGGGCGGGGCGCATCGTCGAGACCTCGCCGTCGGTGCCGAGGACCACCTTTGGTTCGGGGACGTGCAGATCGAGGAAGCCACGGCGGCTGCGGCGAGCGCGCAGCGCGCGGGTTACATGCAGGACCGCCTCGAGCTGGGGTCGAAGGGCCTCGATCCGCGCCTCGCCGTCGGGCTTCGGATCGACGCCCCGCAGGCCCAGCATGTCGCCGACGCGGTCGTAGGTGAGCCGCGCGTGGCTGCGGATCACCGCCTCGCAGGTCTCCACTCGACCCAGATCGCCGTTGGGCTCGACCTCCAGCATGACCACCATCGCGAGGCGGTCCACCTCCGGCCGCAGGCTGCACAGATCAGCGGAGAGACGCTCGGGGAGCATCGGGAGCACGCGGTCGGGCAAGTACACGCTGGTGCCGCGCGCCGACGCCTCGGCGTCGAGGGGCTGCCCGTCGCGGACGTAGTAGGAGACGTCGGCGACGGCGACGGCGAGCTCCCAACCTCCCCCCTCGCGGGCCCGAGCGTAGACCGCGTCGTCGAAGTCGCGAGCGCTCTCGGGATCGATCGTGACCAGCGGTCGGTCGCGTAGATCGACCCGACGCTCGATCTCCTCGGCGGAGATCGTCGCCTCGAAGGCGTCGGCCTCCGCCTCCGCTTCGGCGGAGTGCTCGATCGACAGGCCCAGGTCGTAGACCACCAGATCGGTCTCCCGGGCCGCCTCCCCGTCCTGTCCGAAGACCGCGATCACCCGCGCCGCCCCCGGCGTCGTGCCCTGGGGGTAGCGGGTGAAGGCGGCGGCCACCGTCTGCCCGTCGGCGGCGTCGGTCTCGCCGTCGAGGCGGACGTGCTCGGGCAGTCGATCGTCCTGGGGATGGAGCCGCCGGGACCGCGCCGTCTCCCGGAACGTCGCGACGAAGGTGCGAGTGCCGCGATCGAGGACGTCGGTGACCACCGCCTCGTTGCGCCCGCGCGTCCCGCGGCGGACCAGCGCCCGCACGCGGTCGCGGTGCATCGCGTCGCCCATCGAGCGGCGGTCGACGTAGAGGTCGTCGCCCTCCCCTTCCTGGGCGAGGAACGCGAAGCCGCGGGGGTTCACGGTCAGCGTGCCCACCGCCGTCGCCGCCTTCTCCGGCTTGCCGTAGCGGCGCCCTCGCAGTCGCTCCAGTCGCCCATCGGCGGCGAGCTCGCGTAGGCGGTCGCGCAAATCCATCCGGGCGTCCCGAGGGAGCTCGAGGGCCCGGAGGAGCTCCCGCAGGTGCAAGGTGGCGGGGGGCTCGGGGAAAGCCGCGAGGATCTCGGTATCTGTCGGTATCACGCGGCGGAGGATACGGACCTGGACGCAAGGTGTCGACCCGCGCCTCACCGCGGTATCGTACCTCCGATGAAGGCGAGGTTCGGACGCTACGTCTTCCTGAAGAAGCTCGCCGTCGGTGGGATGGCAGAGATCTTTCTGGCGCGCCGCCTGAGCTTCGGCGGGTTCGCCAGGTTCGTCGTCATCAAGCGGCTGCTACCGGATCACCGCGGGCGGCGGGCCTACGAGCAGCTCTTCCTCGCCGAGGCGAGGACCCAGGCCCAGCTCCATCACCCGAACATCGTCAGCCTGCACGACCTCGGCAAGCTCGACGACGGCTACTTCATCGCCATGGAGTACGTGCACGGCGTGTCCGGTGCCGAGCTGATGGCCAAGGCCCTCTACGAGCACAAGCCGATCCCGCTGGGGGTCGCGCTGCGGATCGTAGGTGGCGTCGCCGACGCGCTTCACTACTGCCACGCGGCGGCGGATCTCGAGGGGCAAGCCCTCGGCGTCCTCCATCACGACGTGAGCCCACACAACCTCCAGATCAGCTTCGAGGGGGACGTGAAGCTCCTCGATTTCGGGGTGTGCACCCGAATGGGTCAACCAGCGGCGGGGGGTCGACGGGGCAAGTTCGCCTACATGTCGCCGGAGGCCATCGCCAAGGAGACGCTCGACCCGCGCAGCGACGTCTACGGCCTGGGCGTGGTGCTCTACGAGTTGACCTGCGGGCGGCGGCTCTACAAGGGCGCCACCCCGGCGGAGACCCGAGCCCGCGCCACGGCCGCCGAGGTGCCCGCGCCCACGAAGCACGACGAGTACTACCCGCCGAGCCTCGAGGAGGTCGTCTTTGCCGCCCTCACCCGCGACCGCGAGGCGCGCTACCGCGACGCGATGGCGCTCGGTGACGCGCTGAAGGACGTGGCCCGCAAGTTGGGCGTCGACACCGGCCCCGACGCCTGCGCCCGCTACCTCCGCGAGCTGTACGGCGAGGACATCGGACGACGCCGCGGGGAGTTGCACGAGCTGGCCCAGGCCGCCGATCCCCGCCGCGGCGAGCGCGATCCGACGGTGCCAGTCCTCCAGGAGGCCGCCGGCTCCGTGGAGCTCCTCCAACCCGACCATCCAGCGACGCCCACCCCCTCGCCGGCCCCCGAGCTGCCCACCGGACCGGTCCTGGCGGCGCCGCCAGAGCCCAGCAGCCCGTCGGACCTCCAGGAGCGTGCGGAGCAGGAGGACCAGGCGGAGGCGCCCGCCGCCGAGCTCGTCGGGCCCACCCACAGCGTGCCGACGGGCTTCGAGCTGCCCCCGGGGGCCAACGACGCCGACGAGGAAGACTGGGACGCCGCGCTGGCCGCGCCCCTCTCTGCCCAGCGCCGGTGGACCCTCCTCGTCGCCGCCCTCGGCCTCACGCTCGCGGTGGGCGCGTTCTTCGCGGGCCGGTTCGCCGAGGAGCGCTCGGCCTCCCACCGGGGCGGCGTGCTGCACATCGAGAGCAACCCGCCCGGGGCGCGGGTCTACGACGGCTCGCGGCTGCTCGGGATGACGCCCTTCGAGACCCCGCCCGCCCCGCGGGGGAAGGTCTTCCGTCTCCGCGTCCAGCGGCCCGGCTACCGCACCTGGTCAGGCACCGTGAGCGTGCTGCCCAACCGTCCGTACCGCTCGCTGATGGTCTCCCTCGTCAAGATGCCCTGATCACAGCCGCTCGATCTTCGCCTTCTCACGCAGGGACTTCACGAAGGCGCGCACCTCCTCCTGGGGCACGTCGCGCTTGCCGACCTCCCGCTCGAGCTCGGCGCGGACCTTCTCGAACTCCGACTTCGTCGCCGAGTCGAGGCGCAGCACGTGGAAGCCGATCTTCGAGCGCACCACGCGGATCTCCCCGGGCTTCATGGACTCGAGAGCCGCCTGGAACGTCTCTCCGTAGCGCGCCGCGTGGCGCGGCAGCGCCCCCCCGTTTCGTCGCGTCAGCTCGTCCTCCGAGTGCTCTCGCGCGAGGGCGCCGAAGTCGGCCCCCTCCGCCTGCGCCTGGGAGAGCAGCGTCTTGGCACGAGCCTCCGCGCGTTCCTCGAGCTCGGCGCCGATCCGGCGCGCCTTCACCTTCACGTACTCCGTCGACATCAGGACGTGGCTCACCAGCTTCCGGTCCTGGGCGGGCACGAACGCCCGCTTCTGCAGCTCGACTATCTGGTAGCCGTCGCCCACCCTCAGCGGCTTCGAGACCACCCCGAGCGGCATCGTCTCGAGGACCGCGTCCGCGTCGGCGCCGAGCCGGCCCGGGGAGAAGCGGCCGAGGGCCCCGCCCTTGGGCCGCGTGGCGGGGTCGTCGGAGGCGGCACGCGCCAGCCGACCGAGGTCCTCGCCCGCCTCGATCCTCGCCCGCAGCGCCTTGGCCTTCTCCTCCGCCGCCGCCATCCCCTCGGCGCCCTTCGACTTCACGAAGATGTGGCGCCCCTCGTAGTTCGCGCCGCGGCGCACGCCCACGACCTTCGCCACGTGATAGCCCCGGCGTCCCTCGACCACCGGCGACACACCGCCGACCTCCAGCCGCCGCACGGTGTCGTCGAAGGCCTTGCCGAAGCGCCCCGACCAGTTCGCGTAGAGGGCGCCGCCGCGGTTCGCGGAGAAGTCGTCGGAGTGCGTCTCGGCGAGCTTCGAGATATCGGCCCCCTCCACCAGCGCGCGCCGGACCTCGTCGGCCCGCCGTCGCGCCTCCCTCATGATCCGGGGCTTCTCGGCGTCGTAGTCCTTGCGCGTGTAGAAGCGTGAGCTCGCGAGGTTGGTCGCGACCAGGATGTGCCGGGCCGTGCGCTGCACCCCGCCCTTCCCGTAGCGGGACTCGAACAGCGACGAGACCCGCTCGGCGAAGGTCTGCTTCGCCACCACCCGCTCGGCCAGCAAGTAGGTGCGCTGCTCCGGCGCTCGCCCCCGCTTCCACGCCGCCGTGTCGAGCCCGAAGCGCGCGAGTTGGGCGTCGAAGGCCTCCGGCTTCCCTCGAAAGCGTTGCTTCACCGCGTCGTCCATCAGCTTCTGGACGGCGGCCTCGACGTCTGCGTCGGTGACCGTCACCCCGGCCGACTCAGCGGCGCGCGCCACGAGGACCGCCTCCGCGTAGCGCGGGAAGTACGCGTCGCCCTGGGCCCGCAGCATCGCCTCGGCGAAGTCCGCGCGGCTCACGGAGACCCCATCGATCGTCGCAAAGGGCGGCGACGATGGCGCCGGCGCCTGCGGGGCACAGCCCCCAATCAGCACCAAGGCGAGTAGACGACGCATCGAGACCTCCGACGAATGACCGCGGGATGTTCCGGCCCCGCGTCCAGCATTTCAAGCGCTCAGAATCGAACCTCGGGAATTGCCCTTTGACTTTGGCCTACCCGTCCCGTAGATTTCGCGCCGCTTTCAGCAGTGGGGCAGTAGCTCAGCTGGGAGAGCACTTGACTGGCAGTCAAGAGGTCAGGGGTTCGATCCCCCTCTGCTCCACATGAAGCCGTGACGGGTTTTGCCCGTCACGGCTTCGCTACTTCTCTTCCCTACCTGGAACGTGTATCAAGCGCCCGACTCGTGATCCGGGGGGCCCTTGATGAATCGTCTCGTATTGCTGTGTGCCTTGTGGGCCGTCGCCTGTGACGACGGCGGGAGCACCGACTCCGCGCCCGACGGCCGCGTCCGCGACGACGGCGGCGCCGGCGGCCAGGGCGGCGGCGGCGGCCAGGGTGGTCAGGGCGGCCAAGGCGGCCAGGGCGGCCAAGGTGGCCAGGGCGGCGATCCGTGCGCCCCCGAAGAGCCGACCACCTCCTGCGAGGGCGTCGACTTCCGCCCGTGTACGCCGCGGACCGGCACCAGCGGCGCGACGCTGTTGCGCGGGACCATCGTGACGCCCGACGAGGTGCACTGCGACGGAGACGTGCTCTTCGAGCGCGACACCCGCAAGATCGCCTGCGTGGGCGTCGACTGCAGCGGCCACGCCGCCGCGGCGGACGCCTCCATCGTCTGCGCCGACATCGTGATGCCGGGGATCATCGATCCCCACAACCACATGTCCTTCAACACCCTGCCGCGCTGGCGCCACGAAGGGCCGACCTTCACCAACCGCGGGCAGTGGCGCGGGCTCGTGGCCCGCTCGATGTACGACGGCCGCTTCGGCGGCAGCGATCCCATCTCGGGGCGCTGGGCCGAGCTGCGGCTGTTGATGGCGGGCACGACCTCGGTCCACAAGGCGCAGGGCATCGACGCCACCTTCAGCCACGTGAGGAACCTCGACCGACACGGCGAGGCCCATGGCCTCGGCTACGGGCGCGACGACTTCACGGAGTGCATCGATCCGCTCGAGGACAACTGCTCCGACGCCCCGGACTACGCCGCCGGTCGGATCCCGATGCGGGCCTACATCGCGCACGTGAGCGAGGGCGCCGACGGCGACGCCCACAACGAGTTCGAGCGTTTCGTCGAGGACGACCAGCTCGGCCCGCGCACCTCGGTGGTCCACTGCGTGAGCTGCGACGGACCGCAGCTCAGCCAGATCAAGGCCGCCGGCGCGAAGCTCGTCTGGTCGCCCCAGTCCAACATCGACCTCTACGGCGTCACCACCAACGTCGCGATCGCGCGCCGGATGGGGATCACTGTGGCCCTCGGCCCGGACTGGACGCCCTCGGGCACGATGAACCAGCTCGCCGAGATGAAGTGTGCTGCGACCGTGAGCGACAACTACCTCGAGGGAGCGATTACGTCCCGCGACATCGTCCGCATGGTCACCGACCAGGCCGCCGAGGCGATGGGGGTCGATGATCTCATCGGCCGCCTCTCGAACGATTACTTCGCCGACGTCACGGCCATCACGGGTGACCGCCGCCGCCCGTACGACACGATCCTCAGCGCGTCGAACCCGGACATTCGGGCGGTCTTCATCGGCGGCGTCCTCTACTACGGCGACGCCGACGTCTTCGACGACAGCATCCAGCTCAACGCGCTGTGCGAGTCGATGGACGTGTGCGGGGGCGACAAGCGGATCTGCGTCCAGCACGAGGCGGGACAGGCCAACCTCGGCGACTCCGGCGACTGGCCGCGCTTCACGCTGGCCGATCACGAGGACTACCTCAACCGCGGGCTCGAGGAGAAGCGCGCCGGCAGCGACCAGGAGGACTACGTCTTCGACCTCTACCCGCTGTTCGAGTGCGCCCCCACCTTCGCCTGCGACCTGGGCAACGCCCGCGTCTCGGGCCAGCGCGGAGGCGGCGACGCCGACGGGGACGACGTCGCCGACGACGCCGACAACTGCCCCGGCGTGTTCAACCCGGGGCAGGGCGACCTCGACGCCGACGGGGAGGGAGACGCCTGCGACGCGTGCCCCTTCGCGGTCCTCGCCTGTCCCTGCGCGGGGCCCAGCCCCGACGACCGCGACGTCGACGGCACGCCCGATGAGGACGACAACTGCCCCGCGGTGGCCAACGAAGACCAGGCCGACGGCGACGGCGACGGCATCGGCGACGCCTGCGACCCCTGCGCCGATGTGGACAACCGGGGCGGCGTCGGCTGCCCCGGCGACATCTACGCGCTCAAGCGCGGCGAGTACGATGGCCCCGACCCGCGCCCCACCTCGGTCTGGGGCATCGTGACGGCCGTGGTCCCCGAGGGCGGCGGCCTCTTCTTGCAGGTCCCCGAGGGCGCGCCCGAGCACGAGGGCATCGACCACAGCGCCGCCTTCGTCTTCCTCGGCAACGCCGCCGAGGGCGTCACCGCGCCGGCCGTGGGCCAGTGCGCCACCGTCCACGGCGCCGCCAACGACTTCTTCGGGCAGCGCCAGATCTCGCGCGTCACGCGGATCGACGCCGAGGGCTGCGACTACGACGTGCCCGCGCCCGTCGATGTGACCCCCGCGGAGGTGGCCAGCGGCGGCCCCCGCGCCGACGCCCTTGAGGCGGCCCGCGTGCGCGTGCGTGACGTGCGCGTGTCCGCGGTCATGCTCGAAGCGGGCCCCGGCGACCGCGACCCCACCAACGAGTTCGAGCTCGACGGAGCCCTGCGCGTCAACGACCTCTTCTACCTCGCGGACCCCTTCCCGGTGGTCGGCGACCGCTTCGACTTCGCCCGCGGCCAGCTCCGCTTCGCCAACGGCAACAGCAAGCTCGAGCCGACGGGGCCCGCGGATTTGGGGCGCGGCCCGCCGGGCATCGACCACCTCTCCCCCGCCCTCTCCTTCGTCGCGGTGGGCGCCTCCGCGGTGCCGATGGGCCCCGGCGGGGCGCCGCTGACGCTCACGCTGACGGGCCCCGCTGTCGAGGGCGGCGAGCGCGTCGAGCTGACCAGCAGCGTCCCCGACGCCCTCGACGTGGAGGCGGTGGTCGTCCCCGAGGGCGAGATCTCCGTCCGCGTCCCCGTGCGCGGCCTGGCGCAGCACCCCGGCGTGACGGTCACGGCGCGCATCGACGGCCGCGGCGAGGCCAGCGCGACGGTGCGGGTGGTCGGCGCCGACGAGCGTCCGAGCGAGCTCCGCTTCGAGCCCGAGGCGACGACCGTGGGCATCGGCGCGGAGGTGACCCTCCGGCTGGCCATCGATCTACCGGCGCCGGCGGGCTTCGTCGCCGCGATCGCCATCGCGCCGGCGCGGGTCCAGGGTCCCGCCGAGATCGCCTTCCCCGAGGGCTCCGTGACCGCCGAGGTCACGCTGCGCGCCGGCGACGAGGCCGGCGTCGCGACGATCACCGCCACCAGCGGTGAGCTTGAGGCCCAGGCAGAGGTCGAGGTCGTCGCCCTCGCTGGCGGAGGGGTGCTCATCAACGAGCTCAACTACGACATGGGGGGCGACGAGGAGCAGGAGTACGTCGAGCTCTACAACCCCGCGGCGGGCCCGGTGGCCCTCGACGGCTGGCGTCTGGAGTTCATCAACGGCAACGGCAACCGCAACCAGCCCTACCTCACCGTCGATCTAGCGGGCGAGATCGGCCCCGGCGCCTACGCGGTCGTCGCCGATCCCACCGTGGAGGTGCCCGATGGGGTGCGACGCTTCGGCCTCCCGGGTCGCGGTCACGACATCCAGAACGGCCCTGACGGCGTCCGTCTGATGGACGCCGCTGGCGAGCAGGCCGACGGCGTCGCCTACGGTGAGGCCCTCGAGGGCATCGGCGAAGGTGCCCCCGCGCCGGAGGACCAAAACGACGACGCCGGCCAGTCCATCGGTCGCTGCCCCGATGGCGCCGACACCGACGACAACGCCGCCGACTTCAGCCTGAGCGCGACGACCCCAGGGGCGGCGAACGCCTGCCCCTGATCTGAGCTGACCGCGCGGCCTCGAGCAGGTCGCGCGTCGAGGGCTCATCGACGAGGGAGACGGCCAGGCGGGCTTCGCGAACAGCGCGCACCGAGTCGCCCTCTTCGAGGGCCGCCCGCGCCCGGCCGCAGGCTCGCTCGGCGCCTCGCTCGGCGGCGCGCACCCACCGCAGATCGGCCCCGCAACGCCGACAGGGCGCTTCGAGCGGCTCGTCGCCAGCGAGGCGGGCGCGGCACACCGGACAGCGGATCAAGCGCAGGCTCACGGAAGCGCTACTCCAGGTAGAACAGGACGTCGGCGAGGGCCTCACTGTGGGCGCGCGCGGCGTCGAAGGTCCGACTCTCGAGGGATGAGCGCAGGGCGCCGACGTGCTCGTCCACCTCGTCGCGATCGATTGGCTCGAGGGTGGGGCGGAGGCGGGCGGCCTTGTCGAGCAAAGACGTCGCGGTGCTCCACGCGGCGCGGCCCGGGGCGTCGAGTTCCTCCGTCGGCGCCTCGGGGAGGCCGACGGCGATCTCGCCCAGCGCCCGCGTCACCCGGTCATGGGCCTCCTGAACCTCCTCGGCGGAGAGCGTGCGGAAGGCGTCTTCGATGGTCACCGCCTTCTCGAGCCCGGTGCGGCGCTCGGTGACCTTGACCTCAAGGATCCCGTCGAGATCGAGGGCGAGGTCGAAGACCACCGGGCTGCCCTCGGGCGCCTCGGGATCGAGGCCCTCCACCATGAAGCGGCCCAGCGGCACGTTCTGCCGTGCGTCGCGATGCTCCCCTTGGAGGATGCGCACGTCCACGGAGCCCTGGCCGTCGTAGGCCGTGTAGAAGGTCTCAGCGTGGCGCACGGGCAGGGGGCTGTTGCGCCGCAGGATCGCTCGGTAGCAGTTCGTCGACGTGCCGCCGTTGAGCTGGCCGAGGTGCTTGATACCGAAGGAGAAGGGGCTCACATCGACCAGGATGCCATCGACCGCCTGACCCGACAGCCGCGCGCCTTGGATCGCGGCCCCGATGGCGACGGCGCGATCGGGGTCGACGTCGCGGCGTGGCGGCAGGCCGAGGACGTCGGTGAGCAGCTCCGCCACTCGCGGGGTGTGGGTCGAGCCGCCCACCAAGACGACCTCGTCGAGCTCGCGGACCAACACCTTCGCCTCACTCAGCGCGATGTGAACCGACTCCCGCGTACGCTCGAGGAGCGGCTCGATCAGCTCCTCGTAGGTGTGGCGATCGACCACCTGGTCGAGGTGCGTCGGCACCCCGTCCTGCTCCGAGAGGTGCTCCTCGCTCACCCGCACCTCGGTCTGGATGGACAGCGCGATCTTCGCGTCCTCGGCGGCCCGCTCCAGACGGGCGCGGCCCTGAAGGTCGAGGTCGCCCGGGTGGTCGGCGCGCAGGTGCTCGAAGAGCAGCGCGTCGAAGTCATCGCCTCCGAGCTGCGTGTCGCCGTGGGAGGCGAGTACCTCCGTCACGTCGCCGCGCGTGCGAACGATCGAGACGTCGAAGGTACCGCCGCCGAGATCGTAGACGAGCTGCGTGCGGGGCGCCCCATCCGGCTCGGCGTATCCCAGCGCCGCCGCCGTAGGCTCGTTGAGGATGCGCTCGACGCTGAGCCCGGCGACCTCACCGGCCTCGCGCGTCGCTGTGCGCTGGGCGTCGGAGAAGTAGGCCGGCACGGTGATCACCGCGCGCCGGACCGGCCGCCCGATCTGCGCCTCCGCGGCCGAGCACAGGCGCCGCAGGATCATGGCCGAGACCTCCACCGGAGTGTACTCCGCCTCCCCCAGCGCGAACTGAGTGTCCTCACCCATCCGACGCTTGACGGAGACGATCGTGCGTTCGGGATAGAGGTGGCGCTGGTTGCGCGCGATGGCGCCCACCAGCAGCGTGCCGTCGGGCCCGACTCCCACCACCGAAGGCAGCAGGTCCGAGCCATCGATCTCGATGACCTCTGGACGACCATCCCGCACCCAGGCGATCGACGAATTGGTGGTACCTAGATCGATGCCGACGATGACTTCGTTCACGTTCATTACTCCTCGAGAAGTGGCGCAGCGCGGTTCACGGTGACCTGTGCAACACGTACGGTCCCGGCCTCGTCCACATAGCCGGTGGTGATCTCCTCGACGACGAGCCCGTCGGCGAGGTCGCCTCGGGAGACGGTCCCGACCGCTTCCATCGTCTCGGGGTCAAAGGCGCAGCCCTGCGCCCGAACCGCTCGAACGCCCAACGTCCCCAGGTGCTCCGTGAGGCGCGCCGCGGTCATCGACAGGCCGTCCGCCAAGGCTTCGACGCGCGGATCGGGCCGGCGCCAGAAGAGCCCCCGCGGCGCCGGGCGGCGTGCGCTTCGGAGAGCGGCGTGGAGTCGGTCGGCGATGTCGATCAGCGCCCTCGCGATCCCTCGGCGACCCTGGACTTCCTGGGTCTGCGCACGCTCGAGGGCCGCCTTCAGCGCGGCACTGCCCTCATCGACCGTGGTCCGAAGGGCACGCGAGGCCTGGGTCTCGGCGCGGATCTCCATCTTGAGCCCCGCCATCTCGCCGAGCAGCGTGCGCAGATCGACCACCGGCGGCGCCTCCTCGAGGTCGCTCATCGATCGCCCCGCAGGAGCGCGGCGAGCTCGTCGGGTTCCAGGCGTCGCCGGGGTCCACTCTCAAGCCAACGCGGCAACGCCTCGCTCAGGGCGCAGCCCCCCTCGTCGAAGTAGAAGAGGCGGGCCTCTTGGCGGCCACGCTCGGTACGCAGCGCCTCGTACGCCCGTCGGAGGACCCGGAAGGCCTCCGGATCGCGGTCGGGGGGATGACGCCGAAGGAGCTGCTGGTAGCGGGCCTCCACCAGCTCGTCGGTCGCGTCCTCCTCGAGGTCGAGCACATAGAAGGGATACACGGTCTTCTCTCAGTCGTTGAGGAGGGGCAGCGAGAGTTGGTCTGCGGCCCTCGGCGGCGCCGGTGCTTCCGTCTGAACTGAACGCACGTACGCCTCGATCCGATCGAGGATCGACGCGTAGCGATGGCCCACGAAGTCGTCGCAATGGGGGCGGAGCTCGGCTTCGGCGCCGATGAAGGCATCTGCCGAGGCCCGCATATCGAGAAGAGCGTGGTAGCGCATCGACACGTAGATGGGGTTGTCTGGGTCGACTTCGCAACACAGCGTCGCGAGCGAGAGGGCGGTTCTCGGTCCCACCGCGTAGCTCATGGCGAGCCGAGCCTCGTCCACGCTCTCGAAGACGGATACGTTCACCGCGACCGCGCGGGTGACGACCGCCCAGGCATGGTCGCACAGGCCCTCGTCGCCTTCCCAGTCGTCGG
Organism: uncultured Nannocystaceae bacterium; assembly: GCA_964402225.1. Lineage (GTDB taxonomy): Bacteria > Myxococcota_A > Bradymonadia > UBA7976 > UBA1532 > CAYOBQ01. The sequence continues at coordinate 3,676 of CAYOBQ010000096.1, read as the reverse complement.
CGAGCCGGAGGACGGCGTTCATCTCCGCATTGTCGGCGGGCGGGATACCGTCGAGCCTCACCTCCAGGAAGCGCGTGTTCTCCCGCTTCCTCGGCGCGAGGAACCGGCGCCGCTCATCCACGAAACGAAGCGTCCAGAGCCACCCCCGGGGATCCGCTTCGAAGGCGGCTTCGCGGGTCGCCGCGGCCCCCCGGGCATCGCCCGTGAGTTCCAGCGCTGCGGCCATCGCCGCGGTCAGGCGTTGCCGCACATCGACGCCGAGCCGCCGCAGCCCGCGCGCCTCCTCGAGCACCGCCTCGACATCGGCAGTCCGCCCCTGACGGTACTTCTTGCGAGCCTTGCCGATCAGCAGCCGCGCACGAAGCTCCACCGGCTCGGCGGAGAGGGGCAACAGCTCGGCGGCGCGGCGCACGTAGCGCAGCCCCTTGTCGAAGGACCCGCGATCGAGGGCCGCTTCGGCGGCGCGGACGAGGGCCACAGGGTGCTCGGGGAAGGCCTTCACGAAGCGCTCAAGGACCCGCCCGCGCTCCTTCGCGTGGCCCAGCCATTCGGTGCAATGGACCAGATCGACCCACCAATCGGCCCGATTCGGCGCGTTCGAGATGGCGATCTCGAAGAGAGCCCGAGCCTGCGCCACCTCCTCTCGCCGCTGCCCCTCAAGGTGAATGACACCACAGTCCAAGCAGCGTTGGGGCGGATCGTGTGCGTCCGCCGAGCGCATCCAGAGCCGCCCCGCGCGATGGACCATCATCACGCCGTCGGGGTCGTCGGGCCGAACGGACTGGGCGTTGTGCAGCCAGAGTTCGCCAGCGAACCAACAGTCGCCACCGTTCTCCCAGACCAGCGCCTCGAGTCGGTCGCTCTCGATGTGCGCGCTCAACTCTGGGATCGCTCGCACCACCCGAGCGTGGGCCGCGTCGGGGGCGACCCCCAGCGCGAGCAGCCCCCCCGACGCGTCTCGGGCGATGACGGAACACAGCCCCGCCGAGCCATGGGCGTAGGCGTGGGACAGCGCCACCATCGCCTGGCTGGGTTTGCGCGCCCGCAGCGCACGGACGAAGGGCGCGACGAGGGCGACGTCCGAGTCGCCAAACGCCGACGGCGACGCCGCCGGCTCCATCAGCCTCGCGGCGAGGGCCCCGCATACGCTGGTCGTGGGCAGGGATCGAAGGGCCAGCGCCGCTGCGTCGGCGTCCCGTCGGTACCACGCCGCGAGCCCGCGCAGGAGCCGCTGCGGGTGGCGGAAGTCGGGGCCACGCCCCACCTCGCGCAGCCGGCGCATCGCCTGCAACTCGTCGCCGCCCGCGAGCAGCGCCGAGGCCTCGCGCACGCGCAGCGCGCCGGCCCGCCACACCTCGGGGAGCTCCGGCGCCACCAGGAAGTGATCCGCCGCTTCCTCCGGCCAGGCCAGCAGCGCGTCGGCCAGATGCGGGAGCGCGTCGGCCCCTGACTCCGCCAGCGCCTGCCGCGGCCAGCGCACCGCCAGCCAACGCAGACGCGCCGCCGGATCGGGATCGGTGAAGGCGCGGTCGAGGGCGGCGCGGGCCTCGTCGCGATGGCCTCGGGCAAGACGCTGCGTGGCCTTCCCCAGCCAGTAGTCCCGCTTGCCACCCGCGTCAGCGACCGGTTTTGCGCCCGCCTTCTTCTTCCTCCGCTTCCGCGACACCGACCAACTCCAGGCTCGGGCCCGAGTAGCAACTGCACAGGGAGCGCGCAAGCACCCAACAGGGCAACCCAGCATCGGTCGGCGTCGAGGACGCCGGAGCGCTGCGCCATCGCGGTGTCGGTGAGGCCGACGCGCATCCCGCTGAACAGCTCTGCCCAGGGGACGTCGGCCTTGCGCTCACCGCGGCGCGCGATGTTGCGGTAGAGCATCAGGACGTTGAGCGCGATGCGCCGCAACACCATGATCACGAGCATGCCGACCGTGGCGTAGAGCCACGGCTGGTCGTCCTCGCGGAAGCGGGTGTCGAGCACACCGTGACAATCGTCTTCGACCTTCCAGCGCCAACGGATTACGCGGCCCCATTGCACGGGCGTCAGCTCGTCGAGCTCGAGGCTGCTCGTCGCGGGAGATGACCGTGTCGTCGTCTCGGCGAGCCTCACGTTGGACGCGCAGGACGACGCGGAGGTGGTCCCAGTCGAGGTCGTCCGCCAGCTCGGTTGTCAGCCACACGCGACGGATGCAGACGGTGTTGTTGTCGATACGATCGACCGTCTCGGAGTCGGCCTCATCTGCGGAGCGCCGCCCGAGCAGCCGCGTCGCGACTCTGCCGCACCGTCCTAGGACGGTGTGGAGGCCGTAGCTGTGGATGAGGCGCGCATTCGCCTCCGACGTGATCCCGCGTCGGCGGTGACGACCCGGAACAGCCGGAGGGCGCCGTCCGCACCTACGAGGGCCTGGAGGAACTTCGCGAAGGCCGACATCTCGTTCTGGTGGCCGGGGATGGCCATCGAGTCGATGCAGATAGGCGCCTGCGCCGAGCTCAACGACGCGGTCATCGTGCGCTCGAGGGCGGGGCTGCCGGAGCGAGGCGGGGCATCCGCCGGAGGACCGCCCGCGGCTCATCCAAATCGAGCCGGACCAGCAGGTCTCGCATCGTCGTGTCGGGCAGTCGCCGGAAGAGCTTCAGTGCGTGCCGCACCGGCAGGCTGAGCTGCTTCGTCAGCAGCTCCACGTCCTTCAGGGAGTGGCAACCCGCCATCAGCCCGGCCAACGATGCGGTGAGCATCTGCCACAGCGGGGTCCGCGCCCGACCGGGCGCACGGGGGTCGGGGACGGTGCCCAGGCCCAGGCTCGACAAAGCGGCCGCAAGCATCCCCAAGTATCGCCGAATCTCTCGCTCGCGCTCCTTCTCCACGACCACCTCCTTGCGCGAGGTCGACGGCGACGCGCAGATCTGCCGGGAAGCGAGCGAGAGGACGCGGCGGCTCGCCGCGCCCCCTGGGCTGGTCAGCGCTGGACCGCGATGAGCCGGGTCAGCATCGCCGCGACGCGGCCCGCCGTGTGCTGCACCCGCTCCGCGTCGGCGCTGGGGACCAGCCCGAGCGCGGCGTCGACCTGCGCGCCGCCTGCGACCTCGCCGACCTCGCCGCGGGCCTCGCCGAAGCGCTGCCGCAACCGCGGGGGATGCGCTCGCAGAGCGTCTTGACCTGGGTGACCTGCTCGAGCGCGACGCGCCAGGCGTCGAGTCGCTGGTGGGGGAATCGGAAGGGGCGATCCATCGGGGCCAGGGGTCGCACCTCCGTTGCGGTCACCCTCAGTTCGACGTCGGTACGTCGCGACCGCGTCGTTCACCACGGCGGTCGCATCGCGCACGCCTACGAGCCACGCTCCACGGGTCGCCGGCTGATGCTGGTCGTGTGCGTCCGCGTGCGCGATCGCCGCGCGAGTGTGGCTCGCGGCTCGTGACGGGCCGTGGCTCGTGTGCGGTGTGCCGGAGCGGGGTGCGACGCGGACGCGGGGGGCACGGCGATGGCATCGGCAGAAGCTGGATTCTCCCAGGCGTGGTTGCACGCGATAAGGGTCTGTCCAACACTGAATAGGTAGGCTCGCGCCGCGAGCGTGGGTCAGATTCGTTCGCGGCGCCTGTCTTCCATTTTGGGTGCATATCCCGATTCAGACGGAGGGAGTGTGGAGGGCTTTCAGCACTCAGCGGTCAGCTCTCAGCCGCGC
>CAYOBQ010000095.1:0-33563 GCA_964402225.1 uncultured Nannocystaceae bacterium | reverse complement strand
GTACACGTCGACCACCAGCTCGTGTGCTTTGCGCCACACTTGGAGCTTCCGGAAGCTCTTCACGGTGTCAAGGTCCTTTGAGCAAACTGACGGCTGAGTGCTGAAAGCTGACAGCCTCTCCAAAGACGACCGCAGATCTGGGATTTGCACCCGATCGAACTCACCGCTGCTGAGGAGCTTGCCTGTGTACTCCACCACCAGCTTGACTTGCGCGTCGAGCGCTATCGGGCGCACTCGTCGTTCGCTTCGTCGTTCTCGTCGCTGTAGGCGAGGACGACGCCGCGGGTGACGCCGGAGGTGTGGTACAGCACGTAGGGCTCGCCGGGTTGGCCGGTGGAGGCGAGCGCCGGGAAGATGGGCAGCTCGGCGTCGACCGCGTAGCGCAGCCGAATCGGGTTCTGGCCGTAGGTGCTGCTCTCGTAGAGCATCCGCGGATCCTGGGCGTCCACCCAGTAGACCTCGTCTTCGCCGACCTCGAAGAAGGCGGCGCCGTCGGGGGCGCCGGTGCCCAGGACCTGCTCGCCGTTGTTGTTCGCGCGGCGCGCGCGGGCGCTGCCGTTGGTATGCAGGTAGACGATGTTGCCGCGGCCCTCGAGGGCGTCGCCGTTGTTGACGTGGTACCAGTGGGCGGGGACGATTCGGCTGCGGAATGGGGAGACGGCGAGGTCCTCGAAGGCGTCCGTCACGTTGGCCTGGGCGCTGCCCGCGAGGCCGTGCCCGGTGGTGGTCCAGAGCCTCCAGCGATCGGGATCGGTGGCGGGGTCGAACTTGAGGTAGTGGCCGGCGTTTCCGTAGATCGACAGCCCGCGCACGCCGAAGTTGCCCTCCCCCTCGACGTAGGTATAGGGGTCGCGGGCGAGGACCTGGCTGATGGGATTCCCGCTCGTCCGCAGACGGCGGACGTTGGTCCGCCAGCTCGAGGTAATCGTGACTCCGAAGACCGTCACGTTGCGGGTGTAGACCTTCTCCACGTCGGTGGAGACCGCGCGGAAGTCGTACTCCTCGGCCGACAGGTCACCCAACCAGTCGAGGACGTCGATCGAGCGCACGGGGAAGCGCGAGCTGCCGTTGCGCAGCGGACCGAGGGCCACCGACGGAGCGAGGGGCTCTCCGATGGGGTCGGGCAACACGAGCATCTGGATCTCGCCGTGGATCCCGAGGTCGTCATCGAAGGCGACGATGTCCCGACAGGGCTGGTTGGGTCCACCCGTGAAGCAGCCCACGATGGAGCTGGTCTCGGGGCGCGCGATGAGCAAGGCGGGCTCGTCGGCCTCGGGGCTGCACGCGGCGTCGAGGACGCTGGTGTTGAGCGCCACGCTCTTGCAGCTCGCGTCGGCGAGGTCCGAGAGGTTCAGCGACGGACTCAGGCTGCGCACCAGGAGCCGATCGAGATCGAGGATCGCGTGCTCCGGGGCGTCCTCGACCAGCACCTTGTCCGGGAAGCAGGTGGAACGCCGATAGCTCCCGACCGTCCCGCTCCCCTCCTTGAGGATCGCGTACTGGCCCCCGTTGCAGACCTGCTTCATCCGCAGATCGGTGGGGATCAGGAAGCTCGAGACCTCCTCTACGATGGCCTCCGATGCCTCGCTGCGGTTCCCCGCCAGATCGACGACGCGAATCTGGAGCAGGTTGTCCACATCTTGGGTGAGCGCGAACTTGATGTGGGCTGTGTCGATGGGGTTGTTGGAATCGAAGATGTCCGCGGGGTCTTGGGTGTCGTCATCGAGCTCGAACCACTGGCCCCCCGCCGATCGTGCCTCGAACTTCCAGAAGTCGTCGACGTCGTCGCGCGCCGCCTCGACGTAGGCGCAGCTCGCGTTGACGCCGGGCAGGTTGGAGCGCGGCAGAACGGGGGGATTGGGCGGATCGAGGTCGACTTCGACGGTGCCGGAGTGTACGTCGCTCACGTTTCCGACGGCGTCTTCGATGGCGGCGCAGATCTTCTTGAGCCCCTGGTCGGCGAAACGCACGGTGAAGGTCGGGGCGAGGTCGGCGCGTCCGGCGAGGTCGGCGGCGGCGGGGCACGCCTGGTTTCCGTCCTCGAGGAGCGCGTAGCGGACGCGGACGCCGCCGCTCGGGTCGACCAGGCTCAAGCTCACATCCTGGCGGTCGCTGAACCTGAGCTCGTCGTCGTCCTCGTCGTCTAGGAGGGGGCGCGCGTTGGGGCCCTGGGCGATGCGCACATTCCGAAGCGTCGGGTCGCCGCGATCCAGCTCGATGGTGGCCTGGAGCGTGCTGCTGGCGTTGCCCGCGGCGTCGATCACCCGTGCGTAGAGGCGCTTGGCGCCATCGCTGGCGGCGTCTCGGATGGTGTAGGCCAGCTCACCGGCGGGGCAGTTGGCGTAGCGCGTCGTCGCCGGGGGGGCCGGGAAGGCGTTGTTCTCCGAGACCTCGTAGCGGGCGCACGTCCCGACACCGTCGTGTCCGATGCTGCTGACGTTGAGGTTGAGCGTGCTGGTGTAGCCCGCGGCGTCCTCCGCCCCGCCGCGCACGGCGAACTCGGTGATGGACAGCGGGACCACGTCGATGTCGATCGTCCCGGCCGCGCAGCCCGAGGTGTTGCCGGCCGCGTCGCGAAAGAGCACCGAGACGGCGCGCTCGACGTTGTCGCCGGGGGCGATGGCGAACTGGGTGCTCACCCGTCCCTGCTCATCGGGGGTCCAGTCCTGCCAGCCGCCACCGGTGCACGCGTCTCCCGCGCTGAGCTTGAACTCGTCGACGCCGGCCGTGGCGTCGGTGGCGGACACGGCGACCTGGATCGACGCGGAGTTGGTGATCGCCGCGCCGCCCTCGAGCCACAGGCCGTCGTTGGCCCCGGACCCCGGATCGCCCAGCGCCGGCGGCGTCGCGTCGAGGGTGATGTCGTACGCCGCTTCAGCCGCTCCTGGCAGCTCGACGGTGCGCCCGGAGGCGTCGCGCAGACAAACGCGGACGTACTTGGGGCCGTCCCCCGCCGTGAGCGAGTGGGCGTAGGCGAGGTCGAGCGGGATGTATCCGGCGTCGGCGGCGCAGTTGATGGCCTGGGCCGGGCCGTTGCGGTTCTGGACCTTCATCGAGACCACGTCCGCCGACGCGCTCAGGTTGAGCGTGACGTCGCGTGAGGCGGCGTAGGGCGCGCCCCGGTCGAGGTCCATATTCCCGGTGGGGTCGGTCAGATCGACGGTGACTCCGTGGGTCACGCGCGCCGCGTTCCCCGCTCGATCGTAGAGGCACACGGACGCCTGGTGCAGCCCCTCACCCCCGAACTCCAACGGCTGGGCGACGGCGCTGAAGTCTGCCCCCCCGTCGTCGAGGATCGCGGGGAGGAAGGCCGCGCAATCGAGGACGCCCTCGCCGATCCGCATCTTCGCGGCGTCGGCGTCCTCCCGCGTCACCAGGACCGAGACCGTCGCGGCCTGGCTGTGGGTGCCCTCGGCGAAGGTGAAGTCGCCGGCGGGCGCCTGCGTGTCGAGGACCACGTCGTCGCTGGTCTGGGCCAGGTTCCCGGCGCGGTCGCGGATGCACGCCGCCACGGTCTTTGAGCCGTCGCCCTCCGGCAGGACCCAGGCGATGGCGTCCGCGACTTCGCGGAAGTCGGCGGTGTCGCAGTCGATGGCGCCGTTGGCCAGCGCGATGGCGCCCACCCCGCTGCCCCCCGCGTTGTCGGCGGTCTGAAGCGTGAGCACGACCGCGCGCTGGTTGACGTGGCTGCGCCCCCCTTCGATCTCAAGGGCGTTGTCCTCGGCCGCCGGGCGCACGGTGTCGAGCACGTAGTCGATCTCTACCGCCGCGCTCTCGTTGCCCGCTGGATCGGTGCAGCGCACCTCCAGGCGGCCGGCGCCTTCGTCGTTGGGCAGGTCGACGGCGATGAGCGGGGCGAAGGCTCGCACCTGCCCCTCGAGCACGAGCTCGAGCTCGCCCTGGGCCGCCCGGTCATCGAGGCAGACGACCTGCAACGGCACGGCGAGGGGCTGTGCCAGAAAGACCCCGTCCCCTGGGGCGCCGTTGCCCAGCGTCGCGCCCGCGATCTGCGGTGCCTCGGTGTCGTAGACCGTCACCAGCCCCACGGCGTCGCTGCGGTTGCCGGCGGCGTCCACGTAGCGCAGGCGCAGCGTATGCGTCCCCGGCGCGGCTCCTCCGGGCAGATCGACGTCGAGCTGGGCGGCGGGATCGTGGCCCTCGGGGTCGCCGAAGTCGGCCCCCCAGCTCGTCTCGACCCGCGCCACACCGGCGATGTTCGACAGCGCAACGGAGAGCCGCGGGACCCGGACGTAGTGGGCGGCCACCGCGGAGGGGATCGGTGGCGGATCACGGTCGAGCGTCAGCGTGAGCTCAGCCACCGCCGACACGTTCCCCGCGGCATCGCGCGCCTTGACGTAGAGCGTGTAGGGGCCGCTCTGACGGGGCAGTTCGAAGGGCACATCCCCCGGCAGGAGCGACTGCCACGCGCCGCTCGCGAAGCTGGCGTCGTCACGGCTCAGGCGGATCTCGCGGGCGTCGCCCGCGACAGCCTCCGTGAGCACCAGCGCCACCCGCGGATCGTTGACGAGGCAGGCGTCGCCGCAGACGCGGCCGGCGTGGTCGCGCACGGCGAAGCCCTGGAGCGTCGGCGCCGTGGTGTCCAGGACGATACCGGCGTTGGCCGACGCCGAGACGTTCCCAGCGGGGTCGATGAAGCAGGCGTAGATCTGCTTCTCCCCGTCCTCACCCGGGGCCTCGAGCTCGTGGTTCATCACCGGGCTGAACACCTCCGCCGGGCCTTCGCCCGCACAGTCGTCGGCTCCTGAGAGACGCACGCGGTCGACGCCGTTGGGGTCGTCGGCCGAGAGCGTGAGCACCACCCGGCCCAGGGGGCTGTTGGTGTAGGCGGCGCCGCCGTCGACGGTGATCGACGGTGCCGTGGGCGCCTGGGTGTCGAGGATGATGGAGGCCTGGAAGTACGGCTCGCCGGAGCGGATCCGGTTGGCGTCCTCCGTCTCGAGCTCGACCCGCTTCACGCCGTCGTCGGCGCCCAGATCGAGGTCGCGGTAGACCATCGAGCCGTCGCCATCGGGGGCGTAGTCGATCCACTCGGAGAAGTCGGCGCCATCGACGCGGATCCGGAAGCGCACGACGTCGTTGAAGTCGAGGCGGAGATCCACCCGCGGGTCACGGGTGAAGCCGGCGCCGTCGTCGATGAGGAAATCACCGACTTGCTGGGTGAGGACCACCGGCTCCTCGGGGGGCGTGAGCCTCGTGTCGGCCCCCGCCGTGACCACGTGTTCGCCCAGCTCGCGGGCCGAGAAGCCCTCCTTCGTCGCGCGGACGACGTAGCGGCCCGCCCACATGCCTTCGCTGAAGAACGATCCGTCGGGCAGGGTGGTGGCGACGTAGTCGGGCAGCGTCTCCTCGCCGATGGGGTCCGACGCGTTTCGGAAGGAGAGGAGCGTCCCGCCGTGGCCATCCTCGGGGCGCCCCTGGAGGCGGATGGCGCCAGAGGCGGTGCCGCGGGCGCGCGCCAGCAGCACATCTCCGAGCTCGACGCGACCCGTTGGGGACACCGCTCGGGCGCCCAGCACCGCGCTCTGGAAGCCTGGGCGGTCGATCCGGATCGCGCGGAGCCCGACGGGCACGGCGGTGATCGTGAAGTCGCAGCCCCGCCACTCCGCGTCGACGGGGACCCCATCGATCCGCACCTCGGCGCCGCCGCAGGCGTCGGTACCCTCGAGGCGGAGGGCGCCGCCGACCTCCCCCTCCCGATCGAGGGTGACGCGCGCGCTCACGGCGTCGGTCGTGTTGCCGGCGGCGTCGCGGAAGCGCGCGTAGACGGTCTTTGGCCCATCGGCGTCGGGTTCGGCGAGGGACCAGGGGGCGACGCGAGCCTCGAATGGGCCCCAAACCGCGTCGGCGAAGGCGGCGTCGTTGGAGATCTGCATCTGCGTCGCCCCTCGCGCCGTGAGGCGCAGCGCGGCCATCGGCTCGATGAGGGGCTGGGGTCCATCGAAGGCGATCTCGGCACCCTGCGGGGGCGCTCGGTCGAGCAGGACCATCGCGACCAATGACTCCGGGAGCGAGAGGTTCCCCGCGCCGTCGCGGGCCTCCACGGTGATCGTCTTGTCGCCGTCGGCCTCGTCCTCGAGGCGAATCGCGAGCCGCGCCGAGGCGGGGATCCAAGCGCCGACGTTCGCGGCCTCGCCGGCCACGGCCTGGAGGTCGCCGCTCACCCGAATCTCGGTGGCGTCGATGGCCTGCACGCGCAGCGTGAGGGCGGCCTGGCTCGTCACCGCCCCCTCCGCTACCTCGACCGTCGCCAGGGTCGGCCCGGTGCTGTCGAAGACGACTACGATCTGGTGCACGTCGCTTTGGTGGCAACCGTCGCCCCGGAGCTCCACGTTGAGCAGCTTCGAGCCCTCCCCCTCGCTCAGCGTCACGGCGACCGCCCGCGCTTCGGCGTCGAAGGGCCGGTAATCCGTGGGCTCGGCGGGGTCGAGATCACCGGTGACGCGGACCTCCGTGGCCCAGGCGGGGACCGCCTCGAAGCGCAGCGTGTGGGCGCGCTCGATGGCGATCGAGCCGTCGTCGTCGAGCCGGATCTGCTGGCGCGCGAGGGTGGTCTCCTCCCCCTCGGGCGGCGCGATCGTGCTCTGCTGCGCTCGGATCGTCACCGCGGACTCGTGGGGCTCGTAGCCCTGCCGGCACGCGCGCAGCGTGTACTCGCCGACGGGGATGCCATCGATGCGGTAGTCCCCCGCGTCGTTGGTGAGCGTGCGGAAGGCGGTGTCGACGAGCTCGACGGCGATGCCCGCGGCGGAGGGGGAGGCGGCGAGCCCCACGGCGCCGCGGACGCCGCCCCGGGAGATGGCCAGGGTGATCGGATCGAGGACCGTCGGGGGGTGGCTCTCCACGACTACGCCGCCCACCGACTGGGTGTCGAAACCGCCGCGGGCTGCCCGGAGCGTGTAGACGCCGGCGGGTACGTCGTCGAGGCGGAAGGCGCCGCTGCCGTCGGTGGTGGTCGTCGCGCTGGTGTTGGCGAGGCTGACGGTGATGTCTCCGTGGGCGTCGCCGGCGGCGCCCTCGAGGAGGACGACGCCGCGCACCTCCCCGGGGTCGGACTGGAGCACGAAGGGGTCTTCCAGGCGCCGCTCTTCGCCGGGGCTCAGCTCGATGGGCTCGCCCACGAGCCGGACATGGTTGGGGGCGGTCAGCACGAGGGCGTAGGTGCCAGCGTTGAGGAAGAGATCGAACTCGCCGGCGCGGTTGGTGACGGTGCGGACGCCCTCACCTTCGACCTCGACGGTGACGCCCGAGTGGTCGCGGGCGGACGCCTCCTCGAGGGCGAGCTCGCCGATCTTGTGGGCGACGCCGCTCAGGCGGGCGAGGCCCGGCCCCGCGGAGTCGGCGCCGAGGGGCTCGACGATGATCGAGCGATCGACCGCTTCAGCGGCCGCGAGCTGTCCGAGATCGATCTCCCGCGGCGCGTGCCCCGCGTGGCGAACGGCGAGGACGTATCGACCGGGGACGAGATCCACGAAGCGAAAGACCCCGTCCGCCTCGGTGGTGAGCGGGTTGTTGTCCGGGTCCGTGGGGCCCGACAGCGAGACGACGGCGCCGACGAGCGTCGCCTCGGTCGCGCTGCTTGTCACGACCCCGGCGATGCTCGCCTTGCGTTGCAGCTCGACGGGTGAGGCGGGGTCATAGGGGTTGGTGGGAGCCAGATCGGTGCAGCCCCAGAGGACGAGGGTCCACGGGAGGAGAGTGCGGAGAGTCATCATCGCCCTCGGTATGTACGGGGGGGGATCAGTTGTTGATCGTGGGGACGCCGTTGGGGTCCTCGACCAGACCGCGGAAGAAGCTGTTGAGGTCGCCGATGGCCGCCTGGCTCTCGAAGACGACGTCGTGGCCATCGAGGTCGCCCTCTGCGGCGTATTGCTTGATGACCTGGGTGCGTGCGCCATCGCGGGTGCGGATGTTGCCGTGGGCGCGGGGGCCTTCGACCTCCCGCACCGCGTTGAGGGGCTCGAGCTCTTCGCCGACGCGCTCGAGGCGGCCGGCCACGGCGAAGTGCGCCATCGGCCCCGCCGGCGTCACGGTGTCGCCCACGCCGTAGAGCATGAAGACGTGCTTGGCCGTCACGCCGTCGGGCGGGCGGCGGACGAAGCGCCCGTAGTTCACGGGGTCGCGCGGATCGAGCCACGACTGCACGAGGTGCAGCGCCGGGTGCATGCCGTTGAGATCGGGATCGGCGAAGGCGATCTCCAGCTCGGCGCCGGTGTTCACGGGGCTCTGCGTCTGCCGAAGGTAGTCCAGCATCCCGGCGGCGGGGGCGGCGAAGACGGCGCCGATCGCGGTCCGGTCGAAGGCGGTGAACGCCAGACCTGGGTGCGCGCCCCGGCCGTGGCCGAAGAAGACGAGGCGGTGGCGGTCGAGGGTGACCTCTCCCATGTCGGTGGGCACCTGCGCATCTTCGAGCATCCGGGCCATCGCGAAGAGGTCCGCCAGCGCCTGTAGTCCGTGGTCGCGCTGCAGGACGATGTCGTCGAGGTTCTCGAGCAGCGCCACCGCGGACGCCGCGTCCGGCGGCGTCCCGGTCCCGGCGCGAGCGCCCTGGAGGACGCCGTCGAAGCTCACCATCGCCCACCCGAGGCGGGCCAGGCGCGCCGCCGTGCCCCGCGTGACGAAGCTGCGGAAGTGGTCGCCCGCGTCGTGGGCGAACAGCGCCACGGGGAAGCCGTCGCCCGGGGCCTCGACCCGGGGCACGGTGATCGAGACGCAGACCTCCTCCTGCCGCTGGAGCCGTGGCGCTCCGTTCTCCCACAGGATGCCTCCGCCCCATTGGTCGTAGGGCGGGACGCCGTGGAGGTAGTTGGGCAGCTTCACCTTGGCGTGGATCTCGGTGAAGAACGGGTTCAGATCGCCACAGATCCGCTCGCCCCCCGCGGCGCAGGGCGAGACGGTGCCCCCCACGCATTGAGTGAGACGCTCGAGTCGGCCCGGCGGAGCGGCGGAGACGGCCTCGCGCATCGCTTCGGCGAGGCGTTGCGGTCGGCCCACGGTGAAGACCGTGCCGCCGATGATCTCCGCGGCGGCGATGCCCTCCTGGTTGAGCCAGCCGCGAAACGGCTGGTATCGGCGCCAGGCGGCGGCGACGCGAGGGTGTCGGGGCGGGGTGCTGGCGAGCAACGCGGCGAAGTCCGCGTCGGGCTCGAGCGCCACGCCGTCGTTGGTCTCGAGGCCCTTCCTGAAGAAGACGGCGTAGGTGTGGCCGGGGGCCAGCGCCGAGCCCTCGCTGGGGCGGATGCCCAGCCAGTTGTGGCAGAGGTAGCGCTCCCGGTCGGTGGTGGCGAAGAACCGCGACCGCGGGCGGCGACCGCGGGCCTCGTCGCCGGGGGTCACGTCCACGAAGGCGAAGGTGGGTGAGTCGCCGCTGAACTCGAGGGTGTCGTAGTCGAGGGGAGCGCTGAAGCGGAAGAGCACGACGGGGTTCGGGCTGAACCCGTCAGCCGTCTCCTCGACGGCCGCCGCGTAGCGCCCCACGGCGCCACCGGGCTCGGGGCCGGCGCCGAGGCCGGGGAAGCCCGAGAGATCGATGCCGCCCCCCGTGAGCCGCACGTTGTTCGGGTAGGGGAGGCGGAAGAAGTCGTTGACCTCGACCCCACGGGGGATCTCGAAGAGCACGCGCGGCGGTCCGTCGATCGGCTCGTCAGGGCACTCCACGCCGGACCACAGCGGGAGCGGTCCGCAGCGGTCCTCCGAGGTGCACACCAGGTTGAAGGCGCACTCGGCGTCGGCGCCGCAGGCTTCGTCGGTCGTGGCCGTGCCCATCGCGCCGGGAGCGGCGCACACGCCGTCGTGCCCACAGACCAGCGGCGCCTCGCAGGCCGCCGGGCCCTGGCATTTGTCGCCCTTCGATCCGCTGCGCTGCGCGTCGCAGCGGCCGACGCCGTTGCACACCAGCCCGAAGCGACAGCTCTCGTCGCGGGTGCACGGGTCGCGCGGACCCGCCGTCCCCGGGGCGCCGACAGGGGCGCATTCACCGTCGTTGCTGCACGCGAGCGCCGGTCCACAGTCGTTGTCCTCTTCGCAGGCCGCGCCCTCGACGCCGAGCAGCGCGTCGTTGTCGCGAATCGGAGAGCAGCCGACGGTGAGGGCAGCGAGCAGATACGCCGAGCGTCCGTTCATCGAGATCCACATACCCGAGGTCAAAGGTCCGTGAGCTTACCTCTTCTATACGGTCGATTGCAGAGATCCGTGGAGCCCCTGACGCTCGGCCGTCAGAGCGTTGACGAGCGAGGGCGGCCGACCACCTCCAGCCCCGGGGCCTCCGCGCTGGCCCGGTGCTTGCTCTGGACCGAGGCATGAGCTTTGGACGCGCGACAGCAACGCAATCCGCCCCGATCGCTCCTCTGGCTGAGGCCCTCGCCGACGCCCTCGCCCGCCAGGGTGACCGAGGAGCCGCCGACGAGGTCCTGGCGATCGCCGCCAGCCGGACCGCCGATCCGGTCCTCGCGATGCGTCGATCCGACGACGCGTTGGGCCGCGGCGACGCGGCGGGGGCCCTGCACGCGCTCGTCCCAGCGTGGGAGGCGGGGAGCCAGGACCCACACCTCGAGGCGCAGCTCGCCCTGTGCGCCCTCGCCCTGGGCCTCTACGACGTCGCGCGCCAGATCTGTGAAGCCGGCGCTGGCGGCGTCGAGCACGCTGGCGTTCGCCTGTTGCTGGCCTTCGCCCTCGGGGAGGGGGTGAACTTCGACTCCAGCAAGAGCTGGTCGGAGCTGATGTTCTGCGTGCGGACGCAGCTTCGCCACCTGGTGGCGTGCGGTCGCACCGACCTGGTCTGGGCGGCGCAGCGCCGCGCGGACGGTCTGGGGGTGCCCGGCTTCTCGCGAGTCTTTGCGGGGATGCCCGCGACCCGTGGGCCGAGCCGCAACCCCTGCCGCCCACCCATCGGCGCCCGCGAGGCCTTCCGCGAGGGCTGGCGAGGCGCCGGGGCCGACGCGATCTACGGCTGGGCGTGGTCCGCGGCGCGCGACGTGCTGGAGGGGGAGCGGGTCTTGCTGCTCGGCCCCCAGCCGGCGCCGCTGATGCCGCTGCTCGGCCACGCGAGTACGACGGCGCTGGCCGGGCGCATGGACATGGGGGTGGACGCGCTGGCGTCCCCCGAGGCGCTACCGGTGGCCCCCAACCGCTTCGCCCACGCGATCGTGGCCTTCTGGCTGCGCGACGCCTACGACCCGCGGCGGGCGGTCGACCAGATCGCCCTCACGCTCGCCCACGACGGGCTCCTCCACCTCGCCTGCGTGGGGACCTCGGCGCCGGGTCATCACGACCTCAGGCTGTCGTTGGATGCGACGGCGCGCGCCTGCGCAGCGGCGGGTCTGGAGGTGCTCGGCGCCGACGCCCGCGCCACCGACGGCACCCCCGGCGACGCGATTCACCTCGTGCGAGCGCGCCGACGGCTGGTCTGACTTGCGCCTCGGCGACGCGGACCGTATAAGTCCGATCCCCGAGCACCTGTAGCTCAGCTGGATAGAGCGCCGGCCTCCGGAGCCGTAGGTCGCAGGTTCGAATCCTGCCAGGTGCGCAAAGAGCCCCGCGGTGACCCCGCGGGGCTCTTCATTTTCCTATTCCTGGTAGGCGATGGCGTCGATCTCGACGAGCACGTCCTTCGGGAGGCGGCTCACCTCGACGCAGGCCCGGGCCGGCGGTGGGTCGGGCATGTAGCGCGCATAGACCTCGTTGACCGCGCCGAAGTCGCCGAGATCGGTGAGGAAGATGGTGCAGCGCACCAGGTGCTCGAAGCCGCAGCCGGCGGCCACGAGGACCGCGCCGAGGTTCTTCAAGACCTGCTCCGCCTGGGCCGCCGCCGTGCCTCCGACGATCTGCATCGTCTCGGGATCGAGGGCGATCTGGCCGCTGAGGAAGACGGTCTCCCCGGCGTGGATGGCCTGGGAGTACGGGCCGATGGCCGCGGGCGCGGCCTCGGTCTGGATGGCTCGTCTCATCGGGTCGGTCAGGCTTCGGCGATGGTGCGGATGGTCGAGGAGCGGTGGGACTCGCCTTTGTGCTGGGCCTTGCGGACCTGCCGCTCGATCTTGGCGAGGGAGTCGTCGGCGGCCTTGACGAGGTCTTTGCCGGTGCCGATGGCGTTGAACTCGTGGCGGGCGCCGTTGAAGTGCACGGTGCAGGAGTAGTCCTGCCCCTGTTGGTCGAGTTTGACGCGTACGAAGAGGGGTTGGCCCAACCGTGACTCGATCTTCCCGAGCTTCTGCTCCAAGCGTTCCTTCAGCATGTCCGAGGGGTGCAGGTCCTTGCCGACCAACTCGATGTTCATCGCTCCTCCTCTAGCCCCGCGCCGCGAGGCTGTCGTTGGCGCCGGCCGATCCGGCGCCTCGTTGCTCGGCGGTCAGAAGTGCACTCGACCGCCAATTCCCAAGTTGAACATGAGGACCGGGTCATCGCCCGGGATGTCGTCGCCCGCGAAGAAGACGTCCGCGGCGAGCGTCACCAAACCCGAGAACTGCTCATGTAGCCTGAACAGCGCCCCACCTTGGAGCTCGACCCCCACGCGTGACAGGAGGGGCGCGACGTAGACCGGCGCCCCGACGCCTGCGTAGACCTCGCCGATCCAGACCTCGCGCAACAGGCGGACCTGCGGCGTGAGGCCCACGGCGGGTTCGTCCTCCAACTGCATCAGGACCCCGAGCCCCCACTCGGTCTCGTAGTCGCCGTCGAGAACGAACCCCGCGTCGATGTCCAGAAAGACCGGCGTGCGGCGGGTCAGCGTCTCTCCGTCACCGGCCCCGGCGGTCACGCCCGAGCCGAAAGCGGTGTCGAGGATGAGATCGAGGGTCTGCGCGGATGCCGGCACAGGATATGCTTGTACACAACACGTGATGCCGAACAGCGCGAGAACTCGAATGGTTCGACCCAAACCGATCCTGGCCTCTATGCGAACGCCGACCCACCGGTGGCGCTCCGTAGGATCGACGATAGCGCTGGGGGCGTGGAGCGGCAAGCCGATCCGGGCGTGGTGGTTGATCGCCCTCCTCTCCCTCGTCGGCTGCGACCAGAGCCGGTGCCTGCTGCACAGCGACTGCAAGTCCGATGAGGTCTGCCTCTCCGGCACGTGCCGCGAGTCCTGCGGCGACGACCTCGACTGCCCCATCGATCGGGTGTGCACGGGCGGCGGCTGCCTCCTGCCCGACCCCAACGCGCGCTTCGAGTGCGAGGACGACTCGGGCTGCACCGACGGGGGCGACGCATCGGTGGCGACGGACGGTGGCGACGTAGGCCCCGACGTCGTGGTGCCGCCGGCGGATGGAGCGCCGCCGCCGCCGGACGCGGGGACCGACGCGGCCCCCAGTGACGCCGATGTGGGACCTCCGACCGACGTCGCGCCCCCGGACGCCTTCGTGGCGCCCGACGCGCTGCCGCCCCCCATCGATCTGAGCGGCGTCTACGCGGTCCGTCACCGGGTGACCTTGACCAGCAGCCGGGAGTTCTCCGTCGGCGACGAGGCACACACCATCGTGACGCTCATCTTCCTCCGCGGCTCGATCTACCGGATGGAGGTCCGCGACCAGCAGGGGACCGAGCTCTTCGTGGTGCAGGAGCTCGACTTCGCGTCCCCCGATCCCGGGACCTACCAATTCGAGTACCCGCGCGAAGACCCGAACCCGCCCGAGGGCTGCACCCACACCGACGTCTTCTTCCAGCGCGGCGAGTTCTCCGGTGCCGACGGGTTCCTGCTCGATGGTGACGAGGACTTGAGCGTCGAGTTCGGCGGCGAGGCCTGCGGTGAAGAGGACGCGGTGGTTCAGCAGCGCGTGGAGTGGCGTCCGGTGCCCCGCCCGTGAGCGTCAGCCCTTCTGGCGGCGGGCGAGGCGCACGAAGCGGTCGTCTCTTGGCAGCCCCGTACGCTCGACGACCTCGTCGGCCTGCCCCAGCTTGATCAGCGCGGCGGCCTGAATCCACCGGAGTGAGTCATCCGGCAACGCCGCCTCCACCCGGGAGAGCACGGCGCTCCAATCCGCGGTCTCGAGGTTCGAGAGGTACAGGTACCGCGCGGGCCCGGTGTGCCCGGCGATGCAGGCGAGCTCCGTGAGGGAGGGGTGGGGGGTCGCCGTCCAGGGCTTGTCGAGGAAGGCGTAGACTCTGGACCGGGCGCTCTTCCACGCCGCGGCGGGCGTCTTCAACTCGCCGGCGTTCGCGACGGCTGCCTCGATCTGCTCCGCCGCGTCCTTGATCGGGGCCCAGTCGGCGGCGTCGCGGGGCACGACCCGCCCGAGGGGCGGGATCTGGACGCCGAGGTGCGCGAGCATCTGGGTGAGCTGGTCGGGCTCGAGCTGCTCGGTGAGCCAGAGGCGATCCGACTCGCGGAAGCGCAGGGCTCGAGAGAGGGTGCGCAGCGCGTCAGACCAGCGCGGCGAGCGGCCCGCCGTTCGCGAGATGGCGCGCACCGCGGCGGCCCAGAGCAGGGCGTGGGAGAGGACCACGACGTGGGCCCGCAGCCGCCGCGCATACTCCCGGATCGCGCGGGCGCCTTCGTGGGTCAGCTCGCCGGCCCTCTCGCGCTCGAGCGCCGCCTCGACGCGGTCCCACGAGGGGGTCGTGGGGACGCCGCCGAAGTCGGTGGCGATCTGGCCCAGGCCGACGTGGCCGCCGGTGACCATCGCGACGCCGCGGTCGACGACGCGGATCTCCTCCGCGTAGCGGCCGACCCACTCCGTCGAGCGCGGCGGCGTGGACATCTGCGCGGCGCGTTGGGTCGGCGGCGCGGCTCCGCCCATCGCCGCGCCGGCCGGGGCCAGATCGCGCCTGGGCTCGGGCTCGGGCTCGGGCGGAGTGGGGGAGAATGGGAGATTCTTCCACGCATCGCCCTCTCCGTTCGGGTCGAGCAACCACGTGTAGGCGTCCCCGCGCGACTCGAGCAGGGAGACCGGGGGGATCGCGCCGCGCGCCGCGTGGGTCTGCGTCTTCCGGATCTGGCGCACGAAGTCGTCGTGGTCGACGAGGTGTCCGACCAGCGCCGTCACCGCCTCGACCACGAGCGTCTCGTCGGGCGGCAACAGCACGTCGTCTTCGAGCACGGCCTCCACGAGGTCGCGCAGATCGAGGGGCAAGTCCTCCTGGCGGCGCCAGTGCTCGGGTACGGTGTAGAGGGCGTCGAGCACACGCTGGGCGAAGTGGCTGTCGTCGCGCATGCGTCGGTCGAGTCGCTCGTCGTCGAGGACGCGCTCGATGGCGAGCTGGAAGTAGACCTCCTGCCCAGCGGTGGCGTTGTCGGGCCGCGACTCGGAGTTCACCAGCACGTCCTCGTCGCGCACGCGCCCCTGCAGCTCCGCCCGCAGATCGTAGAGGTGCAGGCGAGACCGGCACAGCAGGACGTGGCGCAGGATCTCGCGGTCGTCGAGGGCCGCCCTCGTGGCCTCGGCGTCGAGGGCGGCGTCGGGCCGCATGATCTTGTCGAGGTAGCGGTGGAGATCGTGGGGCCGGTAGGTCAGGAAGAGCTGGTCGGAGAAGTAGGTGTGCTCGACCGGGAAGCGCGTGGTGCGCTTCCGGGCCTCGATGTACTCGTGGTAGCTGCGGTCGGCCAGGAAGAGGAAGAAGCTCTGCTCGGTCACGAAGGACTTGAGCTTCTCGACCAGTCGCCCCACCCCATCGGCGGCGTCATCGACCTTGTCGAGCTCGTCGACGACAAAGACCGGCGCGAGGCCGATCTCACGGAGCTGCTCTACCAGCCGCGGCAACAATCGAGACAGCGAGCCGAGGCTGGTGTCGGCGGCGAAGCTGCGCGTGCGCTCGCGGGTCTGCGTCCACTCCCACTTGTCGTAGAATTGGAAGGTGAGGGACGCGAGGGCCGCGCTGATCAAGCCCGAGGCGGCGCCGAGAAAGGGGCTCTCCTTGGTGTAGAGGGCCGCGCCGACGAGCCCGCCGACGACCACCGCGAGGAGCTGGTTTGCGGCCTTGCCGACATCGAGCTTGTAGGTCGTCTCCGTCTTGCGCTGGTGCTCCTCCGTGTTGGTCTCGCCCTGTCCCGTCTTCAGGTCGCCGGACACCCGCGCGTGGACCTGGAGGCTACGCCAGAGCGCGGCGATCTCCAGCAGGCCGTGGTCTTCGCCCTCCCGGTGCCCGAAGAGGGCGCCGCGCTGGATCACGCCGAAGTGCTCCCACACCTGCCGGACGTCCTCGAGGGAGGGCGCCTCCTCGATCTCGATGCGAAGCTCGGCGGCGATCTCTCGATGCTCCCGGCTCCCGGCGATCTGCGTGAAGCAGCGGACGAACTCGTCGCCCACGGACTTCGTGAGGGCCAGCGCGAGCTGCTTGAGGAGGCCGACGGGGCGCTCGGACTCGTCGAGCCCCAGGACGGCCATCAGATCCGGGGCGTTGAGGCGAACTGGTAGCGGCCTGTGCGAGGCCGCTCGGCAGTCCTTCGTCACCTCCTCGATGGCGGAGAGGACCATCGTCGTCTTCCCGGCCCCGCGGTGCCCCGAGACGAGAAAGGAGCGCCCCGAGATATCGCCGCAGACGTAGCGGTGGATCTCGCGGATGAGCCGCCGACGGGCCGGGGAGTCGATGACGTCGCACGGCTCGTCGGCGCGCCGGGCCCGCGGGCTGAAGGGCTCCGCGGGCGGCACGAGGCGCAGCAGCGGGCGAGCGGTCACGGCTTGCTCGACTGTTGAACCGTCTGGTCCTTTGGCGGCTCGGCGTGCTGGCGGTGGAGCAGGACGGCGGCGAAGCTCAGCACGAAGGCGAGGCCCAGGTAGGTGGTGGCGCGCGTCAACATCCAGCTCCCGCCGCGGCCGAGACCACGCCAGTAAGGCTCGAGTCCCACCCGCTGTCCGTTCTCCAGATCGCGCCACGCGTGGACCAGGAAGACGAAGGCGAGGGCCGCGCAGAGCGCGTCGGGGAAGTGCACCACGTGCGAAACCTACGACCGTCCGCGAAATCCGCAAAGAATTCGGGCAGACTCGCCCCGCAATCCGGCGTAGGAGCGCTCTCGTGTTGGGGCTTTTTCGGAAGAAGTTCGCGAAGCTCGCCGCCAAGGGCGACCGCTGCTACGAGCGGCGTGAGTTCGGCTTCGCGCGCGGCGAGTACCTGGCTGCGCTGGCGGCGTTTCGCGACGGGGACGACCCCGCGGAGAAGACGCGGGTGGAGGGGCGCCACGACGAGGTGTGTGTGAAGCTCGCGGCGAACCACCTCGAGGACGCGAAGCGCCACCTGAAGGCGGGGATGTTCGACCGCGCGTTCTCGATCCTGGAGAGCGTCGAGGACCTCGCGGAGGGGCGCGACGACGCGCTGTGGGCGGAGGCCGACGCGCTGCTCACGGCGATGGAGAAGGGCGAGATCGGCGAGGATGTCGAGGAGGAGGCGCCGCGGGAGCAGACGGTCGACGAGCTCGTCTCCGCCGACGATGACCACGAGGCGGAGTTCGACCTGCTCATCCAGACGCTCCCCGAGGCGAGGCAGGCGGCCTATCGCGAGGCCGGTGCGCACTTCAGAAACGGCTACCTGGTGCTCAACGACGGTGACGCCGAGGCGGCGCTGTCCGTGTTCGCCGGGGCGCCGGACTCGTCGTGGGTGCGCTACGAGCGCGGGCGCGCCCACCTGCTGCTGGGCCACACGGAAGACGCCGTCGGTTGCTTCAGCGACGCCGCCGACGCCATCGAGGATGCGCTGGTGGTGCCGGTCCTCGGTGCGTTGGCGCAGGCCGCCGCGTCGATCGAGCGCTACGAGCTGGCCGAGGCGTCGGTGGCACGACTGACGGACATCGAGGGTCCCGACTCGCCGGACGCGATCACCCTGCGGATGGCCGTGTTGAGCCTCCAAGAGCGCCACGACGAGGCCGACCGTGAGGCCCTCGCCTTCCTGAAGCGCAACCCCAGTCAGCTCCGGGTGTGGCGGGCGTTGGGGAACCTGCGCGAGCAGGCCGAGCGGCCGCGGAAGGCGGTCGAGGCCTACGAGCGGGTGATGGGCCTCAAGTGGCGCTTCGATCCCGACCGGCGGGTGGTCGATGTCGACGTCTTCTCCGCTTCGCGGCTCGCGCGGTTGCTGGTCGAGGCGGGGGAGGGGCTCGACCGGGCCCTGACGATCGTCAACGCGCTGAGCCTGGTGGTGGACGACGACTCCCGATGGGGGCTGAGCCTGTTGCGCGCCGAGGCGCTGGAGAAGCAAGGTGAGCTGGATGAGGCGAGGGACACGCTGAACAACGCGATCGAAGCAGCGGCGGGCTTGCCCGAAGAGGTTCGAGACGCGCTGGCGGTGGCGCTCGCGAAGGTGGGGAGTCAAGACGATGACTGAAGCGGCGAAGGCGATGGCGACGTGGCTCGGGGCGCTTGCGCGACCGGGCTTCACGCTGGGTTCGCGGGAGAGGGCGGGGCTGTCGGTGGCGAGCTACGTGCTCGGCGACGGCAAGCTCGACGAGCTGCGGACGTGGTTCGCGTTCCAGTCGAAGGAGGTCCAGCGACGGGAGCTGTCGGCGACGATCGAGGCGATCATCCACATGGCCCACGCCGACCGCGACTTCGACGACGCGGAGCGCGCGTTCCTCGAGCACACCATCGACCACACCGCCCTCGACGACGAGGCGAAGTCGAGCCTGCGGCTCCGGCTCGACGATCCGCGGCCGCTCGGTGAGCTGTCTTCGCGGATCACGCAGACGATCCTGCGAGAGATGCTGCTGGCGCTGTGCTGGGAGCTGGCGATGGCCGATGACCGCATCGCCCCGGAGGAGGTCGCCGCCTACGACTTCCTCGCGCGGCAGCTCGACGTGCCCGGACATCGGGCGATGGAGCTACGCACCGCGCTCTCCGCCGAGATCTAGGACGCCGCCGCACCGTCCCGCCAGCAGCCGGACGCGGCGCGGCAGGTGGCTCAGATCGTCGAGGAGCGAGTAGAGCAGAGGCACCGCGAAGAGGGTGAAGACGGTGCTGGCCAGCAGCCCGCCCACCACCACCCGCCCCAGCGGCGCGTACTCGATGCCCAGGAGCGCGGCGTTGCCCATCGCCATGGGGACCAGCCCCCCGATCGTGGTCAGCGCGGTCATCAGGATCGGGCGTACGCGGTGGCGCGCTGCGGAGACCAGCGCCTCGGTGCGGGCCAAGCCATCGGCGCGGCGCTGCTGCACCTGGTCGATGAGGACGATCCCGTTGTTGACGACCACCCCCACCAGGATGATGCAGCCGACGATGGCCATGATGTCGAGGGGCGTGTCGGTGAGGTAGAGCGTCCAGAAGACGCCGACGAAGGCGAGGGGGACCGTCAGCATGACCGAGAACGGTAGGATGAAGCTCTCGAAGAGCACGCCCATCAGGAAGAAGACCAGGGCGATGGCGACGAGGAGCGCGTAGTTGCCGCCCTCCTCGTTCTGGGCCATGCGTCGGAACCGGGCGCCGAAGTCGACGGAGTAGCCCGGCGGGAGCTTGACTCGAGGGAGCTCGCTTGCGAGGGCCCCGAAGAGGGCGTTGTCCTCCCCCGTGACGTTGATGTTCACCATCGTGCGGCGATCCTCGCGCACGATGCGGCCATAGCCGGGGGCCCGTTCGGTGCGGGTGATCAGGGCCAGCGGTGCCCCGGCGCCGTCGCCGCCCTGCCCGTCGAGGGGGACCACGTCTCGCAGGCGGAGCTGGGCGACGTCCTCGCGGTCTTCGGGGGCGAGCTCCACGATCATCGAGAGGTCGTGCCCGGCGCCGTGGAAGTCGCCGAGGCGCCTCCCGCGCAGGCTGTAGTCGATGGTGCCGCCGATGAGCATCGGCGACAGGCCGAACTTGTCGGCGCCGTCGCGCTCCACGCGGAAGCGCAGCTCGGTGCCGCTCTGAGGCTCGTCGAGGGAGGCCTGGTCTACGGCGGAGAGGCGCCTGAGCCGGCGCGCGACGTCGTCGGCGAGTTGCGTGGCGACCTCGGTGTCGGGGCCCATGACCGCGATGTTGACCCCGCCGCTCGATCCCCCTCTGCCGCGCCACCCGACCCGCGCCTTGTATCCGGGGCGCTTGGGCAGGAGCTCGCGGATCTCATCGATGACCTCTTCGCGATCGCGGTTCCGGTCCTCTACGCCCTCGAAGAAGACCTGCACCATCGCGTGGTCGTCGCTCCAGCCCCTGCGCGCGAGGACCGCGCGCACCTCGAGGGCCTCCTTGCGCTCGATCAGCGCCGCTTCCACCTTGCGCACCGTGGCGTCGAGCTCGTCGTGGCTTCCGTTGGGTGGCCCGACGACGTGGATGCGGATGGCGTCCATCCCTCCGCTGGCCTCGTCGACGTGCTTCACCCGCTCCGCTGGGTAGGCCACGCTGGCGATCACGCCGCCGACGACGAGGGTCGTCGCGAGCCGGTGCTCCAAGGTCCAGCCGA
The DNA here is from genome assembly GCA_964402225.1 of uncultured Nannocystaceae bacterium. GTDB lineage: Bacteria > Myxococcota_A > Bradymonadia > UBA7976 > UBA1532 > CAYOBQ01. The sequence goes on along the minus strand of CAYOBQ010000095.1, from coordinate 13,256 downwards.
GGATGCGGGCGTAGACGTTCTGCAGGCCGCTGAACAGCGGGCCCGTCGGTCGGGCGGGGCGCGCCGGGAGGTAGCGGGCGCCGACCGGAATGTAGATCAGCGCCGCGACCAGGCTCATCAGGAGGGCATAGCAGACGGGGAAGCCGATCTTGCCGAGGAAGAAGGCGATCATCGGCGAGCCGCCGAGCAAGACCATCGGCAGGAAGACCACCATCGTCGTGAGCGTCGCGAGGGTGATCGCCAGCGAGACCTCGGTGGCACCGCCCACCGCCGCGTCGAGGCGGCTCTCCCCGGCGCGTTGGTACCGGTCGATGTTCTCGAGCACCACGATGGCGTTGTCGATCACCATGCCCACCGAGAGCATGAGACCCATCATCGACATCAGATTCAGCGAGTCGCCCAGGAAGAAGAGGACGACGACGGTGGTCAGCAGGCACAGGGGGATCGAGAGCGTCACCAGCAGGGTCATCCCGGCGGATCGGAGGAACAGGAAGAGCAGAACCACCGCGATGGCGCCCCCGTACAGGGCCGAACGCTTGAGGTGGTCGACGGAGCCCTGGATGTAGCCGCCCTGGTCGAAGAAGGCCTGGCCGGCCCAGCCCTGGAGGGCGGGCATGGACCCCAGGCGGGCGGCGCTCTCGGCGGCGATCGACTGGCACACCTCGATGGTGTTGGCGGTGGCCTCCTTGTAGATCATCAGCGTGACGGCGGGGGCCCCGTCGATGCGGTGGATGACGGGCTCCGGATCGGGGGCGATGTGGACCTTCGCGACGTCACCGAGCCGTACGCCGTCAGCGACTGGGAGCGCGCGGATGTCCTCGGTGGTCTCGAAGCGCGCGACCGCGCGGACCAGGATGCGTCGGCCCCCCTCCTCGATGGTGCCGAGGGCCATCGCGAAGTTGTCCTTCTCGAGGGCCTGGACGAGCGTCGCGGTGTCGACCCCGTGGGCGCGGGAGAGGCCGTCGTCGAGCTCGATGCGGACCTTGCGCTCGCGGACCCCCCAGATGCGGACCCGACTGACGCCCGGTACCCGCTCGATGGGGCGCGCGAGCTGCGTGCGCACCGCCTCATGGGGGTCTGCGGCGCCCGGTGGGTAGGTGAGCCCGAGGATGTAGACCGGGTCGTCGTTCGGATTGTGGCGCCAGATGAAGGCCTGCCGTACGCCGTCGGGGAGCCGCGGGAGCACGCGGTCGAGCCGGTCGCGGACTTGCTGGTAGGCGACATCGACGTCGGCGTCGCTCTTGAGCTCGACCATGAAGCCCGCGCCGCTGCTTCGGACGAAGGTGCGGATGCGCTGCAGGCGGGGGAGGGTGGCGAGGACCTCCTCGACGGGGAGGGCGATGTCGCGCTCGTGGTCGGCGGGGGCCGCGGGCAGGCCAGGGACGTCGACCCACATGAAGGGTGGCGTGAACCCTGATGGGACGAGCTGGATGGGGATCTCGCGGTTGGCGATGTAGCCGACTACGAGCAGCGCCGCGATGCTCATCACCACGGTGATGGGGCGCCGGACAGCGATGGCCGGGAGCCCGCCGCGGCGGGTCGGTCGCATCAGGCCCCGGCGGCCTGCGCCCTGTTCAACTCGAAGAGGCGGTGGGCGGAGTCCTCGGAGCCGATGTAGTGGACCAGCGCGCGCCGGATGACCATCGACAGGGGTTTGTCTTCGTGGGCGGCCATGCGCTCGAAGGTGGCGAGGACCTCTGGGGTGAGCTTCAGCTCGATGGTCTGGATGTCGCCCAACGTCTCGCTGAGCTGCTCAAGGGCCATCGACAGCCGGGCGACCTTGAAGTCACCGGCGGCCACCTTCTCCTTGATGCGCCCCTCGATCTGATCCTTGCTCAGCCACTCTCCGTCGTAGTGGACGGCTTCGCGATCGATGTCGAGCTCGAAGCTTTCGGCCATCTCGGCACTCCGCAGGCGGTTCGAAAAACAGACAGGTGACACCACGTCACGTTGGGCGTGATTATGGGGCGAGTTCGTCGTCCAGCGCCAGTTCGTAGTGGGTCAGCAGCGACCCTGTCAAGCGCCGCAGGCGGTTGTCGGCCAGGAGGCGATCGGCGCGGGCGCGGGCCAGACCGAGGCGGGCGACGGCGAGATCCTGCTGGACACGCAGGACGTCGAGGTTGGTGGCCTGTCCGTGGTCGAACTTCTTACGTTCCGCCGCGAGCGTGCGGTCGGCGAGGGTCACGAGGGTCGTAGCCAGCTCCACGTTGGCCTCGGCGGTGCCGATCGCCCGGAAGGCCTCGCCGGTGTCTCGACGGATGTCCCTCACCGTCGCCGCGCGCTCCTCCCCCGCGCGCCGCAGCCCGAGGCGCGCCTGGGCGAGGGCGCCTTCGGCGGCCCGATTAGCGAGGGGGAGCGCGAAGCTCAGGCGGGCGAAGTAGACGTGGATGTCGTCGTCGCTCACGCGCCCCAGTGCGCCCCCGACGTCATCTCCGCGGCCCGTCTGGATCGCGCCGGCGGAGAGGTCGAGCTGGGGCCGCGTCGCGTCCTCGCGCGTCACGAGCTGGCTCCGCTGGCGAACGATCTCAGCGTCGATGGCCGCGAGGTCCGGGTGCCCGGAACGGGCGTGTTCGAGGGCGCCTTCGAGCGTCGTCCACTGGGCGGTGGGCGCGGGGAGGGAGACTTCAAGAGGGGCGTCCGTGGCGACGCGGATCGCGAGGGCGGCGGCGCGGTCCGCGGTCTGCTGTCGGGCGATGAACAGGGCTTGGCGCCGCTCGGCGACAGCCTGCTCGACGACCGGCAGATCGATCTCCGCCATCGCGCCGGCCTCTACCCGGGCTCGGGTAGACTCGAGCTGCTCGCGGGCGAGGTCCGTGGCCTGGCTTCGGATGCCGACCGTCGCGCGGGCATGCGCCAGCTCGATGTACTCGCCGACCACGTGGGCGACCACGGCGCTGACCTCCGCGCGCCGCCGGGCCGCGGCGACGTCCCGGCTTCTGCGGGCGTCGTCGATCAGCGCCTCGTTGACCCGGCGGCCGAAGCCGCGGAGCAGGGGTTGGTTGAGCTCGAGGCGCAGCTCCTGGAACCAGCGGGTGTCGTCGAGGACGCAGGCACCCACCGAGCCGGCGGTGGCGACGCAGGTGAAGTCCACTCGGTCCTGGGCGCGGCGTCGGGCCTGCCACGCGAGCTGGAGCCGGCTGCCCCACACCAGGGGCTGCACGAGCCCGGCGCCCAGGTCGAGTTGGTCGGTGTCGAGGCTGGTCTGCGCGTCGAGCTGGTCGAACTCGAAGAGGTTCCGCGATTGGCTGAGCCCCGCCTCGCCGGTGAGCGTGAGATCGAAGGCGCCGGTGGCGGCGGTCTCGGCGGCGGAGGCTTCCTGGATACGGAGCCCGGCGGCGCGCAGGCTCGGGTCGTGCTCGACGGCGCGGTGGACTGCGTCGCGTAGGGAGAGCGGGGCTGCGAGCGAGATCAGGAGGAGGAGCGTCACCCGTCGTCGCAGACGGCGTCCGCGATGGCGCGGTCGATGACCAGCGCCGGCACCACCGTCTCGGTGGACTCATCGAGGTTGCCCTCGTCGTCGTACGAGATCGTGACCAACTCGAGGCTGAGGAAGTAGGAGCTGTTGGGTTTGTCGGCGACGTAGTGGACGATCGCGCGCAGGAACCGGTCCTCGAGCTCCTCAAGGCGTGGGAGGCCGGCGATGGCACCGGCGGGATCGGCCTCGATCTCGCTGCGCAGCGCGTCGAGGTCCGGGGGGAGCCCCAAGGGCCCGGTGCCCTCCGTCGCTTCGGCCCAGGCGCCCGTGCGCTCGCAGAAGGGGAGGTCATCGAGGCTGGCCCACGGCATGAGCAGCGCGCCCCCGGCGATGATGGTGGCTTCGGCGCCCCAGATGGCGTAGAGCGCGCCGCCGCTCGGCGTCCAGCCGAAGACCTCCCAGATGCCCATGGCGGCCATCACCTGCATCCACCTCAGCATCTCGGAGGGCTCGGTGATCCAAGCGCCCGTGTCGAGCTTCAGGTGCAGGAAGACGACCCACTCGACGTAGACCGCCGAGAGGCCGACGAAGAGTGAGAACAAGAGCAGGATCGGGGTGTTGCGGACTTTACCCTTCTTCGCGCCCACGCCGACCAGCGCGCCGGTGACGACGCCGAAGCCGACCGTGAGCAAGAGGGTGACGATGACGAGGGGGAGGTAGTGGCTCGCGTATCCGTAGATGAAGGCGCCGCCCACCGCGCCGGCGAGCCCGTAGGCCAGCATCAGCAACAGGCCAGCGGGCTCGAAGCTCCCAGAGTGGGCGTAGTAGCGGTGCCTCACCTCGCGAGCTGCATCGCGGCGTAGTAGGCGGGGCCGCCGTCGGGGGCGACGACGCGGATCGAGGTCATGCGGCTCTGCTGAGCCGTCGCCCCGGCGGGGACGAGCTCGATCCTGCGCTCGCCGCGCTGGAGGCAGTGGGGAGCGGCCAGGAGGCCCGCCAGGTCGAAGGCGAGCTGCGCGCGCGGGTACTCCTTGATCTTGGATCGGGCCAGAGAGGTCTTCGACGGCTTCGTCTGACGACCGACGAAGAGCTGGAAGTGGAGCTCGAGGATCTTGACGCGCCCGCCGCCCAGGACGTCGTAGGCGGCCAGGAGCCGATCGGCCAGCTCGTCGGGGGCGGTCTGGGCCTTGCGCAAGCGGTTCAACGCCGCCTCGCGCTCGCGAAAGACCCGCTCCGGGACCATCGGGATCCCGGTCTTGAGGGGCTCGCCGGCGTGGAGCAGGTCGACTTTGTCCTTGGGCCCGTCGATGCGCATGGTGATCGGTGGGGCGCACACGTCCCCACCGTCGGCTACCAGCGTGAGGCCGCGGTCGCGGAAGTGGTCCTCGAGCTCGAGTCGGAAGGCGCTGGCGCGACGGATCCACTCGCCGTCGACCCAGGTCTTCACCAGACGGCCGGCGCGGCGGGCCTCCTCGAGCAGGGCCGGGGGCAAGCCCTCCAGTCCGTCGAGCTTCGCGAGGGTCTTTTCAACCTTGGTGAGCGACTCGTAGCCTTCGGAGCTCGAGAGCTGCTTGGCGACGCCCTTGAGCGCCGTCGCCAGCCGCGAGAGCTCGTTTGCGGCCGGCGCGAGCTGTGCCCAGGACGCCTCGAGTTCGGTGGTCTCCTCCACGGACGGCTCCTTAGTCAGCCCACCGTCGCTCGAAGAAGCCGTAGAGCCGGAGCGGCTCGTCGGGGTCCTCCAAGTTGGTGAGGGCGTGGAACTGGTCGAGCGCGGTGCAGCGGTCGGCGGCGACGCGGGCGCCCTCCTTCGAGAGGCGCAGCGCCCCCTGGAGATCGCGTCCATCGGGGGCGATGCCATGGCGCAGCACGAAGTTGTTGGGCAGGAATTCCTCGAGCTCGGTGGCCCGCTTGAAGTCCGTCAGGCTCTGGCTGGAGAGGACGACTGGCACCCCTTTGCTGCGGCCGACCCGCAGCAACTCCAGGACCGCGTTGCAGCGCCGCTTGAGGTAGTGGTGGGCCTCGTCGACGGCCAGCACCGCGCGGATCCGGCGTCGGGTGCCGCTGTGAAGTGGGGCGTCGGGCAGGCTCTGGACGTGGCGGGCGAGCCAGCCGAGCAGGACGAAGGCGACCAGGTCTCGGAGCGTCTGGAGGCCCGAGAGGTCGATGATCCAGCGGCGCCCAAGGAAGGCCTCGACGGAGAGCTCGGAGCGGGTGGCGAAGAGGCCCAGCTCAGCGAGCTGCTCGAGCAGAGCCGTCACCGAGTCGGCGGTGCGCCCCTCGCGGGTGTAGGCGTCGCGCACGGCGTCGGCGATGTCGACGCTCGAGGGGGACGCGCCGCGCTCGTAGGCGGCGGTGACGCCTGCGCGCAGCAGCATCTTCTGCACGTCACCGATGCCCTTGCCGAGGGACGCGAGGGTCTCGGCGATGGCCGACGCGATGAGCCGCTCGTCGAGCCCCTCGGGGACGTCGAAGGGGTTGATCGGGATGGGCGCGCGCTCGGGGCGGATCACGGTGGCGTTCGTGGCCCGCACGAAGTCGTCGCCGGCGAGGTCCCCCTTGTAGTCGAGGAGCACGAAGCCGGTGTCCGGTGCCCGGGTCGAGACGGCGGCGAGCAGGTGCTTCAGGAACTGGGACTTCCCGGTCCCCGGTAGCCCCGTGATGCGGGTGTTGCCGTTGGTCTGAGCCCCCGCCTCGCGGTCGAGGGCCCACCGCACGACCTCGCCGTTCGCCTCCCCGACGGGGACGCTGAGGGGTTGACCGCGACTCACGGAGCGCCCCGCACCGACGAGGTCCAACAGGGCGCGCAGCGTCGCCGTCACGTCCTCGCCGTGGGCATCGGCGACCTCGGCGAGCATCTGTCGCCCCAGGGCGGTCGCCCCAGCCAGCGCCGCCTCGACGTCCTCGGCTCCCCGCAACGCCAGCAACGGTCGCAGGGCCGGTCCGCCGGGGAAGGCGTCGACCTGCGCGTGCGGAGCGTCCTCCTCCAAATTGGTCTGATAATCAGACAAAGTGGTTTGTTTATCAGACCAATTTGCGAGGCCGAGGGCCGCGGCGAGGCGATCGACGACGGCGGGGGCGCAGCCGAGGCGGGCGGCGAGGCGGTCGCGGATACCGGCGCTCAATTCGCGGCTCCGGGTGGCGCGCACTCCACCACGTTGGAGACCTCCTGACCGTCGTGGGCGCGCTCGATGCGGAAGAGCTGACCGACCCGGGCCCGGACCAGCGGCTGCGAGGCCATGTCCAGCTCGCCGGGCTTGACCAGGAGCACCGTCTGCCCCTCGAAGCGACAGAGGAACTCGCGCAGGACAAGCTCGTGGTGCACCGGGTCGAGGGTCTTGAGGGGCGCCTCGACGAACAACGGGAAACGAATCCCCGACGCCCGCCGCAGCCCCGTCACCAGCGCCAGCGCCAGCACCGTCCGTTCTCCCGTCGAGCGGTCCGGTGGGACCGCGCGCCCGTGCTCATCGACGATGCGGTAGCGCAGCGTCTCGGGATCCACCTCGATGCGGTCGTAGAGATCGCCCTTGTGGACCAGCGACCGCAGGGAGCGCGTGGCGGCTTGTTCGAAGACCCCGACGCGACCGCGGACAAGCTCGTCGCGGGCGGCGTCGAAGGCGCGCGCCGCCGTCCGGGCGACCTCCAGACACGCCGTGACCCGCGTGCGCCGCTCCTCACCGGTGCGCGCCGCCGCGAGCTGGGCGTCGAGGGACTCGATGTGGGCGCTCACCTCGGCGAGATGGCTGCGGGTCGCGCCGATCTCCTGGTGCAAGCGGCCGAGCTCGGCGCGGACGGCGTCGCGCTGCTGCGTCGCCTCCGCCACGGCGCGCCTGAAAGCCTCGTCGTCGGCGCGGGCGGGGCGGCCCGCGAGCCGCTCTGCGAGGGCGGCGAGCTGCGCTGGTCCGTCTCGGAGGAGGGCGAGCTCACCTGCGTCCGGCACCAGCCGCTGCGCCTGCTCGATTCGCGCGCGCAGATCGCTGGCGGCGGCGGCCTCCTCGGGCAGCTCGGCGGCGCGCCCGAGATCCGCCAGGACGGTGTCTCGGTCCGTCGCGCTCGCCCAACTCAGGCGCCCGGCCACGATCGCCTCGGCCACCCGCTCGAGGGCGCCGCGGGCCGCCGTGAGGGCCTGCCCGTCGAGCCCATGGGAGGCGGCGGGCAGGAGCAGCGGGGCCAGCAATGCCAGGGGGAGGTCGCCCGCGAGAGCGGCCCGCGCTCGGCTCTCCGCCTGGCCGAGGGCGGCCTCGAGTCGCAGCACCTCTCGCTCGAGGGCTGCCCAATCGGTCGTTGGCGCTGGGGCGTCGCGCAGCTTGGCGTCGAGGCGTTCGACGGCCTTCTCGTGGTCCACGCGGGTCGTGTCGAGTTGGGCCAGGCGCTTGGACATCGCGACCTGTGCCTCGCGGGCGCGCTTCAGCTCGTCGGTGACGGTCGCCACGGGGCGCGTGCCACCGGCGTCCAGGCGGCGCTCGTACTCTCGGCTGAGCTCGTGGCAGCGCCAGCCAGCGCGGCGGACGGGGGCGACGCCGATCGCCGCCTCCACCTGCTTGCGCACGTCCGGCAGCTTCTCGCCGGCCTGCCCGGAGAGCTGCTGTACCACCCGGCTCTCGGCGTCGAAGACGAAGTAGTCGAGGACCTCGGTGGGGATCCGCGCCTCCAGCCAGTCCTCGGCCTCCTGGTCGTGCAGGGGTTCGGCGCCCGCCACCTCGATGGTGAGCGTCAGCCCCCCGCGCCGCGGCTCGAAGCCTCCGTCGGCGCGACGGCGGAAGGTCGCCTGCCGGCGCACTGTGACGTCGCCCAGGTAGGGGTGTTGCAGTTGAACCTCCACCCCGAGCTTCGGCCGCTCATCCTGGGTGTGCGCGTGGAGCAGCGGCCCCAACCCCGCGGGTCGCTGCTTGGAGAGCGCGAAACGGACCGCCTCGACGAGGTGCGACTTGCCGTAGCCGTTGGAGGCCTCCACCACGACCACCGGTCGACTCGGTGTGCGCCGGAAGCGCAGCTCCGTGGCGGGGAACTGGCGGAAGCTCCAGAGGCGGACGCTCGTGAGCTCGATGTCGCCCTGTCCGTCGTCTTCGTCCTCGACGGGGCCGTCCGGCGGCCCCTGCCCCTCGGCGGCCCGTTCGACGCATTCCTGGACCTTGACGTTGATGCCGCCGCGGCCGAATCGCCCGACCTGGGAGCGCTCCATGCGGAGCAGGAGCGGCAGCAGCCACGGAGCACAGCCATGTGCCTCCGAGGCCGCCGCCAGCGCCTCACTGGCACCGACGCGAACCATCGCGACTGACTAGACCAACAGGGCCCCCGAGCGCAATGGTCGCGACGGGGATTCAGCGGAGGAAGCTAAAGAGCCACTGGGGAACCCGCCGGCCCGCGCCCACCTCGACGCCACCGACAGCCAGCACGGCGTTGGCGTCCCCAGCGATCTGACGCGCGTCCTTGTTCCGCCCGCCGGTCTCGGGGGCCGTCCTCGAGCTCCAGGTGAAACGGGTAGGCGCCGACGCGCTGGAAGCCCTCGAAGGCCCGCATCACCCTCGTCGCGTGAGGCCGTCGGCAGCGCGAGGCCCAAGTCGCGACAGATCCCGCCCGGCGCGCTCGAGACGAATCGCGGCGCTCCCCGAGGCGAGGACGTGGTCCGCGGGGTCGACCACCTCTGGGTTGCTCCTCGCCTGCGGACGGTCCGGTCGGCCGGAACCTGGAGCACGACCGGCTTCCCGCGGCGACTCGCAGTGACACGGAGCGAGCGTGTAGTGGCCCGGGTTCATCCGCGGGCTCGCGTGACCCGAGTCTCGAGGCCCTCGAGATCCAAGCCGCGCGGTCGATGGCTGCGCTGAGGCCGCGAAGAGCACGTGTCCGTTCGAGGGGGAGACCGTGGTCACCGTGCACGCCCGCGCCCTGGACCGTGTGGCTCACCATGCGCGACGCAGCTCGCTGCCCACGTAGTAGTGCCGGAGGATCGCGTCGTGGTTGGCCCCGGACCTCGCGAGGCCGATGGCGCCGTGCTGGCACATGCCGACGCCGTGGCCGAAGCCGCCGCCGCGGAAGATCCAGCGCGTGGGCTCACCGCCCGGCGCGCCCCCCTCCCGGGAGACGACCCACATGCCGCTGCGCAGGCGGCCGAGCAGGGTGCGGTTGACGTAGCTGCCTTCGACGACATGGCGGCCCTTCGCGCCGACATACTCCACCGCGAGGGCTCGGCCGCTGCGGCCCCGCCGCGTGGGGCGCACGGTGTGGACGGGGCCGACCTTCTTCAGCGCGTTGACCGCGCGGGAGAGCTTGGGCCCCGCCAGCGTGCGCGCCCAACGGAAGAGCTTCCGGTTGTGGGCGCACCAGGAGTCCGGGGGCTCGGCGAGGAAACGCCCGACGTCCGTGACGGGGTCGGTCGAGGCGTGGGTGTCATCGATGAGGCCCGGCAGAGTGGGGTTGGGCGCGCCGCCCCACATCTCGTGGAAGGCCTCCGTGTGGCCGCCGCAGCTCGAGCTGTAGACGGTGTCGACGAGGCCCCGGGCGTCGAAGAGGAGCTGGCCGCGGGTGTCACGGACGGCTCGCGTCGTGCGCGGATGGGCGCGGGTGCCGCCGGTATAGACCTGGCAATGGGTCTCGGCGCACAGCAGGTAGGGATCGCTGCGGTGACGGGTCCCGACCTTCGCGAGGAGCTGACCGCGGGCCGCGATCGCCTGGGTCCGCAGCGTCGCCGGTGGCGCGCTGGGGTAGATCTCCGACGGGACGACACCCTCGAGCAGGGTCTCGGCGCTCAGCAAGTTCACCACGACGAGCTTCGCGTCGTTGCCCACGGCGAGATAGACGTCGCCTCGGTAGACGCGGTCCTGGCGCCCCCGCTTGGGCGTGCCATGCCCCCACTCGAGGCGAGGAATCTCGATGCGCGCGTCCCCCTCCGGCGCGACCCACAAGAGGTCGCGGGCGCGCAGCTCCACCCCGGTCCGCTTCTCCGTCGCGACGAGCCACCCGCCCGGGCGCTTCAAGGACTCGTCGACGACCTCGCCGAGGATCGGGTAACGCGCGCCGAGGCGGGTCGCGTGGTCGCGGGCTTGGGCCTCGGTCTTCTGCGGATCCAGGGCGACGCTCAGCGTCCGTGTGTCGAGGGTGCGCCCCTGGAGGCCGAGGAGCGCCCCCGACTCGAAGAGCGCCACCTCGTGGCCGCGCGCCCGCCATGTCTCTCGGGCCCGGGCGGCCCCCTCGAGATCCCCGGCGGGGATGCGCTGGGCGACGATCCAATAGCGGACCTCGCCGGGGCGCGCGTCATCCAACTCGATGGTCCACGTCGCCCCCCCACGGAGGCGCACGCGGGCCCCGTCGTCGGCGCCTGGGAGCAGCACGAGGCGACCTTTGGAGCGCAGCGTGACCCGGTCTTGACCCTCGGTGAGCCGCACGCTGACGAGGGGCTCGCCCTTGCGGTCGAAGACCACCTGGTTGGAGTACAGGATCGCCAGCCGGTCCTTGCGGGAGAGCTCCTGCGCCGACGCGACGCTCACGACGCTCATCACGATGATCAACGGGCGCAAGGCCTCGCCTCGATTCGATAGCGGTCGCGAAGATACAGGTGTCACGCCTCGGGGTGGTATCCTCGTTACCCGAATCGATCGAGCGACGCACGTGAACGACGACCCCACCTCCCTGCCCGTCGACCTTTCAGCCATCGTTGACAGTGGGCTACCGAACGACCCGACCCGACGCATCTACACCAACCGCAACCTCGACATGAGCGAGATCGCGGCCGTCGGCTTCGACATGGACTACACGCTGGCGCAGTACCATCAGGTTCAGATGGACCAGCTCTCGGTCCGCATGACCGTCCAGAAGCTCATCGAGAAGCACGGCTACCCGGAGGAGATCCGCGAAGCCAAGCTCGACTACGCGTTCATCATCCGGGGCCTCGTCGTCAACAAGGAGGCGGGGCACATCTTCAAGGTCGACGCCCACCGCCAGGTTGGGCGCTGCTATCACGGCTATCGCCAGCTCGACACCGAGGAGGTCCGTGAGATCTTCGGGCACAAGCCCATTCGACTGGGCAGCGAGCACTACGCTTGGGTCGACACGCTCTTCAGCCTCTCGGAGGCCACGCTCCTCGCCGGCATTATTCAACACTACGAGGGCTCCGGCCGCGAGCTGCCCTGGTCCTATCGCCAGCTCTTCGACGACATCCGCACCAGCATCGACGAGGCCCACCAGGACAACAGCCTGAAGGCCGAGATCCTCGCCAATCTGGACCAGTACGTGCAGCGCGATCCGGATCTCGCGCCGACGCTGCACAAGCTCCGCAGCGCCGGCAAGCGGCTGTTCTTGCTGACCAATAGCGAGGCCTACTACACCGACGCCGTCATGGGGTACTTGCTCAACGGCGAGCTGCCCTTCTATCGGACCTGGCGCGACTACTTCGACGCGGTCGTCGTCAGCAGCGCGAAGCCTCGCTTCTTCACCGACGAGGTCCCCTTTCTGGAGCTGGACGCGGAGCACGAGGCGGTCAGCGAGGCGGGCACCTTCCAACGCGGCGTGATCTACGCCGAGGGCAACATCCTCGGGCTCGAGGCGATGCTCGGCGTCAGCGGCAGCGGCGTGCTCTACGTCGGCGACCACATGTATAGCGATATCGTGCACTCCAAGAAGGCCAGCGTATGGCGGACCGCGTTGGTGGTGCAGGAGATGGAGGAGAACATCCGGCTCACCCACGAGCAGATGCACTCGCTCCAGCGCATCCACGACCTCGAGGAGGCAGCGCGGCGCCTCGACGATGGCATCAACTACCACCTGACGCTGCTCAAGAGCCTGGGCCGGATGCAGCAGCTCATCGGCTCGCTCACCGGGCCCGAGGCCCGCGTCATCGAGGGCGCGCGGGAGCGAGCGAAGACCGAGCTCGACCGCAAGCGTGGCCTCCTGCGTCAGACCCTGGGGGAACTCGAGCAAATCGAGCAGCTCGTCGACACGCGCTTCAACCCCTACTGGGGCCGGCTCTTCCAGGAGTCCAACGAGCGGAGCCAGTTCGGGGCGCAGGTCGTCAACTACGCCGACATCTACACCAGCCGCGTGAGCAACTTCCTCGCGTACTCTCCGGGCCAGAGCTTCCGAGCCCCGCGCGAGGTCATGCCCCACGAGCGAAGCTGAGGGCACGAGATCGGTTGGCGGGCGCGTGCAGCGCGCCGCGTCGCGACTCCGCCGCACCGTCCTGGGACGGCGCGGTCGACTCCCGCATCTATGGCGTGAACTTCGGTGATCCTGAGCAGGCCATCGCCCTCGGCTTCCCCGTCCGTCGTTGGGGCGGCAACGCGACCACTCGCTACTCCTGGGAGGACGACGTCAACAACCGCGCCGCAGAACCCGCTGGATGGCTCATATCGGCGGCGAGGCGGGGCTCTACGCCCTCGACAACGAGCCGGTCCTTTTGGAGCGGGACTCACCGCGACGCGCACCCCGAGCCGTTGACCTACGACGAGCTCTGGGAGCGGACGGTGGCCTACGCCACCGCGATCAAGTCCGCCGATCCCGACGCGAAGATCCTCGGGCCCTCGGTTTGGGGATGGTGCGCGCACTTTGGCTCTGGCGCCGACGACTGCGCCGACGGCCCGGACCGCGAAGCCCACGGGGGCCCGCCGCTGGTCGAGTGATACCTCGAGCAGGTCCGCGCCCACGAGGCGCGGACGGGCGTGCGTCTCATCGACGAGCTCGACGTCCACTACCAACCGCAGGCCCAGGGGGGACCCTCAGTGACGACGAGTCGTCGGACGTGGCCGCTGGATGGCTCGGCTTGCTGCTTCTCATTCGACGTCGACGGCGCCAGATCGGGTAAGGGCCCGCGCAAGAATAACTTCCGCTTTTAGTCTGGTCGGATTGTGTAATT
>CAYOBQ010000094.1:0-33826 GCA_964402225.1 uncultured Nannocystaceae bacterium | reverse complement strand
CTCGCGCGTAGATACTCGGTGCCGTTGGGGCGCTCGTTTCGCCCGACCATGTGGGGGACCGACGCCACGAGCTGAAGGCCCGCGCCCAGGCCGATCTCGGCGTAGAGCGAGGTGGTGGTCCCCCGGTAGGTCGAGTCCTGGGCCAGGCCCCGCGGATCGACGAACTCATCGGCCGCGAAGAGCCCCGCCTCCAGCTTGAGGTAGGCTTCGCTGGCGCCCCGCGTCCACGGCCCCGCCCAGGCGTTGGCGCACAGCAGCAGCATGAGGCGGGGTCCCACGTCGCCCATGATACGGTGGTCCGCGGCGATGGTGACAACGCTGCTGATGTTCCAGCTCGCGGGCCTGCCCACCCCGGCCCCCCGCGGCCCCGAGTTTCGCCGCGGCGTCGCCCTCGGCCTCTTCGTCTCCGACCGCGATCCGGCCTACCAGCTCGAGCTCTACCGCGCCTTCCTCTTCGAGATCCGCGACCTCGGCGCCACGGACGTGCAGATCTCGGTGCGCTGGGCCCAGGACGATGTGCGGGCGACCCAGCTCGGCCCCGATCCCGAGGTCACGCCCGACGACGCGGTCGTCGCCGCCGTCGTGAAGGGCGCCTCGCTCGTCGGGCTGCGCCCGTTCGTGATGCCCGTCGTCCACCTGCGCCGGCGCGCCCAGGGTGAATGGCGAGGCCGCCTCGCCCCCGCCGACCGGGCGGCGTGGTGGCGCGCCTACCGGCGCTTCGTGATCCACTACGCCCGCATCGCCCGGCACGCCGGGGCCGATCTGCTCGCCCTCGGCAGCGAGCTCCTCACGATGGAGCGCGACGAGATCCGGTGGCGCAACCTCGCGACAGACGTCCGCCGCGTCTTCCAGGGGCAGCTCACCTACTCGGCGAACTGGGACCACTTCGAGCCGGTCGGGTTCTGGGACGCCGTCGACGTCGTGGGCGTCACCGCCTACACGCCTCTCAGCGAGGCCCCCGACCCCGACGAGGAGGTGCTGCTCGCCGGCTGGGCTCCGTTTCGCCGGCACCTGCGCGCTTGGGCCGCCCGCCACGACCATCGCTACGTGCTCACGGAGGTCGGCTTCCCGTCCCAGCCCACCGCCGCCGCTCGACCCTGGGACCATGGGCACCGGGGCGAGCCCGATCTGGCGCTCCAGCTCCGCTGCTACCGCGCCACCTTCCGCGCCTGGCACGACGACCCGCGCCTGGCCGGCGCCTTCGTCTGGAATTGGTTCGGCGCCGGCGGGCTTCGTGATCACGGCTACACCCCACGCGGAAAGCCCGCGGCGGCGGTCCTGCGCCACTGGTTCACCCGCCACCCCTGACCCGCTCTGTGGCGACTCGATCTGCCACCGCCACCGGCTTCCGGGGCTCGGAGCCCGGCACGGCAAATGCAGATGTCCCGCGCGAAACGACGGGAGGCCACATGCGCCACGCCCTTGCCATCACCGCCGCGCTCCTCTCCGCCTGCGGGATCGAGGGCAGCCACGACCCCACGGGCCCAAGCCCCGAGGCTTGCGGCGTGGTCGCCTGCTCCGACGACTCCGAGGGCTTCGAGCCGGCGCCGCTCCCGGCCGACCGCTTCGGCAAGGCCGACGCCGACAACGTCGACGCGGCGCTGGCGCGGCTCACGAGCGACGGGATCCTCGAGGCGGACGAGGTGCCCGAGCTCTTCGCCGCCGCCGGCAACCGCGTCAACGAGCGGGAGATGGCGGTCGTGCGGAGCGCCCTCGAGGCGCCCGCCTTCCAGGTCACGCCCGAGGCGGACGCGCGAGTTCGCTTCATGGCCCGCACCCACGGGCTGAGCGAGGCAGAGGTGAGCTACGCCGAGGCGGGGTTGACCTACGCCGGTACCTCCGTCCCCGCGGCGGTGACGGAGCTGCTCGCCCGGGCGCGGCTCCACGGCGCCCTCGCCTACGACGTCAACGAGCGTGACGGCGACGGCGAGGGGGTGTGGTCCCCCTACCCGGCGACCACGCCGCCTACGGCCAACATGCGCTTCGACTACACCGAGATCACCGCCGAGAGGCTCGAGGCCGACGCCGCCGACGCGGCGGTCGAGTACAACGCGATCATCGGCACCGAGGAGGCGACGCTGCCGGACGGGCGCACCTACCGGCGAGCGAAGTACGAGGCCCGGACCGGCGGGACGGGCAGGGTCGCGGCCCACTACGACGAGGTCTACCACCCCGACATCTACGCCCGAGGGCGTGGCGGCCAGCGCTGGGCGAGCAACTTCGCCATCCTCTCGGACGGTTCGCTGCACTGCCTCCCCGCGACCCGCCGGAGCGTCGCCCAGGACGTCATCCTGACCAACCCGCACCTGAGCCGCGGCGCGCACCTGCTCTACAACGGGCACCTGACGGTGGAGGCGGGCGTGGTGACCTCGATCGAGATGTCGGGGCGACTCTCGAAGCGAGCGGCGAAGGGCAAGACGGTCTTCGTCGATCCCGTCGCCATGCTCGAGGCCTGGGGCTTCGAGATCGGCGACGGCGTGTTCCTCCGGTTCGGCAACACCAGCGACGGGGTGCCCGTGACGGACGCAGACGCCGGCGTTGTCCGCGCCGCGGACGTGGAGGAGTAGGGCGATGAAGACGCGAAGCCTGGCGCTGCTCGCGCTGCTCGTCGGCTGTGGTGATCCCGGCACCGGGGCCCCCCTGGGCCCGGGGGATGATCGCCTCGCCAGCTTCGGCGGCACCGCATCCAAGGCCGACGGCATCTACTCCGAGTGCCAGCTCATCGAGGCCCTCGCCTTCGTGAACGAGTCGACCACGGACGTCGAAGCGCTGCGGGCCCACGGCGTGCGCGCGGACTCCGCCGGCCACCTCGTCGCCCATCGCCACGGCCCCGACGGGCTGGCCGGGACGGCGGACGACGACATCTTCGACGGCTTCGACGAGCTCGACGCCGTCTACTTCGTTGGGCCCGCGACCCTCGACGCCCTCGTCGGGGCCGTGAAGGACCGCTGCGTCGACGACCCGGCGCGCCCCTACATCGACCGAAGCACCTTCGCCAGCGCGACCGGCCGCGCCGGTTCGCGCGACGCCGTCGAGCTCGAGGCGACGATGACCGTGGATGGCGTCACCGGCCAGCGGCTCCACGCGATCCTCTTCGAGCCGGACGCCGAGGGGCGGACCGGGTTCCGCAAGCTCCGCAAGCACCGCATCGTCGAGGCCTTCAGCTACGAGTACGGCGTCGACGAGATGCCCTGGAGCTCGAAGCATCACGCGGTCCGCGAGTCCTTCCCCTACATGGCGCTGAGCATCGAGAATCAGCGCTTCGAGATCGACGAGGAGGACGGGCGTCGCGAGGTGTCGTTGGGCACCGACATCATGGACGACGTCTACTACGACACGAAGGACTTCGCGCTGCTCGACCAGGGCATGTCGGTGCGCGGACGGATTCGCTGGGACGACGACGAGACCGTCCGGCGGTTGCTCATCGCCGCCAAGTTCGGGGGCCAGGTCGACGAGGAGGGCATCAAGCGCGCGGCCAAGATCGACGTCCGGCGTGACTCGCCCTCGGCGGAGCACGTCGAGTCGCTGCACACCGACGTGATGCGGGGTCAGGTCTCCTGGCGGGGCACCGACGCGCCGGTCGAGCCCCTGCGCGTCGTGTACGACCGCCTGCGCGGGATGGGTCTTTTGCCCGATGTCCACGGTCGCAAGGACGTGTTGCTGCTCCTGCCGCAGGTGCACCTCAAGAGCCTGCGCAGCCGCTACCACCTCAACGAGGCGAAGCTCAGCACCGTGAAGGCCTTTCACGCCATGGGAGCCGAGCGGATGGGGCTGGTGCGGACGCTGGCCGAGGCGGCGATTCGGGACGGGGGCCTCGACGACACGACGAAGGGCGAGGTCGAGGCGCTGCTCGCAGCGATCGACGACGAGGTCGGCGGGCCGACGATCGATCTCACCGCAGACGCCACCAGCATCGCCGAGGTCAGCGAGCTGCGGCTCACGGCCAAGGCCATCAGCGAGCGCTACCACGACATCGCCGAGGCCACCGACGACCTCGACCGGGAGATCGCGGGCAACGACGGGCGCTACGACGACCTCGCCGAGATGTTCCGCGCCTTCGTAGTCGATCGTCTCCCCGCCCTCGTCCCCAAGACGACCTGGGACGCCTTCATCGACGAGCTCGACGCCATCGAGGCCGGCGACGCCACCGCGGAGCTGGACGCGTTCAACGCCTTCGCCACCGAGCGGCAGACCGCCGGTGACCGCACCTTCCGCGACTTCGAGACGCTCACGGAGTGGGCCGGCGTCCGCCGCGACCTGCGCCGCGAGCAGCTCAAGATCGCCGGTCGTCAGATCGAGGGCGCCGGGACGGCGGCGCTCACGCTCTGGTTCGACGTGGCCCGCCGCTACTACGTCCCCGGGTCCCGGCGCTACACCTGGAACTTCCTCATCGACACCATGGACGCCACCGAGATGATGTCCCGCGAGGAGTACCTGGGCCTGACGGAGGCGCAGCGCAAGCCCGGCGCTGCCCTGCCACCCGAGAAGGTCTTCCACACCACGCTCGTAAACGAGGTCCAGATCGAGCTGGGCTCCGAGAAGACCTACGTCCAACGCATCGAGGCCCTCAAGGCCGCCCTCGCCGACGGCAGCGCAGCGGCGGACGCCACCAGCCAGCTCGCGGGCGCGCGCTTCGTCTTCGGCGAGTACCGCGCGCTGTTGCGGGGCATCGCGGAGCTGAAGGGCGGCCGCATCGTGGACTACCTCGAGGACAACGGCGCCCCGGACGCCCAGTGGGTCCCCGCGAAGGCCTCCAAGGGCACCACCGCCCTGACCCGCCTGAGCGACAGCGACGACTGACCCGTGGACGATCGCACGTCTGCCGCCGCGTCCGCGCCGACCGCCGCCACGCCGACCGCCACCACGAGAATTGGTCTGATAATCAAACAATGTGGTCTGTTTATCAGACCAATTTTCGCGACGGTGGCCGCGCCCCTGGCGAGCGGTGCTCGGCTGGCGTGCGGTGGTCTGCTGGCGTGCAGTGCTCTGCTGGCGTGCGGTGCTCTGTTGGCGTGTGGTGTACCGGCGCCGGACGGGGACGGGCCCGACGCCGCGGCCGACGCGGGGTGGCCCGACGCCGACGCGGACGGGGCCACCGACGCCGGTGACGCCCTCGCGGACCGCGGGCCAGCGACGTCGGACGCCGGTGGCGTCGCCGCGCTGCGCCAGTTGGGGGTCCTGCGTACGCTCGCGGGTCGTGGGTTCGCGGGCGACAAAGGCGTCAACGGCTGGCGTCCGGAGTTCGAGGGTGCCCTCGCCACCGAGGTGGAGCTCTCCCGCCCCCACACGGCCATGGCCGACGCCGCGGGCAACGTCTACATCGCCGACAAGGACGCCCACGCCGTCCGTATCGTGGGGCTCGACGGCCGCATCCGTACCCTCGCGGGCACCAACGTCGCGGGCGACGGCCCCGATGGACCCGCCACCACCTGCGCGCTCTCGGCGCCCAACGGCCTCTTCGTCTCCCCCGGTGGCGTGGTCCACATCCTCGATCTGCGAAACGCCAAGGTCCGGCGCGTCGAGGGCGGGCGTATCTCGACGGTCTTCACCGATCCACACGGCCTGGGCACCGGGCGAGGCCTGTGGGTCGATGGCGAGGCGATCTACTACGCGGCGGGGAGCGAAGTCCGCCGCTACACACCGGGCGCGGGGATCGAGACCCTCGCCGACGGCTTCGTCTCGCTGGGCAACATCGCCATGGACGCCGCGGGCCGCCTCGCCATCACCGACCGCGGCGGTCACCGGGTCTGGCGAATCGAGGCGGATGGCAGGCGCACGCCCATCGCCGGCACCGGCCGCCCGCAAGGCGCCGGCGACGAAGCCGCCGCCACCGAGATCGGCCTCGATGAGCCGCGGGGGATCTTCTTCCACCCCGACGGCGGCTACTTCCTCGGCACCCACGACGGCAGCCAGGTCTGGTTCGTCGACCCCGATGGCGTGGCCCACCTCGTGCTCGACGGGGCCAAGGACGACGACACCCACGCCGGCGACGGCGAGCGCTGGGACCGCCCCGGACGCAAGGTGAGCGAGGTCCGCGCCGTCACGCTCACTCCGAACGGCGCCCTCCTGGTCACAGAGAACGACCGCGGCTTCGTGCGCGCGGTCGAACCGTAGCCGTCCGGGCGCCGACCTCGTGGCCGGACGGTCGCGTGGGGCATGGGGCGCTGGAGGCTCGGGCACGCGCCTATTTGGATCTCCCTATGTCCTCCCTCGCCCGAGCCATGCGAGGGGCAACTCGGCGGCTCACTCGACCTCGCTGATTGATCGTCCGATCCACCTCTGGGCCGCGGCGGGCTTGTCGCGTGCGCGCCACCGCGACCTCAGTCGTCAACGACGCCGAAGCGAACGGTCATCTCGTCGACCACGTCTCCGGCCGTCTGCTGGCGGACTACATCCTGGTCAATCTGTCGACCTCTACATGGTCTCGTCGCGTTCCGTCCCTAGGACGGTGCGGCAGACCAAGCGACCAAGTGATGTGCGTGCCCGCCGGCCGAGTTCAAGGCGCGAAGCCGCGGCGATATCCGAAGATATCGGGAAGCTTCGCAACGCCGAAATCCGTTGGCGGGCGCGTGCAGCGCGCCGTGTCGCGACTCTGCCGCACCGTCCTATCGTCTCGTCGACAGGATCCGGCCTACCTGCCAGTCGCGGCGTAGGCTGCGAGGGCGCCGGCGATGGCGACGTTGAGCGACTCCACGCCGTTGCGCATCGGGATGGAGGCCCAGCGGGTGGTGTGCTGGGCGACGAGCTCGCTGACGCCGGTGGCCTCGTTGCCCATCACGAGAGCGGTGCGGGCGGGCCAGTCGAAGTCGAAGATGGTGGCGGTCGCGTCGGCTCGTAGCCCCACCAACTCGAAGCCGGCCTCGCGCAGATCTTGGGCGGCCCCCGGTGCGTTGGGGGTCCGCAGGATGGGGGCCCGGAAGGCCACGCCCGCGGACGCTTTGACGACCAGCGGCGAGACCTCGGGACAACCGGCGCGGGGCAAGACCACCCCGTCCAGGCCCGCCGCTGTCGCCGTGCGCAGGAGCATCCCGACGTTGGCTGGCGTGGTGACGCCGTCTAGCAACATCACGGTGGCGCGCTCGGGGGGTGCCTCGAGGAACGCCTCTAGCGGGCGCATCCGCTGGGCGACGATGTCGGCGGCGACGCCCTGGTCCTGCCGCCCGTTGCGCGAGAGCCTGGTGACCTGCTTGGGGGCCACCCTCCTGAGCTCTACGCCACGCTCCGCGGCGGCTCGTACGATGCGGGCTACGAGGCCGCCGTCGGCGCGGTGCGCGAGCAGGACCTTGTCGACGCGCAGGCTGGAGTCGAGCAGCGCTTCGAGGACGGGCTTTCGCCCGTAGATGGTGACGAATCGGTCGCGCGGATGCATGGCGCGGACCCTATCACGCGCAGTACCCTGCGGCCCGGGGGTGACCATGAAGCAGCTCGTCGCGCTCGCCTTTCTCGTCGGCTGCACCGACGACAACCCCAGCCTCTTCGACGCCGTCTTGGAGCCCGACGCGGCGGCCGACGCGGCTCAGACCGACGGCGCCCCCGACGCCGACGCCCCGCGAGACAGCGGCCCCGAGTGCATCGATGGCCAGGCTCAACGCGACGCGTGCCCCGACGGCGGTGAGCGCGTTCGCGCCTGCGTCGATGACCGGTGGGGGCTGTGGGGGCCCTGTCGCAGTTGCGCGGACGGGCAGCGGGAGATGGACCCCTGCGGGCCCAACGGTCGCGGAGCACGAACCCGCACCTGCGACGACGGCGCCTGGGGCGAACACGGCCCCTGCGTCGACGACGATGAGTGCGCCGACGGCGGCGAAGAGCAGGAGGCCTGCGGGCTCAACGGCGATGGCCTGCGCGCCCGTGTCTGCGCCGAGGGGCTGTGGGGTGAATGGGGCGCCTGCGACGACCCCGCGGAGTGCGTCGACGACGCCCTCGACCGCCGACCGTGCGGCCTCAACGGCAACGGGCGCCAGGCGCGGGTCTGTGAGGGCGGTCGCTGGACCGATCTCGCCGAGTGCGAGGACCCTGACGAGTGCATCGATGGCCGCGACGAGGTGCAGGCCTGTGGAATCGCGGGGGCCGGCGAGCACGGACGAAGCTGCATCGGCGGTCGGTGGGGCGCCTTTGGCCCCTGCGACGACCCCGACGTCGCCTGCGAGGAAGGCGATCCCCTCGACGACGTCGCCTGCGGGCTCAACGAGCGCGGCTCGGCCCCACGCGTCTGCGAAGGAGGGCGCGTCGCCCTCGGCGCCTGCGACGATCCCGACCTCTGCGTCGACGGGACCGAGATCCGCGGCCTCTGCGGGCTCAACGACCGCGGCATCCGCACCCGGGCGTGCGCCGCGGGACGTTGGAGTGCGTGGAGCGCCTGCGACGATGCCGACGAGTGCGCCGACGAGAGCGAACAAGAGGGGGCCTGCGGGCTCAATGGCGCCGGCGCCCGGTCGCGAACCTGCCTGGCGGGCCGCTGGGCGCGATGGTCCCCCTGCGACGATCCCGATGCCTGCGAGAACGGCGCGATCGAGCGCGACGACTCGGGCTGTGGGATCAACGGCCGCGGGGGGCGCCGACGCGAGTGTGCGGCCGGTCAATGGGGCGAATGGGCCGAGTGCGACGACCCCGACGAGTGCGCCGACGGAGACGAGGAGTCCCGAGTCTGCGGGCGCGCCGGGGACGGCGAGCGAGATCGACGCTGTGACGCGGGCCGGTGGTCCCCCTGGAGTCCGTGCGACGCCGAGGACCCGTGCCCCGACCCCGCCAACCCGGAGTGCGGGCCCGCCCGCGACGAGCGATGCAACGGCATCGACGACGACCACGACGGTGAAGTAGACGAGGGACTCGCCGACGGCGGTCCCGGATTCCGCGACGGCTTCGCCGAGGACCAGGCGCGCGTGATCGCCGAGGGCGTCGAGTTCCTCCGGTCGCAGATCCGGGACAATGGCGAGCTTCGGGGCGACCACGGTCGCCACAGCTTCCTGGCGGCGCTGGTCTTCCTCGAGCAACGCGAGGGGGCGTTCGCGGGCGAACAGCTTGGCTACCGGGGGCTCCCGCCGGAGGACCAGGTGGCCGTGCGGGCCCTGATCGCGCGGACGGTCGCCACGCCGGGGCTTCTCGATCCCGCCGCGCCTCCCTACGTCTACACCGCGGGTGGCGCCGCGATGACGCTCGCGGCATACCTGCGCACCGGCGGGCCCGACGCGCTCCCGGGCGTCGAGGTGACGGCGACACAGGCGCTCGCCACCCTCGTCGCCGCGCTGAAGGCCAACCAGGGGCAGCAGCCGCCAAACAACGTCGGCGGCTGGAACTACGGGGCCCCGAACAACTCCGGGGACACCAGCACCACCCACTTCGCCGCCAACGGCCTCGCCGCCGCGACCACCGTCTTGGGCGAAGACGCCCGCTGGGACATCGACCTCAGCGACTACCTGCGAGCCGCGCAGCAAGAGGACGGCGGCGTGGGCTACCGCCCCGGCAACGCCGGCAACTCGTCGATGACCGCCTCCGGGCTGTGGCTGCACTACCTCGCGGGCACCCCCGCCGACGACCCCGCCGTCGTGGGGGCGACGGAGTGGCTGGCCGAGCACTACCGACACGACAGCATGGTCGGCGGCTTCAGCCCCACCAGCACCTACTACTTCCTGTGGGCGCAACAAAAGGCGCTCCCGGTGTACACCGAGCCGGGCGATCCCCGCTTCAACGACCGCGATCCCGCGAACCGCGACCACCACCCCGGTCGCGCCGGCAGCTACTACGACACGTCGATCAGCCTGTGGTTCTGGCGGGACGAGGACGGCGCCTGGGGGACGCAGCACGAAGGCAGCCCCCGCGGGTGGACCCCGCTATCGAGCCACTGCTTCGCCCTGCTGACGCTGATGCGCTCCTTCGGCGGGCTCCCCGTCGAGCTGCCGGAGCTCGGCCTGCGCCCCCAATGCGGGGACGGCGCCGACAACGATGGCGACGGCCGCGTCGACGCCGAGGACCCGGAGTGCACCTTCGCCTGCACCGCTCGGGAGCGCCCGGTCCCCGCCTGCGGCAACGGCCGCGACGACGACGCCGACGGGCTCATCGATCTGGACGACCCCGGCTGCGACGACCCCCGCGACGGGGCCGAGGCCAACCCGGCGTGCAGCAACGGCCTCGACGACGACGGAGACGGGCTGGTGGACTGGCCCGCCGAGCCGGGCTGCGAGACGGTGCGCGACGACGACGAGGCCGATCCCGCCGCCGCCCCGGCCTGCGGCAATGGGCTGGACGACGATGGGGACGGCGCCGCCGACCACGACGCCGACTCGCAGTGCTTCTCCGCCGCCCAGGACGACGAGGCGGGCCGCTACGTCTGCCCCGGCGGGGCGCAGCTCCTGTGGCCCGACCAACGCCTCGTCCGCGGCACCCTGGTGGGCGCCCCCAACGACCTGGAAGGGCGCTGCGGCGGAGTCCGTGGTGGCGAGCGCGTCTACGCCCTGCACGTCGACCGACCCGGACGCGTCGTCGCGACCACCGTCCACGAGGACACCGAGGTCGACACCGTCCTCTACGTCCGCCGAGCCTGCGACGACGCCGACTCGGAGCTGGTCTGCAACGACGACATCGCCGTCGGCGATCCCCTCTCCACGGTCCGCTTCGACGCCGATCCCGGCCTCTACTTCCTCGTCGTCGACGCACGCATCGGGGCGGGCGCGTTCGTGCTGAGCATCGACCGATGAGCCCAGCGGCGATTGAGCGGGAACGATGAGCCGATGGGCCCTCCTTGTGGCCACGCTCCTCGTCTACGCGCCCACCCTCTCCGGCGACCTCGTGTGGGACGACGTCATCCTCATCCGCGACAACGCGGCGATCGACACCTGGGCCGGCGCCTGGGACGTCGCGTGGGGTGACTTCTTCCGCCAGGGAGACGCACAGCAAGCCCGCAGCAGCTACGTCCGCCCGCTGCCCACGCTCCTCAACGCCGCGACCAAGGCGATCGTGGGCACCCATCCCCTGGCCTACCGGGCCACCAACCTCGCGCTGCACCTGCTCGCCGTCTTCCTCGCGATGGGCGTCCTCGTCGCCCTGGGCCTCTCGGAGCGCTCGGCGGTCCTCGGCGCCGCCGTCTTCGCCCTCCACCCCGCCCAGACCGAGGCCGTCGCCTTCGTCTCCTCCCGACCGGACCTGCTCGCCGCGGTCTTCGCCCTGGGCGCCGTCCGCCTGCACCTCGCGGGTCGCGCAGGCTGGGCGGTCCTCGCCGTGGCCGCGGGTCTCCTGTCAAAGGAGGTCGCCCTCGCCGTCCCCTTCGCCCTCTTCGCCCTGGACCGCCGACCGCGCTGGGTCTGGCCCGTCTACCTCGCCTTGGCCGCGGCGGTTCTGCTCCCGAAGGATCCCGTGGCGCGGATGTACTTCGACTCCGTGCCCCAGGCCGCCCTCGCCCTCGTCGCCCTCTACACCCGCCTCATCGTCGCCCCCTACGAGCAGCGGGCGCTCTACGACGGCTTCACGCCCGATCTCATGCTCAGCGTCGTCGGCGCGGCCGTCGTCGCTGGCGCCGCCTACCTCGCGATTCAGCGCCGCGCGCCGACCCTCGCCTGGGGCGCATGGTGGACGGGGCTGTGCCTCGCCCCGGTCCTGCACCTCGTGCCGATCCCCACCCTCGCCGCCGAACGCTACCTCTGCCTCCCCCTCTTCGGTGTCGCCGTGGTGGTCGCCTGGATCGTGGAGCGCCGCCTCCGCCTCGCCCCGGCGGTCGTGGGGCTCTGCGTCGTCGCCGCGATGGCGAGCGCCTGGCGCGCCCAGGACTGGCGGGACGAGGTGAGCCTCTGGTCGGCGGAGATCGCGCGACCGGAGCCGAGCTACAAGGCTTTTCAGAACCTGGCCGTCGCCTTCGCCGATACGGGCCGGCACGAGGACGCGTTGCTGGCGATCCAGGCCGCCTCCCGCGCCGCACCACGGCACCCGATCGTCTTCCGAAATCTGGTACGGATGTCAGCGCGAGCGGCCCCCCTTCCGGACGGGTTCGCGGCGGACGCCCTGCGACGACCCCTCGACCGGGACCGCGTCGCCCGCTGGGAGCCACCGCTTCGCGCCCAGGGGCGCCTCGCCCTCGCCGAGGCCGTGAGAAGAATCAAGGAGGACCACCAATGACCGACACCGCCCTCTTCGTCGGCTGCAAGCGCTGCGATCCCGGCGCCGCCGAGACCATCGCCCGCGCGCTCTCCGAGTACGGCCTCCGGGTCGTGCGCGCGGAGCCCGAAGACGACTTCGCCGCCCACGACCCACGCCTGCTGGTCGGCCACGGGCGCAGTGGCGCCGCCGTCCTGCGCGCCGCGACGAGCCTGCCGCGGGTCCGCGCCGTGGCCACGATCGGCGTCCCCGCGGACGGCCTCACAGACGCGCTGCCGACCCTCGGCCGACCGCTGCTCGTCATGCACGCGCCCACCGATCAGGTGGTGGGCATCGACCACGCTCGCCGCATCTTCGTCGCCGCGAAGCATCCAAAGAGCTACCTCTCCCTCGACGACGCCGACCACGCGCTCAGCCGCCCCGCCGACGCCGAGTACGCCGCGACCGTCCTCGCCGCCTGGGCCGAGCGCTTCGTCGCCGCCCCCCTGCGCCGCGAGCGCCCGGCGGCCGTCGAGGGGCACGTCGTGGTGCGCGAGACCGGCTTCGGCAAGTACCGAAACGCCATCGTCTGTGGCCCCCACACGCTCATCGGCGACGAGCCGACCCACATGGGCGGTGACGAGACGGGGCCGACGCCCTACGACCTGCTGCTCGCCGGCCTCGGCGCCTGCACCTCGATGACGCTGCGGATGTACGCGGACCACAAGGGCTGGCCCCTCGAACGCGCGACCGTCACGCTGCACCACGAGAAGATCCACGCCGCGGACTGCGCCGCCTGCGAGACCGAGACGGGCAAGGTCGATCGCATCGAGCGCACCGTGAAGATCGAGGGCGACCTCGACGCTGACCAACGCGCCCGCCTGCTCCAGATCGCGAACAAGTGCCCCGTCCACCGGACGCTGCACTCCGAGGTGGTGGTACACACGACCGAGGCAGGCACGTAGACCCTTTGCGCGCCTCTCCCGTTGGAAGGCATCAGCAGACAACCTCTGGAGGAACCGATGAAGACGCGGAGCTGGATCATTCTCTCGACCTTGGCCCTCCTCTCCGGCCTCGCCCTGGCAGCGGCTGGGGGCCGGATCGAGGGGCGCGTGCTCGACGACGCCACCGGCAAGGGCATCGCGGGGGCCAGGTGCACGGCGAGCGGCGCCAAGGCCACCAGCGATGCCAAGGGCCGCTTCACGCTCACTACCACCGGCGCGCAGCGCGTACGCTGCACCGCGTCGGGCTACCGGGCCGCGACCGAGACCGTGACCGTCCCCCGGGACGGCGTAGGCAAGGTGACGCTCCGCATGCGCCGCCACGTCGCGCCCAAGCCCAAGCCCAAGCCGGAGCTCGCCGCCGAGCCCTCGCCGGCCGCCGACATGCTCATGGGGGCTGGTCGCGCCTCGGGGAAGGCCGGCGCCGAGTCCCGCTCCAGGCCGCGCGTCCGGAGGATGAAGCGCAAGAGTCGCCGTGGTCCGCGGCGCCCGATGCGGCCTGCGAGCCCCCTCGCCATCGCCACCCCCGACCGTCAGCCGACGCCCCACGACACCGAGGAGTACGCCCACAACAAGGAGAACGACTTCCGCTCGCCGCTCACGGAGCCGCTCTCCACCTTCTCCATCGACGTCGACACCGCCAGCTACGCCAACGCCCGGCGCTTCATCAACCAGAGCCGGATGCCGCCCAAAGACGCCGTGCGCATCGAGGAGTTCGTCAACTACTTCCGCTACGACTACCCCGACGCCACCGGCGAGCACCCGTTCTCGGTCAACACCGAGATCTCCACCGCGCCCTGGAACCCAGAGCACCGTCTGGTCCACATCGGGCTCCAGGGCACCAAGGTCGACACCGCCGCGCTGCCCCCATCCAACCTCGTCTTCTTGCTCGACGTCTCGGGCTCGATGAACAACCCGCGGAAGCTGCCCCTGCTCAAGGCGGCGTTCAAGCTGCTGGTCAACAACCTCCGGCCCCAGGACCAGGTGGCCATCGTGGTCTACGCCGGCGCCGCGGGCCTGGTGCTCCCCTCGACCCCCGGCAAGCGCAAGGGAGAGATCCTGAGCGCCATCGACCGCCTGAGCGCGGGCGGCTCCACCGCCGGAGGCGCCGGCATCAAGCTCGCCTACAAGATCGCCCAGGAGCACTTCGTCAAGGGCGGCAACAACCGCGTGATCCTCGCCACCGACGGCGACTTCAACGTCGGCACCTCCTCCACCGGCGCCCTCACGCGCCTCATCGAAGAGAAGCGCGAGTCCGGCGTCTTCCTCACCATCCTCGGGTTCGGGAGCGGCAACTACAAAGACCAGCGCATGGAAGAGCTCTCCAACAAGGGCAACGGCAACGCCGCCTACATCGACTCGATCCTGGAGGCCAAGAAGGTCCTCGTCACCGAGATGGGCGGCACCCTGCTCACGATCGCCAAAGACGTGAAGATCCAGGTCGAGTTCAACCCCGCGAAGGTCAAGGGCTACCGCCTCATCGGCTACGAGAACCGCGCCCTGGCGAACCAGGACTTCGCCGACGACAAGAAGGACGCGGGCGAGCTCGGCGCCGGCCACTCCGTGACCGTCCTCTACGAGATCATCCCCGCGGGGTCCGACGAGCCCGTGAAGGGCACAGCGAAGCTCAAGTACCAGGAGCGGGCGACCGCCTCCGCCGCCGACTCCGACGAGCTGATGACCGTAAAGCTGCGCTACAAGCGGCCCGACGGCGACACCTCGACCCTCGTCACGCACCCTCTGCGCGACGCCGACACCGCCCTGGACGCCACCAGCGCCAACTTCCGCTTCTCAGCCGCCGTCGCCGGCTTCGGCATGCTGCTGCGGGGGTCGAAGTTCAAGGGCGCCGCCACCTTCGACGGGATCCAGAAGCTCGCGAAGGGCGCGGTCGGGGCCGACGCCTTCGGCTACCGAGGCGAGTTCGTCCGCCTGGTCGAGAAGGCCGGCCTGCTGTCGAAGTAGCGGATTCTAGTCGAGGGCGGGGACGCGGTTGCGCAGCGCTTCCTTGAGGTAGTAGCGCATGGTGATGCGCTTGTCCTTGTCGGTCGTCTGGTCGTAGACCTCCGCCAGGAGGCGCCGCGCCCGGGTGGTGGGCACGTTGGACAGCACGTAGGCCGCCTCCTGGAACTCCCCCCGCTCGTCGCTGCGAATCGCACGATCGAGGATCGCCATCGTGACCTCCTCGTCGCGCAGCGCGGTGGTCGCGAGGATCGCCATCCCACGGGTGCCGGCGTCCTCGTCCTCGAGGCCGGCGCGGATCGCCTTGAGCGCCTCGTCGTGGCCGTACAGCGCGATGCCCCAGATCGCCTGGCCGCGGTTGCCGCCGTCGGGATCGTTCATCATCGCCTTCCACAACAGCTCGAGGGCCCCCTCGCCGCCATGCTCGACCAGGCCGGAGATCGCCAGGATGCGCGTGAACTGCTCACCGTTCGGGTCGAGGGCCTTGTCCAGCGCGTCGAGGGCCCCCGGCATCTTGCGCCGTCCGATGCTCACGAGCGCGTTGCCGCGGTCGTCGGTGAACCCCTCGGAGTTGGCGCGCTTGAGCATCTCTTCGTCGGAGACGTCCTGCAGCGGCTCGGGATCCTCGACGCCGGAGCCGTTCCACGTACCGCTGTCGTCGACCCGCCAGGGGAAGGACTCGGCCATCGCCCGGAAGCCGTTGAAGCGCGGATCGTCCTTCTCCGTATCGATCCCGGCGTACTTGCTCGAGCTGTAGCCCTTCGAGGCCGCAGCGGTGTTGGTGCTGCCGGCGACCCTGCGCTCGGCCTTGGTCGCCGGGGCCTTGGCCGCGGGCCTCGCCTTCTTCTTCACCCGCTTGGCGAACAACGGCGCGGGCGCGGCCTGGGCGGCGGGCGCCTTCGTGAGCAGCTTCGCTGCGGCCGCCTCCGCCCCCGAGTCGATCGGCGCCCCTTGGCACCCTCCCACCAAGGCAGCCGCCCCAAGAAGCAGCGCGGTCTTCATGCTCTGCATCTCAATCCCCCTATCGGTTCCGGCAGCAGATCCAGTAACGGCTGTCTCGCTTGTTGGAGTGGCCGTCATGGTCGTACCAGTGGTGGTGGCCGCAGTTGCAGTTGTGGAACTGCGCGGCGTTGTCGTGTGACGAGTCGGCGTACCAGATGTTCCCACCGAACCAGCCCCACCAACTCCGGGAGCCGCCGATCTCCTGCTCGGTGCAGAGGTGGCCGCCGCCGTTGTGTCGCCGGCAACGCGTGTCGGAGTAGTTGTGGTGGTGCCGCCCCCAGCGGTTGCGCCGGATACACAGATCGCCGAGGGCCGCCCAGCCACCGGGACACGATGAGCTGCCGGCCTGGGACCCGCCGCTCCGGCGCAGCCAGCCCCCCGCCGCTGCCACGTAGGCGTTGCGCGCGTAGATGTTGCTGGCGTGGATGTGCTGACCGCCATACGTGCCCTGGTTCGGGCCCACGTAGATGTGACCGGTGGCCGAGCCCACCGTGAGGTGGTGGCCGCCGTCCTCGGAGTAGATGCCCGGCAGGCCCCAGGCCGCGCCGACGCGCAGCCGCCCGCGCCCCTCGGCGTCGACGAACCAGTTGCGGCCCGTCCGGCCCTCGATCCGCATCCGGTGGTCGGTGCCGATGTAGAGGTGCCGCGGGTACATGTTGTAGGCGTGGAGATGTTGGGCACCGTGGGGTCCCCGCTGCGGGCCCACGAAGATGTGGCCGGTGTTGGAGCCCAAGACCAGGTGGTGCCCCCGGTCCTCCGAGTAGATGCCCGGATAGCCCCACGCCGCCCCCACCCGCAGCCGACCTCGGTTCTCCGAGTCGATGAACCAGTTGCGCCCGTGGATGCCCTCGATGCGCATGTGGTGGTTGGTGCCGATGTAGAGGTGCCGCGGGTACATGTTGCGCGCGTGCAGGTGCTGGCTGCCGTGGGGTCCGCTCTGGGGACCCACGAAGACGTGGCCGGTGGCCGCACCGAGCACGAGGTGATGGCCGCCATCCTCCGAGTAGATACCCGGCAGGCCCCACGCCGCCCCCACCCGCAGCCGGCCCCGGTTCTCGCGGTCGATGAACCAGTTGCGCCCGTGGATGCCCTCGATGCGCATGCGGTGGTTCGTGCCGATGTAGAGGTGCCGCGGGTACATGTTGTGTGCGTGCAGGTGCTGACTGCCGTGGGGCCCGCTCTGAGGCCCCACGAAGACGTGGCCCGTGGCGGCGCCGACGACCAGGTGGTGCCCGGCGTCCTCCGAGTAGATGCCCGGGAGGTTCCACGCCGCCCCCACCCTCAGCCGACCCCGGTTCTCCGAGTCGACGAAGAAGTTCCGCCCGCCCCGACCCTCGATCCTCGTCCGGTCGTCGGAGCCGAAGTAGGCCGTCCCCCCGCGGTGGAAGGAGTGGCGGCTGACGCGCAGGTCCGAGGTGGTGGTCATCCCGCTCACGTTCAGATCGCCGTTGATGTTCAGCGTCCCGACGCTGAAGGCACCCCGGACCGTGAGGTTGCGTCCGACCACGGCGTCCCGCGTGACGTTGAGGTCCGAGGCCCCCCCCGACAGGTTCAAGCTGCCCTGGATCGTCGTGTTACCGCGGATGAGCCCGGTGCCCGTGACCGAGAGGTTCCCCCCCGCCGTGATGTGCCGCCCGGCGCGCAGGTCGCCGCTGCCGATGATGTCGACCCCGCCGGGGGAGTTCAGCCGGATGTTGTCGTCGCCGTCGTTGCCGATGTAGAGCTCGAGGGCGGTGTTCTCACCCCCACCATCCCGGTAGTAGCGCAGCCACGCGGTGTCCCCGCCGCCGCCCCAGCGGTTGTTCTGGAACTTGAAGCCGAGGGGGGCGTTGCCGCCGCCGCGCATGCTCACCATCGCGTTCGAGTAGAGCTCGATCTCGTCATGGGAGTCGTTGGAGATGCCGATCTGGAGCTTGGTGTCCTCGCCGCCCCCATCCCGGTAGTAGCGGATCCAGGCGTCGTCGCCGCCGCCGCCCCAACGGTTGGCGGGGAACTCGATGCCGAGGGCGCCGGCCCCGGGTCCGTTGAGGCTGACGCGCCCCGCGGAGTAGAGCTCGATCTCGTCGTTGGCGTCGTTGCTGGTGCCGATCTGAAGCACCGTGTTCTCGCCCCCTTGGGACATGTAGCGGATCCACGCGTCGTCTCCACCGCCACCGAACGGATCGTTCGGGAAGACGATGCCGTTGTCGCCGCCCCCCGCCGAGGCGAGGATCGGCCGGTAGCCGCCGCCCGCCGCGACGCAGCCCTGGCAGGTGCCGCGCACGACCAGGTTGCGGTTGACGACGAGGTCGCCGTTGCCGGCCACCGTGACGCCGCCGGAGGCGTTGAGCACGATGTCGTCGTCGCCGTCGTTGGTGATGCCGATCTCGAGCCGCGTGTTCTCGCCGCCCTGGGTGTAGTAGCGGATGAAGGCGTCATCGCCGCCGCCGCCCCAGCGGTTGTTGGGGAACTCGAGGCCCAGGCGGTTGCCCCCGGGCCCGTTGAGCGTGACGCCACCGGCCGCGTACAGCTCGATGTCGTCGTTGGCGTCGTTCATGTTGCCGATCTGGAGCACCGTGTTCTCGCCGCCCTGGGAGAGATAGCGGATCCAGGCCGAGTCGCCGCCGCCACCGAAGGGGTTGGAGGGGAAGGTGATCCCGGTGCCACCGGCGGCGGGCTGGATGACGTTGCGGAAGGTCGCCCTGTTGGCTACCGCGAGGAAGCGCCCGACCCGCAGGTCGCCGCTGCCGGCCACGTCGACCCCGCCGCTGGCGTTGAGGCGGATGTTGTCGTCAGCGTCGTTGGTCACGCCGATGTCGAGTCGCATGTTCTCGCCACCCTCGCCCTCGAGCCGAATCCACGCGCGGTCGCTGCCGCCGCCGAAGGGGTCGGGGGGGAAGAAGATGCCGCGGTTCCCGCCGCCCGCTGATGGCCGGATGTAGCCCGTCGCCGTGATGTTGCCGTTGATCGCCGCGTGGCCGCCCACGCGCAGGTGCCCACGGCGAACCTCGAAGTCGGTGCGGCGGCGCCCGTCGTTCCACGCCTCGGGCTCGCCGTCCCGCGAGGCGTCCTCGAGGAAGACGGTCTGGGTGCCGTCGAAGCGGAGCCCGGCGTGCTTGGTGCCGTCGTTGCGAAAGAGGAGGCCGGTCTGGCCGCGGGTGCCGATCTGTACCAGATCGCCACGAACCTTCAGCCGGCTGGTCATGTCCGAGAGGTCGTTGACGCCCAGGTTGCGACGGAGGAAGGCGTTGCTGTTCTGGCCGTCGAAGAGATCGGCGTCGATGCCCGAGCCGGCGCCGTCGACCTGCACGATCTTGGCGCGGACCTGGAGCGGCGTGTCCGGGCTGCCCTGCTGGCCCTGCTGACCCTGGGCCCCCTGGTCTCCCTGATTCCCGGCCACGCCCTGCGGACCACGAGCCCCCTGGGGACCGGCGGCGCCGCGCTCACCCTGCACGCCCTGCTGACCCCTCGGTCCGGCGACGCCCTGAGGGCCCGCGGGACCGCGATCGCCTTGGGCGCCGCGCAGGCCCGTCGGGTCACCGACCCACTGACCCTGGTCGTTGATCACGCGGTCGCCGTCGATGCTGACCTGAGTGACATCGATCGCCGAGCCCGGGGAGAGGCGCGTGGCGATCATCGCGAAGGGCACCGCGAGGAACTGGGTCCGTGGCGTGAGGACCGTGTCTCCGACCTGCGTCTCGAAGAACGGATTGCCGGCGATCACGTCCGGCTCGACGTCCGGGAGAATCACCGAGTAGTAGCCCTCGAAGAGCTCGACGTCCTCGATGGTCACCGACCACGCCGCCTGGCCCCCCTCGGGGTTGGCGAACATGCGGAAGGTGAGGTCGACGGGCCCGTCCACCGGCGCGCCGTCGTCGTCGGTGACGTACCCCTGGGTGTGGAGCTTGTCGGCGTCGCGAAACGCCTGCCCGTAGGCGATACCCGCGGTCGCGAGCACGGCGCACAGCAGCAGTGGAAGTCTGGCAACCATCCTGGCACTCCCCCTTCTCGGCGGACGCAGTTCCACCGAGGTGATCACCATAGCAACTTCGAGCGACTTTTGGAAAACGCTCTGACTGTACTTTTTTACAACGCTGCTGCAGCGGCGAAGTAACACGCCTCTGTCCATCGGCAGATGGCCCGGCGGTGCTGAAGCGGGTCGACTTCACCCCACTCGTCTTGCTCCG
This sequence comes from uncultured Nannocystaceae bacterium, assembly GCA_964402225.1. GTDB lineage: Bacteria > Myxococcota_A > Bradymonadia > UBA7976 > UBA1532 > CAYOBQ01. The sequence continues at coordinate 13,638 of CAYOBQ010000094.1, read as the reverse complement.
ATCGGCCGGTCGTGCCGATACTCCGCGTGAGCACGACTCGGTTTCGGGGGGAAATCATGCGCTTGAAGGGCGCCCATTGGGTTCTCGTGGCCACTTCCATGGCCGCGCTTCTGGCTTGCGACGACGAGGGTGGCAGCGATCCGGTCGTGGACGCCGCGATCGTCGATGCGGGGCCGCAGCAGTGCAGCGGTCCGGCGAACTGCGCCGACGACGAGGCCTGCGTCAGCAACGTCTGCACGCCGTTGTCCGAGGACGACGCGTACTGCCGCGAGAGCGACGACTGCGATGGTGACCAGTTCTGCGTCAACGGCGAGTGCCAGGAGCCGCCGATCTGCGACAGCGACGACGACTGTCAGGGCCGGCGCTACTGCCTCGACGGGCAATGCTCGGCCCCCTGCTCCGACGGGAACGTCTGCCCCGAGGGGCTGATGTGCAACGCCGGCGTCTGCGAGGCGCCCGGCGGCGATTGCATCAACGACGGCGACTGCGGCGACGGCGAGGCCTGCGTCGATGGGGACTGCGTGGAGCGCGCCGCCTGCGACGACGCGACCCCCTGCCCCGGCGCCCAGATCTGCGAAGAGGGCGGGTGCCAGGAGGCGAGGCCCTGCGAGGACGCCGACGGCTGCTTCGAGGGCCGCATCTGCCTGGACGGCGAGTGCGCCGACCCCTGCGACGACGAGAGCTGCGTCGGGGTGGAGGTCTGCGGCGAGGGTGGGCTCTGCGCCGTCGTCGAGTGCATGACGGGCGATGATTGCCCCGACGAGTGGATCTGCCCCAACGGGACCTGCGTCCCCGAGGGTGAGGCGCCGCCGTGCAACTTCGACGAGGACTGCCTCGGCCAGCAGAGCTGCGACCCCGAGACCAGCCGCTGCATGGAGCCGCCGGTTTGCAGCGAGAACCAGGACTGCCTGGGCGCCCGCGGTTGCGCCGACAGCGCCTGCTTCGACCCCTGTGGCGAGGGCGACGCCTGCCCCGACGGCTTCCAATGCGATGGCGAGCTCTGCGTGCCGGCGCCGATGGACGAGTGCGCCACCGACGACGAGTGCATGGACGGGCTGGTGTGCAACAACCGGGTCTGCGGCCTGCCCCTCGGCTGCGAGGACGACGACGACTGCCGCGGCGCCCAGACCTGCGAGGGTGGGACCTGCGAGGAGAACGTCTGCGAGGCGGCGGAGGACTGCTTCGACGGGCGGGCCTGCGACAACGGGACCTGCATCCCCGCCTGCCGCGACGACGGCGATTGTGACGGCGAGCAAGTCTGCCGCGAGGGGCTGTGCCGGCTCCCGGACATCATGGGCGAGTGCGAGGACGACGACGGCTGCCCCGGCAACCAGTTCTGTGGCGGTGACGGCATCTGCGTCGAGCCCCTCGTCTGTGCCGGGAACATCGACTGCCGAAACCCACGACTTTGCCAGGAGGGCGCCTGCGTCAACCCCTGCGCCGGCGACGACGACTGTGACGCTGGTGAGGTGTGCATCGCGGAGCTCTGCGAGGACGCCGAGGGCTGCGAGGAAGACGAGGAGTGCCCCGGGGCCCAGACCTGCGACGACGAGGGCACCTGCGTGGAGCCCGATCCCTGCTTCGCCGACGCCGACTGCCTCGGCGTGCGCATCTGCGACGGGGGGACTTGCTCCGATCCCTGTCAGCGCGACGAGGACTGCGGCGACGGCGAGGTCTGCCAGGCCGACCGCTGCCTGGAGGCGCCGGACTGCGTGGTGGATGACGACTGCCCCGGCACCCAGAGCTGCGAGGGCGGCCGGTGCTTCGAGAACGTGTGCGACGTCGACATCGACTGCATCGGCGCGCGCATCTGCGAGGTGGGCATCTGCGCCGATGGGTGCGGCGACGACGACCCCTGCGCCGACGGCTTCGACTGCGTCGAGGGTCGCTGCGAGGATCCGGGCCTCGTCCACTGCGAGGACAACGGCGACTGTCCGCAGGGCCAGATCTGCCGCAACGGGGTGTGCGCCGAGGACGCGCCGATCCCCTGCGCGAACGACCTCGACTGCGTGGGTGGTCTGGTCTGCGAGAACGAGATCTGCGTCGAGCCCGACGCCGGCTGCAACGCCGACGACGACTGCCAGCAGGGGGAGGTCTGCCGCTTCGGCGCGTGTGTGCCCGACGAGGGGGAGGACTGCGACAACGACGATGATTGCCCGGGGCAGCAGACCTGTCTCGCCGGCGGCTGCATCGAGCCCGTGGTGTGCGGGCAGGATGTCGACTGTCGGGGGGACCGCGTCTGCGACAACGAGGTCTGCCGCGACCCCTGCGAGGACGACGACGCGTGCGGCAACGGTCGGATCTGCGAGGACGGTCACTGCGTCGAGGGGGCGCGGGCCTGCATGAACGCCGGGCAGTGCCCCGACGACCTGCCCTGCGTGGGGGGAGAGTGCCGAGAGGGTGACCCCTGCCAGGACGACGACGAGTGCGCCGGGCCGCGGATCTGTGAGTTCGGGGCCTGCGCGAACGGCTGCGCCAACGACGACGCCTGCCTCAACGAGGAGGTCTGCCGAGCGGGTCGCTGCCGCGCCGACGGGCAGCTCTGCGCGGCCGACGGCGACTGTCCCGGCGACCAGGAGTGCGTGAACGAGGCCTGCGCCGAGCCCGCCGTCTGCGACAGCAACGACGACTGCTTCGACGGCCGCTTCTGCGCGGCGGGCTCCTGCGGAGACGGCTGCCTCGACGCCGGTGATTGCAACGCGGGTCAGCGCTGCATCGACAACCAGTGCCTGGAGGTCGAGTGCATCAACGACGAGGACTGCCCCGGTGACGACGTGTGCGTCAACAACGGCTGTCGGCCCGATGTCGGGGTCAACTGCATCGAGGACGCCGACTGCGAGATCGGCGAGGTCTGCCGAGAGGGCCTGTGCAGCGATCCGCCGGTCTGCGGCAATGACGCCGACTGTCTGCCCAACGAGCGCTGCGTGGGCGGCGAGTGCATCGGCGGCGGGCAGTGCGTGAACAACGGCGACTGCCTCGATGGGCAGATCTGCAACAACGGCGCGTGCGAGAACGCTGGCGCCTGCCAGAACGACAACCAGTGCAACCCCGGTGAGGCCTGCGTGAACAACCAGTGCGAGGTCGTCGCCTGCGCCAACGACGCCGGCTGTGACGACGGTCGCATCTGCGTCAACGCGCTGTGCGCGCCGGGCTGCCGCAACGACGCGGGCTGCCCCGGCTCACAGACCTGCAACCTCGTGCTGCTGACGTGCGAGGAGCCGATCGTCTGCGTCAACGACAACGACTGCATCGCGCCCAACACCTGCCAGTTGGAGGTGTGCACGCCGCCGGAGGTCCGGGACTGCGACAACGACGACGACTGCGGCCCCGACGAGACGTGCATCAACGCGGAGTGCGTCGCGCGGGCGGGGTGCATCGACGACGCGGATTGCGGCCCCGGCTTCTCCTGCGTGGACGCCGAGTGCGTGGAGGCGGGCGATGGCTGCGAGAACAACGCGGACTGCGCGCCGGGCGACGTCTGTGAGGACGGGACGTGCATGCTCCCGGCGTGCGCCAACGCCCCGGTCCTGCAAGGCGGCGTGGCCATGGGTGGTCAGCTCCAGGACGGGGACATCGGCTTCTTCTTCGCCTGTGAGCCGCCCAACCCGGGGGCGCCGACGCCGAACCGCATGTTCCAGTTCACGCTCAACCAGCCGCGACAGGTCGACTTCGAGGTGGTCGGCTTCGACGCCTTCGTCTACCTCGTCAACGAGTGCTCCGCGGTCGCGCAGATCCTCGAGTGTGGGGACGACGCGTTCGCGCCACAGAACCTGCAAGCGGGGACGTACTGGGTGCTGGTGGAGCGCAACGGTGGCGGGATCGGGAACTTCTCGATCACGCTCCAGTTGCAGTAGCGGCGCCCTCGCCGTAAGACCACGCAATGGAAAACGCGCTCCGATGGATCCAGACCGCGTGTCTGGTCGTGGTGGCGGTGGCCGCGGTGCCGGTCGCCTCCAACCACTTCGCCCAGCAAGCCGACCGACGGCACAACCACGACGAGGGGGCCCAGATGGCCGCCCTCGGACGCGCGGCGATGGAGGCGGGCGACGCCCAACTCGCGGCGGAGGCCTTCGGCCAGGCCACGGCCGCCGACGCAAAGAACGACACCTGGCGGACCGACCTCTTGAGGGCGACGGTCGACATGGTCGTGTCGGACGCGGGGGTCATCAACAACGGCAACGCCCTGCGGCTCCAAGCGGAGCTCGCCCGCGCGCTCACGGATGGCCGCGGCGACGAGGCGCGCACGCTCCTCGCTTTCGGCCGGGTCCTCCAGTTCCGAGGCAAGCGTGACGAGGCGCGGGACCGCTTCAAGGAGGCGGTCGCCAAGGACCAGAAGCTCGCCACAGCCCAGCTCTTCCTGGGCGACGCCTACCTGAAGGCCGAGAAGTTCGACGAGGCGGCCACCGCCCTCGCCCAGGCGATCTCGCTGAAGGACACGCCCATCGCCCAGTTCGCCCTGGGCCAGGTTCGCATCGCCCAGAAGCGCTGGGACGACGCCGTCCCCCACCTGCAGAAGGCCGCAAAGGCGCTGCGCAACGGGAGGGTCTTTCTGGCGTTGGGCAAGGCTCAATGGAAGCGCAAGAAGTGGAAGGAGGCCGCCGAGCACCTCGAGCGGGCGCTGGCGCTGGACCCCAAGCTCAGCTCGGCCCAGGCGATGCTCGGCGACGCCTACGCCGAACAGCAGCGACCGCTGCTCGCGATGGGCGCCTACCGGCTGGCCTACGAGCGCGCCAACGACATCGAGGCCTACCGGAAGCTCGGGCGCGCCGAGGCGCAGCTCCAGATGTGGAATCGCGCGGTGCGAACCTGGAGCGACATCCGCGCCCTCATGCCGAACGATCCGGAGCCCCACTGCCAGCTCGCGACGGCCAGCGAGGGCCTGCAGAGCTATCAAATGGCCATCGGCGCCTACAAGAAGTGCATCGAGATCGCGGGCCCCGACAAGGAGCACGCCACGATGGTCCAGCAGGCCGGCCTGCGGGTGAAGGCCATCGAGGCGGCGTTCGCCAAGGCCCAGAAGCAGGGCAAGAAGAAGAAGCGTCGGTAGGGCGCCCGTCAGCGCGAGTGCGGCTGACCCGGGCGGCCGTGGCCCTCAACGCTCGGTTACGCCATGGTTTCCCGCGCCTTGGCCGAACCCGCGACCGCCGTGTACAGGAGGTCGCCGCGCCGGAACGTCGCTGCGACCCGCGGCAATTGCGTCTCGTCCGTGATACCGAGCTCCTTGAGTCCCTTGCTCGTGAGCTCGAGGGCAGCGTCGTAGAACGCCTTCCCTCGCTCATCCAGAAGCTCGAGGAAGTCGGAGACGTTTCGGTGGTCGACCAACTCCGCAAGTGGCCGGATGGGAGAGCCTGACATCTCGTTTTCGCGCGCGAAGTCGAAACCGAGGCGCATGCCCACGCACATCGAAATGAAATGGGAGGCGTACGGCAAAAAGAAGGGCGCATCGGGATCTCTGCGCTTCCGCTCAGTCTCCACCATCCTGAAGATACGGACGGCCACGTGGCGACCGTGATGGCGGCGACGAGTTGGTCATCGCTCGCCGAGATCTCGTAGAGGCGCAGCAAGACGAAGGTCTTGCTGAAGTCCTCGTCCTCCAACTCGGCGATGGTCTCCTGGATCGTCTTCGACGTCTGTCCGCCGTTGATGATCTGGAGCGCCTTCACACGGACGGCGTAGTCCTCCGATTGCAGCGCGTTATAGGAGAACGACGTGCAAACGGCGGTGATGCCGTTGTTGTAGAAGTAGAAGTCCCCACGCCGGTCCGGGTCGGACAGCGTCCCATGAATCCCCTCGTTGACCCGGTTCCTCCGCAAGCCCAGGTACCGTCTGATGTTGCGATCGAGGAGCCGGTCCCCGTGCTTGTCGAACAAGGCCCGGACCTCGGATACCGGGAGCTTCCCGACCAAGACTCGGCGAAAGTCGTAGTCCTCGACGATCGCCTTGCCCGCGAGTTGGATGGAGTCGTCCACGGGCTTCTTGGATTGGAGCAGGCGCACCAGGGTGTCGTGGTTGACGTGCCGCCAGGAGACCTGGTGTGACGTGAGGCCACAGGTGTCGATCACCTCCTGACCGTCCACCCCCCAGCGCTCTCCGTTGTTGCATAACAAGACCCTGACGAACGGGATATCCCCTCCCAGAAGCAGCGCCCGCACGTCCGCGACGAGGGGCTCGAGCCGGTCGTTGAGCGTCACGGCCTTGCCCGGATCGAAGAGTGCTCGAATCGTCGCGACAAGCTTCTTGATCGCGTTCGCGGGGAACGCCGAAACACCGTCGAGCCGACGCTTGTACTTGGTTTGGAGCAAGGTCACGACGAACTCGCCGTCCTGAACCTCACCGACGTGGAGTGCGTCGACATCGGCGTCGCCGCCCCCATCCGTCATCAGGTCTTCGAGCTCCTCCTCCTGGAGATCGAGGACCGTCTTCAGACACAGCTCCGTGAACGCCCAAGTGCGCCGTTTGTCCGAGTCCCCGACGGCCTCGGGGAGTCTCCCCGCGCGATCACGCACCCGCTGGTCGATGATCGACGCGTTGATGCTGTCGGCCACCCCAACTCCCTTGGTCAGACACGAGCTCGCACGCAGGGTGCCACGCGGACGATCGGCTGACCACTCGCGGGTGACGAGGAGGCCTTCGCGGAGGCCCAGCAGCAGGGCATGAAGAAGAAGCGCCGGTAGGGCGCCCGTCAGCGCGGGTGGGGCTGACCCGGGTGGCCGTGGCCCTCGTGGCCCGGCTGGTCGTGGCCCGGGGGGCCGTGGCCGCGCTTGCCCTTGGGGGGGCCCGGTAGCTGTTGGGGATCCTTGGCGCGGGCGAGGCTCTGCTGGGCGGGCTCGTAGTAGGGATCCATCTCGAGGGCCGCCTCCAGGAATTGCTGGGAGCTCATCCGGTCGCCCTTGAGCCACATGACGACGCCGGCGACCGTGAGGGCGCGTGGGTTGCCGGGATCGAGCATCAGCGCCTTGTCCACGCGCTCCTGGGCGCGTTCGGCCTGGCCACCCATGGAGAGCACCTGCGCCAGATCGGCCCAGACGTTGGCGTTGTTCTCGTCGAGGGCGACCGCCGTGCCCAAGACGCGCAGGGCGGCGGGCCGATCGTTGTTGGCCATCAGCACCTCGGCGTGGCGCCGCCATGTGAGCTGGTCGTCGGGGTGCTCGACGAGGGCGCCCTCCATCACCTTCCGCGCGCGCTCCTTCCCGGCCCCGCGAGCGAGGCGCAAGGCCAGCTCCCAGTGGTCGTTGCGGGCGGTCGGCCGACGCGATGCGGCGACTCGCGCCTCGACCTCGGCGACGGAGATCTCCCCACGCCACACGCGCTCGAGGCGCCCGCGGGCGTCGAAGAGGCAGCCCGTGATGCCCTCGAGGAGGGGCCGCGACTTGGGCGTGGGGAGCACCCCCGGGAAGCCGAGCTGGTGGCGCTCGATGTACGCTTGCAGCGCGCCGGGCTCGGCGATCTCGGTGGCGACCCCGACCACGCGGAGCTCGGGGCGGCGCCGCGCGAGCTCCGAGAAGGGAACGAAGCGCCCGGGGGCGGCGTCCGGGGGCAATCGTACGATGAGCGTCGGCGCCCCTGGCCGACCGATGGCGCCGAGGCGTCCCGCTGGCGAGAGCACCGGCATCGACGGTGTCGGCCGGGGCGTCTGCGCCCGTGCGGGCCACGCCCGGAGCGGGGTCGTCTCGCTCGCGGCGCGGGTCACGTGCAGCGTCGAGTCGGCCGGTGGGGCCTCGACCTTCGTCACCGCCCCGTCGGGCCAGCGCACCTCGACGCCGGAGACCTCATCGACGGCGCCGAGGCCGAAGTGGAGCGTGTCCCCCGGCTGGGTGTGAAAGCCCTGCGTGAGGGCCGCGACCGCCACGCGCTTCTGTCCGCCCGCGCGGACCGAGACGACGGCCCCCGGGCTCACGCGGACCCTCAGGAAGTGGCGGACGGGGAGCTTGTTCTCGAGGACTCGCAAGGACTGTAGCCCCATCACCACGAGATCGAGGTCGCCGTCGCCATCGAAGTCGAGGGGGGCGACCGCCCGTCCGTCACCGACGGTGTCCAGGCCGAGGGCCGCCGCGGCCTCGACGAAGGCCTCGCCCACGCGCACGAACGCACGATTCCGCTGACCACCGGCGAAGCTCCCGGTGAAGCTGCTGGCGGCGATCTGGGTGACGGCGTCGTCCTCCAGCGCCTGCGCCTCGTCGGCGACGCGCAGGCGGGCGTGGGACGCGACCCGCTGCCACAGCAGGCTCGAGAAGTCGCCGCCGCGCTTCTCGGAGTGGGTGGTGACGCCGTTGGTGACGACCAGATCCCGGTCACCGTCGCTGTCGAGGTCAAAGGCGGCGTGACCCCAAACCCAGCCGCCGTCGGCGAGCCCCAGCGCCCCGGCGCGGTCGACGCCCTTCGAAAGCAGGCGGCTACCCGAGGAGAGGCGCGCCAGGCTCCTGGCCATCGGCTCCGGCAGCTTGGGCGCGACGAGCGAAGCGGCGCGCTGCCCGGCGGCGGCCCAGGGGTTCGACACGAAGAGGTCGAGGGCACCGTCGCCATCGAGATCGGCGAGCGTCACGCCGCTCGCCCGGCCGTTCTCCGTCAGCCCCGCCCTCGTCACCTGCTCGAAGTGTCCAGAGCCATCGTTGATGGCCAGCAGGTTGGGCCCGTGGACCGTGGTCGTGTAGAGATCCGCGTCGCCGTCCCCGTCGAAGTCGTGGAAGAGGGCGGCGTAGCTCCAGCGCCGCGCCGTCAGGCCGCGCCCCTCTCCCTGCTCGGCGAAGCGCAGCCCGCCTTCGTTGATGAAGAGCAGGTCGCGCTCGCCGTCCTCGCTGTCGAAGAGGTTGAAGCGCTCGCGGCGGGAGTGTCGCCCGCGAAACCCCGTCGCGAGGACATCGAGATCGCCGTCCCCATCGACATCGGCGGCCGTGAGGTGCTGGTAGACCACCGACTCGGACTCTCGCAGATCCGCGCCCTGCAGCTCGGTGCACGGCCGCCGGATCGGCAAGCCGCCGGGGACCACCTCGAAGGCATCCCCCCGACGCGTGTAGAGGCCGAGGGAGGCGACGTCCTCGTGGCAGGCGCCGATCTCGCTCGACACCAACTCGGTGGCGCCGTCGCCGTCGAGATCCACGAAGAGCAGGAAGTCGCCCACGGCGCGTGGAGGGATCAGGTCCAGGCGCGGCCCGAAGCCCCCTTGGCCGTCGTTGACGAACAACGCGAGCCCCCGTCGACGGTGCCAGACCGCGAGGTCCGGGGACCCGTCGGCGTTCCAGTCCAGCACCGCCAGCCCACCCACCGTCTCTCGCCCGCCGAAGTCGACGAGGTCGCGCTGGTTCTCCTCGGCGACCGCGGTCATCGGCATCTGGACCCCGACCTCATCGGTCACGTCCACGAACGCGCGCGCGGGGCCGCGCACCCGAGCGAGCGCGCCGCTCACCACGCGCCGGAGTCGCCATCCGGCCGCCGTGCGGGACACCTCCACCGTCCACTCGACCCGATGGATCGCGGTGCCGACCAACTCCAGGCGCAGATCCGCCCGGCCCCAGGAGGCGTCCTCCGTCAGCGTCAGCGCCGGCCAGCGCGCCCGACACCGCGTGAGCTCGCCGGCCCCCTCCAGGAAGCCGACGAGGCCCACGACGAAGGCCGCCGGGTCGAGCTCCGCGGGATCGGCGGCGTGGGTCGCGAGTTGGAGCGTGGCGTCCTTCGGCCCCGGCGTCGCTTCGGCCGCGAAGAGCGAGCCTCGGAAGTCGTCCGTCAACCGCGCCCGAAACGCCCCGGCGTCGCGCCGGACCAGCGCCGCGCAGAGCTGTGCCCCGAGCCCTCGCCGCAGCTCGCCGTCGGCGATGCCCTCGGCTCGTGGGAGGTCACGGAGGATCGCCGTGGGCGTCCGAACCAGGGGGGCGGCCTCGACGGGGACCGCTGGCGCGGGGCCGTCGCAGGCCAGCGCGAACGCACAGAGGAGGAGGGGGTACCGGATCATAGACCGAACGGTAGAGTGATCCTCATCGGGCGGCCAGCGAACTGCGGGAAGCGGAGCTTGCCCACCACCCCGGAGACGCACTTCCCCACCGGGGTGCCCTTGAACTTGCCGGTGACGACCTCGGCGGAGGTCACGAGGCCGGAGCGCGCGATCCGCAGCTTCACGGCGATCGTCCCGACGAGGCTCGGGTCGCGACGACCACACTCGCGCACGCGGCCCGAGCTCCGCTTCACGACCTTCAGGATCTGGCTCCGCGAGAGGGACGCGGGCAGCGCCGGAGCGGCCCCCGCGGGGGGGGCTGCCCGGGCGCGCCGTGACCCGCCGCCGTTGCCGTCGAGGGCGCCGAGCAGGTCGTCGACCTCGTCCCCACCACGCCGACGCTTCGGCTTCGCCTTGGGCCGTGACGCGCGGCGGGCCCGGGGGCGCGGCTTCGGCGAGGCCACGACGGCCGCCGGCTTCTCCGCGGCGGGCTCCGGCGCGGGTGGTTCGGCCGCGGGGGGCGGGGCTGGGTCGGGCACCTCGGGGGCGGGCGCCTCGGCGACGGGCTTCTCGGGGCCGGGACCGGACCGGGTGGCGGCGGGCTCGGGCGCCCGAGAGATCGCCGCGGGCGGGGCGACATCGGCGCTCGGGGCCACGAGGAACAGGATCGCCGCGGCGACGGTGGCGGCGCCGGCCCCCGCCAACCACGGCCAGCGGAGCTTGGCTGGCGGCGGCGGCAGCAAGTCGAAGGTGGGCGGGGCGACCGGCACCTCGGGCACGGGCGCGGCCGCGAGCACCTCATCGGCCTCGTCACCCAGCGCGAGCTCCGCCGCCATCCGCTCCCCCGCGTCCGCCAGCCCCACCGCGAGCAGCGCCACCTCGTCCTCCGCCGGCGCCGCCCCGTGCCCGGCCCGGGACAAGACCGCGTCGGTGATGGCGCGCACGCAGACGTCGCACGCGTTGGGGTGCTCGGCCAGGTGCGCGGCCTCCGTGAGACGGCCCTCGTCGATGAGGGCGAGCACCTCCTCGGTTCGCTCACACGTCATCGTTCACCCTGAGAGATCCAGGCGCGGACCGCGCCGAGCCACCGGTAGATCGTGGGGCGCGAGACGCCGCATGCTTTCGAGACCTCGGTCACCGTCTCCCCCCGGAGCAGGCGCTCGAAGACCGCCGCGCGGGCCGGATCGTCACCGAGGTGCGCCCCCACCCTCGACAGCACGAGCCGGGCGACGATCCGCGCCTGGTGCTCCACCGCCTGCTCACGTCCCGGCACCTCCCTCGTCTCCCTCGCCGCCCGGATCGACTGGCGACGTAGCCGGTCACGCGTGCGCCACACCACCTTGGTGCGCAGCAGCGACAACAGGTTGAGCCGCGCGGGCACCGCTCCTCCCGTCAAACGCCCCGCCACCTTCTCGAAGAAGGCGGCGATGGACTCGGCGTCGGCGACGATGTCGACGGCGGCGTCCCAACGCGCCTCGGCCGCCGGCGCATCGCCGGGGCCGTCTCCCAACCCCAGCGCGCCGAGGAGCCAGTCGGCCAGCGCCGCCTGAAACGCCTCGTCCTCCCGAACGCAGGCGGCGAGCTCGCGCAACGCGACGGCGTACGCGTCGGCGTCCGCGCCCTGCTCCTCGAGCTCAAGGATCCGCGCCAGCGGCCCCGGTGCGTGCATCGACTCCTCAGATTCTACGCCGCTGGACGGCGAGGGTGTCCGCGACATTAGAAGGCGCGAGCTTGATTCGACACCCCCTCGATTGGAGAATCGCCGCCGAGGGGGAGACCATGCATCGACTGGCGGCGACGATCGCCATCCTGACTCTGGCCTGCGACGGCGACGGCTCCATCGAGGAGACGCCGCTCCCGGACAGCGGATCCATTGACTTCGAGGTGGCGGATGGACGCCCATCGGAGGTCGGTGGTGGTTGCACGCCATCGGACGAGGTCTGCGACGGGGTCGACAACGACTGCGACGGGAAGATCGACGGCGAGGACGAGGACCTGCAGCGCCGCCTGCTGATCGATCCCGACAACTGCGGCGTCTGCGGGGTCTCGTGCGCGGCGCCCAACGCCGAGCTGCGTTGCCAGGCGGGGGAGTGCGTCATCATCGCGTGCGAGCCGGGCTTCCAAAACTACAACGCGGACGTCACCGACGGCTGCGAGGCCGACTGCATCGTGACGGCGGGTGGCCAGGAGCAGTGCGACGACGCCGACAACGACTGCGACGGGAGCGTCGACGAGGGCGTCGACAAGCAGTCCGATGTCGAGAACTGCGGGGGCTGCGGCGTGGTGTGCGAAGCACTGGACCACGCCGAGGCGGCGTGCGTCGAGGGTGACTGCGCGCTCGCGGCCTGCGAGGCGGGCTGGACGGATCTCGACGAGCAGCCGGAGACGGGTTGCGAGTACCGCTGCACCGTCCGGTCCAGCGCGCAGGTGCGCGAGTACTGCAACGGCCTCGACGACGACTGCGACGGTCTGGTGGACGAAGCGCCGGACCGCGTCGTCCCCGAGGATGACTGCGGCGACCACGGAGTCTGCGCCTTCGAGTGCGCCGAGGACGCCGACTGCGGCGACGGCGAGCGCTGCAACGAAGGGCGCGTCTGCGTGCTGGAGGAGGGCGGCCCAGACGCCATGGGCTGCGAGACCGACGTCGACTGCGCGGACGTACACCCCGGGTATACGTGCGTGGAGCAGGTCACGTTGGTGGCGCTCGAGCCGGTCAGCAACCGCGTCTGTGTGGAGCGCAAGCACGGGCCTGTGTGCGACGGCGCGGCGGGGTATCGCTGCGCGCGCCCGCCGACCTGGCAGCTCGGGGACGAGCGTGGGCACTGCGACGGGGCGGACAACGACTGCGACGGGCGGGTGGACGAGGACTTCGTGGCGGAGCTCTTCGAGGCCGACCGGCAGACGCCGCGCCCCTGCACCCAGGGGTTGGGTGTTTGCCAGCGAGAGGGGACGCAGCGCTGCGCCGCGGATGGCGGAGGGGCCGAGTGCTCCGCGACGGCCCCGGACCCGGAGACGCGTGACGACGACGCGTGCGACGGGGTGGACGACGACTGCGACGGCTTCACGGACGAGGACTTCGAGGACACCTGGGTGCAGGTCGGGGACGTCGAGATTTACGGTTACGAAGCGAGCCGGCCGGGGGCCACCGCCGAGGCCGCTGGCTTCGATCCGCGACCCGACGACGAGATCATCGCCTTCGTCGAGGAGCGGGCGTGCAGCCGCGCGGGTGTCCTGCCGTGGGCGGACCTGACGTGGGCCGAGGCGGACACGGCGTGCCGCGCGGCGGGGGCCAGGTTGTGCACGGCCGACGAGTGGGAGCGCGCGTGCGCTGGCGTGGGTGGGGAGGCCTACCCGTACGGCGCCGACTTCGACGGGCGGACGTGCAACGGCGGGGGCCACGACGCCAACGCGAACGCCGTCGGCAACCAGGACGAGGTGCTCGTCTGCGGCGCCCTGGATGTCTGCGAGCGTGACGGCGTCTTCGATCTCTCCGGGAACCTCAAGGAGTGGACCGATGACAGCGTCGATGGCCTGCGTCCGGTACGCGGCGGCGGCTACGAGTCGAACCTCCCCGGCGGCCTCACCTGCGGGCAGCGCCAGGACCTCAAGGACGGCGACTTCCACCACGCCACGATCGGCTTCCGCTGCTGCCGATGAGGTCCTAGGACGGTGCGGCAGACCAAGCGACCAAGTGATGTGCGTGCCCGCCGGCC
>CAYOBQ010000093.1:0-35180 GCA_964402225.1 uncultured Nannocystaceae bacterium | reverse complement strand
CACATCGCTTGGTCGCTTGGTCTGCCGCAGCGTCCTAGGACGCTGCGGCAGAGTCTATCCCGACGTTTGTTTCGCAGGCCGCCGAGCACCGTTGTCGTGGCCCCGCGACCCAGTGTACATTCGCATGGGACTCGAAGGGAGGCGGGCCAGTCGGATGGCACTTCGATCGCTCATTGCAGGGCTCTTGCTCGCGGCGAGTGGCGCGGCGGCCGAGCCGGACGCGCATGCCCCGGACGAGTCCTTCGGCGACCTTGAGCGGCTGCGACAGCTCCTCGATATTCGCGTCGTCGCGCCGACTAAAGCGGCGCTTCGACCGGAGGCCGCCCCGGCGATCATCACCGTCATCACCCGCGACGAGATCGAGCGTCGCCACTTCGAGAGCGTGGCCGATGCCCTCGCCGCGGTCCCGGGCCTCTACGTTGGGACCGACTACGTCATGCACGACGTGGGGCTCCGGGGGATCGCCGGGGGACCGCGCGGGGGCAGCCGACTGGTCAAGGTGATGATCGACGGTCATCCGGTCGGTGACCGCGCCGACGGGACCCACGTGCTGGGTCCCGAGCTGATCCCTATCACCGCCGTCGAGCGCATCGAGGTCGTCCGCGGGCCGGGCTCGGCGCTGTATGGTGCGGACGCCTTCCTCGGAGTGATCAACGTCGTGACTCGGTCCGGCGCCGACCTGGGGGGCGCCGTCGTGCGCTTCGGTGGCATCGACCAGGGCGCGGCCCTGGGACACCAGCTCGGGGTCGCCGTCGGGGACCGGCTGGGCCCCATCGACCTGCTCGTCGCGCTGCGACACGACCGCGTCGACCGCAGCGGCCGGACGGTGCCCTGCACGACCTTCCCCGACGCCGACGCCCCCTGCGCCGAGCAGCGCCGCCGGGCGAATGACCCCTCGATCTTCGATCGGGCGAGCACCGACGACCTCGCGCTCCCGCTCTCCGTGCTGGGCCGAGTGACGCTCGACGTCGGGGATTGGCTCAGCGGTGAACCCGAGGCCCTCGGCGTGCTTCAAGTCCTGGCGAGCCACCGCGGTCTCGACAGCCGGGCCAGCTTCGCCGACTGGGGCGTGATGCTCGAGCGCGAGCGGGCAGACACGTCGCGGATCCCTGGGACCGGGAACCGGGTGGTCTTGGACGACGACAGCGTCCACACCCGCTATATGCTGCGCCTGCTCGAGCGACGGCTGGAGCTTGAGCTCGTCGGGTCCTGGGCCCAGGGGCGGGTCCGCGGAGGCGACCACATGGTCGACCCCTTCGGCACGCGCGAGCGCGCCCGCTACGGATACGAGAGCTACCGCGTGGCGGGCGGCGTGAGCGGGCGTCCGATCGTCGCTTGGGGGGTCCTCGATGAGCTGGGGTTGCGCCTCGAGGGGGACGTCACGATGGACGAGGTGCGCTACGCCGAGGACCGCTTCTCCGTCCCGGTCGCGTACCGAACGAGCGGCCTCTCGAGCACCGGCGTCTTGGGACAGGCGACGGCGACGCTGTTCGAGCGGAGCGTGACGGCGGTGGCGGGGGTGCGCTTCGACCGACATCGGGGGGCGGAGCTGACGGACGTTCAGAAGGGCAAGGCGGTCGATCCGCGATCCCTCGACGACCTGTGCGACGGCCGCGTCTGCTACGACGCCGTGAGCCAGCGGTTCGGGCTGACGTGGTCCATCTTGCGGCAGGCCGGGGCGTGGCGGACGGTGGCCCACATCCTCGAGGACCTGTACCTCAAGGTGCTGTGGGGGACCGCGTTCAAGGCCCCCGACCCGGTCCTGCTCTACCACGATGACCCGCGGGGCTCGCGGCCGTTCAAGCCCAACCCGGGGCTTCGTCCCCAGCGGGTGAGCTCGGCGGAGGCCCAGCTCGGGGCGGACCTCTTCGCACGCCAGCTCGGCGTCGCCGTCACGGTCTTTCAGAACACGTTGCGTGACCTCGCCGTCTTCGAGCGCTTCGTCGGGGGCGTCGTGGCCCTCAACGCCGACGAGGTCGATAGCGTGGGCGTGGAGGCTGAGGTCCATCTGCGGCTCCGCGCGGTGACGCTGGACGCGGGCCTGAGCTGGCAACGGAGCGAGCGCCGCTTCGAGCGGCCCTTCTCCAGGCGGATCCCCGAGCCGGCGGCGTTCCCCGACTGGACGGCCTTCCTCACGGTGGGCGGTGAGTTGCCGTGGACCCGCACGTTCGCTGAGATCGGCGCGCGCTACGTCGGGCGCCGAGTCGGGCATCCGATGAACCGGGGCACCGACAACCTCGACAATCGCTACGAGCTCCCAGCGTACCTGCTCTTCGACGCCAGCCTCCTCACGCGCCCGTGGGGGCCGGACGGGGGCACCGCGCTCTATCTGGATGTCCGCAACGTGCTCGACCAGTCATACGCCTACCCGGGGTTCCAGGCCTACTACGGCGTTGATCTCCCGGGGGAGCCGAGGACGGTGTCCTTCGGCATCAGACAGGAACTATGAGCGCCCCTCGGGGGGGGTTGGAGGGGAGCCATGGGAGAGCCAGTCCGATACACGCTTGGACCGTGCCGCATCGTCCTGGCGGTGATCGTCGGGGTCTGCGCGGCGACGGTCGCCGGCTGTGACGACGACGGGGAAGCGGAGGCGTCCGGGGCCGTCGTGGTCGGGGCGCTATACTTCGACGACTCGAACCTCAACGGGTCATTGGTCGCGGTCCAGCTCGCGGCGGAGGACCTCAACGCCTCGGGGGTCTTCGACCGGAGGATCGAGATCGCGCCGAGCCTGTTCACCGGGGACTCGGACCGCGAGGCCCTCGCCCGGGCCCTCTTCGACGACGGCGCGGTCGCCATCACGAGCGAGTTCTCATCGACCGCCAAGACCGTGTTGCAGCTCACCAACGACACCGCCGGTCCCTACGCCGACCGGGTGCAGTGCAGCGGCTCCGCGACGAGCTCGACGATCAACCGACCCGACACCCCCGACGAGGAGGGGGTGGCGTTTGCCTCCGACAAGAACGACACGCTCTATCGGACGGTCGCCGACGACATCACCCACGCGGGGCTCCTGTGGCAGGTCGTCGCCGACCGGTCGAAGCTCGGCGTCTACCACGCCGATGACGCCTTCGGTCGTTCGTTCCGGGACGCCGTCGCCGGGCTCGCGGCGGGGGAGGGCATCGATCTGGTCGTCGATCGCTCTTGGTCCTCCGATACCTTCACCGTCGCCGCCGCACAGGCCGTCACCGACGAGATCCTGGCCGCCAACGACGCCGGCACGCTCGACACGCTGATCCTCGTCGGCTTCGGCGAGGTCGGGGACATCATGCGACTGCTGATCGAGGCACAGACTCCCTTCACGGGCACGATCGTGACGCCCGAGCAGGCCGGTGGGTTCTTCAACTCCCAGGTCGGGGGCTTCACGGCTTGGATGGAGCGCGAGGACACCCGGGTCGTGAGCACGGTGGCCGAGAATCACGAGGGGGCCCACTCGGCGGCCTGGTTCGAGCGTCTACAGGCCGCCGAGTCGCGGATCACGCGCAGCGGTAGCAACTTCTACCCGTCCCAGGCCGACTGCCTCTACAGCCTCGGCCTGGCCATGTTGCTGGGCGAGGGGGAGACGCGCTATGCGCCGGCGAGCATCAAGGCGAAAATGCTCGAGCTCAAGGCCTCCGCACACGCGGGGGCCAGCGACGTCCTCCTGGTCTCCCCGAACGCGGACGGCTTCCGGGCGGCCGCGGACGCGATCGCTGCGGGACGGCGCGTGAAGCTCGATGGCGCGAGCGGCGTGGTCGAGTTCGACGACAACGGCGATCGCGCCACCCAGCTCTACGCCCTGCGCCAGCCAGAGCGCTTCGAGGGTGGCTGGGCGTGGTCCACCGTCTCGGTTCACGACTCGACCAGCGGCGAATGCGTGACCGGCTGCGAGTAGGCCGGCGTCTCCCCGAGTGGCTGTGAGAAGGAAGGGTCAGCGAGCGTCGTGAGGTGGGGCGCGCCAGGGACGATCGCGCGGTGGCTGCTCGTCGTGGGCCTGCTGGCCGCCCCCGCGCGTTCTGCCCCCGAGGCGGCGCTGCCCTGGTCGCTTCAGGCGGAGCTCTTCAAGACCATCTTCACGTTCGAACGGACGCTCCGGGCCGTCGACCGGGTCGCCGTCAGCGTCGTCTACAAGGGTGAGGCGACCACGGCCCGCCAGGTCACCGCCGCCATGCGCGATGTCGGGTTGGACGCCCAGGCCGTGGCGGTCGAGATGTTCAGGGCGAAGCCCGGCGCCGCGTCGGTGGTCTACCTCGCCAGCGAACGCCTCGAGCTCCGCGCCCTGACGGCGCGGCGCAAGGTGCTCACCATCAGCGGCCTCGAGTACTACGCGCGCTACGGTGGAGCCGCCGTCTGCCTCACGAAGGGGAAGGACGACCGACCACGGATTCGGATCGATCTGGAGCAGGTCCGCGGCGAGAGCCGCTTCCTGAGCGCGCGGTTGTTGGACCTGACGATCGTCCAGATCACCCGGCGCTGACGTGCCACGTCACCTGCTGCCCGCGACCTGTCGCTCGAGCACCTGGTCGAGGAAGTCACGGTAGCCCGACGGCGGGAGCGCGGCGATGACGTCTCCGAGCTGCGCGGCGCTGATGTAGCCCATTCGCCACGCGGCCTCCTCCGGGCTCCCGACGACGAGCCCTTGCTGGGTCTGGATGGCGCGCACGAAGTGCGCCGCGTCGAGCAGGCTCTCGGGGGTGCCGGTGTCGAACCAGGCGATGCCGCGCCCCATCGGCTCGACGGTCAGCTCGTCGCGTTCCAGGTAGCCGCGGTTCAGATCGGTGATCTCGAGCTCGCCGCGGGGTGATGGGTTGAGCCTGTGGGCGTGCTCGGCCACCCCCGGTCCGTAGAGATACATGCCGGGTACGGCCCAGTGCGAGCGGGGCTTTGCGGGCTTCTCTTCCAGGGAGATCGCGCGACCGGCGGCGTCGAAGGAGACCACGCCGAATCGCTCTGGCTCTCCCACGTGGTGGGCGAAGATGGTCGCGCCGCTCGTCGTGCCAGCGACCGCCGCCCGCAGGAAGTCCAGGCGGCCGTAGATGAGGTTGTCTCCGAGCATCAGCATGACGCCGTCGGCGCCGATGAAGTCGGCACCGATGCAGAGCGCGTCGGCGATGCCGCGCGGCTCGTCCTGGGCGGCGTAGGAGAGCTGGATGCCCCAGCGCGTGCCGTCGCCGAGCAGCGAGTGGTAGTGCGGCAGGTCCTCGGGCGCCCCGACCAGGAGCACCCGCTCGATGCCCGCCACCATCAGCGTGGTCAGCGGGTAGAAGATCATCGGCTTGTCGTAGACCGGCTGGAGGTGCTTGTTGACGACCGCCGTCATCGGCCACAGCCGCGTACCCCGGCCGCCGGCCAGGAGGATGCCCTTGCGGATCATCGGGCGTACCAGCGCCGCTCGAAGGCGGCCCCCGCCGCGCGCGCCCGCTCGAGCCAGTCTCGATGCGCGAGGTACCAGGCCACCGTCCCTTCGATACCGTCATCGGCGGACATCTCGGCACGCCAACCGAGGGACGCGGCGCGGCTGGCGTCGAGGGCGTAGCGGAAGTCGTGCCCCGGGCGATCGGTCACGAAGCGGACGAGGTCCCGGGAGCTCCGGTCGGCGCGACCCAGGGCGTGATCGACCGCGTCGGTGATCCGATACACCCAATCGAGGTTGGTCGACTCGGTCCCTCCGCCGAGGCAGTAGGTCGCGCCGGGCGTACCCCGCTCGAGCACGTCGGCGATGCCGGCGCAGTGGTCGCCGACGTAGAGCCAGTCACGGACCTGCTTACCGGTGCCGTAGACGGGCACCGGCTCGTCGGCCAACGTCCTCGCGATGACCACGGGCACCAGCTTCTCGGGGAACTGCCGCGGGCCGTAGGCGTTCGATCCGATGGTCACCATCGTCGGGAAGCCGTAGGTCTGCCACCACGCTCGCACCAGGTGGTCGGCGCCGGCCTTCGACGCCGAGTAGGGGCTCCGCGGCGCGTAGGGGCTGTCCTCGTCGAAGCGCCCGTTCGGGCCGAGGGCGCCGAAGACCTCGTCGGTCGAGATCTGGACGTAGCGCACGTCTTCGCGATCGCCCCAGGCGGCGCGGGCGGCGCTCAACAGCACCGCCGTCCCGAGCAGGTTGGTGTGCGCGAAGGTCAGCGGGTCGAGGACCGACCGGTCTACGTGGGTCTCCGCCGCGAGGTGACACACGGCGCTGGGCCGGTGCTCGGCGAAGACCCTCTGGATCGCCGCGGCGTCCGTGACGTCGGCCTGAACGAAGATGTGCCCCGGATCACCATCGAAGGAGGCGAGGTTCTCGCGACGGCCGGCGTAGGTCAGCGCGTCGAGGGAGACGACGCGCCGCTGGGGCCAGCGCCCTCGGAGATGGGCGACGAGATGGCTGCCGATGAAGCCGGCCGCGCCGGTCACCAGGATCGGTTCGCGCATCGCGCCAGTGTATGGGCGGCGCCGGCGGATTGACAGGCGGGGGAGGCGGCTCCAATCTGCCGCCGACGGTCTGAGCGGAGAACGCATGCCGATCGAGCCCGACGACTCACTTCGCACGCACCCATCGGTCGCTCGGTGGCTCGCCGAGCCACGCGCCTACTTCCTTCGCGAGCGACCTGAACGTCGCTTGGTGGTGACGGAGCACACCGAGGCCGTGTTGCACCGCTTCTCCGGGGGGCGCCGGGTGAGCGAGGTGCTGCCCGGCGCCGACGCCGGGGTGCTCCAGGCCCTGGAGGGGGTCGTGGACGCGGGGCTGCTCGAGCGGGATGACGGGCCACCGGCGGCTGTGCCGGTCTGCGCGACCGCCCTCGCCGAGATCGGCGTGCAGTGGCAGGTGAGCTCGGGGGCGCGGCTGGCTCCGAGTCGGCTACTCGAGGGGCTGGGTCTGCTGCATCCGCTGCCACCGGTCGCGCGATCGATCGTCGCCGCGGGGGACGCCCTCGAACACGACGCGGTCTGCTTCCCGGTGTCGGCGCCGGAGCGGCAATGGAACCCGTACTGTGGCCAGTGGTACCTCGACCTGGCCTACCCCGGACCGGGGCGCAGCGCACGCTGGGTGCAAGACCAGCTCGACCAGGCGACCGGCGCGCTGTGGCATCTGGTGCACGAGGTCGTCCACGCGCAGGTCGCCTGGGTCTCGCTCCTCGGCGTGATGGGGGGCATGGACGCCGCGGGCTTGGAGCGGCTCCACCGGGCGGGGGAGGGGATCGCGTATCTGGTCGGTGACCTGGAGCTCCCCATCGACGCCGCGCGTGACGGTTACTTCGAGCGGTTCTGGCCGCGGGCGGCGCACATGAGCCACGCCCACGGTGTCAGCCCCGTGGCGGCGGTCGGCGCGATGGGGTTGGGCACGCCCGAGGCCCGCGCCGAGTACGTGCGGACGCTGTACATGGAGCCAGAGCGGGAGCCCGCGCTGCTGCTGCCCGACCGTCTACCGGAGCGCCTCACGGCGATGGCCGTCGTGGAGACCGAGCTGCGCTACGCTCGCTTCGCCGCCGACACCGTGCAGGGGCCCTGGAGCGAGCACTACTGGGAGTCCCCCGAGCTCCGCGCGTTCCGCGAGGTCTTCGTGCCCCCCGCTGAGGTCGAGGTCAACGGCGTTTTGCTGTCGAGCATCGACGACCTCTGGCGCCATTGGCGGGCGATCACCATCGACTGGACGCCGCCGGCCCCCCCGCAGCTTCGCTACCTGCGCGCTCGCATGGGCGTGCAGCGAGCGGCGATGAAGGTCGCCGAGCTCCGCCGGGCGGTGGCGTGCCCGCGCCTCCGGGTCGAGTCGTCGACCCGGGCGGCGCTCAGCGCTTGCCTCGAGGCGGAGTGGTCCGCGCTGACGGAGCTCTTCGCGGATCTGCGGGCGCCCGATGGGGTGCGAGACCAGGATCTCACCGCGGAGCTCGCCGCCAGGCGCGCCGCGCTCCGAGCTCGACTCGAGACCGAGGCCGGGCCCGTGTGGCGCTTCACCCACCCGAGCCTGCGGGGGGCTCGGCTCGAGCCGGGGGATGGCCTCGACCGGTTCGCCGCCGGGGACGAGCAGCCGGCCGTGGCCCTTCGGGGGGCCCTCGAGCACGTCGCCTCCGAGGCCCGCGTCTTCCTGCGTCACGCCGGCCCGGACGAGGCGAGCGTGAACGCGTGCGGTGAGGCCACGGCGCACCTCGCCAGGCTGGAGAACCCGGACGTCTGCGCGCGGCGAGCCGCCAGCACCTGGCTGAGCCAGCTCGTCTCCGGCGACGGGCTCGCCCTCGCCTATCCCGTCTCTTGGATGGAGACCCGCACCTTCGTCGATCCCGCGGTCGGCTTCCGGTACCGCTGAGGTGCTCGTCTGTGGCGCCTGGTTCGGCTTGAGCAACCGGATCAAGGTGTTGGCCTCGTGCATGCGCGCCGCGGATCTGTGTGGTCGCGAGCTCCGCGTGCTGTGGCCCTTGATGCGCGGGGGGGCCAAAGGGGTGGACTTCACGATGACCTGCCCGCTCGACGCGCTCTTCGCCGAGCCTCCGCCCACGATCGACGAGGACGGCGTGCGCACCCTCGGCGGGCGTCGCGTGGTCTGGGATGGCGAGACGATCGACCCCGAGGACGACGCTCCGACGCTGGTCGTACGCCACACCTGGCGATGGGTGCCCCTCGCGGGTGAGCCCTTCGTCGATCTGGAGCGGCGCTTCGAGGACCCCGGTCTCGCGCGCCAACGAGACGCGCTGCTGCCCTATCTGCGGCGCCTCCGGCCGAAGGCCTCCATCACCGCCGAGGTCGCTGACTTCGCGGGCCACCATCGATTCGAGGACGGCGTCGTGGGGCTCCACGTGCGCCGGGGAGATCACGCCCGCGCGCGCGCCGAGTCCCCCGACGCCGCCTTCTTTGTCCACCTCGACGCCCACCCGGGCGAGCGCCTCTTCCTCACCACCGACGACCACGAGACGGAGGCGCGGTTTCGGGCGCGCTACGGCGCGCGGGTCATCGTGCGGGAGAAGGCGACGCTGGACCGCGCCGATCCCGCCTCGGGGCCCGACGCGTTGATCGATCTGCTCCTGCTCGCCCGGACCCAGCGGCTGGTCGGCAGCGCCGGCTCGTCGTTCACCGAGCTCGCGTGGTGGCTCGCGGGCTGCGCGATCCCGCTGGAGATCGCGGAGGTCACCGCGTGAGCCGGCCGCTGCTCGTCGTGTTGGCGGCGATGGTCGCCTACGCGGTGTTCGCCGTGACGTTGCGCGAGGCGCCGAGCGTACTGCGGTTGCTGCTTCCATTCGCCCTCGTCGCCCTCGCCCTCGCCCTCGGACAGGGGGCGGGCCCCGGGGAGATGCTCCGCCTCACCGGGCTCGCGTCACCAATCGGGTCCGGGCTCGTCTGGGGGCTGGTCGCCAGCCTCCCGATGGCGCTCATCCTCGCCGTGGCCGCCGGTGGGCTCGACCCCGACGCGCTGCGGGAGCCGCTCAACCTGGTGCGCAAGACGCTGGGGGCGGGGCTCGCCGAGGAGGTCTTCTTCCGGGGCCTCGTCTTCCTCCAGCTCTACCGCGTGTGGGGGTTCGGCCCCGCGATGGTCGTGAGCGGCGCCTTCTTCGGCCTGATGCACCTGCCGTCCCAGCTCGACCGGCCGGCCGTGGAGCTCCTCGGGGTCGCGGTCATCACCGGGGTGGGCGGGGCCTTCTACGCCTGGCTCCTCGCCAGGTGGGAGAACCTGTGGCTGCTCGTCGCGCTCCACGCCGCCATGAACCTCTGGTGGACGCTGTTCGCCGCCGGCTCGAACGCCGTGGGCGGGGGGGCGGGGAACCTCGCCCGCGCGGCGACGATCATGCTCCTCGTCGTGGTGACGGCGAACCAGGCCCGGTGGCCTTGGTTGACCGAGACGCTCCGAGCCCGAGCAGGCCTCGTGCAAGCGCGTCGTTGAGCTGCGTCCGGGCGTCGGCGGGCACAGGGCAGCTCACCAACCAGCTCCGCAGCGTGTCGCCGCGCTCCGCTGCGCGGATCAGCGAGACCAGCATCGGCGAGGTCCCGAGGCTGTTGTAGCTCTCGAGATCCATCACCCGCGGCGTGCCCTCCAGGTCGATCACCCACAGTCCGTCGCGCCCCAGACGCAGGCGGCGATCGAGGTTCACCGATCTGCGCGAGATGGGGCGCGGCGCTGGCGGGGGGCCCGGCGACCGGAGGATCCACCGCCGCAGGTGCATCCACTCCTCCCACCGGTGGGGCGCGTCACGCACGTGCCCCGCGAGGTGGGCGAAGAGCGCGGTCATCACGCGCAGCCGGAAGTCCGCCTTCGGCTCGCCCTCCAGGCGGAGCAGGGGAGCCTCGAAGCGCAGCACCGGGGGGCGGCGGCCCCTCGCCAAGGCGACGGCGGGGACCACCGGACACCGGGCGACGCCGGCGAGGGCCGCGATGCCCGCCCGTACGGCGATGGTCGCCCCGAGGAATGGGACGCGCAGGCAGTGGTCGTCTGTGGGTCGCTGGTCCATCGCGCTGTTGCCGTCGGGGAACATGACCGCGATGTGCCCGTTCGCCAGGCCCCGGCGTAGCTGCCACAGCGCGGTGAGCTCGGTGCTGTCGACGGGGTGGATTCGGCGCCGGAGCGTGTCGGCGCCGGGCGTGCCGATGGTGGCGGCGCAGGCGTCGGCGTAGCCCCGCAGCCTACCGTTCGTGAGCTCGTCGGCGAAGAAGCGTGAGCTCACGGCGTCGGCGAGCCACGTCACGTCGTAGCCCGCTTGGGCGAGGGCCGGGCCGATGAGCCGGTAGGGGCCGAGGTGGATCGGCGCCACGATCACGCCACGCTCGGCGGCGAGGGCGCGATCGAGGTGCTCCGTTCCCTCGAACTCGAGGGCCTCCCAAGCCTCCGTCTCGACGCGCAGCTTGCGCACCAGCGCCAACCGCGCGGATCGACGGGCGATCCCTCTGATCCTCGACCGGCTGAGCTGGCCCGAGTACACCAGCGCCGCGCCCATCAGGGCCGAGGCCTCGCGCAGGGCGACCCGCCGGGCGAGCTCGGGATCGGCGGCGACCATCGCGCGGAGGCGGCGCCGGGCCTCGTGCTCATAGCGGACCTCAGCGCGACGTTCGGCGGGCGTCGTCCGCGGGATCAACACCGGAGTGACTCCAGCGCCTCCATGAAGAGGCTGACGGCGACCCGCGTCGTGAGGCCGCTCGGATCGAGGGGCGGGGCGACCTCGACCAGATCCAGGCCCACGATGTCGACGCTGCCGGTGACGCAACGCACCAGTCGGCGTGCTTCGAGGGACGTGAAGCCGCCAGGCTCCGGGGCCCCCGTGCCGGCGGCGACCGAGGGGTCCAGCGCGTCGAGGTCGATGGAGAGGTAGTAGGGCAGGTTCGGACGGCAGAGCCCGGCGATACGGCGCGGGCCGAGCTTGCGCACCGCATCGACAGACCACGTCTCGTGCTGCACCCCGGAGACCGTCTGGGCCCGGGGCAAGAGCCCCCGCGGCCCGAGCTGGAGCAGATGTTCGACCTGTGGGAGCGCGGCGACGTGGCTCATGACGTTTGCGTGATCGAGATCGCCGGGGGCGCGCACCTCCGCAAGATCGGGGTGGGCGTCGATATGGATGACGCCGAAGGCCGGCAGATCGATCGCCTGGATCGCCGCGAGGCTCACGCTGTGGTCTCCCCCCAGGAGCGCGCACTTCGCCCCCGAGGCGCGGATGGCGATGATCGTCGTGCGCAGGGCCTCGTCTACCTCGGCGCGCGGCGCGGCTGGGGGGGGGACGAGATCCCCCGCGTCGCGCACGTCGGCGCCGACCAGCAGCGTCCGGCGGTCGTCGGCGTCGTAGAATCCCAGCGCCTCACCGGTGGCGAGGTCGCGGCGCCAGCCGAAGCGCGCCGACGCCGCCCGCACCCCTGTGGGGCCGTCGGCGCTGGCGCGGCGGAAGCCGGCGCGGGTGCCGCCGTCGTAGCGGCAGCCCAGGACGACGAGGGCGCCGGGCTCGGCCTCGGGGCTCCATCGCGGGACACCGAAGATCGTGGGCGTGACGCGGATCGGCGGGGAGACGAGGGCTGGCGGCGTGTCTTCCCGCAACAGGATGGCCTGCTCGACGAGCTCCGCGATGACCGCCCGCGCCTCTGGAGAGGCGTCGGGGCAGACCTCGTCGAGGGTGCGGGGGCGGGCGAACTGCGCCAGCAGCCGGAAGGTGTCGGTGCTGAGAGTGAAGACGTGGTCGAGGCGGTCCGCCAGCACGGCTTGATCGGCCGTACCAGCGAGCCGGGTGAGCCGCGGGTTCGTGTAGAGCCGCAGCGCGGGAGGCAGGGCGGTCGCGTCAGCCTCCGCGGACGGCGCCGTTCCCGAGATCGAGGGCGGGGTTCGGGTTGGAGACCTCGATCCCTGCCGCGCTCAGGCTGGCGTTGCAGCGGTTGTTGCCGCTGCCCTCGGCGGCGAGGTTGTTCAGACCCTCGATCTGGATGTCGGCGCCCCGCACATGGACCGCGAGGTCGAGGGTGCCGCCCGAACGGCCGTGGAGATCCCAGCCGACCTTCGCGACGCGCGCGGTGCTCTGGACCTTGCGCACCTGGATGCCCTGGCCGGGGGCGAACTTGACCTGGATGTGCGTGCCCGGGCCGCGTCCGCCGCGCTTGATCTTCAGGACCCGGCGCCGAGCCGCCGCGGGCCGCGCGGCCCGGCGGATCTTTGCCTTGCGCTTGGCGGCCAGAGCCGTGCTGCTGGTGGCGACCGTGGCGATCGCGGCGGCACCCATGCCCAGCTTCGAGAGAACGGCGCGCCTGCTTTCGTCGTCCATCTTGGACCCCCTGTCGTTTTGTGATCGTGTGCCCAAGACGGCACAACTCGGTGATATGTCAAACGACATATACGGTCAAGCGGAGTCGTCACCCATCGGCGCCGCCGGCTCGACGCCGAGCTCGATGCAGCCCGAGGCGAGGGCTTGCTCGATGGTGTCGGCCTCCGCGCGGTCCCCGAAACTCTCGCCTCCGGTGAGTCGGGCCACATCGGTGGCGACCTTGCGGGCGAGGACCTCGGTGCTCGAGAGCATCGCCTGAATCGGATCGACGATGGGTACGCCGTTGGCGGTGTGCACGCCCGCGGGATCCATGCGGTAGGTGTGGTCGTGGTGGCGATAGGCGCCGCCGAGCAGGACGAACTCCCAGGAGACGGCGCCGGCGACGAGGCCCAGCAAGGCGCTGGCCTCGATGACCGAGTGCTTGAGAGCCAGCGGGGTGCGCTCCTCCCGGATCTCGAGCTCGGGGCCGCGATAGTCGAGGGTCCAGAACACAGAGCCGTCGGAGCACACGACTTCGTATTGGTGGATCACCTCCCAGCGGCGGTTCAGCGCGAGCTCGGCGTGGTGCTCCCGCGCGAAGCTGCGCATCGCCTCGTCGAAGAAGGCGCCCACGGAGTCGCTCAGCGCCGCCGTCGTGCAGCCCTCGTTCCCCTCCGTGACGGCGAAGCCGAGCTCGAAGGGACGCCACTGGACCCGGCGCCAGTCGTAGGGGTCACTCTCGCAGTAGTCCAGGGTGCCTTCGACCGTTCGCACCGCGCCGCCCGACAGCTCCAGCGCGTCGCCGGGGTCGGGGGTGTAGATCTGCCCGCGCCAGGCGGGGTTCGCCGCGACGATGTCCATCGCGAAACGGTCGCGGGTCTGCGGGAAGATCAGGTGGTTCGACCACGCGTGTGTTCCGATGGCCTGATAGCCGCAGGAGCCCGCCGAGATGGCTCGGGCGCCGGTCTGCAGGATGTTGGAGACCAGCGCGTCGTACATCCGGTAGGGGAAGCTGATCGGTACGCCGTTTTGGAACTCGGCGTCTTGCAACGGCATCCAGGGCACGAACGCCAGATCGATCTCCGGGAAGCGCGCCTTGACCGCGGCCACGCCGGCGGGGGAGGGCACGGTGTCCACCAGGTTCCAGATCGTCTGGTCACCGTCGGCGACCACGAAGCCGTGCTCCACGACGCCCCCCTCCGCGGCGGGCGTCGGGACGATGGTCAGCGAGCCCACGCTGAGCTCGTCGAAGCTCTCCACCGGCTGGATGTCCGTGAAGCCCAGGGCCGTGAGGGAGGCGAGCATGATCTCGTCGCGGGGGATCACCACCGGCAGGTCGCGGTCGAAGAGGTCGAGCGTGTCGAGGTCGAAGTGGTCCTGGTGGACGTGGCTCACGACCAGCAGATCGATGTCGGGCAGCTTCGAGAGGTCCAACCGGCGATCCGGGAAGACGTCGTAGACGCCGCCTTGGTGGACGCCCGGGAAGAGAGGGTCGAACAGCACCTTGCCCTCGGTCCCGTGAACCAGAATTGACGCGTGCCCAAGGATGTCGATGCGCATGCTCTCAGCCTCCCAGCCCGTGACGGCGGATGTAGTCGACGATGGTGGCGACGCTCATCAGGTCGTCGCGCTCTACCTTTTCGAAGTCGTGGTCGAAGGTATCCGACAACGTGGCGACGATCTCCAGCGCGGAGAGGGAGTCGAGCTCCAGCCCCCCCGCCTCTTCGGGTCCGAAGAGCAGGGCGTCCGCCGGGAAGGTCTCCGGAGTGCAGTCCTCGAGCTCGAGGGCCTCGATCACCAGCGTGGCGACGCGTGTCTCCAGCGTCATCATCAGTCCTCCTGTAGCGGTCGGGCGGCGCGCAGGCAGAGCGCGGCGACGCTGCCGCCAAAACCGAAAGAATTGCACAAAGCCAGCCGCGGCGTCTCACCTCGCGTGGGTGTCGCGTCCAGGCGCAGCCGATCCTCGTGTTCGACGGGCCGCTCCAGCCCGGGGGTGCCCGGGACGAGGCCGCGTCGCATCGCCGTCAGCGTCACGGCGGCCTCCAGCGCGCCCGCGGCGCCGAGGGTGTGTCCGAGGGTCGCTTTCAGCGAGAAGACGCGGACCGGACCGGGCGCGTCGACCTCCGTGGCGACCGCGCCGATGGCCGCGACCTCCGCCGCGTCGTTGGCCGGCGTGCCGGTGCCGTGGGCACAAACGAGCGCCAGCTCCGACGGTCGCCCGTCGCCTGCGAGGGCGGCCCGCATCACGTGCCGCGCGCCACGCCCCTCGGGATCGGGGGCCGTCGGATGGAAGCCTTCGCCCGCGCAGGCGTAGCCCGTCAGGTACCCCAAGGAGCGCGTCCCGCGTCGGTCCGCGTCGGCCTCGCGCTCGAGCACCAAGAAGGCCGCGCCATCCCCCAAAGACAGCCCGTCCCGATCGATGTCCAGGGGCCGGCAGCCCGTACGTGAGAGGGCCGCGAGGCTGTTGAAACCCAGGTACGTCACCAGGCTCACGAGATCCGCCCCCCCGGCCACGGCGCAGTCGATCGCCCCCGAAGACAAGAGGCGCGCCGCCTGTCCGATCGCGTTCGCCCCCGAGGAACAGGCGGTGTTCAGCGCCAACGACGGACCCCGGGCCCCCACCACACGCGCCACCCGTCGGGTGAGCTCCGCGGCGGTCCAAGCGAGGAGCTCGGGGTCTGGCGCTCCGGTCCGGGCGGCGCGCAGGTAGTCGAGGGGACCGCCCGATCCGTGGGTGGTGCCGCCGAGGACGGCGACCCGCGAAGCCGAGTAGGGCGCCGAATCGAGGCCGGCCTGGGTCGCGGCGGTGGCGGCGGCGGCCTCCGCCTCCGCCAGGGCGTGACTCCAGGCGTTCGCCGCGCGACCGGTGCCCGGGCGCCACCCCGGAGCGCACATGCCCACCGTCGTGCGCAGCCAGGGGTCGTCGGTGTCGAAGCGGGTCAGCGGCCCCAGCCCGCGTCGACCGTGGGCGAGGGCGCGGAGGATCGGCTCCGTTCCCCGCCCAAAGCAGCTCCAGGCCCCTACGCCGGTGATCGCGATCACGGCTCGCCCCCCGCGACGACGGCGGCGAAGCACTGGCCGTGCAGATCGACGTTCGTCACCAGGACCGGACCATCCTCCGCGCGGTGGGCGGCCCAGGCGACGGACGCGCAGGTTCCCGCCCCGAGCGTCTCGCCGAGGAGGCCCTTCAGGCTCCGAGGCGAAGGCGCCTCCCCGATCTCTGCCATCGCCGCGGGCTCCACCGCGTCCAGCGCCGGGGTGCCGTTGCCCCCGCCGATCCAAGCCCCCAGCTCACGGGGGCGGACCCCGGAGGCGCCCAGGACGTCGGCCAGCAGCGCCGCGAGCACAGCGGGCGAAGGCGGCCCCCAACCGCGCAGCCCGCACTCGGGATCGGTGGCGTGCCCCACCGCGAGCAGCGCCGGGCCTGTGCCCTCGGAGTCGAGGCGCAGCGCGACGGCGCCCTCGCCGAGCGTCGCGCCGGGGCTCGCCGCGTCGTAGGGGAGCGGGGCGCCGCAATCCGAGACGAAGCCCGCGTCCTCGAAGGCCTGCACCTGGTGGGCCTCGAGCTCCTCGAGCCCGCCGACCAAGACGGAGTCCGCGTCGCCGGCCCGCAGCGTGTGCCAGGCGAGGTAGAGCGCGCCCCCGCCCATTGTCAGCAAGCTGGGACCGCGCGCGCCGAGGTGCAGCGCGAGGGCCCCCAGCGGCGCGTTGGCCACGCTCTCGGCGAAGAGCAACGGCCGGGTCTTGCGCGCGCCCCCAGAGAGGACCCGTCCCAGCATCTTCGCGGTGACCGCCGCATCGAAGCTGCGGTCCACCATCGCCCCCACCCGCCACCCGGGGGGCGAGATGGGCCGCCCTCCGAGCGCCTCGTGGGCGGCCAAGAGCAGCATCTGCGTCTGACGCCCCGGCCGAGGGGGGCGGACGCGAGGGAAGGTGTGCTTGAAGGCGTCGGCGGCGGCGACCCGCGCCAGCGTGCGGCCCTGCTCGGGTGCGTCGAAGGCCGACCGGCCCGCGTCCAGCCCCAGAAGCGCGGCCGACCAGCCCACCCCGTAGGCAGTGACGGCGCCGATCCCGCTGATCGTGACTTCCCGCACGGCGCGAGAGTCTTGGTGATGCGACAGCGGCGCGCAAGCCATATGCTCTCCCCGTGCAGGCCATCGAGCAGCTCGCGGTCCAGGTCGTGGGGGGCGACGCGACGGCGCGCCCACAGGCGGCGCTGTTGGAGGCGCTGTGCGCCGGCCACTTCCCGGGGGACCCCATCGTCCCGGGCGCCTGGCTCCTCGCGTTGGTCGTCCGCACCGCGCGCCCCCTCGGGCCGGACGGCGTGATGCCGGTCGTCAAGCGGTGCCGTTTCCGCGCCCCGGTGCGGCCCTCAGACGAGGTCGTCGTACGCGTCAGCGCGCGGGCAGGCGGCGCCGACGCCGTCGTCGAGCGCGCCGGCGCACAAGCCCTCGTCGCGGGGCTGGAGTTCGAGGGTTGAAGCTCTCGCCGGACCTCCTACGCCATGGCCCCGAAGCCCGCGTGGTCATCGCCGTCGAGTCCCACGAGGGCGACCACCTCGTGGCGAAAGCCGGCGCCAACGAGCCATGGCCGAGGCTCTTGGACGGCGCCGCCCAAGCCGCCGGCCTGCTCGCCCGGGCCCTCGCCGGCGCCCCCTTGGAGGGCGGCGTCCTCGCCGAGGTCCGCGACCTGCGCTTCGAGCCGGGCGGAGGCGCCGACCCACGCATCGAGGTGGTCTTCGAGCGCCGCGTCCTCGGCCTCTGGCGTTTCGGCTTCACGGTGCGGTCGGGGCGACGGGCGATCCTGTCCGGGCGCCTCACGCTGGCCTTCGAGCGCGCCGCCCCGCCAGAGGCGTGAGGCGGCCTCGACCTGCACGTGGGGTTGTGCGGGTCAGGCGGACACCGACCCTGCCCCCGCTTGATGGACACCGGACGTGCGGAGGCCAACTGCGTCAGGCCGAGGGGGTGAGGGTCCGCGAGCCGGGTCGCCACTTCGATCATGTCCAGCGCCGTAGGAACGAATCACGCGGTTCGGGTCGGCTCTTGCGCGCATCGCGCTATGAGCAGCATGAGGTGCTCGTGGGCGCGGCGGGCGTGGACTACGCCAAAGGGGGCCTCGATTGGATCCTCGAGGAGGTCCGCGAGGGCGAAGGCGCCGGCGGCGCCGAGGGTGTCCGGGCGCTGGTGGGGTAGGCCATCGAGGTCTCCGGGGCGGCTGCTCGGGGTGAGCCTCGGGGGCGCCACGTCGGACAGATCGGCGCCGAGGGGCGCGAGGGCTGCCTCCAGCAACGCCGTCGCGGAGCCGGCGCCGCGCACGAGTCCGCAGATCTTCGGGCCGGAGAGGGGATGGTCGGCGTCGAGGACGACCACCGCGGCCCCGGCGCCTCCTCCGTGGAGGTGGTGGTAGGCGGCGGGGAGGCGCTCTACGCCGCCGGTCACCATGCGGGTGGCGTCGCCGTTGGCGATGAGCCGGGCCGCGTGGTCAATCGCCTCGAGGTCCGCGCCGACCCCTCCACAGAAGGTCATGTTGGGGCCGCGGAGGCCGTACCGAATGGCGGTCCAGCCGGCGGCGGAGCTGTGCACGGTGGCGGCGAAGACCTTGGCCGAGGGCCCGCCGGGGCCGGTGGGTCGGGTGTATCGGTCGAACTCGAAGTTGGCGGCGTGGCAGCCGAAGGCGGTGCCGAGGGCGACGCCTGTCGTCGGGTCGCCCGGGGCCACGCCCGCCGCGGCGAGGGCGTCCCCCGCGGCCTGGAAGGCGTCGCGGCTGAAGGCGTCCATCAGGAAGCCGTGCTTCGACTTGGGGGCGTGGGGGTGGCTGGCGCGGGAGACCGGGCGCGTCCCGTCAGGCCCCGGCGGCGCCATGCCGATGCCGGTGATGGTGGGCGCCTCCCGGGGCGAAAGCAGGGGCGGGGACTCGGGCTCGCCGGCTTGACCCGACCGCCCGACGAGCAAGGCGACGTTGTTGCCGACGAAGGCGGAGTTGGTCGACAGCGCGACGTCGGGCTCGGCCGCTCGGCTTCGGGGGACGAAGTCCCACGGAGGGGGGCGCAGCGGCTCGGTGTGTCCGACCGTCGCCGGGAGCCGCTGGGTCTCGAGGGCGAGGAGGGTCCAGAGTAGATCGACGGCGCCAGCGGCGCCGAGCGTGTGCCCGAAGACGCCCTTGGCGCCGATGACCGGGGGCACGGCCTCGCCGAAGACGCGCTCGAAGGCGGCGCACTCCATCGGGTCGTTGTGTGGCGTGCCGGTGCCGTGGGCGCAGACGAGATCCACCGCGCCGGCGTCGCAGCCGGCCGCCTTCAGCGACGCCTCGATGGCGCGAGCGAGCCCCGATCCCGTGCGGTCCGGCGCGGTCGGGTGGACGGCGTCCGCCGCGTTGCCCGCGCCGAGGAGCCAGCCGCGGGGCTCGGCCCGTGGCGCCCGCTCCAGGACCACGAAGGCCGCGGCCTCGCCGGTGACCGTCCCGTCGCGGTTGTGGTCGAAGGGACGAAGCGCGCCGGTGGACAGCGCGCCCAGGGCGCGGAAGCCGGTGACCAGGAACTCGTCTGTGGCGTCGACGCCGCCGGCGAGGACCGCCTCGCACAGCCCTCGTCGCAGAAGGTCGGCGCCGTAGGCGATGGCGGAGGCACCGCTGACGCAGGCCATACCCAATGTCGTGACGGGCCCGGTGGCCCCGAGACGCGCCGCCAACCAGTCGGCGAGGGCCCCCGGCCGATAGGTCTCGACGGCCTCCCTGGTGATCGCGGCTGGGTCGGACCGGTGCAGGCGGCGCCCGATCTCGAGGGCCCCCTGGGTGGTCCCGACCACGACGCCGAGCTCGAACTCAGCGGGGAGCGCGGCGTCGGCGACGGCTTCGGTCGCGGCGGCGGCGGCCAACTCGAAGGCGCGTGGCGCGACCCCCGGGAGGGGCGCCGCCACCTGCCCGACGAGGCCGCCCCCAAACGGGGCGGGGCGCAGCGCCGTGACGCCCGACGCCTGGGCCAGTCGGGCCCACTCTACGCCGGCCCCCGCGGCGGAGATGAGGCCCACTCCGGTGACCGCCACGGCGCTCACGCAGCCAGCGCCTCGAGGAGGTCCACCGCTGGCGAGGACCTCACGGCCCGCTCGATCACAGACCGCAGATTCCGCGCTCGGCCATGTACGGCGGGGTCCGACGCGATTCGCTCCACGGCCGCGCGGATCGTCTTCGGCTCGATCTCACCGGTGAGCATCTCGCCGACCCCGGCCCGGCGGACTCGGTCGCCGACGTACCACTGGTTGTGGTTGCGAGGGAGGCAGAGCAGCGGCGTCCCTTGGGCGAGGGACTGGTAGACGGTGCCGCTGCCTCCGGTGCAGACCGTGACCACGGCTCTCGCCGCGAGGGTGCTGCCGTCGGCGACGGGCGTCGCGTGGAAGCGGCGCGGGAGATCCGCGGACGTGCATTGGCCGCCGGTCGTCAGGACCGTTTGCCCCCGCCAGTCACGCAGCGCGCTGACGAGGCTGTCGATGGGGTCCCACTCGCCGGTCGCGCCCGAGCTCCCGAGGGTGGCGTAGACGAGGGGGAGTTGGGGGTCGAGGCGGTCGAGGAGATCTGGATCGGTGGCGCCGACGCCTTGGAGCAGCGGCCCGACATAGTGGAACCCCGGGGGGAGCGCCTCGGTGGGGGCCAGCTCCGGCACGTCGTTGAGCAGGTTGAGATCGCCGCGCCACGCGTCGTAGAGGTTGCCGGGATCCGCGAGGGGCACGCCATGGGCCGCGTAGGCTTCCCGCAGCGCGCGTCCGGCGCCCATGAGGTAGATCTGGAGGGCGCGCCGATGCTCGCCTGGATCGAGGTGGGCGTAGATCTTCTCGGGCATCCCGGCGATCCGCGGGACCTCGGGTGGGAACGGGTAGGCGTTGGTCCAGTCGGCGCAGAGGATCGTGGCCAGCGGGACCTGCGCCAGGCGCGCGGAGATGCCCAGCGTGGGGCGGTAGTCGGCCACGACCAGCGAGGGCTCGTCTTCCCGAAGTGCCGCGCGCTCGCTGGCGAGGGCCGCCGCGATGATCTCGGGCGTCCACTGCCGCATCCATCGCTGCTGCCCCCGGTTGTGGGCCTCGTCGAAGGTGTGGACGGCGGCCAGCGGATAGCCCGCCTCGCGTACGAGGTCCCCGTAGATTCCCGTCCCGCGGAAGTGGACGGTGTGCCCGCGTCGGCGCAGTTTGTCGGCGAGCGTGAGGCTCGGGACGGTGTGACCGAGGTTGTTCAGGTACGGGTAGAAGACGACGCGCATCGGGGGGCACGCTATCGCATCGCGCGGCCGTCGAGGCTACGATCGCACCATGTGGATTCATCGTCGCGGATTCCTGGGGTCCGTCGCGGGCGCCTTCGCCGGCATGGTTGGGGGCTGGGCGCGCGCGGAGGCGGGCTGGCCCAGCGATCCGTTCCTGGAGGGGAACTACGCCCCCGTGGGCCTCGAGCAGACGATCGGCGCCCTGGAGATCCTCGGGACGCTGCCAACGGGACTCCGGGGGATCTATGTGCGCAACGGCCCCAACCCACGCTTCCCGCCCATCGGCCGCTACCACTGGTTCGACGGCGACGGGATGGTGCACGCGGTGCGCATCGGGGACGGGGCGGCGAGCTACCGGAACCGCTTCGTGCACACCCGGGGCTTCGACGCGGAGGCTAAAGCCGGCAAGGCGCTGTGGGCGGGGATGCGCGAGCCGCCCTTTCGCTCGAGCCCGCCCAAGGGCATGGGGCGCCGCAAGAACGTGGCCAACACGGCGCTGGTGCGGCACCACGGCAAGCTCCTCGCGCTGTGGGAAGGCGGCGCGCCCTACGAGCTGACGGCGTCGAAGCTCGAGACCGTCGGCCCCTATCTCTTCGGTGGCGCCCTCGACCACGCCCTGTGTGCGCATCCAAAGATCGATCCGGTCGACGGCGGGCTCTACGGATTCGGCACCAAGATTCGCCCGCAGGGCCCCTACCTCTTCTACTGCGCCTTCGACCGCGCGGGCCGGCGCACGGCCACCCGCCCCGTCGAGCTGCCACGCCCGGTGATGATGCACGACTTCGCCATCACCGAGCGCTACGCCGTGGTCCTGGATCTGCCCTACACCTTCAGCTTTGCCCGACTCATGACCGGCCGCCCGCCGTTCGCCTTCGAGCCGAAGCTGGGCGCGCGCTTCGGAGTCCTTCGCCGCGACGGAGGCGGCGACGTTCGCTGGTTCGCCGACGACGCGTGTTGGGTCTTCCACACCGTCGGTGCCTTTGAGCGCGGCGACGAGATCGTCTTGCTGGGCTGTCGCTACGACGCCTTCCCCGGGGCCCTGGGCTTCGGCGGCGGGGAGGGGAGCAACGAGGCGCGCCTGTGCGAGTGGCGCCTCGACCTGAAGCGCGGCACCACGCGGCGCCGCTTCCTGAGCGACGTCCCCGTGGAGATGCCGCGCATCGACGAGCGGCGCACGGGGCGGTCATTTCGGTACGCCTACTTCATGGCCGGCGACCAACGCTCGGTGGTGCGCTACGACCGCGAGAAGGGCCGGATGCAGCGCCACTCTTTCGCCGACGGTGGGCTGGGGGAGGAGGTGTCCTTCGCCCCCGACCCGGACCGCGGAGGCGAGGGGCTCGGCTGGCTGCTCGGCTACGTCTACCAGCCGGCGACACGGCGCAGTGAGCTCGTGGTCATCGACGCCGCCCGCTTCGATGGGCCTCCGGTCGCCCGGATCCGCCTCCCGTGCCGGGTCCCCTTCGGGCTCCACGGCCTGTGGATGCCATCATAGCCGCGCGGTCGTGAGCACGCGCTCGAGCTCCTCGCGCCAAGGCCGTGGCGCGACGCCGAAGACCTCGGCGAAGCCTGCACAGTCGAGGCTGGAGTCCGTCGGGCGCCGCGCGGGATCGCCCCGGGCGGCCGACGAGGTGCGGTGGATCGGCGAGCGCAGCCGGCCCAGGCTGGCCGCCGCGCAGGCGAACTCGTAGCGCGTGGCCCCGTCGGCTCCGCAGAAGTGCCAGGTCCCCGCGAGCGCCCGATCGTTCTGCGCGCGGTCGACCACCGCGACGAGGGCACGGGCGAGGGCGTCGGCGGCGGTCGGGCACGCGCGCTGGTCATCCACGACCGAGAGCGGCGCGTCGCCACCGCCCAGCCGGAGGAGGGTCGAGAGGAAGTTGCGCCCGCCAGGGGCGTAGAGCCAGGACGTACGCACGATCAGGTGGCGCCGGCAGCGCGCTCGAATCCGTGCCTCGCCCTCGGCCTTCGAGCGCCCGTAGACGTTGTGCGGGCAGACGGCGTCTCCCGGAGCGAAGGGTGCGCCCGCTCCGCCGAAGACGTAGTCCGTCGACAGGTGGATCAGCGCAGCCCCGGCCCGCTCGCAGGCGGCGGCGACGATCTCCGCCCCCACGGCGTTGGTGGCGTGGCACGCCTCGGCCTTCGACTCCGCGCCGTCCACGTCGGTCCACGCCGCGCAGTTGATCACCGCCGCCGCCCCGGCGACGACCTCGCTGACTCCATCGGCGTCGGTGACGTCGAGCTGGGCTCGCTGGTAGGCGGCCAAGGCGTCGCCGTCGAGCCAGGCCGCCTGGATCGCCCGCCCCAGCAAGCCGCCCGCGCCGAGGAGCACGACCCGACTCATGGGAACGGACACCCCAGCTCCGCCAGCGCCGGCCAGCCACGGTCCCGGTCCGCGAGGACCGCGTCCGCCGCCGAGACCGGCCACTCGATGTTGAGCGTCGCGTCGTCCCAGCGGACGCCGCGCTCGTGGGCCGGCGACCAGTAGCGGTTCACGCGGTAGGCCACCTCGGTGTCGGGCTCCAGCGTGCAGTACCCGTGGGCCAGGCCCTCGGGCAGGAAGATCTGGTCTGCGCCTGCGCCCAGGTGCACCCGAGCGTGGCGTCCGAAGGTCGGCCCCGCCCGCAGATCGAGGGCGACCATGCACACCGCGCCGCGAAGCACCCGCACGAGCTTCGCCTGGGCGTGCGGCGGCGCCTGGAAATGCAGGCCGCGCACCGTCCCCGGCGCCCGCGACAGCGCCTGGTTCTCCTGGACGAAGTCGACATCGAGCCAGCTTCGCCGCCAGGTCTCAGTGAACCACCCGCGCGGGTCCTCATGGCGAATCGCGCGGAGCACCTTCACGTCGGGGAGAGCCGCCGAAGCCGGGGTGAGCGTCGGCTTCACGGCGCCAGGTTCGAGTAACGCTCGGACCCCTCGATGGTGGTCCACGCCTCGAGCCACGGATCGAGCAGCCGCGCGGGGCCCGCGTAGAGCTTCCCAGTCGGGCGAGGACCCGCGCCGCCCCCGTTGTAGTAGCTCCGCACGTCGCGCCCGACGCCAGCCACGGCGTCGAGGATACGCGCGCGCACCGCGTCGACGTCCCCGTGCTCGTCGTAGGCGAAGTCGCGCCCGGGGACGCAGACATCGTCCACGACGACGACCGCGCGGTCGAAGCACGCCGTCGCGATGGATGACAGCTCGTCGGGGAGCGGCCACGGATCCCGCCAATGCGCGTCCAGATAGAAGAGCAGCGGCTCGCCGCGGAGGCGGGGCAGCAACCCCGGCAACACGTCCTGCGAGGCGCCATGGTGCAGTTGGACGGCGTCGCCGACGCGCTTGCGCGTCTCGCGCAGGTAGAAGTCGCTGATCTCGACGCCGTGGACCTCACTGCCGAGGGTGGAGAACAGCGCCGTCGAGTGCCCGTAGAAGGTGCCCGTCTCGACGATGGTCTGGACCTCGAGGGACTCGACGATCCGACGAATCTCCGCCACGGCGACCGGGTCGCTGTTGAGCGGCTCGAACATCACCTCGTGTGCGTTGGGCACCGGCGCCCTTCAGCGCCCTGGAAGCAGCGCCGCGAAGAAGTCCCCGAGCCGCCGGCCCGCGCGGCGCGTCAGCTCCTCGTCTTCCTCGGAGAAGCCGCGCCGGCCCGTTCGGTCCAGCAGCTCGACCACCCCGAAGGCGCGTGCGCCGGAGGTGATCGGGGCGGCGAGGATGGAGCGGGGGACGTGGCCCACGGCGTCCGCGATGCTGCGCGCGAAGCGCGGATCGTGGGCCGGATCGATGATGTTGACGACCCGACGCCCGCGGATGCAGGCGCCGGCGAGGCCGACCTCGAGCGGCACCCGCTGCGTCGTCAGCCCGGCGACGTTGGGCCCGCGGGCCACCGCGAAGTAGAGGCAGCGGTCGCGGGCGTCGATGAGGAGGGCCGAGCCGGCTTCGCAGGCGATGTGGGCGCGCAGCGCGTCGAGGACGTAGGCGCAGGCGCCGTAGACGTCCGCTGGGAAGCGTCGCAGGGCGTCGAGCTCCTGCATCAGTGGATGGCGCTCGTCGCTGTCGGCGGCCCCCGGCAGGTCGGAGGGCCGAAGCGCCGGCATCTCCTGGGACTCGAGCATCCCCGCTTCCTCGTAGTCGACGGTCTCGAGCACCCCGGGGCGCCTCGCCGTGGGGCGCTCGCGGACCACCGCCGTCTCGCCGCTCGGTCGCGCCCGCCCACGAGCCGTCAAGGCCATGGGCGCGACGGCGGTGTCGAGGTCGTCCTCGCCGGCGAACGGGTCCTCGAGGTCGTCGCCGCGATCGGGCTCGGGGGCGGCGACGGGCGCGGGAGTCGCGGGGTAGGGGGCCGGTGTCGCGAGGCGGCGCGGCTTGGGCGTCGAGACCGGGACCACGTGGTAGGCCCGGCCGGCGTCGGCGTCGTTGACGACCACCGTGCCGTCGTCTTGTAGCTCGAAGCCGAGGTTGCGCGCAGGGGCGGGGCGTCCGGCCGTCGCCAGCCCGCGACGCAACGCTTCGAGCCAGTTCTCACCGTGGACACGCTCGACCCGGGGGGAGCGTTCGCCGCCCTCCGGTGGGATATAGATTTCGTACAGCGCCACGGCAGCGCGATGTTAGATTCGTCGCGCTCGGCGGTCAACGCGAGGACAATTTGCTACGCCTCCGGGTCCAACGCTGGCTGCGGCGCCCTCACCCTGGTCCCATCAGCGGCGCCCTCTCCCGGGTAACGACCTCGGTGGCGGCGCGGCGCGCCGAGGTCCCTCGCGCGCGGAGTCCGGGCCATCCTCCGGTCATCGTCGTCGGCGGCCTCGCGATCGGCGGCGCCGGAAAGACGCCAGTCGTCGAGTGGCTCGCGCGGCGTGCCTTGGGGCGGGGCCTCGCCGTCGCGATCGTCGGCCACGGCTACGGCGCTTCGCTCCCAGCGCGCGCGCCGACGCGCATAGATGTCCCCGACGCCGCGCGGTTCGGCGACGAGGCCAGCGCGCTGCGTCGGTCACTCTCGCGGGTCCCGGTGTGGGTCGGCCCGCGGGCCGCGACGGTGGCCTGCGCCTCGGTCGGGGCGGATCTGGTGCTCGTCGACGGCGGGTTCCAGGACCCCACGTGCCCGCGAACGGCCGACGTGGTGGTG
Source organism: uncultured Nannocystaceae bacterium (assembly GCA_964402225.1). Lineage (GTDB taxonomy): Bacteria > Myxococcota_A > Bradymonadia > UBA7976 > UBA1532 > CAYOBQ01. The sequence continues at coordinate 9,184 of CAYOBQ010000093.1, read as the reverse complement.
GTGGACGTCACCGACTCGCGCGAGGTCCTCCCGGCGGGCCCGCTCCGAGAGCCCCTCTCGGCGCTTCGCCGCGCCGAGGTGGTGTGGGCCCACCGGGTCGACGAGCCCAACGCGCGACCCCTCGACGCCGACGTCCGTAGCCGGGTCGTGGCCACGACCCTCGAGGGGCCCGATGGCGTGCACCGCCCCGCTGGCTCGCTGCGCGGCCGCCGCGTCGTCCCGGTCTGCGCGATCGGCCGCCCCGACTCGTTCCAGCACCGACTTCGAGCCCTCGGGGCGACTCTCGAGCCGGGCCTCGTGCGCGCCGACCACCATCGGTTTCGAGCGGCGGAGCTCCCGCCCCCCGAGCGGGTCGTCACCACCGCGAAGGACCGGGAGCGGCTCCCTCCCGGCTACGCCGCCAGCGTCCTCCACACGACCTTGGCCGTGGACGGCGCCGACCGGCTCGACGCGCTGCTCCCGTGGTGACGCTCGTGATCCGGGTCGCCGGCGGTGTCGCGCGGGCCGTCCCGTCGTCCTGGGCCGAGGGCCTCGGCGCCCTGTTGGGTTGGGGCTGGTATCGCCTGGTCCCGATCCGGCGTGGGGTCGCCCGGGAGAACCTCGCGCGCGCCTTCCCCGAACGCTCCGAAGCCGAGCGAGAGCGGGTGGTCGCCGCCATGTATCGACACCTCGGACTCTGCGCCATCGAGCTGCTCCGGTTCGGCGCGCGGGCCCCGGCGGACCTCGCCGAGCAGCTCCAGGTCGAGGGCACAGCGCACCTCGAGGCGGCCCTCGCCGACGGCCGCGGGGTGCTCGTCGTCACCGCGCATCTGGGCAACTGGGAGGTCCTCGTCCGCGCCGGCACGCTGTGTGGGGCGCCGCTGTCGGTGGTGAGCAAGCGGATGCGCTCGTCGGTGGCCCAAGCCGCCTGGCAGGCGCTGCGACGGGGGGGCCCGACGCTGCTCGCTGACCGGGGGTCCGCGCGGGCCATCGTCGCCGCCTTGAAGCGTGGTGAGGTCGTCGGCTACGTCCTCGACCAGCACGCGCCGCGGGGGGTGAGTGTGCCCTTCTTCGGCCGCGCGGCGTCGACCTACGACGGCCTCGCGCGCCTCGCGAATGCCACCGGCGCGGCGATCCTCCCGGTGTTCACCTGGCGCGGCGAGGCGGGCCACCGAGTGGTGATCGAGCCGCCGGTGGAGGGGGGGGAGGTCACGGACGTGACGGCGGCCTGCACCGAGCGGATCGAGGCCGCGATCCGCGCGCACCCCGAGCAGTGGCTGTGGATCCATCGCCGCTGGAAGGCCTCTCTACGGTAGCTGGCTGAGCAGGTCCTTCGCGTCGGCGTTGTCCGGGTCGCGAGCGAGCACCGCCTCCCACGACGAGCGCGCCGCCGCGTATTCGCCGAGCCGGGCGTGGGCGACGCCGAGGTTCACGCGCGCGCGCATGTGTAAGGGATGGACCGCGACGTAGCGCTGGAGCAGCGCGCGGGCCGCCTCGTCGTCTCCGCTCCTCCCGACGGCCTTGGCGAGCAGCAGGACGGCGTCCTCGTCGCCGGGGTGGTGGGCGAGGTGGGCTCGGAGGTTGCGGACCGCGTCGGCCCAGCGCGCGAGGCGCGCCGCCGCCTGCCCCGCGCAGAGGGACGCGTCCCCCTCGGGCCGTCGCGACGCGATGGGGGCGCAGGCATCGAAGGCGGCGGCGGCGTCCCCCTTCGCCAGGGCCGCGCGTCCAGCCTCGATCCGCTCGTCCACCGGCGGGGAGGTCGTGGCGTGGGCGGCCTGCACGACCGCGCCGAGCAGCTTCTTCCGCTGGCTGATCGCCCGCGACTCGCAGCGCGCCGCCCCGTCGGACCCCGCCGAGAGGCGCTCGAGGGCCGCCTGGGCGATGTCGGCCGGGACCCGCCCGGGGCGACGCAGATCGAGGGTCGCGTGGGCACGGACGAGGGCCAGATTCAGTGGCGACCAGCGCCAATGGGCTGCGTCGGTGGGCTCGAAGCTCGCGCGCTCGGCCAACAGCGAGGGGGCGCACTCGGGGACCGCGCCGAAGACGCGGGCTACGCCGTGCAGGAGCGCGCGGACCTCCGCGGCGTGGAGCGCCTCGGTCTGCGCGGCACGGAAGTAGGCCTGCTGGCTGCGGGCCACGACGTATCGCCCGGCGTAGGGGGCGCGCACCAGGTTCGACATCTTCGCCCGGCGAGGGGGCGGCGCCGCGGTGAAGGCGACGACCAGATCGGCGGTGGGCTCGGGGCGCTGCGCTTCGAGGCTGGCTACGAGCGTGTCGAGGTCGCCGGACGTCGCCTCCCAGCCCGCGAGCGTCACCACCTCCAGCCGCAAGCCGACCCGCACGGCGAGTTGGTCGGCGACGGAGTCCAGCCGGTCGCCGATGCGATCGCGCCAGCCCGCGACGCGTCGGTAGCGGGCGTCGGCGAGGGCGGCGATCCGGAGCCGCTGCACGACCGGCGCGGGGCGTGCCTCGCCCAGGTCGAGGGGTGATCTTGCGAGGGTCGGGCCAGCGTTTGGTGAAGCCCCGCAGCCGAACAGGAGCGCGGCGACGAGGCAGCTTGTGCGGTGTGGACCCTGCCGCGGCATTGGGGCATGGTACGCAAGCCGATACTGCGCGGGCAACGCGCGAGGGAGGGAGCGTCCTTGGGCCGGCGGAACGCGACGGTGCTGGTGGTCGATGCGGACCGCCGCATACACAAAGCGTGCGAGACGGCCTTCGAGGGCTTCGAGGTCCACGTCGCCACCGGCGCTGACGAGGCGATGGCGGCCTTCGAGAGCCACGCCCCGGGCGCCGTCGTCACGGAGCTCAACTTCGAGGGAGGGGGCGATGGGCTCACGCTCGTCGCGAACCTGCGCAAGCGCGATCCCGGCCTCGCCGCGGTGGTCCTCACGGAGAACCCCTCGGCGCAGACCGCGGTGCGCGCGCTCCGGCTCAACGTCGACGACTACCTCATCAAGCACAGCGACTCGATGGTGCGCCTCAAGGCTGCGGTCCGTGACGCCATCCGGCGCCACACGCGCACCGCCGAGGTGGAGCGGTTGCTCGGCGAGCTCGTGGAGCTCAACGACGCCTTCCTCGATGAGGTCCAGGCGCTGCAGCGCGCCAACATGAACCTCGCGGGGCGCCTCGACGCGGGCCGCCCGGTGGAGTCGGATACGTGGCGGGTCCTGGTGGTGGACGACGAGGTCGCCATCGTCGCGCTCCTCGAGACGCTGCTGCGTTCCCAGGACTTCGAGGTCGATGGGGCCAACAGCGGCGAGGAGGCGCGCGAGCTCTTCGGCGCCACCCGCTACGACGTGGTCATCACGGACAAGAACCTGGGTGACGCCAACGGGGTCGAGCTCATCGCCGAGATCCGCGCTCAATGGCCGGATACGAAGGTCCTGCTGATGACCGGCTTCGCCACCATCGACTCCGCCGTCGACGCGATGCACTACGGCGCCTCCGGGTACCTCCAGAAGCCCTTCGAGGATCTGAGCGTGGTGATCGAGCGGGTCGAGCAGGCCCTCGAGGACCTCCGCGTCGAACGGGAGGAGAAGCGCTTCAACCAAGCCTTCCGTGAGCGCAACGGTGAGTTCGTCTCCCGCTACCGGCTGGTCAAGATGAAGGTCTCCACGCTGAAGCGCCCGAAGTGATCTGTCCCAACTGTCTCTACGACCACGCGCGTCCGCCCGGCCGCTGTTGGAGCTGCAACCGGGCCCTGGGCGGAGAGGCCCGCAAGATCCCCTTCGTCGGTCGCTCGCGGGAGCTGGCGTTGCTCTCGGAGCAGCTCGACGAGGTCATCAAGACGCGGCATCCGCGCATCATCGGGCTGATGGGGCCGCCGCGGATCGGCCGAAGCCGCCTGATGGAGGCCTTCCGCAAGCGCCACGACAACGCCTTCTCGGACGTCGTCTCCGCCCGCGGCTACGTCGTGCCCGGCGGTCGCCTCGTCGATCCGTACATGCCCTTCGGCCGCCTGCTCCACAACTGCTTCGGCCTCGACGAGGCCGCCTCCCCCGAGGCGCGCCAGGCCAAGGTGCGCGAGGCCCTCGGCCGGCTCGACCCACCGGATCCGCGGTACGCCGCGGAGGGGCTCGGCACCTTCCTGGGCCTCCAGGTCGCCGACGGCAGGGCGGGGGCCGGGGCCTTGGCCACGCCCGACGAGCGCCGACGCCGCGCCTTCGGGGCGTTCACCTGGTACCTCGGCGAGCGCGCCCGCCGCGCGCCCTTGCTGTTGTTGGTCGAACAGCTCCACCGCGCCACCGCCGAGGGCCTGTCGCTGCTGGCCTGGCTGCGCGCCAACCTCCGCGATTGCGCGATGTTGATGCTGATCGAGGTCGACCGCGACATGTTCCCGGCGGAGAGCCTCTTTCAGCAATACGGCGACCTCCTCCTCCCCGTCGAGCCGCTCACGCCCGACGCCGTCGGTGAGTTGATGATGCGCGTCGCCGACCGCGCGAGCCCGCCCCCGGCGAACCTCCTGGGGCCTGTCTACGGCGAGACGGAGGGCCAACCGGAGGCCGTCCTCCACGCCGCGGCGGCCCTCACGGCCCACGACTTCACGCCCGCTGGTGGCCTCGGATGGGGCGTGGACGCCGACGAGGCCGTCCGCCTCGACTTCGCGCTCACGCCGGAGCACGCCGCGCGCCGACGCCTCGACGCGCTCCCCCCCGATGACCGCGAGTGCCTCCAGCGCGCCGCGGTTATCGGGCCGGTCTTCTGGCGCGGGGCGTTGCTCCCGCTGCTGCGCCTGGAGCAGGGCAGCCGGGAGGCGATGGCGAACTGGGTCGACTGGCCCGACGTCTCTGGCATCGACGAGGTGCTGCAGCGAGCCTGCGACGCTGGTGTGTTGGTCGCGATGCCCGACGCGAGGGTCGCTGGGGCTCGGGAGTACGCCTTCGCCCGGCCGCGGGAGCGAGAGATCCTCCGCTCGGAGCTGGCCGAGGAGGTGTGCGCGCCGATGCACGCCGCGGTGGCGCAGTGGATGGAGTACCGAGCCGGTGACGGCGGGGACGCCCACCTGCTCCAGATCGCCGACCACTACCGGGCTGGCGGGAACGGCTCGCGGGCGGCCTTCTACTACATCCGCGCGGGGGAGAGCGCGCGGGCTCGCTTCGCCAACGAGACCGCCATCGAGGCCTTCGAGCGGGCCTTGGAGCTGCTCGACGAGCGGGACACGCTGCCGCTTCTCGACGTGTGTCATGCCCTCGGCGCCCTCCACGACGCGGCCGGTCGGCCCGAGCGGGCCGAGGCTTGTTTTCAGCGCATGCTCGCCCACGCCTGGACCTTGGACCATCGCGCGAAGGCCGGCGCCGCCCTCAACCGTCTGGGTCGACTGCAGCGGAATCGGTGTCAGTTCGCGCGCGCCAGCGATCTCCTGGTCCGCGGGCGGGACCTCTTCGCGACGGTGGGCGACGCGCCGGGGGTGGCGGCGTCCATCGACGACCTCGGTCAGGTGGCGCTGCTGCGCGGCGACCGGGGCGAGGCCCTGGAGCTCTTTGAGGAGGCGCTCACCTTCCGGCGGGCGTCGGGGGATGAGCGGGCCGTCGCGCTCAGCCTCACGAACCTCGCCCGTTGGTGGCGCGACGCCGGGGACCGCGCGCGCGCCGAGGAGGCCCTCACCCAGGCGTTGACGATTCGCACCGAGCTCGGGGATGACTCGGGGGTGCTCGACACGCGCCTGGAGCGGACCGAGCTGTGGCTGCGCGCTGGCGACGTGGAGCGGGCTGCGGCGGAGTCGGAGAGGGCCCTCGACACGGCGCAGCGCATCGGGAATCGCGGGCGTACGGCGCGGGCTCTGGCGTTGTCCGCGCTGGTCCTCGCCGCGGGCGAGGAGACCGAGTGCGCCACGGAGCGAGCGATCGAGGCCGGCGCGCTGGCCGAGCAGCTCGGCGACCGTCACTCGAGGGCCCGCGCGCTGCGCGCCCTCGGCCTCGCGCGGGCGGAGCGCGGTGAGGTCGAGGCGGCGCTCTCCGCCCTCGAGCAGGCCGCGCGAATCTCCCGCGAGCTCGGGGATCGCGGCGAGCTCGCCTTGGGGCTGCGCTCCGCCTCGGATCTCCACGCCCAACGTACGGGCTTGGATCTCGCCGCGGTGGCCGGCGCCGCGCGGGCCGCCGCCGACGACGAGCCAGGGGAGATGGGGGGCCTGGGGAGCATCGATGACCTCATCGAGGACGCCCTCGACGCGGCGGCGGACGCGGTGCCCGAGGCGGTGCTCGAGCTCGGCCCCGCGGGGCGCCGCTCGCTGGAGGCGGCGATCACCACCGCCAGCGAGGCGGTCGAGGTGCTCGACGATCTCGAGGACGAGGCGGCGTCGGCGGAGGCGCGCGTGCAGCTCGCCGATCTGCTCGAGGCGCGGGGCGAGGTGGTGCGCGGCCGGCGCCTCCGCGCCGAGGCCGAGACCCGAAGGAGATGACCGATCTCGCGCCGCCGAGGGCGGCGGTCGATGTCGTCCGCGCGCTCCAGGAGGCGGGCCACGAGGCCTGGTTCGTCGGTGGGTGCGTGCGCGACCGGCTGCTCGGCCGGCTCGCCGCGGATTGGGACGTCGCCACCGAGGCCGAGCCGGAGGTCGTCTCGGCGTTGTTCCCGCGGGTGATCGCGACGGGGCTGCAACACGGGACCGTGACGGTGGTCGCTGACGGGTTGCCCGTCGAGGTGACGACCTACCGGGTCGAGGTGGGCTACAGCGACGGGCGGAGGCCCGACGCCGTGCACTTCACTCGGGAGCTCGAAGACGACCTCGGGCGCCGCGACTTCACGGTCAACGCGATGGCCTGGGATCCGCTCACCGACACCCTGGTCGACCCCTTCGAGGGCGCGGCGGATCTCCACCGACGGGTGCTGCGCGCGGTGGGGGATCCGGTCGAGCGGTTCACCGAGGACGGCCTGCGTCCGCTGCGGGCCGTGCGCTTCGCGACGGTGCTGGAGCTCGAGGTCGACGCGGCGACGCGCGCGGCGATCCCCGCGACGCTCTCGACGTTCCGCAAGGTCAGCGCCGAGCGGATTCGAGTCGAGCTGGTCAAGACGCTCGCCAGCCCGCGTGCGGCGTGGGGAATGGCGCTGCTCGCGGAGTGTGGGCTGCTCGCCGAGTGCCTGCCGGAGGTCGCCGCCATCGACGAGGGGCGGTGGGCCCAGACGCGTGGGGCGCTGGCGCGGGCGCCGGAGCCGCTGATCCCGCGGCTGGCGATCCTCTTCCACGCGGGGGGCGGCGCCGGCGTGGCGTTGAAGCGTCTGCGTTTCTCCAACGCCGAGCAGCGAGCCGTCCTGCACCTCCTCGGCTTCCGGGACCTGGAGCCCGGCGCCCTCGGCACCGACGCGGAGGTTCGCCGGACGGTGGCAGCCATCGGCCGCGGCGCCTTCTCCGACGTCGTCGCCTATCGCCGCGCCTGGGGGGCGGCGCCGTGGGACGCCTTCGAGGCGCGGGTCGCGGAGGTCCGGGCGCTCGAGGCGCCCCATGCCGCGAAGGAGCTGGCGATCGATGGTCGCGCGGTGATCGAGATCATCTCGGAGCCCCCGTCGAGGCGAGTAGGCCGTATCCTCGAGGCGCTGTTGGAGCGGGTGTGGGAGGAGCCGACGTTGAACACCGAGGACAAGCTGCGCGCGTTGGTTCGTGAGGTGGCCGCAGGGGTGTCTGGATGAAGGTGCTCCACATCGAGGATCGGCGCGAGAACCGGCTGCTCGTGCGCAAGCTGCTCGAGTCGCGCGGCTACGAGGTCACCGACGCCGTCGATGGGCTGACGGGGCTCGAGCTCGCCCGCTCACTCCACCCGGACCTCATCCTGCTCGACATCAACATCCCCGCCTTGGACGGCTACGAGGTCGTCACGCGCCTCAAAGGCGACGCGGCGCTGTGCGAGACGCCGGTGGTCGCCATCACCGCCGAGGGCGACCGCGATCGCTCGCTCGCGCTGGGCTTCGACGGCTTCATCATGAAGCCGATTCGGATGGCCGCCTTCGTCAAGGACGTCCGCGCCTTCCTTGAGGGGAAGCGCGAGACGGTCGCCGAGTCCAAGCGCGCCGACCACCTGATGGACCACACGCGGCGAGTGGTGGACCGGCTCGAGGGCAAGGTGCGTGAGCTCGAGGCCGCCAACGCTCGGCTGCGCGATGTGGACCGGCTCAAGCTCGAGGTGCTGCGCAACGTGAGCCACGAGTTGGCCACGCCGATGACCCCGCTGATGGGCTACGTGAAGATGCTCGGGGCGGGGGAGCTCGGGGACGTGAGCCCGCCCCAACGCAAGGTCCTCGACAAGATGGGCGGCTCTCTTCGCCGGCTGAAGAAGCTCATCGACAACCTGCTCAACACCACGAGGTTTGCCACCGGCGACGTGGCCCTCGTCCGTGGCGTCTGTGACGTCGTCGGCGTGGTCTGTGACGTCGTCGAGCGGCTCACGAGCCGGGCCAAGGCCAGCTCCGTGCGTCTCGAGTTCGCCCGTCCCGAGAGCTTCGAGCCCCTCGTCGCCGACCGGGACCGACTCCGCGACGCGGTGCTCGAGGTGGTCGACAACGGCATCCGGTTCGGCCCAAAGGGGGGCCTCGTTCGCGTGGAGTTGCGGCTGCTCATCGACGGCGACGGCGACCGACGCCTGGCGGAGATAGCGGTCACGGATGAGGGCAGCGGCATCCCGCCGGAGGAGCGGGAGCAGGTCGTGCAGCCCTTCTACCAGATCGACGGCAGCGTGACGCGCCACCACGGCGGCGCCGGCCTCGGCCTCGCGGTGGCGGAGCGGACGGCGAGCATGCACGGCGGCCGCCTGGTCATCACGGGGGCCCCCGACGGCGGCGCCCGGGTGGCGATCCGGATCCCCACGCGGCCGCTCACCGCACCGCCCCGGTGAGCCGCCGCGCTGTGCTTGGCCTGGGGCTGCACGGCGCCTGACCTTGCCCCGATTCGGTGGACGGTTTGTTTACGCTGCGACCCGTCCCCGGGCCGTCAGCAATTCGTACTCCAGCGGACTGATGTAGTCGGCGATCGCGTCGCTCGTCACCGCGGTCGTCGGCCACTGGGTCCGCCATCGAGCACCAGCCTCACGGTTTCGGCCTTGAACTCGTCGGTGAAGACCCTTCGCTTCTTCTTCGTCGCCGTCATGGACTCCATGTGCACCTCCGCACGTCAGGCGTCCACCGAATCGGGGTAGGGTCACGTGGTCGCTTTGTCTGCCGCGGTGGCCCAGGACGGTGCGGCAGACCAAGCGACCAAGTGATGTGCGTGCCCGCCGGCCGA
>CAYOBQ010000092.1:30097-35192 GCA_964402225.1 uncultured Nannocystaceae bacterium | reverse complement strand
TGAGTGCTGAAAGCCCTCCACACTCCCTCCGTCAGAATCGGGATATGCACCCGGTTCTTCTGCGCGACGAGATCCGCCCGGCGGGGGTTGTCGAAGGTGACCTCGGGCTGCCCGTGGCCCGGGGGCCCCCGGCGGGCCCACGACCTCGTCGATGGGCGCCGGACCTACGACGAGCTGATGGAGCAGGCTGAGTTGCTCTCCGCCGCCGTGAAGAGCGCCGCGGTCGCGACCGCTTCGCCCCCCGCTCCTGACCAGGACGCCCTCGACGCGCTGTGCGCCAGCCTTGTGGAGCAGGTCCATGCTGCGGCGTGATCTCGAGTTGGCCCGGCGCTTTGTCGCCGCCCGTCCCCCACCGGGCGAGTTGCTACTCTGTGCCGTCACGGGGAGCCACATCTACGGTTTCCCCGAAGTCCCTGCTGTACGCCTATCGGGCTGCCCTGAGCGGCGTACATCCGTGGCGGCGACGGAGACCAGCTCGCTCCCCGCCCAACCGCGACGACTGCGCGGCCTGGCTCATCGAGGCTCGATGTCGAGGGGCGCCTCGGCGGTGGAGTCCTCCGGGCTGAGCCCCAGCGGCTTGCGCAGGCGCTCCTTCAACGCCGCGATATCCGTCAGCGTGACGCGGTCGGCCTCGGGGTCGACTTCGAAGGCCTCGAACCTCGACAGGCCCAGCGCGAGGGCCCGCTCGTTGACGCTGTGGCTGCGCTTGACGTGGTCTACCAGGGCGCTCCAGCTCGCCGTGTAGGCCTCGCCCTCGCCTTCGCCCCACGTCACGATGAACATCAGCGCGCTGGCGACCAGCCGGGTCGGCTGTATTCGGCGCAGAGCCGTGGTGCTGGTGCCGGTGGTGAGCGACTCGCGAAAGCGTCGGGCCAGGGCGCGGGTGAAGTTCCCCATCCAGGGGACGATGTCGTCGAGCTCCTGCTCGAAGACATCGCGCTCCACGACGCGGAGCTTGGCCTCGGTGGCTGCGACCACGCTGGCGGTGCGCGTCGTCGAGGCGAGGATGGCGGTCTCGCCGAAGACGTCGCCCTCTCCGAGCTCGGCGAGCGTCTCGTGGCGTCCGCTGCGCTTGGTGTAGACCTGCAAGCGGCCCGACACCACGATGTAGGCGGCGTCGGCCTCTTCGCCTTCCCGCACCACGTGCTGCCCGGGGTCGACGGTGATGGTGCCGAAGGAGCCACCTCCGCGCATGAACTCGACGAGATCGTCGCGCAGCTCGGTGATCGTCGCGTAGCGGTTCACCGGCTCGCGGGCCATGGCGCGACGCACGATCTGGGAGAGCGCCCGGGGCACGCGCACCTGCGAGACCTGGTCGAGGGGTGGGAACTGCCAGCGGTAGGCGAGGCGCAACGATTCGATGGCGTTGCGCGCCCGGAAGGGCGACTGCCGCGCGAGGATGAAATACACCACCGTGCCCACCGAGAAGATGTCGGCCCGCGCGTCGAGCTCGCGCTCCGCCGCCTGCTCCGGGGGCATGAAGCCGGGTGTGCCGCTGATGCCCTCCGCCGGGTAGTCGTGCACCCAGCTCGTCACCGGCGTGTCGTGCTCCTCCCCGAGTCGCGGGGGGATCAGGCGCGCGATGCCCCAATCCATCAGGTAGACCTGTCCGTAGCTCCCGACCATCACGTTCGGCGGCTTGATGTCGGCGTGGATCACGCCGCGGCTGTGGGCGAGGGCGAGGGCGTCGCAGATCTTGACGACCACCCCGAGCAGATCGAAGAGGGTGCTCCGGTCGAGTCGCCCCGGCGGGAGCTCGCGCACGATTTGCTCGAGGGTGCGCCCCTCCACGAGCTTCATCGTGAAGTAGAGCTCGTCGTTCTCACCGACCTCGAGGTCGTGGACCGGCACGATGTTCGGGTGGTCGAGCTGCCCGGTGATGTGGGCCTCGCGCACGAAGGCCGCCACCGCCTTCTTGTCGTAGCGCAGCGCCTGTCGCAGCCGCTTGCGCGCGACCCGCCTGCGCAGCGCCGGATCGACCACGCGCTCGACCGAGGCCATCCCGCCGGTGGCGATGACGTCCTGCACCTGCATCCCGGACTCGTTGAGCTGTCGGATGAAGCGCGGAATGGAGCGGACGGGGACCTCGGCGTCCGTCAGTTGGAGCTCGCGCGTGACGCGCTCGCGACCCCCGTCGGGATCCTTCTCGAAGACGGTGTCCTCACGCTCTTCAGCCACGGGCGGAGCATAACACGCCCACCCGCTGTGTGAGCCTGCGCATCCCCTCCGCGAATACGGGCCGCTGGGGCAACAGGCTCACGACCAGGAAGGCCTCGCGCTCGAAGTCGTAGAGCCACCCGGGCTGGACCCGGACGCCGTCCTCTTCGAGCAACGTGAGGGCCATCGCCTCCTCGCTGGCGACGCGCGGGATCGCGAGCACCGCGCTCCACCCACCCTCGACGCGCAGGACCTCCACGGCGGAGCCCCGCGTCACCGCCCGCAGCTCCGCCAGGTTGGCGCGCAGGCGCGCCAGGATCTGGGCCTCGACCCGCTCGCCCAACAGCGTGGGCAGGGCGTGCTGAACGGGCGCCCCCAATGAGAGGTACGTGTCGGCGACGAGCTCGAGGCGCGAAAGCAACGGCTCCACCGGGCCGGAGAACGCCATCCAGCTCGCCTTGAGTTGGGGCAGCCCCGCCTGCTTCGAGAGCCCGCCGAGGCTGCACACCACGCCTGGCGCGTCGAGGGCGCGCGCTGGCGTGCCGGGGACCAATCGGTAGGGGGCGAAGACCTCGTCGACGACCAGCGGCAGGCCGTGGGCGGCGAGGCGCGAGAGCTCGGCCTCCGCCGTGTAGTGTCCGGTGGGGTTGTTCGGGCTCACCACGAGGATGGCGCGCGTCCGCGGGGTGGGGCGCACGCTGTCGAGGTCGATGTGCCACGCCCCATCGTAGGCCAGCCGATAGGGCACGAGCCGCACCGACTCGAAGGCCGCGAGGTGCTCGAAGAGCGGGTAGCTCGGCCGCGGACACAGCACCTCGTCGCCGGGGTCACACAGCGTCTTGAGCAGCCACGCGTAGGCCTCGCTGGTGCTCGCCGTCAGCACGACGCGCGTCGGATCGACGCCCACGAGCTCGGCGACCGCCGCGCGCGCGGGGGCAAGCCCGAAGGGCTCCGGCGTGTAGCGCATCGCGGCGGGATCGGCGAGGGCCCGGAGCGTGCCCGGCGCATACTCGAAGCCAGCGGCCGTTGGGTTGGAGAGCGTGAGATCGAAGCGGGGCGGGCAGCGCCGTACGGCCTCCGCGAGGGCGTTGGGCGTGGGGTCGAAGCGGGTCCGCGCCGAGAGGCGGAGGGTCATCGCGTCCGCGCGCGCAGCATCACGGCGAAGGCGTGGACGCGTCCGTCGGGGACCGATCCGAGGGGGATGGAGTGGAAGGCGCCGTCGCCGCCCGTGCCGACGCAGCGCAGCTCGCCGCCGGCGACGCGGGCCGCCTGCGGACATCCGGCCCAGCTCGCCTCGCCGTCGCTGGCCAGCAGCGCGGCGCGGCCATGTCCCCAGCCGAGGAAGACCTCGACGGACGCCTGGAGCGCCTCGGCGCGCCGCGGATCGAGGCGGTCTGTGCACACGAAGGCGACCCCCACGGCGTCGTCGGCGTCGACCAGGCCGGGGAACGTGAGCAAGTGGTAGCGACCGTCACTGTCGGTGTCGACACAGCGCTGGTCGCCATCGACGCCCGCGCGCTCGGGGCACGGACCCCAGCTCGGCTGCGCCTCGGGCTCGACGGCGGTGCTGTGCCCGAGCAGGAGCCGGCAGAAGTCCTCGACGTACTCCGCGACCGGGCCGCCCTCACAGAAGAAGGCGAGACCGAGCTGGTCGCCCTCGCGGACGTGGTCGTCGACGAAGACCGGGCGGAATCGCGACTCGCCCTGGGTCTGGTTGCACGGGAGTCGGTCGTGGTTCGGGTTGCTGCGCACGGGGCAATCTCCCCAGCGGGCAGATCCGTCCTCCGGGGCGTCCCCGCGCTCCGCGAAGCCGAGGGCGACGGTGCAGCTCGCGACGATGAAGTCCCCGCACGCACCAGCGCCGTCGACCACCCCGTCACAGTCGTCGTCCGTGCCGTTGCAGACCTCGGGGCCCTGCGGCTCGCAGGCCGCGTCGGGGACCGCGTCGGGGGCCGAGTCCGGCGCGGCGTCGGGGCTGGCGTCGGGCGCGCTATCGGGCGCCGGCCCCTCGCCATCGCGCATCACCCTTCGGTCGCGCTTCGTCCCCGCGTCAGAGGCGTCGGGCCCCGGACCGAGGTCGTCGGATGTGTCGACCGGGGCCGTCGTGCACGCCGCGAGGAGCAGCAGGGGGAGACCGGCTCTCAAGGCGCGGTCGTCAAGAGCAGGCCGAGCTCGTCGTTGCCGTCCACGTCCCCGCCGAGATCGAGGCGGTGGAAGCGCCCGTCGCCCAGCGTCGAGATGCAGCGCTGTGCGTCTCTGACCCCCGCGACCTCCTCCGGGCACGGGCCCCAGGTAGGTGACATGTCCGGCGGCCCGTTGCGGTTGTCGGCCCAGCCGACGTAGAGCCGAACCGCCGCCTGGAGCCCGGCGGCGCGCTCGGGTTGCTCCGCGTCCCGGCAGACCCAGGCCCAGCCGAGGTCGTCGTTATCGTCCACGTTCCCCGACAGCGCCATCGATCGGAACTGCCCATCGAAGCCCGAGGACGTACACCGAAGCTGGCCCTCGTTGTGGGCGACACCGTCGGGGCACACACCCCAAGTGAGGGATCCATCGGGGCCCCGGTCGTGGTCGGCGTGGCCCAGGAAGACAGCGCAATGCGATTGCACGTAGGCGGCGAGATCCGGCGTCTCGGGATCGGCGCAGAGCAGCGCGACGGCGAGGTGGTCATCGTCGTTGACGTCCCCGCCGAGCTGCAACAGCGAGAAGCCACCTACCCGGGTCCCCGTGCAGCGTAGGGGCCCCTCGAAGTCACGATCGTCGATGGGGCAGTCGGCCCAGCTCGGCGATGGCCCGCGCGGGTGCCTGTTCGAGTCGGCCTGGCCCAGAAAGACCCGGCAGCGGGTCTCGACGTAGCCCCCGCAGACCGGGCCCTCGTCGATCTGGCCGTCGCAGTCGTCGTCCGTGCCGTTGCAGAGCTCCTCGACGGGCAGGCAGCGGG
>CAYOBQ010000092.1:0-29997 GCA_964402225.1 uncultured Nannocystaceae bacterium | reverse complement strand
GGACGTCGGGCGCCGCGTCGACGGGGACGTCGGGCGCCGCGTCGACGGGGACGTCGGGCGCCGCGTCGACGGGGACGTCCGGGCTCGCGTCGGGCACCTCCACCGCGGAGTCGATCGGCATATCGGGCGTCGCGTCCGGCGCCGGTCCATCGGTGGCCTTCGGCTCCATGTCGATGGGGGCCGGCGGTGGACCATCTGGCGCGACATCGGCCCTCGCGGCGTCGACCGGCCCGGTGTCCGCCGCGATCAGCGCCTCATCGGCGCACGCCGACACGAGCAGGAGCGCGAGAACGCCGATTCGAGAACGCTTCATCGATGCCTAGATCGCCCAGGCACCGAAGAAAAGTCCAGACCGACGAGCTCACAAGTTGCGGAGGATCTCGGCGACCTCGGAGGCGTGGGGGGAGCGGGGGTGGTGGGTCAGGAAGGCCTGGTAGGCCTCGCGCGCGCCGTTGTTGTCGCGGGTGTGAAGGAGGTCGCCGAGCAGGAGCAGCGTGTGCACCCCCGCCTCCCCCGCCTTGCGCGCCGACAGCAGGACCCGCAGCGCGTCCCGGTCGCGGCCCGCCTCGTAGAAGGCGCGCCCGAGCACCGCCAGGACCGCCGTGTCCCGAGGCATCGTCTCGAGATCGACGATCGCCTCGCTGGCGCGCCCGGCGTCGATGAGCTGTGTCGCCTTGGCCAACACCGGGGAGGTGGGCGCGGGGGCTTCGGCGATCTCGAGCTCCACCTCCGCGGGCGGCGCCGACGGCTCGGCGGCGTGCTTCTTCAGCGCGCGTGAGAGCCAGGGGGCCTCGGCCTCGGGCTCGGCCTCGACCTCGGGGGTCTCCACGAGCGGACCCGCCGTGACCGCCGCCGCCACCACGACGGGCGCGGGGGGGGCGACCGGCGGCGGCGGTGGCCGACGCATCATCCGTCGGCGCTCAGGCCGCTCTTCGGCCTTGGCGGCGGTGCCGGACTCGGTGGTGGCCAGCGGAGAGAAAGCGGCCGGTGGCGGCGGGGGGGAAGCCGCCGCCACCGGCCTGTCCTCTGCCTTGGCCAGCTTGGCGTGGGTCGCCTTCGGTTTGTTCGTTGGGCCCTGCGGATTAGGGGGAAGCGCAAAGGCCACCAACGCGACGGCGACTACGGCCAGCAGACCGGTCAGAGGGAAGATCAGGGTCTCTCGGTTCCGATCGGGGTCGAGCTCCGAGAACGCGTCGGCTCGCTCCGCCACATCGTCGGCGGAGAAGAAGTCGAGTTCGGCGTCGTTCGATCGGGACATCACCAGCCTCCAGGAACTCTTCAGCTATCAACGAGACGTACGGCGCCGCCGGGTGTCACAGTTTTCTGAGATCGATTCGTCGGAATCTGTCTCCGGAATCTGTGCTCGGCGTGCGTTTCGCATCTACCCCAGGGATGTAAGCAAGGGGCGATCCAGATCACCGCCTGACGGTGCGGGTTGAATCGAGGGCCCGTCGGCGCGGACAATCCGCCCGTGGAGACCGAAGCGCCGGAGGTCTGGACCGAATCGATGCTGGAGGACCTCGAGCCCTCCGAGCACGACTTCCAGGAGTTCAAGGGGGCGCGCTTCGTGGCGGAGGAGACGCGCATCATCGCCGACTTCACGGCGGCCCTCTCCAAGCAGGTCTCGGCCTTCGCCAACGGGGCAGGGGGGCGCATCTTCCTCGGGCTCGATGACCACGGGCGCGTGGACGGCGGCGTGCGCGTCGACCTCAAGGGCGGCGGGACGCGCGCGTGGCTCGAGGACGTGATCCCCAACGCCGTCGATCCACCGCTTCGCAGCTTCAACGTCTTCGAGGTGCCGTACCCCGGCTCGGGTAGGCGCACCCTGATCCTGCCGGACCACGCGGTATACGTGCTCCACATCCCCCCATCCGCGGACGCCCCGCATCAAGGGGTCGACCGCCGCTACTACCTGCGTATCGCCGGTAAGTCCCGCCCGATGGGGCACGTCCACATCCTCGACATCCTGCGCCGCACGCGCCATCCGCGGGTGGACATCACGCGCGTCTCGCCCTACGGGGCGCCCGAGCTCGCGACCGACGATCCCCGTGGGCCCAAGGCCACGATCTGTCTCCAGGCCTACGTCTCGAACCAGGGCGCCAACCTCGCCCGACACGTCGGCGCGGAGGTCATCCTGCCCCGCCCGGTGATCAACAGTGAGATCCGTCGGCGCGTGCTCGATGACACCGACGTCCGCCTCACGCAGCGCCCCGGCGAGCTCGACTTCTTCCGCTATCACCCCTACCCGCTCTTCCCTGGCCAGGAGATCTTCTTCCTCCGCTTCTGGGTCGTGCTCCACGCCGCCAACGCGGCGAGCATCCGCTCCGGGCAGGCGGCCATCGAGTGGCGGGTCTACGCCGACGACGCGACGGCGCAGACCGGCCGCATGGCGCTGCGCCGGTTCTCGGTGGTGCGTGGCGCCCTCGCCGAGCTCGACGGGTTGCGGGCGGAGGGCGACACATGAGGTGGGCCCTGCTCCTGACGCTCGCCCTCGGCTGTGACGACGGTGATCCCATCGACGTGGCCGACATCGGGGCCGACGCGCGCGCCGACGACGTCCGAAGGCCACGCCCGAGCGGCGACACCGCGCTCCCCGACGCGACCCTCCCCACCGACGGCGCGATGGTCGACGGGGGCGGCCCCGACGGGAGGCCGGGCCCACCGGAGCCGGTCATCGCGGTGTTGGAGGCGCCGGCCTCCGTCGGAGCCTGCGAGGTGCTGGTCCTCGACGCGTCGCTCTCCACCGGGCACCGCCTCCGCTTCGCGTGGACGGTGGACGCGCCTGCGGGAAGCGACGAGGCGCTCACCGCGCGCGCGTCCGCGACGCCGGGCCCGGTGCTGATCATCCCCGCATCGATGCTGCGGCCCGAGACGACCTACGGCTTCGCGGTCACCGCCTCGGATCGCGAGGGGCACAGCGACACCGTGCGCGTCGAGGTCAGCCGCGCCGCGCTGCCGGCGCCGGCGGTGCACCTCCTCGAGGGTGAACACATCGAGACCTCGCGGGGGCGCCCGTTGACGCTCCACGGCGAGGCGCGCGCCGTGAGCTGCACGGGGGAGCCGCGCGCCGTCGCCTTCGGGTGGGCCGCCGATCCGGTGCTGCCGGAGGCCGCCGAGATCCAGGGCGCGGTCCTCGACCTCCCGCCGGGGGTCCTCGAGCCCGGCGAGAGCTATGTGGTGACCTTCTCGGCGTGGCTGGTCGAGGCCCCCGACTCCGTCGGGCACGCCTCGATCGAGGTCGAGGTGCTGCCGGGCGCGCTCCAACCTGCCATCGCCGGCGGCGACCGCGAGCACCCCATCGACCGCGACCTGCGGCTCGACGCGAGCGCGTCCCGGGATCCGGACGCGCCGGGGGACGAGCCCCTGCGCGCCGCCGACGGCTACGGCTTCGAGTGGCGCTGCGAGCAGGACGAGGGGGCCTGTGACCTTCAGCTCGCGGGGGAGCCGATGCTGACGATCCCCGCGCGGGCGCTGACCCTCGGGGGCCACGTCTTCACGCTCAGGTTGAGCCACGGTGACCGTGTCGCGGAGGCCCAGGCCGACGTCAAGATCGTCGAGGCCCTGTGCCACGTCCCCGCGCCTCCGGTGGTGGCCATCGCGCCGCCGGCGGAGGCTCGAGTCGATCCGCGCCGCGAGCTGAGGCTGCGGGCGGCGATCGCCCCCCGCGGCGAGGAGGCACCGACGCTGTCTTGGCGCGAGGCCACGGGGCAGCTCGATCTCGGGAGCCGCGAAGTTGCCCCCGCCGGGGACACGGCGCCCACCCTGCTGGTGGTGCCCGGCGCGCTGGAGCCGGGCGCCTCGCTGCGCTTTCGGCTCGAGGCCAGCGACTGTGCCGGCGTGGGGGCGGACGAGCTGGCCGTCGACGTCAACGCGCCGCCGCGGGGCGGTGGGTGCGCGGCCGAAGCCGCCGGCGGGCTGACGGCGATCCGCTGCGAGGGGTTCGTCGACGACGACGGGCCGCTGTCCTATGCCTTCGCCTTCGAGCGCGAAGGGCTGCGCATCCCCCTCGCACCGGCGGGGCCTTCGCCGGAGCTAGTCGTCGCCATCCCCCCGGGGGTGGGTCGGGTCTTCGTCACCATCCGTGATGGGCTGGGTCTGCCGGTCGAGGTCGTGGTCCGGCTCTGAGCCCTCGACCAGCGTGGCCGAGCGTTCGCCCACCACGCGCTTCAACCAGCGGGTCGCGCCTTCGACCAGCGCCGCGGGCGGGCCGTCGTCGGTGACGGTGTCGGCGGGCACCACGGTCGGCTCCCGCGGCAGCGGCTCATAGCTGACCAGCGTGCGCTCGAGCAGCTCGTCGAGGGTGTCTCGCACCATCGACATCGACTGCGGTCGGTCGTCGGCCGCCTTCGCCATCATCCGCGTGACCAGATCCTCGAGATCGCCCTCGACGGTGACGCCGCGCTCCGAGACGCGTGGGATGGGCGCGCGCACGTGCGCCATCATCAGCATGACCTTCGAGGTCCCCAGATACGGAAGCTGCGCGGTGAGCATCGCGAACAGCAGCACGCCCAGGCTGTAGATGTCGCTGCGGTGGTCGACGGGCCTCGACTGGGCCTGCTCCGGTGAGCCGTACTCGGGCGTGCCGACCAGCACCCCGGAGGCCGTCAGCGCCTCGTCGAGCTTCTTGGATCGGGCGATGCCAAAGTCGAGGACGCGGGCGAACTCGACCCCATCGACGGTGTCGACCAGCACGTTCTCCGGCTTGATGTCGCGGTGGACGATGCCCTGCTCGTGGGCCTCCAGCAGCGAGCCCGCGATCTGGCGCCCCAGCCGCATCGTCTGGCCGGGATCCATCGGGGCGCGCATCAACTCGATGAGCGCCGGGGCGTCGTAGAACTCGAAGACCTGGTAGAGCAGATCGTCGGGCGTCTGCCCGAAGTCGATGAGCGTGACGGTGTTCGGGTGGCGCAGCCCGCTGACGACGCGCGCCTCCCGGAAGAAGCGCTTGCGGGCATACTCGTTGTCCGAGAGCAGCCGGCTCATCACCTTCAACGCCACGACCCGGTCCACCGGGACCTGTCGCGCCCTGTAAATGACGCCCATCCCGCCGCGGGCGATGCGGTCCAGCACCTCGTAGCGCCCGGCGAGCGTGCGTCCGACGAGGTCGTGGCCGGGATCGGTCGGGACCATCAATGGCTCAGCACGAGCTGGTAGGCGGCGGGGCTTCGTCGCTCGTCTTCACGGTAGACATGCACCAGCACCGCGATCCACGGTTGGTTGGCGAGCCCGTCGGCGCCGAAGCGACCGGTGTCGAGGCCGTCTGCGACCGGCCCGCAGATGGGGCGTCGCAGGCGCTCCGGGCCCTCTTCCAACCCCTGGTCCATCACCCAGCTCCATTTCCACAGCTCGACGCAGACGCGCACGCCGGGGTGACCGCCGCAGTGGTCGGAGGCGTCGAGTCGGACGCGGACGTCGAGGCTCGGGTTCTCGATTTCGTAGATGTACCAGTCCTCGTCGTCGGGTAGCAGGGTGAGCTCGTCGAGCTCGACGCCACCCACCGGGTGGCGCCCCTCGACCAACGGCGGCCACTCGTCGTTGGGCTCGTCGGCGTCGGCGAGGCACTCGGGCCCCATCGGGACGAAGGCGTCGGGGGCGGGCGGCCCCGCGTCCGGGGGCGGTCCGGCGTCGATCTGAGCGTCGGGGGATGGCCCGGCGTCCCCCGGGTCTGGCCAGTGGCGTTCGATGTGGCTGAGCCCCGCTTCGAGGACGTCGAGCATTCGCAGCACCGCTGTATCGACGGTGATCGTGAGCCCCGCGTCGAGATCGGTGACTACCGCCATCGCGCAGTCGACCCCGAGGCCCGATTCTCTCGACAATCGAAAGGCGAGCCCGTCGATCGGCGGCACCTCTCCCCCGAGAAGGAGCGCCTCGTAGGGCGCGTCGAAGGCGAGCCCGTGGGGGATCCCGTCGGCGTACGCCTTGACCGCCTCCACCGCGCCGAGGAAGGCGTTGCGCGCCAGGAAGCGCTGCCCCGTCGACTCCGGGTGCAGGTCGATCCCGCCGGTGCGCAGGAGCCACGCGATCCGCGCCAGGGGCACCAGGAGGCTCGCCAGCTCGTCGCTGGCGCCGGCGACCGCGCCCGGCGCATCTCGCGAGAGGCGGACCAGGAGCAGCTCCGTACGTTGCGCGACGACCCGGAGGCGCGCCAAGAGCGCCTCGGACTCGGCCCAGCGCACCAACGAAGCGCCGAGGGCTTCGGCGCAGCTCGCGGCCCGCAGCGCGCTCCAATCGGCGTCGAGGCTCCCGAGCCCCTGCAGTCCGCCCAGCTCCGGCGCCTCCGTTCGCACCGCGAGCCCCACCGGCAGCTCGTCACCGAGGCGCTCGGCGAGACCCTCCACGACCGCGCAGCTCGCCTCCCAGCCGTCGCCCGGGCATCGCTGATCGAGCCACGGCGACACCAGCAGCCGCGCGACGCCGCGGTTCACGGGCAGGTGTCGCGAGTGCAGCTCCAGGACCATTCCCGGCCGCAGACAATCAGGGGCCACCACCGTGGGGGCGCGCCCCTCCACCGCCGCCACCCCCTCGTGTAGTTGGACCTGAGCGTCGAGGCCGAAGGCCAGCCGCGGCGCCCCCACCGCGTTGACCAGCGTCGGGAGCCGCCCCGGCGCCGTCACCAGCGCGGTGAAGACCGTCCCATCCGTGACGAGGTGTACCGTCGCCTCCACCAACGGCATCCCCGCGGCGTCCACCGCGACGAGGGAGAGATAGGTCTCGCTGGCCGCGTCGTACAACGCCGCGCGACCCTCGGGCCCGGTCTCGGCCCGGCGCCCGGCGACGATCCCGTGGTCCGCCAGACAGCCCGGCGCCGCCCCATCCGCCGGCGGTCCGACGGCGTCTTGCGCGACCGCGTCCCGTCCGGGATCCAGCCGCCGCGTCGGCACATCGGCCGACGCCGCCTCACCCGACGTCGTCGCGTCCGAGCAGGCGAGCAACAACAACGCCATGAAGATCGAGCTCCGCCGCATCGTCAGGCGTCAGCCCCCCACCACGGCGTGCTCGATGCGTTCTGCCGCTGCAACAACGGGTCGCTGGAACGGTTCGTGACCAGAACGTCGATCTCCTCGGTGGCGTTCGATGCGTTGGTCCGCGTGTGGGTGAAGCCTGGAACCGAGCTGAAGAGCCGTTGGACAGCCTCCTCGAGCGCGGCCCCCTTCCTC
This sequence comes from uncultured Nannocystaceae bacterium, assembly GCA_964402225.1. GTDB lineage: Bacteria > Myxococcota_A > Bradymonadia > UBA7976 > UBA1532 > CAYOBQ01. Next base: position 22,840 of record CAYOBQ010000092.1, on the reverse strand, counting down.
TGCGAATGAGTCTCGCGTTGCGCGCGCGCCCAAGCGGCTCGTAGCAGGGCCTCCGCTTCCTCGACATCGAGCTCGCCCCTCGCGTGTTCGGAAGCGGCGACGAGGACCGGGAGCTTGGCTCGCAAGCGGGACTCGAGCAGCCTGTTCTTCTCGAAGTAGTCCGACGCTCCCGCCGAGAACGCTCGGGTGATGGCCTCGGACGAGGCAAAGCCCGTGACGAGGACAGCCTGCGCGGTGGGCTGCTCGGCGAGGAGGCGCCCGATCAGGGAGAGCCCCAGTCCGCGTCCGCCCGGGCCCTCCAGCTTCTGGTCGACGAGCAACACGTGGGGGGACCAGTCAAGCACCTCGGTGCGCGCCTCCTCACCAGTGCGCACGCCACGAACGGCGTAGCCCTCCGGCTCAAGCCACTGTGCAAAGGTCTCGATCCAGTCCGACTCGTCGTCGACGACGAGGACTCGCCCCTTCATTCCGCTGCTCCTAGAGTGGGAAACCGGATGCGGAGGGTAGCGCCCCCGCCCGGGGTGGGTTCCACATCGAGATGGCCGTTCATCTCCTCACAGACGAGCTCTCGTACCAGGGTGAGTCCGAGCCCGCTGCCGCCGCGAGTCGAGAATCCAGGCTCGAAGACGCGAGGGAGGATACCTGGGGGGACGCCTGGGCCGTCGTCCGAGAACACGACGACGACGTCCTCCCCGTCGAGGGCCACCGATGTGCGCAGGACGCCGCCGGTCTCGCGCGCTGCCTGCGCCGCATTCCGAACGACGTTGGCGAACGCTACGACCAGGCGCTGCGGTTGCCCCCAGACCTCCGCTTCGACGAGCTCGCGCTCGGCTCGCAAACGGCCATCGCGCTCATGAGCGGTGTCTCGAACGGCGTCCTCGATACACCGGGCCACGGAGCAAGCCTCCGCGTCCCCTCCGTGTCGACCAAGACGAGCAGTCTGGTCGGCGAAGTCCTCGAGCCGGGCGAGGCCGCGCCGAACTCGGGCGGCGAGGTGATCGTGGCCCGCGACGTGCCCCCGTGCAGCTTCGAGGATAGGCACGAGCGCGGCTCGCAGCGGACCGATGGCGTTGCGTAGCTCGTGCGAAACGAGCCGGGAGAAACCAAACGTGGCCCGTGTCGAGCGCAGCCCATCGACGCGACCGCTGAGCGCCACGCCGCTGTCATCGTCGCCGGCCGCTCGCGCCAGATGATGCATCGCCGTTGGCGGCTCCTGGAGGACCCTCGGGAGGAGCAACTCGCCGAGTGGGAGGAGCGCCCAGCCCCAGCCGGCCAACCCATGGTTGCCCTCCTCGATCAGGCGGACCACCCCCAGTCGTCGCATCCGCCGGAGAGCTCCGTCCGTCGGCACGACCACGCCCTCTTCTCGCTCTGCGTGCTCCCAGTCCTCGTTCGCGAGAACACGAGCGTCGAGCAGGCTCCGAGCGACCGCACGGCAGACTCGCCACGGGTCTCCCGCCCCGGTGGAGCGTTCGACCTCGAGGTGCAGCAGCCACTCCACGGCGAGTCCGCTCGATAGCTCCGCGCAGGTATAGCGCACGAAAGACGACAGGTACCCGGGACCAGTCCACCTCTGGTGCAGTCTGCGGAGCGCCTTCGCCGCCCTCGGAGTCCGGGAGCCCTCACGCTCGAACCGTTCGAGGGTGCGGAACACCGTCGCTCGGCCGAACGCCTCCATCCCTTCCGGCAGGGCAGGTAGCGGGTGGCGTTCGTCCCGTGTCAGTAGATTCCGAAGTTCGTCGAGCAGCGACACCTCCTGATCCTACTCAGCCATTCCTCAGCGGTCGAGGCTCGCCTGCGGCTGCCCTACGACGCCCAATCGTGGCATCTTCTGCGCGATGTCGGCTCTGCTCCGTTTCTCCGCCCGCATCGACGCGCTCAATGCGCGCATCGGTCGCTGGGTCGCGTGGCTCTCCCTGGTGATGGTGTGCGTCGGCGCCTGGAACGCCGTTGCGCGCTATGGCGGTCGCTTCGTCGGCGCGAACCTCAGCTCCAACGCCTACCTCGAGCTCCAGTGGTACCTCTTCAGCGTCCTGTTCTTGCTCGCGGCGGCGTCGACGCTCCGCGAGGATCGCCACGTCCGCGTCGATGTCCTCTACGGGCGCTTGGGCGACCGCGCGAAGGCATGGATCGATCTCGTGGGGACGCTCCTCTTCTTGCTGCCCTTCTGCGCCTTCGTCCTCTGGGTGACCTGGCCGGCGGTCACCGAGTCGTGGCGCGTCCGCGAGATCTCCCCAGACCCCGGAGGCCTCCCGCGCTATCCCATCAAGTCGGCGATCCTGGTGTGCTTCATCCTGCTGGGCCTCCAAGGCATCTCCCAGGCGATCAAGCACGCGGCCCGTGTGTTTGGCCGGGAACCGAGCCCAGCGGCGATTGAGCGGGAACCGAGCCCAGCGGCGATTGAGCGGGAACCGAGCCCAGCGGCGATTGAGCGGGAACAATGAGCATCGACTGGCTCGGCCCCCTCATGTTCGTGGTCGCCTTCGTCCTCATCTTCACGGGCTACCCGGTGGCGTTCGCCCTCGGCGGCACCGCCCTCGGCTTCGCGGCCATCGGTGTCGGCGCTGGCTACTTCGACTGGGCGCTCATGAACGCGATGCCCGAGCGCATCTTCGGCATCATGTCGAACTACGTCCTGCTCGCGGTGCCCTTCTTCATCTTCATGGGCACCATGCTCGAGCGCTCCAAGCTCGCAGAGGACCTCCTGCGCACGATCGGCCTCCTCTTCGGCCGTTTCCGCGGAGGGCTGGCGCTGGCGGTGGTCTTCGTCGGGGCGCTGCTGGCCGCGGCCACCGGCGTGGTCGGCGCCTCCGTGGTGGCGATGGGGCTCATCTCCATGCCCGTCATGCTCCGCTACGGCTACGACCAGTCCTTCACCTGCGGCGTCATCACCGCCTCGGGCACCCTCGGCCAGATCATCCCCCCCAGCGTGGTCCTGGTGGTCCTCGCCGATCAGCTCGGCGTCTCGGTGGGCGACCTCTTCGTCGGCGCCCTCACGCCCGGCGTGATGCTCGCGCTGATGTTCGCGATCTACGTCGTCGCGGTCGCGGTCCTACGCCCAGCCAAGGCACCGGCGCTCCCGCCCGAGGAGCGCGACATCCCCGGCGCCGAGCTCGCCCGCAAGGTGGTGCTGGTCATGCTGCCGCCGCTGTTCCTCATCCTGCTGGTGCTGGGCAGCATCTTCGCCGGTGTCGCGACGCCCACCGAGGCCGGCGCCCTCGGGGCGGTCGGAGCGATGGTGCTGGCGGTCGTGAACCGGCGCATGAGCGTCGAGGCCCTCCGCTCCACCTGCGAGGAGACGACGCGCCTCACGGCGATGGTCATCTTCCTCCTCATCGGCTCGACCGCCTTCGCCCTCGTCTTCCGCGGGCTCTACGGCGACGTCTGGATCGAGGAGCTCCTCACCAACCTGCCCGGCGGTCGCCTCGGCCTGTTGGTGGTGGCCAACCTCACCATCTTCGTGCTGGGCTTCTTCATCGACTTCTTCGAGATCGCCTTCATCATCCTGCCGCTGCTGGTCCCCGCGGCGCGCCTGTTGGGCATCGATCTCGTGTGGTTCGGCGTGATGGTGGCGATGAACCTCCAGACGAGCTTCCTCACGCCCCCCTTCGGCTTCTCGCTGTTCTACCTGCGCGGCGTCACCCCCGAGGAGGTCCCGACGACGGCGATCTATCGCGGTGTGCTGCCCTTCATCGCCATCCAGGTCATCGCCCTGGGCCTCGTCATCGCGTTTCCCGGCCTCGTCACCTGGCTCCTCACGAGGTGAAGCTGAACCGCGCGTAGGCCAGCTCGGCCCCGGAGAACCAGCGGTAGCTCGCCTTCCTGAACTTCGACCAGTGCTCGTAGACCTTGCGATACGCGGGGTTCTTCGCCGCGTTCTCCTCGAGCATCGCCACGGACGCGTCCGCCGCGGCCCGCATCAGCGCGTCCTCGAAGGGTCGCATCTGGACCCCCGACGCCAGGATCCGCTCCAGCGCCGGCGGGTTCAGCGCGTCGTAGCGAGTCTGCATCGCCACCCCGGCGGAGCGCGCCGCCGCCGCGAACGCCGCCTTGTACTCCGCCGGCAGCGTCTCCCACTGAGCCGTGTTCACGTACAGCGACAGCGAGGCCCCGGGCTCCCACCAGCCGGGGTAGTAGTAGTTCTTCGCCACCTTGTGGAAGCCCAGCTTCTCGTCGTCGGCGGGCCCCACCCACTCCGTGGCGTCGATCGCCCCTCGCTCCAAGGCCGGGTAGATCTCGCCCCCCGCGATGACCTGCACCGACACCCCCAGCCGGCTCATCACCTCGCCGCCCATCCCGGGGATGCGCATCTTGAGCCCCTTCAGATCCTCCGGGCCCCCGATCTCACGCTTGAACCAGCCCCCCATCTGCACGCCCGTGTTGCCCGACGGGAAGCTGGTGATCCCGAAGTCCGCCATGATGCCGTTGATCAGCTCCAGCCCGCCGGCCTCGAGGAGCCACGCGCTCTGCTGCCGCGCCGTGAGCCCAAAGGGGACGCAGGTGTCGAAGGCGAGGGCCGGGTGCTTGCCGGTGTAGTAGTAGCTCCCCGTCTGCCCGATCTGGACCGTCCCGCGCTGCACCGCGTCCATCACCTGGAGCCCCGGCACCAGCTCTCCGGCCGGGTAGACCCGCACATCGAAGCGACCGCCGGTCATCGCCTTCAGCTCCTTGGCGAAGACCTCCGAGGAGCCGTAGATCGTGTCGAGGGATCGCGGGAAGCTCGAGGCGAGCCGCCAGCGCAGCCTCTTCCCCGTGTGTACCGCTGGCGCGCCGCCCCCCTCGTTGCCACACGCCACGAGCCCCGCCGCCGCCGCGCCGGTTAGAAAGTCGCGCCGCTTCATATGGTCTCCATTCCGCGCGCTCACCGCCCCGGGCTGGGATCGGCCTCGCTGAAGTCTCGTTCGTTGTTGTCGCTGTCGATGTGTCGCGCGTCGCGCGTCAGGCTGCGCCCATCGGGCACGCCCGCCGCCGGCTCGCCCTCGCCGGCGAAGACATCGCCGTCGTCGAACTCGCCGTAGCCGAGGGAGTCGATGCGCTGATTCCCCCACCGAATCTGTACCGAGTCCGGCCCGTTCTGCATATCCGCCCGCCGGTGGAGTTGGGTGGCCATCGCCGCCAACGCCGGCTCCGCGTCGACGTGGGCCACCACGAAGAACCCCTCGCGATCGGTGGACCCTTCCAGCGGGATCACCGCGTAGTCCCGTCCGTTGGCGCCGTTGACTCCCACCAGCTCGAAGCCCGCGAGATCCGCGTTCGGCGGGCCCCAGAGCTCGATGAAGACCTTCGGCGCGTCGCGGCCGTCGGGTCGATAGAAGAGCTCGTTGATGAAGATCCGCCCCGGCGGCTCGCGCTCCCGACACGCCCCGTCCTCGCAGCGCTCGATGTCCCCGCACGGCTCGGCGGGTCCCCACTCCCGGCACTCGTCGTCGTCGTGGTCACCGCAGGCCGATATGCCCCCCGCAGCGCAGCGCAGCGCGTCGCGGTCGCACTCGTCCTGGCAGGCCTCGTCGGCGTCGACGCAGCGCGCCTCGTCGCAACGCTCGTCGTCCTCGCACCGGGTCTGCGGACCCCATTCGAGGCACGGATCCTCGTCGTGGGCCCCGCAGGTCTGGACCCCGATCTCACCGCAGCGCCCCGCGCCCTCGACGCACTCGTCCTGGCACACGGGGACGCAGGCCCCGACCTCGCAGAACTCATCGTCGCCGCAGGCCACCGCCGGCCCTAGATCGCGACACGGATCACCATCGAAGTCGCCGCACGTGCGCAGCGCCAGGCGATCGCAGACCGTGTCGCCGATCTGCGCGCACTCCTGCTCGCAGGCTTGCTCCTGCGGGACGCACCGCCCCCCGTCGCAGCGCTCGCTGTCCGCGCACGGCGTGGTCGGCCCGAACTCCCGGCACCCGTCCCCGTCGAAGTCCGCGCAGACCGCCACGGCGTTCCCCGAGCAGCTCCGATCCCCCTCGCCGCACGCGTCCTGGCACAGCGGCATGCACACCCCGCCGTTGCACGCCGTCCCCGCCCGGCAGGGGCTCGTCACCGACCACTCGAGGCACCGGTCTTCATCGTGTTGGCCGCAGGAGCGCACTCCACCGTCGTCGGTGCACACCGTCTCGCGGTCCCGCGGACACGCGTCCTCGCAGGGCCGATCGTTCGGCACGCAGGCGCCGTCGTCGCAGCGCTCGTCGGCCCCGCATGGCATCGCGCCGCTCAGCGTGCGACACCCCTCCGCGTCGGCGATGCACGTGCGGCGCCCCCCGGCCTCGCACAGGGCCTCGGCGGGGGCGCACTCATGGGCGCAGCCGACGACGCACGCGTTTTCCATGCAGCGCCCGCTCGCGCAGACGCGCGCGGTGCTCCACTCGTAGCAGCCGTCCTCGTTGAGGTCCTCGCACACGATCTCGCGATCGTCACCGCCGCAGCGTCGATCGCCCGCGCTGCACTCGGAGCACCGCGCGTCGTCGGGGGGGGGCGTCTCGAGCTCGGTGGCGCAGCCGAGGAGCAGGCAGGCGATCAGGATGCGTGGCATCCGCCCACTCTACTCGACCCCACGCGCCGGCCGGAAGCGGTCCGTCACAGCGTGGCGATGGTGCTCCGGGCGCATGGGCCTGCGCTTGCCGCGAGGTCCGAGAGGGCCGACAACTGGATGGTTCCGCTGGACGACACTCCAGGGCCCTATGCGGCGATGACGGGGGACGCCGGTTCGGTCGGGTTCGCGTCTGCCCGGGGTTGCACGCGCCTCACCGTGATGGAGCCGTTGCGCGCGCCTCGAAGTCGGCGAAGCTCTCGGCGTCGCCAGCGATGTCCACGAGCACCAGCCTGAGCGCGTGGCGGAAGGCCCCTCCGTACAGATCTTGGCCATCGGAGTGCGCTTCGGCACCATCTCGGCGCTCTATATTATAACTACGGCAATCGGGATACGGGCTTCAGCCCTGAGTACATCTCGCTACTCCACCGTGCGCACCGGTCGGAAGCCGAGGGCGGCGGATCGCCCCGCCGCGTCGACCTGGGCGCGCAGGGCGAACCGGAGGTGGGCGATCCCGGCGTTCCAGGCGCCGCCGCGGACCACCCGCGCGATCCCCCGCATCACCGCGGGATCCTTGGGGACCCGCCGTGGATAGCGGGAGAAGCCGTCCCAGGTCCACTCCATCACGTTGCCCAGCACGTCGCGGAGACCCCAAGCGTTGGGCGCCTTGCCCGACACGGCGTGGGTTGTCCCGCCCGCGTTCTCTGCGTACCACGCGATGGCCCCGGGCGCTCCGTGGCGGGCGCCCTCGACGCCGGCCCGGGCGAGGTACTCCCACTCGGCCTCCGTCGGGAGTCGGTAGCCGGTGCAGTCGAGCTTGTAGTCGATGACGTCGGCGCACACGTAGTCGCCGGCGCAGGCGAGCGAGGCGCCCTCGCAGCCGCCGCCCATGGTGCCGGTGCAACCCCGCAGCGTGTAGCACGGGGGCAGCCCCTCGGCCTTGGAGAGGCGGTTGGTGTACTGGAGCGCCTCGTAGAAGTTGACCCGCTCGACCGGGCAGGTGTCGCCACAGGCATCGAAGCGCGCGGGGCTGTAGCCAGCGAGGCGCGCCCACTCGCCCTGCGTCACCTCCGTGACCTTCACCGACAACGCGCGCGTCAGCGTGACCCGATGGCGGCGCTCGTTCTTGAAGCGACCCGCCTCGAGGGGCGGTGAGCCCCGTTCGTAGGTCCCCGCCTCGACGCGAACGTACTCACCGGGGGCGATGGCGACGTAGGGCTCCGGCGCCGGCTCGGGGACGAGGACGGGCTTGGGGGGCGGCGCGGCGACGCACTCGCCGTCCTTCGCCACCAGATCCGGCGGACACGATGGCTCGCCGACGCAGGCGCGCTTGCGCCCACTCCAGGTCTGCCCCGGCCAGCAACACGCCCCGGTCGCGTCGTCGGGCACCTTGCCGCCATCGCAGCCGCCGCGCGCGCAGTCCTCGCCGTCGTCGCTGGGGATGAAACCCTTGGGGCACTCCGCCACGCCGACGCAGCGCCCAAAGCGCGCCGACCATGCCTGCCCCTCCCAGCAGCAGGCGCCGCCGGTGTCCTCGTTGCGCACCTTGCCCGGCGGGCAGGCGTCGTCATCGAGCGGAGCGGCGAGCAACACCGCGGGCAGGAGCCAGAGTCGAAACACGCGCGCATGTTATCGGGTGTTCTCGCCCGTAATCGACCTCCGCGCTCCGGTCCGAAAGACTCGCTTCCGAGTTGGTCGTCGCGAGCCATCAGCGCCCACGACGGCCGTCCTTGAAACCCCCAGGGAGGGAGTCCTAGATGCGAGTTCAACTCTTCACCATCGCCGCCGCCGTCGCCGCCTTCGGGTGCGACACCGAGACCGAGGCGGAGCCGCCCCAGACGACGGGGATGCTCCAGTCGATGATGGTCGCCAGCGACCTGCGCCACGACGTGGCCACCGTGCGCTTCGACGTCCACGACCTCGGCGCCAACCCCGACGCGACCTGCGACGACGAACCGACGACGTCGCGGACCTCCGTGCTCGAGGACGAGGCGCTGCCGGCATGGCTGGCCGGCGACGACTCCGAGCACGCCTTCGCCGACGGCCTCTTCGTCCTCCAGCCGGGCCAGTACCTGGTGTGCGCGACGCCTCAGAACGCCGACGGTGAGCCCTCGGCGGAGTGCGCCTCGGGCTCCGACGTCTTCGAGGTCATCGCCGAGCAGACCGCGGAGGGGGTCCTCTACCTGCAATGCGAAGGTGACCCCTCCGGCGGCCTCGACGTCGTCGCCGCGCTCAACGACCCGCCCCACATCGACGATCTCGACATCGCGCCGAGCAAGTTCATCACCGTCTGCGAGGACGCGGTCATCGACGTCGTCGCCAGCGATCCCAACGACGACCCGCTGAGCTACGCCTGGGCCATCGTCTCGGGGCCCCAGGGCGCTCAGGCCGAGATCGCGGGCGAAGGCGCGCAGGTCAGCTTCTCCACCGACACGCCCGGGCAGTACGAGGTCGAGGTCGAGGTCAGCGACAACCACGGCGCACGGGCGAGGTTGACCTTCCCGATCCACGTCACAGACGAGGTCTGCGTCGTCGCCGGCGTCCAGCACGACGTGCCGGAGGACGACGTGCTCGACCGCGGGTGGCGCCCCTGTTGGTCCAGCGCCTACAACGACGCGGGCCACCCGATGCCGGACGTCATGAACGAGTGTGACGGCGAGCGCCTGATGATGGCCTGCCGGCGCTTCGGCGAGCCCAACCTGCTCCTCGCGGCGGAGGGTGAGTCGGCGGAGGTGCTGACGGACGTCGGCGACGGCGTCAACGCCTCCCACACGCACAACGACGTCGAGTGGTACTTCTCGCCCAACCGCTCCTGGGGCTTCGCCCCCGGCGGCTCGGCCGTCAACCGCAACACCTGCGACGTCGCTGCGCCGCGGGCGCCCCGTATGTGCTGGCACATGGAGGCGCCCGGCGCCGCGCCCAACGAGATCGCCGGTGGCTGGAACTGCGGGGAGGACACCTTCCTCCAGAATGGCGACGGCGCCGACTGGGAGCGCATCCTCTACACGCGCTGAGCCTCAAGACCCTTTGAAGGCGGCCTCGCGCCGCTCGAGAAACGACATGAGCCCCTCCTGGGCGTCGGCGGTGGCGAAGATCGCCGCCATCTCGGGCGCGAGGTCGTCGATCGCCGCCGACGGCCCCTCCGCCTCCGCCATCCACGCGGACTTCAGCGTCGCGCGCACCCCCAAGGGGGCCGCCTTCGCGACGCGCTGCGCCAACTCGATGGCGCGGTCCAGCAGCGCCTCCGGCGTCGTCACCTCCTGCACCAGTCCGATGCGCAGCGCCTCCGCGGCGTCGAGGGTGTCCCCCGTCAACAAGTAGCGCATGGCGTTGCCCCAGCCCGTGAGCGCCGGCCACCGGACGGTGGCGCCCCCGAAGGGGAAGATGCCGCGCAGGACCTCGATCTGCCCGAAGCGCGTGCCCTCCGCCGCCAGCCGGATGTCGGTCGCGAGCATCAACTCGATGCCCGCCGTGAGGCAGCGCCCGTGGACCGCCGCGACCAACGGCTTGGTGCGCCGCCTCCCGTTGGTCGCCCAGGGGTTCACATCCGCCGCGGCCCACGCCGCCCGCCCTTGCGCCATGGCGGGGCCGACGTCGGCGAGATCGAGTCCCGCCGTGAAGTGGTCTCCGTGGGCGAAGAGGACCGCGCAGCGCAGGGCGTCGTCTTCCTCGTAGGCCGTATAGGCGGTGGCCAGCTCGCCCATCATGCGCATGTCGAGGGCGTTCATCTTCTCGGGGCGGTTCAGCCCGATGAGCAGCACTCGCCCTCGGCGCTCCGTGGTGATGCGGGTCGCGTCGGTCATGTCCGTCTCCGCCCTTCTTCGCGCGCGAGCCAACGCGGTCGGACCAACGAGAGCATCCACTCGTCGATCCAGACGCCACGCTTCTCCACGGCACGCTCGAGGGTGCCCTCCAAGGTGAAGCCCAGCTTCTCCACGACGCGCCGGGACGCGTGGTTGCCCACGAAGATGTCCGAGTAGATCCGCTCCACGGCGTGCTCACGGAAGGCAAAGTCGACGAGGGCGCCCACCGCCTCGGTCGCGTATCCCTGGCCGTGGAATGCCGGGGCGAAGGCGTAGCCCACGTCGAAGCAGCCGTCGGGCCCCTTCCGGCGGAGGCTGATCCCCCCGGCGACGGCGCCGCTGTCTCGAACGACCACCGACAAGTGCACGTCGTCCGCAGGCGCCAGGATCGCGGTCTGGCTGACGCGAAGCCAATAGTCGGGGAGCGACTCCGGATCGTCGGGCCCCTCCCAGATGAGCGTCTCGAAGATCGAGGTGCCCACAATGGCGTCGTAGTAGCCCCGCATTTGCGCGGCGGTCGGGTAGGTGAGCGTCAACCGCGGCGTCTCGATGCGCGGCGCCTGTGGCGTCCAAGGCGTCGCGCCCACCACGCGCTGGGCCGCGCGCGTTCGAAGCAAGAATGCGGCGCGCTCGGCGGGGTAGCCCTCGGGCAAGAGGACATCGAAGCGGGTCACGCCCGCGTCGGCGAGTCGCCGCACCGCGACCAGCGCGGGGCCCAGTCGATCATCGCCTTCGGCGCCGGGCGGACAGAGCGCACGAGCGTCGACGAAGATGGAGGTGTCGTCGGACGCGGCGGGCGGATCGGTGTGTATCGACAGCATCCGCTGTGCGTAGCGCGTAGGGGCCGGTACGGCAAGTGGTGGGCGCCCGCCCATCGCGAAAGGGCGCCCATCGCCGCGAGCGTCGCCGGGCCCCGCGGCGCCAGGACCGCGCCGCGCTGGCATGGAAGCTGCTGTGCCCCGCCTCACACCTACTTCCGAGGAGAAGACGATGGACTACTTGCACGTGCTCACCCTGGCCCTCGCGATGTCGCTGGGGTTCGCCATGGGCGGCTGTGACAGCGGCGACGGCAGCGGAGGCGACGACGCGGTCGACGCGGGGGGCGAGGGCGAGGGCGAGGGCGAGGGCGAGGGCGAAGGCGAAGGCGAAGGCGAAGGCGAAGGCGAAGGGGAGGGCGAGGGCGAAGGGGAGGGCGAAGGCGAAGGGGAGGGCGAAGGGGAGGGGGAGAGCCCCTGCGGGAGCATCCCCGAGCACGGCGACCCGTTCACGGTGGACTTCGGGGACGCCGGGTCCTTCGTCTTCCCCGGGGGCGTCGCCAACTGCCAGATGGCGGGGATTCACACCGGACGCTGGATCGCCGCCGACGACACCGTCTTGAGCCTGAGCGGCCTCGGCGCGCCGGGGGTGGCGACGGAGGTCGGCTCGTCGATCACCGGTGACCTGACCTGGGAGCGCACCCCGCAGCGCCCGGGAGCCCCCGCGCAGGCCGACCGCTTCACCGCGGAGGCGACCTTCACCGTGATTGAGGGTGGCCCCTTCGCTGGCGCCGCGGCGTTTGACCCGGTGAAGCTCTGCGTCCACAGCGTCGCGGAGTTGAGCCACGTCAACACCGAGGAGACGGCGCCGGCCCCTGCGGCCTTCGCCGTCACGTGCAATGGCGTCGAGGAGGAGCCGGCGGAGGACCTGGAGCTCACCTCCGGCGCTTGCGGCGATGACCCTGGGGAGGGCGTGGCCTGCCTCGACATCGATGGGGAGGTCATCGAGCTCGTGGTCCGGGACGCGGTCTCGGCCTTCGGCGCGATGACGCTCAACCTGGTCGTCGATGGAGAGATCGCCAATGTCGTGGCCCAGCTCGGCTTCCCCGACGCGCTGGAGGCGGGCACCTTCAACGGCGGGGAGGACCGATTCAACGTCAGCTACTTCGCCCAGGACGGCTTGGCGTACACCGCCGGCGCCCCCGCGTTGTTGACCGGCGCGGCGGTGACCCTCGGGAGCTTCTCGGAGTTGGGCCGCGACGGCGGAGACCGAGTGCGTGGGGTCTTCTCCGCCCGGCTCATCGCCCCGCCGGACAACACGGTGGTCATCCACGGCTCGATCAACACCTCGCTCCCCGAGTAGCGCGGTCGGGAAGCGTCCGCCTCCGCGACGTGTCATGCTCTCCGGCGAGCCGACGCCGTGAGTCGAGACCGCGCCCCCGTCTTCGTCTCCAGCCCGCTCTATCGTGAGCCGGGCTGGGGCACGAACCATCCCCTCTCCATCCCGCGGCAGCGGACTACGCTGGACCTGTGTGACCTGCTCGGCTGGCGGCCGCCCTCGGTCCGGCGGGTGCCGGAGATGGCGACGGAGGAGACGCTGCTGCGATTCCATGAGGCCGACTATCTCGCTGCCTTTCGAGCGGTCTGCGCCCGGGGCCGCACGACCGCCGAGGCGAGGGAACGCTACGGTCTGGGGACGATGGAGAACCCGGTCTTCCGGGGTCTCTACGTGCGGGCGGCGACCACCGTGGGCGGCTCCATCCTCGCGGCGCGCTGTGCCCTCGATGGGGCCCTCGCCTTCCACCCCGCCGGCGGCACCCATCACGGCCGGCCGGACCGCGCCAGCGGCTTCTGCTATCTCAACGACCCGGTCTTCGCGATCCTGACGCTCCTCGACGCCGGCCTCGAGCGGATCCTCTACGTCGACCTCGACGCGCACCACGGGGACGGCGTGCAAGACGCGTTCGCCGGGGAGCCCCGGGTGTTGACGGTCTCGGTCCACGAGGCGAAGCGCTGGCCGCACACCGGCGCGGCGGATGACCGGGGGGGTGGCAACGCGAGGAACTTCCCGGTGCCCCGCGGGTTCGACGACGCGGCCTTGGCGGCGCTGTTGTCGGGGTCCGTGATGCCGGTGGCCGCCGGCTTCGAGCCCGAGGGCGTGGTGGTGGTCTGCGGCGCCGACGCCCTCGCGGGGGATCCGCTGTCAGGGATGGAGCTGAGCAACCACGCGCTCTGGGGCGCGGTGGAGCGGGTCGTCGGGCTCTCCCCGGTGGCGGTCGTCTTGGGCGGCGGTGGCTACAATCCATGGACCGTGCCGCGTTGCTGGGCCGGGTTGTGGGGCGTGCTCAACGGTTTCGAGCTGCCGCGGGCGCTCCCGGAGGCGATCCGGGCACGCTTCCAGAACCTCGAGTGTGAGCTGGTGGACGAAGACGACGTGCGGCCCTTCTGGCTGGAGACGCTCGTGGATCCCTAATGCAGGGTGCCGCCCTGTACCTCGTGTAGCTCCAGGAGCATCTTGCCCAGGTAGTCGCTGCAGACTTCGAGGCGATGGCCCACGGAGGGCATCTCGAGCAGGCGGCGGCGGAGGGCGGCGTCCCCCACTGCGTGGGCGGCCGTGAGATCGGCGAGGCACGCCGGCGTGTCGGCGCGCTTCAAGAGGTGGCCCAGCGCCTCCGCGGTCTGCGGAGCGCTGGTCGCGAGCGTGTGCAGCATGCCGCGGAGCCGCTCGGCCCTCGGGTCATCCTCCGCCAGATCGTCGTGCTCGAGACGCTGCGCGCTGATCTCCCGGTAGGCGTGCTCCGGCGCGAGCTCCTCGCACATCCTGACTCGGTCCGTGCCCCGGACGATGACGTTCCAGCGCCCGCCCTTCAGGCGTTGGGCCCGAATGATGAGCCCGGCGCCCATCACCGGGTAGACGGCGGGGCATCCGTTGTAGTCCTCCTCGTAGCCGGGCATCAGCGTGGCGACCGCCAGGGCCGCGTCGGCGACCATCACGTCCTCGATGAGATCGACGTAGCGAGGCTCGAAGACGTGGAGGGGCAGCAGGGCGTTGGGGAAGAGTTGGACGTCGGCCACCGGGAAGATCGGGAGCCGCGCGAGGCGAGATTCGACGAGACGAGGCGCTTCCATTTCTTCTTTTTATCACATTGCGAACTGGAGTGGATCGCCAATGTGTGTCGAGACCACGCCCTACGCGGCTTCGCGTCCCGCCAGGGGCCACGGTCGTGGCGGCCCGTGCGCGGACCGCGGCCCCTTCGTCGCGTCGCGACTACGAGCTCAGCCTCTTCACTGGCTTTGACTGGTGAGCGACTCCCGCAGCGTCTCGAGCTCCAGCCAGCGCTCCTCCAGCTCGCCGACGACCCCCTTGGCGGCGTCGAGCCCCGCGGCGGCGTCGTTGAAGGCCTGCGGGTCGCGGGCGTAGGCGTCGGAGTCCTCCAGCAGCGCCTCGATGCGCGCCACCTCGGCGCTCGCCGCGTCGATCCGCTCCGGCAGGCCCTCGAGCTCCCGCGCCTCGTTGTAGGACAGCTTCGTGCGCGCCCGCTTCGGCCGCTCCCGCGCGGCCTTTACGACCCCCCGCGCCTCGGCCCGGGGTCCCCGCTGGGAGAGGTAGTCGGTGTATCCGCCGGCGTACTCGATGATCGAGCCGTCGGCCTCGAAGGCGATGGTCTGCGTCACGACGCGGTCCAGGAAGTCCCGGTCGTGGCTCACCAAGAGCAAGGTGCCCTCGTAGGCGGCGAGCGTCTCCTGCAGGACGTCGAGCGTGTCCATATCCAGGTCGTTCGTCGGCTCGTCGAGGATCAGCAGATTCGAGGGCCGCAGCATCGCCCACGCCAGGAGAAGCCGGTTGCGCTCCCCCCCCGACAGGCTGCTCACCGGCGTCCGCGCCTGCTGGGGGGTGAAGAGGTAGTCCTTCAGGTAGCCGAGCACGTGGCGCGAGCGGCCCTGGACCAGGACCTGGTCAGTCCCCTTCTCCACCAGCGTGTCCCACACCGTCCGCGTCGGATCGAGCTGCGCCCGCTGCTGGTCCAGATACACCGTCGTCAAGCGGGTGCCCGTGCGGACGGTCCCAGCGTCGGGCCGAAGGTCCCCCGTCAGCATGCGCACCAGCGTCGTCTTCCCGGCCCCGTTCGGCCCGATGATGCCGACCCGGTCACCTCGCAGGATCGTCGTGTCGAACCCGTCGACGATCACTCGGTCGCCGTAGGCTTTGCGCAGCCCCGTCGCCTCGATGACCAGCTTCCCCGACGCCTCCCCCCGCTCCGCCGCCAGCTTCACGTCCCCGATCCGCTTCACCTGCTCCGCCCGCTCGGTGCGCAGCGCGTACAGTCGGCGGAGGCGACCCTGGTTGCGTGTCCGCCGAGCGCTGATGCCCTCCCGCGACCACCGCGTCTCCTCCGCGAGGCGCTTGTCGAACTTGGCCCGCTGCTGCGCCTCCTCTGCCAGCAGCGCCTCCGACCACGCGTCGAAGGCCGCGAAGCCGGCGCTGCTGTTTCGCCGCAGGACGCCGCGGTCCAGCCACAGGATGCCGCGCGTGATCCCGCTCAGGAAGGCCCGGTCGTGGCTGATGAGCACCAGCCCCCCGCGGAAGGCCGCCAGGCGCCGCTCCAGCCACTCGATCGTCGGCAGGTCGAGGTGGTTGGTCGGTTCGTCGAGCAGCAGCACGTCGGGCTCCGCCGCCAGCGTCCGCGCCAGGAAGGCCCGGCGTCCCTCACCCCCAGAGAGGTTCTGTGTGCTCCGCTGGGGGTCGAGCCCCAGCTCCGCGAGCAGCGACTCGGCGCGGAAGCGCTCCCCGCGATGCTCGGGGCGTAACCCGGCGGCGACGAAGTCACCGAGCGTGGCCCCCACGACGACCGGCTCCTGGGGCAGATAGGCCACCACCGCGCCGCCGCGCACGGCCCGGGTCCCCGCGTCGGGCTCCAGCGCGCCCCCGGCGATCCGCAACAGCGTCGACTTCCCGCACCCGTTGCGCCCCACCAGGCACACGCGGTCGCCGGGGTTGATCACGAGGTCCACG
The DNA here is from genome assembly GCA_964402225.1 of uncultured Nannocystaceae bacterium. GTDB lineage: Bacteria > Myxococcota_A > Bradymonadia > UBA7976 > UBA1532 > CAYOBQ01. The sequence goes on along the minus strand of CAYOBQ010000092.1, from coordinate 6,745 downwards.
TCGGCGAAGAGCGGTCGGCCGCCAAAACCGGCCCGCACCCCCCGCAACGCCAACAAAGGTGCAGTCTGCATCGGCGCTACGTGCCACGCCTCACACCTTCTTTACAATGTCCTCACGGCCGCCTGACCACGCCTGAACCGTCGCGTTCTACGCTCGTCGTCGGATAGAAGAGGAGACCGATGATGCGAAACGCGACCCTGGGGTTGGCCGCCCTGCTGCTCTCGATGCCCGCCTGCGCTCCGGCGCAACAGGTGCGGCTGGATGTTCGGCTGGCGAAGCCGGTGCTGCTGGCGGCGAAGAAGGAGACGACCTATCTCAAGGTGGGGCTGACCGGGTTCGACCGGGCGAAGAACGGGGAGCGGGCGCGGCTCAACGTGGCGATCGTGTTGGACAAGTCGGGGTCGATGTCGGGCGAGAAGATGCGCAAGGCGAAGGAGGCGACGTTGATGGCCATCGAGCGGATGGGCCCCGACGACATCGTCTCGGTGGTGGCCTACGACAGCACGGTGCGGGTCCTGGTTCCGGCGACGAAGGTGTCGGACCGGGCGCTCATCGCGGCGGGCGTGCGGCGCATCGTGCCGGGGGGCAATACGGCGCTGTTTGCGGGCGTGAGCAAGGGGGCCGACGAGCTGCGGAAGTTCCTGGACCGCAACCGCGTGAACCGCGTGATCCTGCTGTCCGATGGGCTGGCCAACGTGGGACCGAGCGCGCCCTCGGACCTCGAGCGGCTGGGGATGTCGCTCATCAAGGAGGGGGTCTCCGTGACCACCATCGGCCTCGGCCTGGACTACAACGAGGACCTGATGTCGCGCCTCTCACGGGCCTCCGACGGCAACCACGTCTTCGTCGAGCGCGCCGACGATCTGGGACGCTTCTTCGCCCTGGAGTTCGGCGACGTGACGGCGGTGGTCGCCCAGGACGTGACGGTGCGCATCAAGTGCGCCCCGGGGGTGCGGCCGGTGCGGGTGCTGGGTCGCGACGCCGACATCGTCGGTCAGGAGGTGACGGCGCGGCTCAACCAACTCATCAGCCGGCGCGAGAAGTTCCTGATGGTGGAGGTGGAGGTCCCCGCAGGGGAGCCGGGGGACGAGCGGGAGGTGGTCGAGGTCGAGGTCTCCTACGGAAACATGGTCACCAAGGCGACGGACTCGCTGTCGGCGACGGTGCGCGCCTCCTTCACGGCGTCGGCCGCCGAGATGGAGCGGCGGACGGATCGCGCCGTGGTGGTCAACGCGGTGGAGCTGGTCAGCAACGAGCGCAACCGCGAGGCGGTCGTGGCCCGTGACCAGGGGAAGCTGCGCGAGGCGCGGGAGCTGTTGCTCGAGAACGCGCGCTGGCTCGACCACAACGCCACCACGCTGCGATCGACCCGGCTCGAGCAGCTCAAGTCCGCCAACGAGGACGACGCCAAGAACCTGGCGCCGGCGAAGTGGAAGGGGCAGCGCAAGAGGATGCGTCGCAAACAGTACAAGCTCGACTTGCAGCAGGCCTATTGAGGCTCCGCCTCCTGCTCGTGTTGGTGGCGCTGGTCCTGGCGCCGCTGTGCTCCCTGGCGTGGCTGGGCGCGCGGCTCTCCGCCGACCGCCGCGCGGAGGTGAGCGCCCGCTTCTCGGAGCTGGTGCGCGCGCGCCTCGGTGAGACGAGCGCGGTGGTCGAGCGGCTGATGGCCGCGCGGGAGCGAGAGCTGCTCGCGGCGACCGACGCCTTCCCCGACGATCCGCGGCAGATCCGTCGGCTCACGCGGCGCGCCCGGGCCTTCGGGCAGGTCCTGGTCTTCGACGCCGAGGCTCGCCTGGTCTTCCCGCCGCGGGAGGGCCCGACGAGCGCCGCTGAGCGCCAGTTCCTGGAACGGACGCGCGGCTTGTGGGAAGGGCGCGCCTTCCGCTACGTCCACGTCGAAGAGCAGGGCGGCGCGACGGCGAACCATGGCTGGCACATCTGGTATTGGGGCGGAGGGCTCAACCTGATGCTCTGGCGACGCCAGGCCGACGGGGGGATGGTCGTGGTGGAGCTCGACCGGGTGCGCCTGCTGGCGGATCTCGTGGCGGTGCTCCCCACGACGACGGACGGCGGCCCCGGTGAGCGCACGGCGCTGGTCGACTCCAGTGGGCAGGTCGTCTACCAGTGGGGCGACTGGTCGCCGCCGGAGAAGGCGGCCCCGCAACACGAGCGCGCCCTGGCCGCGCCGCTGCAAGCGTGGCGCCTCGCCTGGTGGGGGACCACGCCGAACGACGCCGAGGGGGGGCCCGGCTTCGACGTCCTCGCGGGGCTGGCCGCGGTGGCCCTCGGGCTGGTGGGGCTCGCCGGGTGGTTCTATCGGGAGAGCGCCCGGGATCTGCGACAAGCCGCGCGTCGCGTGAGCTTCGTCAACCAGGTCAGCCACGAGCTCAAGACGCCGTTGACCAACATCCGCATGTACGCCGAGCTCCTCGAGGAGGCGATCGATCCGGACGAGCCACGTCCCGCGCGTTATGTGCAGGTCATCGTCGCCGAGTCCCAACGCCTGAGCCGGCTCATCGGCAACGTCCTCACCTTCGCGCGCCACCAGCGGGCGCAGCTCGAGCTGCACCCCACGACGGGCGTGGTGGACGACGTCGTTCGTGCTGTGGTGGAGCAGTTCGCCCCCGCCCTCGATGCCGTCGGCGTGCGCATCGAGGCTCAGCTCGAGGCGCCGGCCCAGGGGCGCCTCGATGGTGACGCCGTGGGGCAGATCCTCGCGAACTTGCTGGGGAATATCGAGAAGTACGCGGCGTCTGGCGAGGTCGCCACGGTGTCGACCTCCCAGGTCGGCGCCTTCACCGAGATCCGCGTCACCGATCGCGGGCCGGGCATCCCCCGGGCCCACCGTGCCCGGGTCTTCGAGCCCTTCCACCGGATCAGCGACGGGCTCACGGACGGCGCGACGGGGACTGGCATCGGCCTCGGCATCGCCCGGGACCTCGCGCGATTGCACGGCGGGGACCTGACGCTCGAGCCCGGTGACGTGGGCGCCTGCTTCCTGGTACGCATCCAGACGGGAGGAGCGCCGTGAAGGTCCTGGTCGCAGAAGACGACGTCAACATCCGCGGTGGCCTCGTCGAGATCCTGGAGGCTGAGGGATACGCCGTGGTCGCGGTCGGCGACGGGGCCGGGGCGCTGATGGAGTTCGGCGCCCACCAGCCCGACTTCCTGTTGCTCGACATCATGATGCCCGGCCTCGACGGCTACGAGGTCTGTCGGGAGGTGCGCCGGCGCGACGCCGACGTGCCGATCATCTTCATCTCCGCGAAGTCCGAGGAGGTCGACCGCGTGCTCGGGCTGGAGCTGGGGGCCGACGACTTCATCAACAAGCCCTTCGGCGTGAAGGAGGTCATCGCGCGCATCCGGGCCGTGACCCGCCGCTGCATGCGGGACCGGCCGCGCGACGGGGGGCGCTTCCGCATGGACGACCTCGAGGTGGCGCCCAGCGAGCTACGGGCGCGGCGCGACGGGCGCGTCATCGATCTGTCGTTGCGCGACGTCCGCATCCTGCAGACGCTCCACCGAAACGCTGGGCGGGTGGTCGACCGGGAGACCTTCTTCCGGGAGTGCTGGGGCTATGAGCACATCCCCAACAGCCGCACCCTCGACCAGCACGTCTCGAAGCTGCGCAAGCGGGTCGAGCTCGATCCGAAGCAGCCGCGCCTCATCCGCACGGTCCATGGCGTGGGCTACCGCTACGAAGAGGGCTGAGCTCTTGAGCGTGGAGCTGTGGTCGCCGGCCGACGAGAGCGCGGTCGCCGCTTGTCGGCGCGCGTTGGTGGAGCGAGATCTCGCCGGCGCGCTCCTCGCCGCGGGGGGGGCGACGCCGATCCGCGCCGCCGATGCGCGGGCGGAGCTCGCGGCGTGGTCCGACGAGCTCCGCCGAACGCGACCGGGGCCCACGGCGCAGGAGCGCGCCACCGCCCTGCGGGTCGTCACGGGCGGCCTCATCGGTGACGAGCGCGACTACTACGATCCGCGAAACGTCCGCCTCGACGCGGTGATCGAGCGCGGGCGCGGCATGCCCATCTCGCTGTCGGCCATCTGGATCGTCGTCGGCCACGGGGCCGGGATCCCGGTGGACGGCGTCGGCCTGCCCGGCCACTTCGTCGTCCGCGTCTGCGGGCCGCGCCCGCTCGTCGTGGATCCCTTCCACGGCGGGCGAGTCCTGACGCCAACGCAATGCCGCGCGCTGGCCACTCGCCAGGGAGAGGTGTGGGACGACGCCTGGCTGGAGGCGGCGCCGATGTCGGCCATCGTGGGGCGGGTGCTGCGGAACCTCGCGTTGTGCAGCGGTCGGGTGGGGGACGAGGCGGGCCGATTCCGCGCGACCCGCATCGCGATGGCGCTCGAGCCGGAGGTGCCGCGCCCCGCGCTGGTGCACGCCCACGCCTGCGAGCAGATGGGCCTCACGCGAATGGCCGTCGAGCTCTACGAGGCGCTGGCGCTGCGGTTCCCGGGGACCGAAGAGGCCGCCTGGGCGTCGCGCCGCGCCAAGGAGATCATCGACGACGCACCTCCGCTGCATTAGAAGCGGTGGATGGCACGTGGAGGACGAATCGCTGCGCGCGGTGACGCTCGGGAGGCCCGGGTGGCCGACGCGCTGTTGGGCGCGCTCCCCGCGTGGGATGGACGGATGCTGGTGGTCGATGACCTCGACGGGGGCGTCGAGCAGGCCACGGGCGGCGCCCGGTGGTCGCGGATGTGCGCCGGGGACCGTCTGGGCGCGGCGTGGCCGCCGGAAGGGCCCTTCGATGTCGTGACGCTGCGCCTCCCGAAGTCCCGGGTGGCCTTCGAGATGGCGCTGCACGCGGTGGCGGCGCGGCTGGCCCCGGGCGGTCGGGTCTTCGTCTACGGCGGCAACGACGAAGGCATCCGGTCCGCCCCGAAGAAGGTGAGGACGGTCTTTGCGGGGTGCGAGACGGTGGACGCGCGCCGAAAGGGTCGGGTCCTGGAGGCGACGGGCCCGCTGGACGTCGGGCGCGGGGCGCTGAGTGACTGGCGGCTCGCCGTGGCCCGGCCGGATGGCGGCGTGTGGGTGACCTACCCGGGCCTGTTCGCCCAGGGGGGGCTCGACGCGGGGACGGCGCTTCTGTTGTCGGCTCTGCCACCGCTCGCGCCAGGTGCGCGGGTGCTCGACTTCGGCTGCGGGAGCGGCGTGATCTCGGCGGCCCACGCCGGGGCGCGGGTGGACGCCACAGACGCCGACGCGATCGCCCTGGAGGCGGTCCGGGAGAACGTCCCCGCCGCGCGGCGGCTGTTGGGGGATGGGTGGCGGGGCGTCCCCGAGGGGCGTTACGACCGAATCGTGAGCAATCCGCCCTTCCACCGCGGCAAGGGTGAGGACTTCGGGGCTTTGAACGCCCTCGTGGATGGGGCTCGCGCGCGCCTGAACAGGCGTGGAGAGCTGTGGATGGTGGCGCCACGGCAGCTCCCGCTGACGGCGAAGCTGGGGGCGGCCTTCGCCGAGGTCGAGATCGTCGTCGAAGATCCGCGCTATCGGGTCTGGCGGGCGCGATGAGGCTGGACAAGCTGCTGGCGGCGCGCGGGGTGGGCTCCCGGGCCGAGGTGCGACGACGGGTGCGCCGGGGCGAGGTCACGGTCGACGGCGAGGTGGTCCGGGACTACGCGTCGCGGGTACCGGAGGGGGCCGCGGTGCAGGTGGGCGGCGAGGCCTGCGAGGCGCCGCCCCGTCTGGCGCTCTTCCACAAGCCCGCGGGCGTCGTCAGCACCATGCGCGACGGACGCGGTCGGACCTGCCTCGCCGACGTGATCCCGCCGCTCTGGCGGGGTCGGCTGCACCCGGTAGGACGCCTCGACGCCGACACGACGGGGCTGCTGCCATTCTGCGCCGACGGGGCGATCACCCAGCACCTGCTGCACCCGCGGCGGGCCTACGAGCGGGAGTACACAGCGACCGTCGAGCCCGCGCCCCGCGAGGGGCTGGCGGCGCTGCTGGCGGCGGGGGTACGCACCGCCGACGGGGTCCACACGGCGCGCGTGGTGTCGATCGTCGGCTCCGATGTGCGGCTGGTCGTGACGGAGGGGCGTCACCGGATGGTCCGGCGCATGCTCGCCAACGCCGGGCATCCGGTGATCGCGCTGCACCGGCTCCGGTTTGGACCCTTCGAGCTGGGGCCGTTGCCCGTCGGCGAATGGCGCCCGGCGACGGAGGTGGAGATGGCGACCCTCTCTCGCCACGAGCGCGGCGCATGCGCGTCGCCAGCTCTGTAGAGGACCCTTGCGATGGGGCCTCGTAGCGGAGAGGCTCCGCGTTCCGGCGCGACGACGACCCGAGGAGCTGAAGATGCCCGAAGAGCCGAAGATGATCGTGACGACCAATCGCATCCCCGTGGCGGAGGGCCACGAGATCGACTTCGAGGACCGCTTCCGCAACCGCGTACACCTGGTGGACCAGTCTCCGGGCTTTGTCCGCAACGAGGTGCACCGCCCACGCCCGATGCGCTTCGACCACGAGAGCGGCCGCTTCGTCCCGGACCCCAGCAAGCAGGGGTACTACGAGGTCAAGACGTGGTGGCGCTCGGTCGAGGACTTCGAGGCGTGGACCCGCTCACCCTCCTTCGCCGAGGCCCACTCGAATCGTCCGCCCAAGGAGATGTTCGCCGGGCCCAGCATCCTCGAGATTCACGAGGTCTTCCTGTCGACGGACTAGGACGCTGCGGCAGAGCGCGCGACGCGGCGCGCTGCACGCGCCCGCCAACCGATTTCGGCGTTGCGAAGCCTG
>CAYOBQ010000091.1:0-35688 GCA_964402225.1 uncultured Nannocystaceae bacterium | reverse complement strand
GCTTCCTTGGCCTCTGGGTCGGAGCAAGTGCCCAGGACCTTACCCCTCGCCGTCGGCGCCGGCCCTGAACGGGTGCGACCGGCGCCGACGGCGAGGGGCAAGGCCACGGGACCACACGACATCCGACGAGCAACAGCGGCGGCATTTGTCGCGCGACTCCAGCGCGGAGGTGTTGGCGCGCGCCAACACGTCACATACCTCACACGCCGTTCATGCCGAGCTTGCGCGGTTGTGGGCCTGACGCTCCCTCGGTCTCAGACTCGGAGTCGTAGTCCCTGCCCCTCGCCGTCGACACCGGCTCTTGGCGTTTCGTGGGCGTGACCGCCGCTGACGGCGACGGGCAGGGACGCGGTTTCTGGGTGGGTCAGTTTTGGCGAGCGCAAATGGGTCAGTTCTGCCAAGCATCGAAGCGGAGGCGTCAGCAGTCGGACTGGACGTTGGTGGTCCAAGGGCCGAGGACCTGGCGGCGGTAGCGGCTTTGACGGGGCCCGCCTCGGCCTCCCGGGTGATCGCGCTCTCGTTGGTGTAGAGCCCGCGTCGTCATCACGCCCTGTAGCGGCTCGGCCGCGGCGATGGCGATGGAAGCGGGCTCCAGCGCCTCGAGCAGTCGTTCGAGGGACTCCGGGTCACGCGCCACGCGTGGCGGGCACCGCTGCCGAACCGGCCGGAGTGCCCCTCGTGGATGACTTCAACGCTATCGCCCGGCGGGCGCTCACCTGGCTGGTGACATGCGCGGCGGTGTAGCTGCACCGGAGCACGTCCTCCAGGGGTAACCGGCGAAGGAAGGTCTCCTTCCGCGGCACCGTCTCGGCGACAGCCTCGAGGGCCCGAACTCGGCGGAGGCGCGGCGCCTGTCAGGTACCAGTCCCCCCCCCGGCCTCACCCTCAACGTTGCACCGAGTCGCCAGTGCAACGCGCAGCCGCTCGCACCGGAATGCGCCTGCACTCGACGCTTGCCTACAACGTTGCGGCCACGCCAATCCAACATATTGGGATGCCCACCATCTTCGCTGAGTTGTGATTGACAAGCACATCTACGCTCCTTCCAGGGCGGGGCTCCCAGCTCGGCCGGACTGCGCCGCGTTCTGGCACGCCTTCATCGTCGCCTTCACCCTCGCGAGGCGCACCTCGAACTCCGGGTGGAGGGAGCGGCCGGCTTCGCGCAGGGCCACCCAGCCCGCGTGCGACCGAGCGAAGTCGTCGCCGCTTGAGCGGAGCGCCAGCCACTCGTTCAGATCCTTCGCGCGGCCCTCGGCCTCGACCGCCGCGGCGTGCAACGCCACGACGCAGGCCGGCGCCCACCCCCGCGCCGACGCCTCCATCGCCCGGTCGGCGAGCGCGGCCCGCTTCGCCGTCAGCGCCGCCACCCGCGCCGAGAGGAGCTCCTTCTGGAACCATCGAGAAGAGCCCGTGAGCGCCCTGACGACCTCGTCGTGGGCGTCGCAAACGACCTCCCAGTTGGTCGCGTCCGCCCCGGTGCCGCTCGCGACGCCCCCGAGGCGGCTCCCCAGCCCCGCGCCGATCGCCGCTCCGACCGGTCCGCCGTGGAACATGTCAACGACTTTGAGACACGTCTGGGTGTCAACTACTGAGCGCTGTCATCAGTCGACCGGGCGGGCCTGGTTTTCGGGTCGTCATCCGTGGGCTGGGGCGGGGCGGACGGCGCCGCCCCGCCCAGAGTTTCGTCCACGTGGGGGTGACCTGGGGCCGGTGGCCCCGAATTTGGGAACGGGGAGTTCGGGGGCGTGCCCCTGGGTTGACTGGCCGGCTGTCGCGGGAGGTTCTGTTCCCTCCGCGGCTTGGCCGCGCTCGGCGATGGATATGGCTCGCCTCGTGCCGTCATGCCTTGATTCCCCCAGGGGTCACCAGCGAAAGAACGTCCGCTTCAGCGGCGCCACCGCGGCGACGGCCTCGAAGTCGCGCTCTCGGTAGAGGAGCGGCGCGTAGTTGGCCTCGAGGCAGATCCGGGGCGCCAGGTATCTGGTCAGGCGCGCCGCGCCGCGTCCGAGCGACAACCCTGGATGTCGGCTTGAACTGCCTCGGACCGGCTCGAGTCGCGAAGCAGCTCGAGGCGGTCAATCAGAATCGCTACGCATCGTCCTCGACGCCTTGTGGTCGAGCTCGTCTCGGAAGCGAGTCTGCCCGGCGAGCTCGAGCAGGTCTCTCCGACGTCTGCGGCCAAGACCACGTTCGTGCGCATGGAATACACCTCCAATGTGTATCCGCTGGCGCCGGTGCGCTTGCCTGGCGAAGGGGCGAGTGGGGTGGCCTGGGTGGAGGGGGAAGAGATGAGCGGGCGGCCGACAAGCGACCGCCCGCAGCGAGTGCGAGGGAAGGGGCATCCCGCACACGCTTTGGAGGGCGTCCATCGGAATGGGCGCTCTCCAAAGCGCGGGAGCCAGCGCGCGTCGGCGCTGGCTCCTGCGTGGAGCCGTTTGGGCTAGCGGCGACCGTGGGGCGGGCGGCCGCCCCCCTCGCCGTCGTCGTCACCGTGGCCCCCACCGTCGCGCTCGCAGTTCTCGGCGACGCAGGCCTGGACCCGCTCCCGCGCGGCGGCGGCGCAACGCTGGCCGGCCTCGCGGCCGTTCTCCTCTACGCAGGCACGGGCCCACTCGTGGCCACCTTCGGCGCACTCGCGGACACACTGCGCGGCGCCATCGTCACCGCGGTCGCCCCGGTCACCGTGGTCGCCCTGGTCACCGCGGTCGCCCCGGTCTCCGCGGTCGCCCTGGTCACCCCGGTCTCCGCGGTCGCCCTGGTCACCCCGGTCGCCCCGGTCTCCGTGGTCGCCCCCGTCACCCTCGTCGCCGCCCTCGCCTTCGCAGTTGTGGGCGACGCACTCGCGCACCCGCTCGCGGCCGGCCGCGGCGCAACGCTCGGCACCCTCGCGGCCGTGCTCCTCGATGCACTCGCGGACCCAACCACCGACGCGCTCGACGCACTCACGAACACACTGGGGAGCATCCTCTCCGTGGTCGCCCCGGTCGCCCCGGTCACCGTGGTCGCCTCGGTCGCCCCGGTCACCGTGGTCGCCTCGGTCGCCGTGGTCGCCCCGGTCACCGTGGTCGCCCCGGTCACCGTGGTCGCCCCGGTCGCCCCGGTCACCGTGGTCGCCCCGGTCGCCCCGGTCGCCCCGGTCACCGTGGTCGCCCCGATCACCGTGGTCACCCCGGTCGCCGTGATCCGCCTCGCGGTCACGGTCACAGTGGTGGGCGGCGCAGCGGCGGCCCCGGTCGCGGGCGGCCTCGGCGCAGCGGTCGGCGGCGTCGCGGCCGTGCTCCTCGATGCAGGCGCGGGCCCAGTGGCGGGCACGCTGGGCGCACGCCATGGCACAGCGGGGCGCGTCACGCTCACCGTCGTTCTCACAGTGACCCTCGATGCAGCGGGCGTTGCCCTGGCGGGCGCGCTCGGCGCAGCGGCCCTCGTCGTGACCGGCCTCGACGCAGCGCTCGAAGGCGGCGCGGGCGCGGTGGCCACAGGCCTCCTCGCAGTTGGGGCGGTCGGGCTCGCCGCAGTGCTCCTCGACGCAGCGCTCGCCGAGGTTGTGACCGCGCTCGGCGCAGCGCTCGGCGTTCTCCTCACCGTGGGCGCGGACGCACTCGTGGACCGCCCGGCGGGCCATGTGGGCGCAGCGGCGACGGCACGCGGGGGGCTCGTCGTCCTCACAACGCTCGGCGACGCACTCACCACCGAAGTGGCGGGCGCGGCGGGCGCACTCCTCGGCGTGCTCCTCACCATTGACCTCGATGCAGCGGCGGACAGCGCGGCGCGCAGCGTGGGCGCACCGCTCTCGACAACTCGGCGGCTCCGCGTCCCGGTCGCCCCGGTCGCCCCGGTCACCCCGATCGCCGCGGTCACCCCGGTCGCCCCGGTCGCCGTGATCGCCACGGTCACCCCGGTCGCCGCGATCACCCCGGTCGCCGCGATCGCCCCGGTCGCCGCGATCACCCCGGTCGCCGTGATCACCCCGGTCGCCGTGATCACCCCGGTCGCCGTGATCACCACGGTCACCACCGTCACCGTCCTCTTCGCAGTGGGCGGCGACACACTCGCCGTGGAACTCGCGGGCGTGGGCCGCGCAACGGCCGGCGTTGTCCTCACCGTGCTCCTCGACGCAGGCGCGGTTCATGTGCCGGGCGCGGCGGACACAGCGGTCCTCGCAGCTCGGCTCCTCGTCGTCGGCGCAATGCTCCTCGACGCACTCGCCGGCGAACCGACGGGCCCGCTCGACGCACGCCTCCTCCTCATGACCCGCCTCGATACAGGCGTGGGCCGCGTGTCGGGCTCGGGCATGGCAGGCGTCCTCACACGAAGGCGGCTCGGGGCGCTCCTCCGGCTCGGCTTCGAGACCGTTGACGCCATCCGTGAGGGGCGCGTCGCCCTCCTCCTGGTCACAGGCCGTCAGCCCGACCATGGCTGCCAGCAACACCAGCGAGCTCAGAATTCCACCAGACCTTCGCATCGAGTCCTCCAATCGTGAGTTTCCCCTTCGGACCCCGACGGTCTGCGAGGAGCGTGCCAATTGCGCGGACGGGCAACGCGGCGTGGGTGGTGTCAACACCACGTGACAGCGCCGGATCGCTGTCAACGCAACGCGACACCCTACTCGGGCGCGTCGAGCACAACGTCGACCACGGCGCGGGCGTTGCCCCGGGGCGTGTCCACCCCCGCGGCGAGCTCGAGCGGCGCACCGACGAGCTCCAGGACGCGCGCCTCCGGGAGCAGCCCGCCGGCTTCGTCCATCAGCACGAGCCTCGCGACGGGGTAGTCGCAGCCCCCCGCCTCGATGTGGAGGAGCGCGTCTTGATTCACGTGGCGCGCGAGCAGTGCGTCGCCATCGAGGAGCCGGAGCTCGATGTCAGCGTGGTCGGGATCGATCTCGCCTTGCACACGCAGCGAGACATGTATGTGGTGTCCGCCCTGCGTCCCTCGCTCGATTCGGAAACGCCCAGAGGGGTTGGCGACGAAGAGCACCTCGCGTCCCAGCTCGAGGGTCGGCGCGCCGGTGCCGCACAGAGATCCCGCCGCCATGTCCGGCTCACGGGCGGGCCCGTCGTCGCACGCGGTGAGCGCGCCGACGAGGATCAGTCGTCCGAAGACGCGCTGGAGCTGCTGTCGGACTTGCTCGAGCCGCCGGTGTCGCTCGACGCGGTGTCGGCCTTGGGCGAAGGCGTAGCCGCCTTGTTGGCCCCCTTGCTCCCGTAGCCGTGGGCGTACCATCCCCCCCCCTTCAGGTGAAACGCCGTGCGCGCCACCATCTTCGCGAGGGTACCCTTCTCGCCACATTCGCTGCACGCCTCCGGCGCCGGCTCGTCTACCTTCGCCCACACCTCCTGCTCGGCTCCACAAGCGGCACACTCGTAGCGATATATCGGCATCTTCTCCTCGGCTCGACCGGTGGCGTCGACGATGCGCCGTTTAGCCACACCCGTGTGGGGTGTCAAGCTCGGAACTGGCGAGAGGTGACCGCCGCACCTACACTCGACGGGTCGCGCGCCGGTGCGCGCAGAGGGTGTGGTGTCGGCCCAGTCCAGGGACGAACTCAAGCTGCCGCCGACGGTCGACTCCGTGGACCCCGCGGGGGGCGTCGCGCTGCCGGCTGGCGCCTACCGCGCCAACCTCTACGTCTACGACCCCTTCGGGCGCATCGAATGGTACGCCCTGGTGGCTCAATCCTTCGTCAACGGGCGCTACTTCACCATCGGGCGCGGCGCGCACTGCAACATCACGCTCAACGATGGCTCCGTGAGCACCCGCCACGCGTACATCGCCAGCGAGTCTCAGCGCCTCGTCCTCCATGACCTCCAGAGCACCAACGGCGCGCTCGTCAACGGCGAGCGCGTCACCGAGCGTGCCCTGGAGCACGGTGACGTCATCCGCATGGGCGCCACCGACGTCCGCTTCCTGTTGAGCTATCGCAGCAACCCGGTCCACCTCGTGCTGGACTTTGTCGCGGGGGCCAACGCGGGCAAGTCGGTGGCCACCTATGGCGCCTCGACCAACATCGGGCGCCTCAACTGCGCCATCAACCTCCAGGGCAGCGGGGTGGCGGCTCAGCACGTCCGCATCGACGCCTTCGGCCAGGACCTCCTGTACGTCGTGAGCCTCCACGACCGCAACGAGACGTGGCTCAACGGCCAGCGCCTCGTGGGCATCGCCGCGGCGCGGGAGGGCGACGTGCTGCAGATCGGCGAGCACGAGATCGTCCTCCGCATGGTCGACGACGCGGCGCTCACAGACGCCGTCCCCCAAGGCGACGGCACGCTGCTGCTGGCCGGAGCCGAGGGCCAGGAGGGCGCCGCCCCGCTGATCGCGATGTCCGCCGTCGACATGGCGCGGCTCGAGGCGCACCTCCAGGACCTCCCGACCCACACGGCCCAGGACCGCACGGCCGTCGACATGGAGGCCCTCGCCGACGAGCTCGTCTCCGCCGCCTGCGCCTCACAGACGCTGACCAACGCGGAGATCCCGGTCGGCGCGCGCGATCTGGGCGCGCCGCTGCTTCAGATCGAGCACACCGGGCCGCCGCTCCCGATTCAACCGACCGGCGCCGTCACCCTCGACGAGGACGAGATCGCGGCATGGGCGGGGCCCCCCGTCTGGCTCCGCTGGTTGCTGGTTCCGCTGGTCGTGGGCTTGCTCGCGGGCGTCGCGGCCCTGGTACCGGTGGAGCAGAGCTTGACCCTCGACGGTGCGCTCTCCGCGGCGGCGGAGCGACCCCTGATGGCCACGGTGCGCGGTCGAGTCGCGCAGCTCCACTTCCGCGCTGGCGACTCGGTCCGCGAGGGCGACGTCGTCGCGTCGCTCCTCGATCTTGGCATCCTCGCGCGGGTCGCCGAGCTCGACGCTCGCATCGCGAACCTGCGCGCTCGGGAGAAGCGGGCGCCGGAGGTGGTCGAGGGGAGCGTGCCGCGCGCCGTCCGGCTCCAGACCCGGGAGGCCGAGGCCCAGCTCGACCGCGCCACCGGGGCCCTGCGCGCGCGCCGCGAGGCCTTCAACCGACGCGAGGTCACCCTCGCCGAGCTCACCGCCGCCCAGGACGCCGTCCGCCGCGCCACCGCGAACCTCGTCGCTCGTCGAACGGAGGCCGAGGCGCACCGCCATCGCAAGCGCTACAAGAGCAACGCCCCGTCCCGCGAGGAGCTCGACGAGCGCGCTCGCCTCATCGCCCGACGCGAGCGCCTCGAGGGGCAGATCCGCGTCCCGCTCGTCGCGAGCACCGCCGGGCTGCTGATCGCCACGACGCAGCCGCCGCTGCGGGTCGGCGCGGTCGTCGAAGGAGGGGTCGCGATGTTCCGCGTGGTCGACACTTCACGGCTCCGGGTTGAGCTCAGAGTCCCGGGGGACGCCCTCGGCGCCGTGGAAGGCTCGGGACGCGCCACGCTGGTGCCGGCGGGCTTCCCCGACCGACACATCGAGGTGGAGCTGGGCGCCGTGGGCGCCGCGGCGGCCTCCGATGGCACCTTCCCCTGGGTCACCGAGATCGCCAACGACGGGAGCCTTCGCCCCGGACAGAAGGTGATCGCCACCGTCCCCCAGCCGGACATCAGCGGCCTGCGTTGGCTGCTCGGTAGCGACCGTTAGAACAAGCCCAGCGCGTGGCCCCCGGCGGCGAGAAGCGCCAACAAGACCAGCTTGCGTACGAAGCCGGTGCCCCGCTCGACGGCGAAGTGGGCGCCGATGACGCTGCCGACGATCGCGCCGCTCGCGAGCGTCAGGCCACGGCCCCACTCGATGTGGCCGGCGCTGCCGAAGACCACCACCACCAGCGTCGTGTAGACCATCACCAGCGCCGTCTTCGCGGCGTTGCCGGCGACCAGATCAGTCCCCAGCGCGCGGACGACGACCAGCAACAACGGGATCCCCACGCCCGCCTGGAAGACGCCACCGTAGAGCCCCACCACGAAGAGCGAGGCCCAGCCCCGCGGCCCGGGGGCGTGGGGGACGCTCGATGCGACGGTGTCGGGCACCAGCCAGGTCGGCCGCACCGCCATCATCGCCGCCAGCGTCAGGAAGACGACGCCGAAGAGACGCTCCATCGCCAGCGCAGAGATCTGGGTGGCCGCGAGCGCCCCGATGAAGGCGCCGGCGACGATGGGGGGCAGGGCGGCGCGGGTCGCGGCCCAGGGCCGGATCTCACGGCGGTGGAAGGCGGCGGCCCCCGCCGCGGACTGGAAGAGCACGGCGACGCGGTTGGTTGCGTTGGCCTGGCTGGCGTCGAGCCCGGTGAACATCAGCAGGGGGAAGGTGAGCGCCGATCCGGCCCCCGCCAGGGTGTTGACGAACCCCGCCGCCACCCCACCCACGACCAGCGCGACATCGGTCCACTCGACCACGGCGGCAGACTACGCGATGCTCGCCCCCGATGAAGCCCGTAATCCTGATGACGGGGCACACCTTTGGGCCCCTCCAAGCTCGCCTCGGCGACTTCGAGGCGTGGTTCGCCCGCATCGCCGGGTGGTCCGTCGACCGCTTCACGGTGATCGACGCCATCGGCGGGGCGCCGCTGCCGGACCCCGCCTCCGTCGAGCCGGTCATCGTCACCGGCAGCGCAGCCTCGGTGCATCACCGCGCCGAGTGGTCCGTCCGCGCGGGCGAGTGGCTTCGCGCGGTCGTCGTCGCCGACATCCCGGTGCTGGGCGTGTGCTACGGACACCAACTCCTGGGGGACGTCTTCGGCGGCGAGGTCGGCCCCAACCCGAACGGGCGGGAGGTGGGCGTCTGCGACGTCACCACCGACGACCACCCCCTCTTCTACGGGCTCCCCCCGCGCTTCGCCGTCTATCAGACGCACACCGACGCGGTGAACCGGGCCCCCGCCGAAGCGACCGTCCTCGGCGGCAACGAGATCTGCCCGGTTCAGGCGATGCAGCTCGGCTCGGCGGTGAGCGTTCAGTGGCACCCCGAGTTCAACGCCGAGATCATCCGGCACTACATCGAGGCGCGGGCCCACCTCATCGACGAGGAGGGCGGCGTGGGGACCGCGGCGCGCCTCGCCGCCGAGGTCGTGGAGCTCGACTGCGGTCCGCACCTGATGCGCAACTTCCTGGAGCGATGCACGTGATCCGAACGGGGGCCATCCTGGCGGGCGGCAAGGCGAAGCGAATGAGCGGGCGCGTCAAGGGGCTGCTGCGCAAGGACGGCGTCACCCTGGCGGCCCGCCTCGCCCATGAGCTCGAGACCGTCTGTGACCGGGTCTTCTTCGTCGGCGACCCCTTCGGACCCTACGCGGATCTGGGTTGGCCGGTCCTACCCGACGTGAAGCGCAAGAAGGGCGCGCCGGGGGGCGTCCACGCGGCCTTGAGCCACGCCGAGCCGGGCTGGGTCTTCGTCACGGCGTGCGACATGCCCTGCCTCGACGCCGAGACCGTGCGCAACCTCGCCCGCGAGCGGGGCGGCCACGATGTCGTGCTCTACCGCGCAGGGGGTCGCATGCAGCCCCTCGCGGCCTGGTGGAGCACGCGGGCCAAAGACAGCATCGCCGCGCTCCTCCCCGAGAACCCCGGCTTCTCTCGCGTCCTCGCGGAGCTCGACGTCTGCGTCGTCGCAACCGATGACGCCACACCCTTCGTCAACGTCAATGATTGGGAAGAGGCGCAGGCGCTGGGCCTGGAGTACAAGGCGCCGAGAAGATGAAGCCGCGCTACTCGCGACGGTCCCGCTCGGCCTTCTGCAACACGTAGGAGGTGAAGGACGCGCCGCAGAAGAGGCAGTGGTTCGTCCGCCCGAGCTCGATGACGACCTGCTCCTGGCACGTGGGGCACACGCCCCGTTCCAGCATCTGCGCGAGCGCGCGGTCGAAGGCCTCCCAGTCGTCGTCACGGCGGTCCGGGCCGATCTCTGGGTCCGCGTCGGCGGCGATCAGGAACTCAAGGTGGGCGGCGACGCTCTGCACCCTCAGATCCGCCGGGCGCGCGTCCCGTAGATCGGAGAAGACCTTCAGCGCCGGCTCGAGGTAGCCCTCGTTGATGAGGTAGACGCCGTGATCCCAGCTTGAGGCCGGGTCGTCCCGACGGCGTCGGGTCTCGGCGCGGCTGCCATCGATGCGCCGCTCACGCTCCGCGGACCGGTAGCGCAGCTCCTTCGACGCGAGGTAGCGCAGGGCCTCAAGGGCGCGGGCATTCGAGTTGATGAGCCCGTGCTGCTCGAGTCGGTCGATGATGGCGTCGAGCTCGTCTGCGCCCAGCCGCTCTCCGAAGGAGGCCTCGTAGGCGTCGAGCAGCGCCTCGCGCTCGGTGAGCCCATCGAGGCGCAAGACGATGAAACGTCCCGCGTCGCCGAGCCAGCCGCAGTCGCTCCCAGACGGATCGTGGACGCGCCAGCGGTCCCCCTCACGCCGCAGCGCCAACCCGTCGTGGATGCGTGGGACGCTGGCCACCTCTCAGAGCTTCTTGTCGAGCGTGAAGTCGACCGCGCCGCCCCCGACGACGTACTTGCCGGCGGCCTGCCCGGTGATGTCGCCGGGCTGCTTCGAGATGGCGTCGCCGTCCTGATCGATGCGCGCCTCGACGGTGACCTCACCGCCGAAGGGCACGCCCTTGACCATCGCGTCGGCCGCCGTGAGCGCGTACCTCAGAGGAAAGACGCCGCCGTTGGGGACCGGCAGCTTCTTGACGGCCACCGGCATCCGCTGCCCCGCGCGCCGCGCGATGATGTAGAGATGCGAGCCCGCCTTGACGGAGTCGATGAGCCCGGGCTCGAGGGCGATGCTGCCGTGGACGGCGCCGCCGGCCGCCGGCTGACTCGCGGGGGCCGGCTGGCTCGCGGGGGCCGGCTGCCTCGCGGGGGCGGTGGGCGGGTGGCCCGGCGGCATCTGCTTCGCCGTCGGCTGGCTCGCCGCCGCGGGCTGACTCGCCGGCGCCGTGACCGCGCCCTTGGCGTTTTGCACCTTCGCCTTCTGAGGCGGCGCGGTGGCCAGCGTGCCCTTGGGCTTGGCGCCCTCCGTCGGCTGCCCGGCGTCCTTCCCGCCTTGACACGCCGTGAGCAGTAGAGCGAGCGCGAGGATGTTACGGGTCACTTCAGTCCTCCTCATCAATCTGGCGGCGGAGGCGCGCGAGGCGCTCGAGGTCCGCCTCGCTGGGCGGCGCCGCCGCGGGCGCCTCACTGGCGAGCTTCCCCGCCCGGAGCCACCGTCGCAGCGCCCACCCGACGAGCAGGATCCCGACGACCCACGGGAGGAAGGGCACGAAGAATGTGTACCAGGGCTGCGGCGGGTTGCTGATGTCGTCCCCGTAGCGCAGCTCGAGATCGGCGATGACCTGGGCGTCGGACTTGCCCGCGAGCATCATCGCCCTCATCTCCTGCCGCAGATCGTACGCCCGCCCGCTGGTGCACGTGAGCAGCGTCTTGCCGGGGCAAAACGGGCTCTTGAGCTGGTCGGAGAGCTTGCTGATCCGGCGCGCGACATCGTCGTCGCTCACCGCGTTGGCGGCGACGGGCGCGAGGAGCAGGGCGATGACGGTCAGGGTACGCATGCGAGGGCGCACGATAGATCCAGCGAACGGGCTGTGCTACCCCCACGGTCGTGGCTACCGATTGGAACGACCCCGCCGCCCGCTTCGACGCCCCCGGCGGACCCGACGCAGCCCTGTGCTTGCACGGGCTGACGGGCAGCCCCTACGAGGTGCGACCGGTGGCCGAAGCCCTCGTCGAGGCGGGGCTCCGAGTCTGCGCGCCGCGCATCGTGGGGCACGGGCGCACCCCCGAAGCGCTGCAGCACACCCGGTGGGCTGACTGGCTGTCCACGGCCCGGCGCCACTTCGACGAGCTCGCCGCCGAGCACCCGCGCGTCTTCGTCGTGGGCCTCTCGATGGGGGCCCTGTGCGCGATCGTCCTCGCCCACGAGCGCGGCGCGAAGGTGGCCGGCGTCGTCGCGATGGCCACCCCTCTCGAGCTCGAGTGGAAGTCACAAGCGACGCTGAGCCTCGCGCGCCGCGTGCCCTTGGCCGACGTCCTCCCCTATCTCCGAAAGAGCGGCGGACCCGACGTCTCCGACTCCGCCGTCGCCGCCGCGATGCCGAGTTACGACCGAATCCCCCTCGCCGCCGCGGCGAGCCTGCTGGAGGGCCAGCTCGCCGCGACCGACCGCCTCTCGCGGCTGGCGACCCCCTTCCTCGTCCAGCACGGGCGCTTCGATCACGTCGCGCCGGTGCACAACGCCCACCGCCTGATGAAGAAGCTTCGTACCCCCCATCGTCGCCTCGTCATCTACCCGCGGAGCTGGCACATCCTGCCCCTCGACGTGGAGCACGAGGCCGTCGTCCGGGACATCGTCGCCTTCGTGAAGGACCCCACCGCATGAGCTACATCCTCGCCATCGACCAGGGCACGACCGGCAGCACCGTGCTGGTGATCGACCAGCAGCTCGAGATCCGTGGACGCCACACCGAGGAGTTCCCGCAGATCTACCCGCGACCCGGTTGGGTGGAGCACGACCCCACCGCAATCCTCCGGTCGGTGGAGGTCGCCCTGGCGGGCGCGATCGATGCCGCCGGGATCGATCCCGCGGAGATCGCCGGCATCGGGATCACCAACCAGCGCGAGACGACGGTGCTCTTCGACCGCGACGATGGCCGATCGCTGCACAACGCCATCGTGTGGCAGTGCCGGCGTACGGCCGAGCGCTGCGCCGAGCTGAAGACGGCGGGCCACGAGGGGCTGTTCCGCCAGCGCACCGGGCTGGTCCTGGATCCGTACTTCAGCGGCACCAAGCTCGCGTGGCTCCTCGATCACGCCGAGGGCGCTCGCCAGCGCGCCGCCGGGGGCGAGCTGGCCTTCGGGACCATCGACACCTACCTGGTCTGGCACCTCACGGGGGGCGCGAGCCACGTCACGGACGTGTCCAACGCGAGCCGCACGCTGCTGATGAACCTGGAGACGCTCGACTGGGACGATGAGCTCCTGGCGATCCTCGACGTGCCCCGCTCGGTGCTTCCCGAGGTGCGCAGTTGCAGCGAGATCTACGGCACCACGAAGGGCTTCGCCGGGCTGCCCGACGGCATCCCCGTGGCGGGCATGGCCGGCGACCAACAGGCGGCGCTGTTCGGACAGGCCTGCTTCGAGGTCGGTGAGGCGAAGTGCACCTACGGCACGGGCGCCTTCTTGCTCATGAACACCGGCGACACCCCGGTCCACAGCGACAACGGGCTGCTCACGACGGTGGCGTGGCGGATCGGCGACCAGGTCGCCTACGCCCTCGAGGGCTCGGCCTTCATCGCCGGGGCCGCCGTGCAGTGGCTCCGCGACGGCCTCGGGCTCATCGAGTCCGCCCCCGACGTCGAGCCCCTCGCGCGGCAGGTCGGAGACAGCGGCGGCGTCTACTTCGTGCCCGCGCTCACCGGCCTCGGCGCGCCCCATTGGAACCCGAACGCCCGCGGCGTGGTCTGCGGCATCACCCGCGGCACGACGGCGGCACATCTCGCCCGCGCCACCCTCGACGGCATCGCCTTCCAAAACGCCGACGTGCTCGGCGCCATGGAGCGGGATCTCGGCCAGTCGCTCACGTCACTGAAGGTGGACGGGGGGGCCGCGGCCAACGACCTGCTGATGCAGATCCAGGCGGACCTGCTCGGCGTCGAGATCGTGCGCCCCGAGCTGCTCGAGACCACCGCGTTGGGCGCCGCCTTCCTCGCCGGCCTGGCGGTGGGCTTCTGGCCAAACACCGACGCGGTCCGCGCGAGCTGGCGCGAGGACCGGCGCTTCCGGCGGGACATGGACACAGCCGAGGTCGAGGAGCGCCTCACGGGCTGGCGGGACGCCGTCAAGCGCGCGTGAAGGCCCGCTACCGCCGGATCTACCGCGACCGGGCCGCCCGCTACGACGCGCTCGTCGCCCGCGAGGACCACCAGGGCAACCTGCTGCCCGCTTTGTTGGAGGCGGCCACGTTGCGCGGCGCGGTGGTCGCCGAGATGGGCGCTGGGACGGGCCGGGTGACGGCCTTGGTCGCGCCGCTCGCGAAGCGCGTCTGCGCCTTCGACGCCAGCGACGCGATGCTGCGCCAGGCCGCGCGGCGGAGTCTCGGCGACCACGTGACGCTCGCCGTCGCCGACCACCGCGCGCTCCCCCTGGCCGACGCGGTGGTCGATGTGGTCCTCGAGGCGTGGGCCTTCGGG
Source organism: uncultured Nannocystaceae bacterium (assembly GCA_964402225.1). Taxonomy (GTDB): domain Bacteria; phylum Myxococcota_A; class Bradymonadia; order UBA7976; family UBA1532; genus CAYOBQ01. The sequence goes on along the minus strand of CAYOBQ010000091.1, from coordinate 21,577 downwards.
CACCTGCTCGACGAGGGCACAGGGGCGGTGGTGGCGGCGGTCGACGAGGCGGAGCGCGTGGTTCGCCCCGACGGCGTGGTGGTGCTGATAGAGACGCTGGGGACGGGGCGGACCGAGCCGGCGCCCCCCTCCACGGCCCTCGCGGATCTCTACGGGTGGCTCGAGTCGGAGCGGGGCTTCCGACGGAGCTGGATCCGCACGGACTACCGCTTCGAGTCGGAGACCGAGGCGGCGGAGCTCACGGGCTTCTTCTTCGGCGAGGCCCACGTCGGCTCGAGGGTGGTCCCGGAGTGCACCGGACTGTGGGTTCGACGCAAGCTAGCAACTCAGTCCAAAGACCCCGACGGCGGTTTCGCCCAGGAAGAGGGCTCGACCCTCGTCGTCGAGGTTCAGCGCCTCGAGCTGCGCGGTGCACGCGCCGGGCTGGATCATCGGGTAGTTGCTGCCGAAGAGGCACTTGCGGCGTCCGCGCCCACGCAGAAAGTCGACGAAGCTCCTGGGGTAGCGCCGGGGCTTGTAGGCGGAGGTGTCGATGTAGACGTTGGGGTACTTCGTCGCGAGGGCGACCATCTCGTCGGTCCAGGGGTAGCCGATGTGTCCGCCGACGATCTTGAGCTCGGGGAAATCCAAGGCCACGCGATCGAGGTAGGGGATGGGGCGACCGGGATCGGATTCGCGCAGGGGTCCCGCGTGGCCGACTTGGAGGCAAAAGGGCACCCCGAGCTCGACGCACTCCGCGTAGAGCGGGTAGTAGCGGCGATCGTCGGGCGGCAGGCCCCACAGCCAGGGTAGGACGCGCAGGCCCTTGAAGCCGAGGTCGCGCACGCACCGGCGAAGCTCGCGCACGGCGTCCATGGGGCGGGACAAGTCGACGGAGGCGACGCCGACGAGGCGCTCGGGGTGGGCGGCGACCTGGGCGGCCACCTCGTCGTTGGAGATGAGCGGCCCGGCGGGGCCCCACCACGCGCTGAGGAGGCTCAGATCGACGCCGGCGGCGTCCATCGCGCCGATCGTGAGCTCAATCGGGATCGTGGACGGGATCTCGGTGATCCCCATCCAGCGACGGATGGCGGCGAACATCGGATCGGCGAGGAAGGCGGGGGTGGGGTGCTGGATCCAGGCGTCGACGATCAATCGTCGAGCAGCGCGATGAGGATGTCGGCCTGGAACTGGGCGTCGGCGAGGGCGTTGTGGACGAGCTCGGGATCGAGGGCCGTGAGCTGCGGATAGATGTCGAGCAGCACCGACTTGTTGCACTTGCGCCACTGGAGTTGGTGGCGCCCCATCATCAGCGCCTTGGTGTCGAGGGCGTTGTAGCCGAAGACGTTGGGGATGCCGGCCCAGGCGAAGTACCAGGCGACGAACATCCAGTCGAAGGGCGCGTTATGCCCCACGAATAGCGGCTTCTCCTTCTTGCCGAGGCGGGCCTTCACCCAGGCGTCGAGGTCTGCGATGACCTCCTTGCCGGGGCGCCCGTTGGCACGAAGGTGCTCGACGCTGAGGCGGTGGATGGCCATCGCGCGCTCGTCGAAGCCGTCGAAGTCCGGGACGATCTCCGCGTAGAACTCCTCGCCGCGGACGTGCTTCTCGCCGTCGAAGCGGACCTCCACGGCCCCGACGGAGACCATGTTGAAGAGGCCGGGGACGGGCCCGCTGGCTTCGAGGTCGACGCAGAAGTAGACGGTCCGCCCGTCGTGCTTGACCGGCATGTATTCAGCCTCCGGCGGCCTTGCGCATGCTCGCCTTCAGGGCGGCGAGGTTGCGCGGGGTGTAGAAGAAGGGAAAGCGGGGGTGGCCGCTGGTGACGTCCTCGCGGATCTGGCCGGCGGCGTCGAAGAAGAAGATGCGGGGCACGTAGCTGCCATGCTGGGCGTAGGCCGCGAGCCACTCGGGGCGCTCGTCGTTGTCGGCGCGCACCATCACGAGCTTGTCGGCCAGCGCCTTCACCTCGGGGTTGGCGAAGACCGGGGCGAGCTCCTTGCAGCGCGGACACCAGTCGGCGTAGACGACCAGGCACATGGGCTTGCCGCTCTCGGCGGAGAGCGCGCGCCCTTCGCTCCAGCCCTTCCAGTCGATGTCGTCGACCCACTTGATGGGGGGCTTGCCGCGCTTGGCGGTGTGCGGCTTCTTCTTCGCCTTCTTCGCGGCCACGGGCGTGGTCTGCTTCGCCTGCGCCTCTTGGTTGACGCAGCCCGTCAGGGCGAGGGCAATGAGAGCGGTACGGAGCATCATCCCTCGGTCTGGGTCAGGGCCGCCGTCAGGCGAAGCAGGTCGTCGAGGTCGGAGGCCCCACTCGTGAGGTGGGGCAGGACCCAGCAAACGCCGCCATCTGTGCGGGTGCTGAGATCGTCGGCGAGGGAGACGTGGGCCTCCACCGTGCGACGCTCGCCCTTCGCGATCCCCGCCAGCTTGCTCACGGCGCGGATGGCCGCCTGGGACGCGCCGGTGGGGAGCAGCGCGGGATCGGGGAACGGGCGCTCGGCGAAGCTCGCGAGGCTGCGGTTGAGGACGTAGCCGATGAGCGGCAGGCCCAGCTCGTCGCGGGTCTTGCGCTCGAAGTACTGGGCCTCCGCCAGCGCCTCCTGGGCGGGGGAGGTCACGAGCAAGAAGCCGACCTGGTCGCTGGTGAAGAAGGCGCGCATCTCGGTCTGGTTGTGGTTGAGGTGGCCGAGCAGGGCGCCGAAGAGCTGGAAGAAGGTCTGGAGATCCTGACGCGTCTCCTCCCCGAAGGCGACGTCCATGACGCGCTCGATCAGCCGCGAGGCGAAGCGCCGGATGACGCTGCCCTCGCCGGGGATGAAGAGGTTGAAGACCCGGCGGTCGAGGAAGGCGCCGGCGCGGTGCGGTGCCTCGAGGAAGCGCAGGGCGTTACGCGAAGGCGGGGTGTCGAGGACCACCAGGTCATAGTGGTCGTCGCGCACGAAGTCGTGGAGCGCCTCGACGGCGGTGTACTCCTGCATCCCGGCGACCATGGCCGTGACGTTTTGGTAGATGGGGTTCGAGAGGAGGCGGTGGGCGTCTTCCTCGGACTTCGAGAACCCGCGGACCACCCGGTCGCTGACGAGCTGGGGATCGAGCATCCACGCGGACAGCGATCCCGGGGGGTGGACGCCAGCGGCGGCGAGGCGCTCGGCGGGCAACGCGGCGGGCTCCGGCAGGTTGCGAGAGACGCCCAGGGTCTCCGCGAGCCGGCGGCTCGGATCGATGGTGACGACCAGGACGCGCCGGCCGGCGCGGGCCGCGGCGAGGGCCAAGGAAGCGGAGACGGTCGTCTTGCCGACGCCGCCGGCGCCGCAGCACACGATCACCCGCTTCTGGGCGAGCACCTCCGACACCTGCGTCATACCCCGAGCTCCCGGCGCAGGGCCTCGGGCAGCTCGGCTTCCGGATCGGCGCACTCCGGCAGGTGCAGCAGGGGCACGGCTATCTGCTCCAGGCGCTCGGTCTGCTCGTCGGCCGTGAAGATTCGGCGGAAGGCCATCTCGCCGTGCATCGGCGTGGTGTGGAGGACGGCGTCGAGGGCCGCGCGCTCGTCGGGGGTGAAGGGGTCGTCGGGGAAGCGGTTGAGCACCACGGCGCCGGCGGGGACGTGGGTCTCGCGCAGGCCTTCGAGGAGCTCCAGGGACTCGGTGACGGGGAGCTGCTCCGGCAGGGTGACGACCCACGCGGCGGCGTGGCGCGGATCATTGAGGTAGCTCTGCCCTTCGCGCATCGCGGTCGCGATGGGACCGCCGGGGATGAGCCGGAGCAAGATGTCGGGCAAGCCGGTCAAGGCGAGGGCGTGACCGGTCGCGGGCATGTCGATGATGATGAGCTCGTGGACCGGGGAGCCGTCCTTGCGCTCGGCGCGCAGCAGCGTGAGCAGATGATAGAAGACGCCCATCTCGTGGAAGGACGGGGCGGCGATGAGGAACTTCGACAGGGCCTTCGAGCGGAGGGCGGCGCGGACCAACGCCGCTACCGGAAGCACCGAGGTGAAGAAGGCCTCGTGGCCAGTGCGCGCCCAGAGATGCGCGCCCAGGACGCCGTCACCGATCGGCTGGGGCTCCGCCGTCAACACCTCGACGCCGAAGTGGCGACCGAGGGCCGAGTAGCCGCCCTCGGGATCGCCGACCTCGGTGAGCAGCACCCGCTTGCCCGCCGCCGCCGCGACCCGCGCCAGCGCCACCGCCACCGTCGTGCGACCCACCCCACCCTTTCCGGTGACGAGAACGACGCGACGATTGAGGACGTCCACGGGCGCTGCGGCCTTCCTGCCGACGAGGGAGCGCGGAGTATAGACGGGTCGCGCGGGATGCACACGCACCACCGGCGGCTACCAACTCACCAGTAGATTGGCTACGCTCCGAAGGCCGTCGAAGGAGATCCGATGCAGCTCCAGATCCCGCCGATCATCGACGACAATCGAGTGACGCGCAGCCTCCCCGTGCAGGTGCGTCGCCAGCTCGAGGCCTGGGTGGACAACCTCAACACCGTGCTCTCGGTCGAAAACCCCCTCGTGATGGGGCGGATGGCGCCCTCCGCGGTGCGCGGGCTCTTCCTCCGGTCGGGCCGCAGCGGCGAGACGACGGCGCTGCGGTCGACACACCGTGCGCGGTTGGACTTCCAGTACCCCAACGACCAGCCCGAGATGCGCCGGCTCTATGAGAAGGCGAAGCGGCTCCAATGGAACGGCGCGACCGACCTCGACTGGAGCACCTCCGTCGATCCGGACAACCCCGAGGTGCCGCTGCTCATGGACGACTTCTTCGACTGGGAGGTGATGGCCCGGGGCGGGGTGGCCACCACCGACCAAGGCAAGCTGGAGCTGATGCGCGACACGGCCTCGTGGATGCTCAGCCAGTTCCTCCACGGCGAGCAGGGCGCCCTGATGGCCGCCGCCCAGGTCACCGAGTCGGTCCCCTTCTTCGACGGCAAGCTCTACGGCGCCACCCAGGTGATGGACGAGGCCCGTCACGTGGAGGTCTTCCTGCGCTACCTCGAGGACAAGCTCGAGAAGCGCTACGACATCAACGACAACCTCTTCACGATCATCGACTGCCTGATGACGGACGGCCGCTGGGACATGAAGTTCCTCGGCATGCAGATCCTCGTCGAGGGCCTCGCGCTCGGTGCCTTCGGGACCCTCTACCGGATGACCTCCGAGCCGCTGATGAAGGAGATGCTGCGCCGGGTGATCCACGACGAGGCGCGCCACGTGCGCTACGGCATCCTGGCGCTGCGCGACCTCTACACGAATCACCTCACGGAGCGGGAGCGCATCGAGCGGGAGGACTGGGCCTTCGAGATCGTGTTGTTGATGCGCAACCGCTTCCTCGCCCACGAGATCTACGACGAGCACTACGCCCACGTGATCAGCCGCCGCGAGTGGAACGAGGTCATCAACCTCTCGCCGGGGATGCGGATCTTCCGGCAGGTGATGTTCGAGCGGCTGGTGCCGAACCTGCGCGCCATCGGCCTGCTCACAAAGCGGGTGATGCCCCGCTACGAGCGCGTCGGCCTCGGTCGATACTTCCGAATGCCCTCCACCGACCAGCTCGATGACGAGCAGCTCTTGACGGGGTGAGAGTGTCCCAGGCTCGGGTCAGGGGATGTTGTTCGTCGGCCCGATGAAGACGTTGTTGGTGAACACATTGCCGGTGCACGTGCTGGCGCACTGTTGAGCCGCTTCGTCGCCGTTGCTGGCCGAGTAGTTGTCCGACACCTCGAAGTCCACCGTGCCGTCGTCGAGGCGCAGCCCGTCTTCCCCGCTGACGATGATGTAGTTGTCATGGAGCAGCCCGCCGTTGACGCCGTCGAGGGAGATCCCGTGCTGCCCGTTGCCGAGCACGTCGTTCTCGGAGAGGTCCGCGTCCTCGTGGAAGTCCAGCTCGAAGCCGTTGAATCCGTTCGAGATTGAGGTGTTGCGCAGGTAGTAGCTGTGCGCGCCGTCGTTCTCGTCGAAGCCATCCCGTCCGTTCGCATAGGCGGTGTTCTCCCACATCATCGTGTAGGTCGAGTCGCGCACCACGAACCCCTCCTGTTCGTTCTCCGAGCCCGAGCTGAAGGAGATCGTGACGGCGTTCGAGTCCTCGACTCGATACCCCCTGCCATTCTCGTTGGCGCTCGACCACTCCACGTCGATGTTCTCCGAGCTCGAGATCCACATCCCGATGCCGTGACCGCTGACGTGGCAGTCGACGAGCGTCACGTTGGATCGCCCCTCGATGATGATCCCGCAGTCCTCCCCCCCGTTGCTCCCGCAGCTCCCGCTCGCCGCCGCGGTGATGGTGTGGCCATCGCAGTCGAGCGTGAAGTCGTCCCCCGTGATCTCGATACGGCCGACGACGTCCCGCAGCATCGTACGGTCGGCCCCGATGCTCAGCGTCCCGTTGTAGGTCGGGAGCATGAGCGGCCGCAGCGTGGCCCTTTTCGGCACGAACGCCCCGGCGAGCGAGGCGGAGGAGAGGACGAGCGAGGCGGCGAGCAGCCTGGTCTTCATGATGAACTCCCGTTGGTCGATGCAGGGAGGTCTTCGCCGCCCGGACCAGGAACCTGACGTGCGCTTGGATGTTGCGGTCCCGGCAGGCGGGCCTGCGCGACGCGAGCGCCCGACCGTGCGGTTGCTTCACGTGACTCGAGCTTCTAGACTCGCCCCCTTTCCTCGAGGAGGGCAAAATGGCCGACATCGCCAAGGAGATGCACGCGATCCGCTCCGATAGCCGGGCCGTCGCGATCGGGGTCTTCGTCGGAGCGCTGATCTACATCGGCGCGATGGCCGGCGCCGTTCAGTTGGGGCCGGGCGGCTTTGCGCTGGCGGTGCCGGGCGTGCTGATCGGGACGCTGGTCGCACGGATCATGTCCGGGCGGCACTACAGCGCCTTCGAGCGCGACCAGGACGTGCGGATCACGATCGTGGGCACGATCTTCGCGGCGGTGGTGGTCGGCCTCTGGGTGGCCTACAAGCAGGGCGTCTTCAACGTCTGAGACGGATGACGCCGGCCGAACTGGCTAGCTGTCGTCTACGATCCCATAGTCGAAGTGCTCGGGGAGGGGCTGGGGTCCGGGCTGGATGCCGGCGATATCGGGATCGATGCCCTCGTCGGCCTCATCCTCGGGGCGTTCGGACTTCTCCAGATCACGCATCGCCTTGCGCTCGGCCTTGGCCCGCTTCTTCTCCATGCGGGCGCGCTCGCGCTGTCGCTTGAGAACTGAGGGTCTGCTCTGTGCCATTCTCGATACCTCCGAACTGTGCGTGACCGGGTCGGCTTTTACAGGAAGTCGTTACGAAAAAGCAACCCGGCGCGGCGGTTCCGTGCCTTCCAATACCTACGAACCAAGGCGGATCTCCTGTCTGGACCTACCGCCGCCGTGATGCGCCGCGTCCACTCCGTGAGTAGGGCGTCGGCGTCGCGGAAGGCGGCCTCGGGCTCCGGCGGCACCTCCAGCCACCGGGCTTCGACAGCGTCGCGCTCGGGTTGGAAGTACCAGCCGAGCCGAGGCAGATCTCGCAACGCCAGACGGTGAAGCCGCTCGTGGCGCCAAAACAAGGATACACGATCGGCACGATCGGTCGCCGAGCCGATGCCAGAGACCGGGCTCCCCACGGCCACGGGCTTGAAGAGCGACACGCAGGGCGCCGCCGTCCCGGTGGCCCACGCGCGCACGTCGCCGCGGCGCAGATCCGCGACCAACGACGCGGTCGTCTGTGAGTTGACGAGGCCGCCGGCGTGCATGCACGCCCCGCCCATCGCCCCGCTCAACGCCGTCCACCGCGGCGCCGGCTGGCCGCCATGGTCGCGCAACAAGGCGAAGAGATCGGCGGTCCCGGTGGCCGCCGAGGCGAGGCACTCCGCTCGCGAGCGCCGCTCCTCGGCGCGCGCGATCCAGGCGGGGACGGCAGAGGCGTAGCGCGCCGCGAAATGCGGGATCGTCAGCGCGTTGCTGATGGCCCGCACGCCTCTGGTGACGCGCTGCGTGGCGGTTCTCTGCCCCGCGGTCTCGAGCACATAGGCCTCGCGGGTGTCGGCGACCAGGAAGCTGCTGTGGTAGCGAAAGCCCGGGTGCTCGTGCCCGCACCCTCCACCCTGCCCGTGGGCCCCGAGCAGCTCACAGATGACCTCGATCGCCCCCGCCGCCGAGGTCGCCCGCTCCAACCCCAGCCGCACCAGATCCATGCCCGTCAGCCCCGTCTCACGCAGCGGCTCGTTGGTGAAGACCGCCTCGTTCCCGATGGCCACTCCGTGCTCGTTGAGCCCCATCTCCGCGCCCCACATCCAGAACGGCCGGCTGACCAGCACCGCGTGGGTGCGTCGCGCCTGGGGGATCCGAACCCACGTGCAGCGAAGCTCGGTCCCTGGCGGGTGGTCCCCCGCGGGCTGCCAGCACAGGCGCTGGGCCTCGTTGCCGTCGCGATCGGAGTTCTTGGAGAAGTAGACCCCGTCGGGGCCCACGAGGACGACGGTGTCGCACACGGCTACTCCGCGACCTTCCGGCGCCAGTAGCCCCACCACGGTGGATCCAGCCCGGGGACCTTCTCGGCCGCCCACTCGTAGCCGCGACGCTTCCAGGCCGCTCGCTGGCCCCCACCCTGCCCGGGGCGCCGCGCAGAGATCGTCGGGTGGTAGACCATGTAGTCGACCTCCTTCTCGAGCAGATAGCTCAGCGGAGCCGACTTGGTGTGCCCGGGCCGGTGGCCCCGCGCCGGCACGTTGTGGGCGACCCACTCGTCGTTGAGCCCCAGCACATCCACCGTGTAGAGCCGCGAGTAGAACGGCATGATCCCCGCCGCGGTGGTGGCCATCGAGGCGTCCGCCGGCGCCGTGTCGCGCAGGTGCTCGCCGATCGCTGTGCACTGCTCGGCGAACATCGCGAGCCACCCGATCGAGTCGACGCCGCCCTCGCTGCCGACCTTCAAGGCGTTCCGGTCGATGTGGGCCGCGTTCACGCCGAGCAGCACGGCGACGACCAGCCCCGCAAGACCCAGCGACATCGAGGAGTGGCCCTTGGCCAGAAGCGCGCTGACCAGTCCGCGAACCCCGAGGGCCGCGAGCACGGCGAGCATCGGCATCAGCGGCACCAGGAATCGGTGCAGCGCCATGAAGTCGCCGCCGACCCGCACCACATGGACGGAGACCGCGACGACGTAGAGCCCGAGCAACGTAAACATCCGCCGCTCGCGTCCCAGGGCGAGCACCGGACGCGCCACCGCCAGGAAGGGCACCAACCACAGGTGGTGGTCTCGCACCCAGGACCAGAAGTAGCGCAGGCCGGGGCGCCAGAAGCTCTTGGCTCCGGTCTTGACGTAGTAGGTGTTGGGAAACGGCCAGCCGTAGTAGAGCCAGCGCCACGTGAAGTACGGCGCGAAGACCAGGGCGAAACCGAAACCCCACACCCAGTCCTGACGGGTGGGCGGGCGGCGCGTGGCCACCAACTCCAGCAGCCGGTGCAGCCCCGTGAGCCCGAAGAGCAGCATGCCCTCGGGCCGAGCCAGCGCCGACAACCCGAACCACACTCCGCTCAACGGCCAGCGACGCGCCTGGTCGCCCGCGGAGCCGTGCTCGAGCAAGTAGCTGGTCCAGCCCAGCGTCGCCAGGAAGGTGAACTGCGCCGTCTCGAGCCCGCCCGTCGACCAGCACGCGTAGGCCGGCGCGCCGGCGAGCAGCAGCGGCGCCACCACGTCCCAGCTCGACCGCTCCTCCTGGTAGCGCCCACAGAACCGCGCCACCACCAACAGCGTCCCCACCGCGAACGCGATGCCCAGCCACTTCGACCACGGCACCGGATCGCCGCCCAGCGCCATGACGCCCGCCATCAGCAGCGTCCAGAGGAAGTTGGTGTAGCCCTCGACCCGCTCGCCGACGTTGAAGACGAGCTCGCCGTGGCGCACCAGGTTGTCCGCGTAGCGGAAGCTGATGAAGGCGTCGTCGTTGACGAAGTCGAAGACCAGCGCGTGCCCCACGAGGAGCCCGCCGACCGCGACCAACGCTGCCGTTCGCATTCGCATACCGTCGAGGAGGGAGGCGAGACTATACTCGACCGTTGGGCCCGCCCCCAGGGCTCGGAGCGAGCTACTGAAGGTTCACGGAAACACAACCGGGCTGAAGCCCGCCCATCGACAGCGCATCAGCCGCCTCTACAACCGCAAGGTTCCCGCACAGCAAATCGTCTCGCCACCCCTGGCGCAGACGCTGTGCGAGCTCTCCCACGACACCGGCCGCCAGCTCGGCGTCACCATCGACCGCCGCGGGCGCGTCCGCCACGTGATCGTCGGCGACGCCGACCGGCTCTTCATCCCCGATCTCGGGCGCGCGCGCGCAGGCCGCAGCCGCTTTCGCGGGATCCGCCTGGTGCACACCCACCTGCGGGACGAACCCCTCAGCCAGGACGACCTCACCGACCTGGTCCGCCTCCGCCTGGACCTCATCGCCGCCATCGGCGTGGCTCCCGGTGGTCGACCCGCGACGCTCTACCACACGCACCTCTTGCCCGCTGGCAACGAGGAATCCTGCGCCGCGCCCACCGTCACCGACGTGCACGACCAGAGCGTCGACTTCACGGCCTTCGTCGAAGCCTTGGAGGCCGAGTTCGGGCGCCGCACGGTGGGCGCCGTCGAGACCGAGGGCCAGACGCGCGCCATCGCGGTGCACGTCGACGTCCGCGGCGACCGCACGGATCCCCGGACCAGCCTGCGAGAGCTCAGCGAGCTGGCCGCCACCGCCGACGTCGTCCTGGTCGACGCCGTGGTGCAGAGCCGACCGCGGATGGATCCGAAGTACGTGATGGGCAAAGGCAAGCTCGACGAGCTGCTGCTGCGCACGATGCAGCTCGACTGCGAGCTCATCGTCTTCGACCAGCCGCTGAGCCCCAACCAGGTTCGGGCGATCGCGGCGGCGACGGACGTCAACGTCATCGACCGGCCGCAACTCATTCTCGACATCTTCGCGCGGCGGGCGCACACCCGCGAAGGCAAGCTCGCCGTCGAGCTCGCCCAGCTCAAGCACCGCCTCCCGCGCCTCGCGCAACAGCACACCGCCTTCTCGCGCCTGATGGGCGGTATCGGCGGGCGTGGCCCCGGTGAGACCAAGCTCGAGACCGATCGCCGTCGCTGCCGTGACCGCATCGTCTGGCTCGAGCGCCAACTCGAGCGGGCCGCCGTCCAGCGCACCAACCGGCGGCGTCGCCGCACCGCACGGGAGGTGCCGGTGGTGGCGCTGGTGGGCTACACCAACGCGGGCAAGAGCACGCTCTTCAACGTGTTGACGCAGTCCGACGTGCTCACCGAGGACAAGCTCTTCGCCACCCTCGACACCACCACCCGCCGCTTGCGCTTCCCGAAGGATCGCGAGCTCATCCTGAGCGACACGGTGGGCTTCATCCGGGATCTCCCACCGGACCTCATGAGCGCCTTCAAGGCGACCCTCGAGGAGCTTGAAGACGCAGACGTGCTGCTCCACGTCGTGGACATCGCCGATCCGCGGATGAAGGACCAGATCGCCTCGGTCGAGCGAATCCTCGCCGACCTCGAGCTCGACTCCAAGCCGCGCATGCTCGTCTTCAACAAGGTCGATCTGCTCTCCCCCGCGGTGTCCGAGAACATCTGCGCGCTCCACGACGCTTTCGGCGTCCAGGCCACCGAGCGCCGAACGACCCGTCCGCTGATGGAGGCCCTCGAGGCTCGCCTATGGGCCAGCTACTCCGAGTCGTCGAGGTCGGATCGCCGGAACCAGTAGCTGCCCACCGTGGCGGTCGCCAGGCCGGTGACGACGAGGGTCGGGAACGCCGGGTGACTGCCCCGGGCGTCGACGCAGCGCCCATCGCGGTCTTGGGTGGCGCAGCCCGGCGAGAGCACCATCCCGAGCAGCCCCGCGACCACCATCCCGGCGCCCGTCGCGATCACGAGCTTGGGCCAGCGCCGCGGGGGGGGCGGCGGCGCCTCCAGCATGGTGTCGACGCGCACCTCGAAGGCCCCGACCGCGCGGAGACCATCGCCGAGCGTCGGCGGCGCGAGCAGCGCGATGACCAAGAGGGTCACCCGAGATCGACCGGGCGCGCGAGATCCAGTGGCCAGGTGCGCCCCGGGAACCGGGCCTGCACCGCCTCGAGGGCCGCCGTCCGGGCTCGCAGCAACGCGCGCCCGGCGAAGGGCGCGTCGGCGACGACGACCACATCGGGGAAGAAGGCATAGGCCGTCCGACGTCCCTCGGCGGGCAACCCAGCCTCGCGCAGCGTCGCGGCGAGCAGCTTCGGCTCGAGGACCAACGACCCGGCGTCGAAGCCCACCACCAGCGACGCCTCGTCGATCCGGCGCGCGTCCGTGACCTCGGTCCGCGCCGACCCCAGCCCCGCCTGGTAGGCGGCCTCCAGCGCGGCCACCGACCGCTCCGGCCCGGGCGCGACCGGCGTCGAGTGGAGCGCGTCCTCCAGCGTGTAGCAGACCACGTGCTCGCCGATGACCACGCCCACGAGCTCGGCGTCTCCCACCATGCGTCGGGGTCGGACCACCTTGGCCACGCGGGCCGCCTCTCCACAGACCGGGCAGCGATCCAGACTCGCGGCATCGCCCGCCGTCAGGAAGCGCCGCAGCGTCTCGCGCCCCTCCTGCCCGCGGAAGGGCAGCCGCCCCGCGAGGGCCATGAGGTTCCAGCGTCCGAGCCCCTCGACGACCATGACCGCGCCGTCGCGAACGGCGATCGGGCGATCCACCAGCACCTCCCGCGCCGCGTTGAGCAGCTCGAGCGCTTCGTCCAGGGCTTGGACCACGGGGAGATAGAAGGCGCGGGTGCCCTCCACGAACGAGCGGCCGGTATGCAGCGTGCGCAGGAAGGGGTAGGCGAAGTCGACCTCCAGTCGCAGCGGACCGTGGTGGAGCTCGACGCTCGGCGCCTCGTCGTCGTCGCCAGCGTCGATCAGGGCCTCGATGCCCTTGCGTTCGCACAGGTCACGCAAGCCCTCGAGGAACCCTTCGGAGTCGGCGAGCACGAAGAGCTCGATCTCCCCCCGGTCGACGGGCGCCACATGCGCCCCCAACCAGGCCCCGTAGCGCTCTCCGTGAAACGGGTAGCGCGCGGCGGTGTCTCCGCCGAGGAACTCCAGCGTGTCGTATTCGCCAGGGGCGAAGCGACTGAAGGCGTGCTCCAGCTCCGGGTCCTCTCGTCCCGCGGGATCTTCGTCGCCGGGCACCCCAGCGCGGGCGCCGAGGACATAGCCCGGCTGCACCTCGCAGATAGCCAGCGCCCCGTCGGCCAGGTGCCGATCCACCAGCCACCGCCACCCCGCGCGCAGATCGAAGAACGTCCCCGTCTGGTCGCGGAACATCCCGCAGCCCTCGGGCACCGCGATCGGCGCGATTCGCCCCCGGGCGTCACGCCGCCAGCACCGCTCGGCCCCCCGCGGGCTCAGCTCGACCACCCAATCGAAGCCGACCTCTCCGAGATATCGCCCGTAGAGGCCGGCGACCGCCGTCAGCGCCCGCCCGTCGTCGCCACGCAGCTCGCGGCGGCTCGCCCACCAACCTTCGACGAGGCGCGCGACGAACTCGTCGGCGGGACCCTCCGGCTGCGGGCCATAGAAGGCGTCGCGAATCACCACGGTCCCGCCCTCGCGATCGACGTACAGCACGGCCGCCTGATCGTAGGCCTCCGGGCCGAAGCCGGAGACGAACGCGGCACGGTCGGCGTGGAACCGCTCGAAGAAGCGGGTCACGTCGACATCCCGGGTATTAGGTTTCTCACCCATTTCGACCGTACGATAAGGAAAGTCCGTCGAGGCTGGCTAGCGATGTCGATCCAAGAGTCCGACCAAAGCATCTTCATCTGGGGCGAGATATACGACCCGACGCTCGTCGTCGACCTCGTCAACTTCCTTCACCAGAGCCGGCGCAGCTCTGTGCTGACGGTGGTTCGCGAGAACGTGCGCAAGAGCGTCTACTTCCGCGACGGCGCGATCATCGCCGCGAGCAGCGACCAGAATGAAGACCGCTTCGGCGACATCATGTTCCGCCGCGGCATGATCACCCGCGCGCAGCTCGACGCCGCCCTCGACGAGGTTCGACCCGGTCGCAAGATCGGGAACATCCTGCTCGCCCGGGGGCTGATCACGACCAACGATCTGTGGCGCGTGATCAAGCTGCAGATCGAGGAGGTCCTGTACTCCGTCCTGCTCGTCGACACCGGGGAGTTCACGATGGCCGCCTACGACGCGACCCAGGTGCCCACCCGCACCGCCATCGACACGCAGTTCGTCTTGTTGGAGGGGCTGCGGCGCCGGGACGAGCTCGCGCACATGCGGGAGCAGCTACCCTCGCCCGACCACGTGATGTGCCGGACCGGGCTGGGCACCAACGCGCGGCTGGAACCTCCCGAGCAACGCCTCCTCGGGCTGGTTGACGGCGTCCGATCCGTCGATGGGCTCTACACCGACAGCGGCCTGGGGGAGTTCGGAGCCAGCCGGGCCCTGCACCGCCTCTTCCAGCTCGGCCTGGTCTCGGTGGCGCCGGAGGTGCAGCCGGGAGAGGCCGGCGGAGGGGGCACCTCCGTGGGCGCCATCGTGAGCGGATACAACGAGGCGTACGCGCGCATCCACGCGGCGCTCGTGGCCACCGAGTCGGGGGGGGACTACGGCGAGGGGCTCGACTCCTTCTTCGCCGACGCAGACGACGAGGTGTCTGCGCTCTTCGACGGCGTCAGCCCCGGCCTCGACGGGCGGCTCCCGGGGCCCAAGGTGATGGCGAACCTGAAGGTCTCGGGCTCGCGCGACAAGCTCTTCACCCTCCGACGCGGGCTGAGCGACTACCTGCGCTTCCTGCTGTTCATCGGCCGCGAGGCGCTGCCCTTCGAGCAGGTCGAGGCGCTCGCGAAGGAGGTCCGCGGGCTGGTGCGCGGACTCTGACCGCTGCGTAGCGACGTTCGCGGTCGAGACCTGAGTGCGAAGCAACGTACGCACCGAGGCGCCTGATCGCTGTCGCCCTCGCCTTCCTGGACCGGCACGTCTGATGCAAGTCCAGCAGCGCCAAGCGAAACCAGGAGCGCGCCATGACCAACGTAGAACCACTCGGGCCGGCTCGAGAAGAGCGCGGGCCCCGGATCCTGGCGCGGACCTTCTACCGCGAGCTCGAGGCGCAGGGGTTCAACCCGCGGCAGATCGAGGCCTTCGCCGACGAGATCAGGACGATGCTCCACGAACGCCTCGAGACGCAGCGCCGCCGAGCGTCGTAGCGTACGTCCCCCCGCGCGCCACCAACTCGGTGTGCGTCCCCGCCTCGACGATCCGTCCCGCCGCCAAGACGTAGATTCGGTCGGCCTCCAAGACCGCGGCGAGCCGATGGGCGACCACGATCGCGGTGCGCCCCTCGGTGAGCCATCGCAGCGCTCGCTCCGCGGCGGCGTCGAGGGATGCGCTCGCCTCGTCGAGCAGCAAGACGGGGGCGTCGCAGAGGGCGGCGCGGGCGATGGCTACCCGCTGGCGCTCCCCCCCCGAGAGCCGCATCCCCCGCGGCCCGACGCGTGTCTCGAGGCCATCGGGCAGCTCGATGACGAGCTCCGCCAGCCCCGCGAGCTCGACCGCCCGGGCCACGTCGGCGTCGTCGGCTCCTGGGCGCGCGTAGGCGATGTTCGCGCGCAGCGTGTCGTCGAGAAGGAGCACCTCCTGGGTGACCAGGCAGACGGCCCCGCGGACGGAGGCCAAGGTGACGGTGCGCAGGTCCTGCCCGTCGATCTCGACGGTCCCGGCGTCAGGCTCGTAGAGCCGCGCCACCAGGTCGAGGACGGTGCTCTTCCCCGCGCCGTTGGCCCCCACCAGCGCCACCGTCGAGCCGCCGGGGACGACGAGCGAGACATCCTCGAGGACCGGGGGGGCGTCGCCGTAGCCAAACGTCACGCCGGCGAGCCGGACCTCGCCGCCACGGATCTCCAGGGGTGCCGCGTCGGCGGCATCGACGATGGTCGGCTCGACGTCGAGGGCGGCGTAGACCCGCTCCGCGGCGGCGCGGCCTTCCTGGAGCGTGAGGTTGAGGCGCGCGAGGCCCTTGACCGGCTCGTAGGCGAGCAGCAGCGCCGTCAAGAACGCGAAGAGCGAGCCTGCGCTTCGCTCGCCGGCGATGACCTCTCCTCCGGCGTAGACGAGGACGGCGCCGACGGCGAGGCCGCCGAGCAGCTCCATCAAGGGGTGGCGGAGGAGCACCGCGAGTTCGCCGCGGACCGTCTCGCGGCGAACGGCCTCGAGGGCTCGCTCGACCCGCTCGATCTCTGCGCCTTCGGTGCCGTGGGCCTTGACGAGTCGGACCGAGGAGAAGGACTCGGAGACGCGCTCCGTGACCGCGGCGACCGCAGCGTGACGGGCGCGGGCGATTCGCCGCACGCGCCGCCCGATGCGCACCAGCGGCGCGATCGCGAGCGGATAGACGAGGACCGCCGCGAGCGTGAGCCGCCAATCCTGGTAGAGCATCACGCCGAGCAAGAAGAGCAGCGTCAGCGCGTGCCGCCCGATGCCCACGAGCGCCGCCACGAAGGCCGCTTGCAGGGCCGCCGCGTCGTGCATGAGTCGGGACAGGAGATCACCCGGCGGGGCGCCGCCGAACCAGGCGAGATCGGCCCGAACGATGCGCCCGAAGAGGTCGCCGCGGCTCCGCGCGAGGACCCTGGCGGTGGCGCTGGCGATCAGCGCCGACTGGCCGACCTGGGCGGCGGCCTTGAGCAAGAAGGCGAGCACGATCGCACCGGCGATCGGCCATAACAGGTCAGCGCGACGCTCGACGAAGACGTGGTTGACGAGGGGCTCGACGAGTTGGGCCTGGGCCGCCGTCGACAGCGCCACCACGCCCATGCACAGCTCGGCGACCGCCAGGCCCGGGGCGACCGGACGAACATAGTCCGCGGCGAATCGCCGCAGGTACGCGCCGCGTGGATGTCGACTCATTGACTCAACGAATTCGAACCGGTAGCGTGACGCCCTTTTTACCGCCCACACCCGCGTACGGGGAACCCCCATGAGCCGCAAGATCGCAATCAACGGCTTCGGCCGCATCGGACGCATGGCGTTCCGCATCTTGGAGAACGATCCCTCGATCGAGGTGGTCGCCATCAACGACCTCACCGATCCCGAGATGCTCGCGCATCTGCTGCGGCACGACTCGGTCCACCGTCGCTTCGACGCGGAGGTCCAGGTCGCCGATGGGGCGCTGTTGGTGAACGGTCGCAGCGTGCGGATCACCGCCGAGCGCGATCCCGCCAAGCTCGGCTGGGGAGAGATCGGCGTCGATCTGGTCCTCGAGTGTACCGGCGTCTTCCGCACCAAGGAGTCGGCCTCGGCCCACCTGAAGGCCGGCGCCCGCTCGGTGGTCATCAGCGCGCCGGCGAAGGGCATCGACCTCACGGTCGTGATGGGCGTCAACGACGACCAGCTCGATCCCGAGGTGCACCGCATCGTCTCCAACGGCTCCTGCACCACCAACTGCCTGGCCCCCGTGGTCAAGGTCATCGACGACCACTTCGGCCTCGAGCACGGGGTGATGACCACCATCCACAGCTACACCAACGACCAGCGCCTGCTCGACCTGCCGCACAAGGACAAGCGGCGCGCGCGGGCGGCGGCGATGTCGATGATCCCCACCAGCACCGGAGCCGCCGTCGCCATTGGATTGGTCCTGCCGCACCTCGCCGGCAAGCTCGACGGGATCTCTGTCCGCGTCCCCACGCCGAACGTCTCGTTGGTCGATCTCGTCGTCCAAACCAGCAAGCCGGTGACCGCAGAGGCCGTCAACAGCGCGCTGGAAGCCGCCGCGGCCGGCCCGCTCGCGGGCATCCTCGCCTTCGAGACGGAGGAGCTCGTGAGCACCGACTTCATCGGCAACTCCCACAGCTCGGTGGTCGACGCCGCCAACACCAAGGTCATGGGCGAGCGGCTCGTGAAGGTGTTGAGCTGGTACGACAACGAGTGGGGCTTCTCCTGCCGCATGATCGATCTCACCCGCCGGATGCTGGGGGTCTGAGACCACCGTGGCCACCGCGATCGGGAACGCTCTGAAGTTGGTCGACACCCTCCCCGTGGAGGGTCGTCGCGTGCTGCTGCGGGTCGACTTCAACGTCCCGCTCGAAGACGGCCGGGTGGCCGACGACAGCCGGGTGCGCGCCGCGCTGCCGACGATTCGACACCTGCTGGACCGCGGGGCGAAGTTGGTGTTGTGCAGCCACCTCGGGCGACCGAAGGGGGAGGCCAACCCGAAGTTCTCGCTGGCGCCGGCCGGTGAGGCCCTCGCGGGGCTGCTCGAACAGGACGTCCTGCTCTCGGACAGCCCCGTCGGCGATGCGCCCACCAAGCTCGTCCGCGACCTGCGAGATGGGCAGATCGTGCTGCTCGAGAACGTGCGCTTTCACCCCGGCGAGACGTCCAACGACGACGCCTTCGCCCGGGCCCTCGCCGCCTACGCCGACGTCTACGTCAACGACGCCTTCGGCACCGCGCACCGGGCCCACGCGAGCACCGTCGGCGTGGCCTCGCACGTGCGCGAGGTGGGCGCCGGCTTCCTCATGGCCAGGGAAGTCCAGGCCCTGAGCCGCTTGCTCCAGGCGCCGCGCCAGGGCTTCGTGGCGATCCTCGGGGGCGCAAAGGTCAGCGACAAGATCAAGGTCATCGAGAAGCTCCTCACGAAGGTCGACACCCTGCTCGTCGGGGGCGCGATGGCCTACACCTTCCTGGCCGCGCAGGGCCACGGCGTGGGCGATAGCCGAGTCGAGGAGGCGTACCTGCGCACCGCGCGCGACGTCCTCCAGGTCGCCAAGCGGCGCGAGGTCCGGGTGATGCTCCCCGTCGACCACGCCTGCGCCGACCGATTCGACGCGAGCGCGGAGCGCACGCACACCACCGGCGTCGAGGTCCCCGACGGCTTGATGGGGCTCGACATCGGACCCCTCACGCAGGTGGCCTACGCCGAGCGCCTGGCCAGCGCGCGCACCGTGTTCTGGAACGGCCCGATGGGCGTGTTCGAATTCGACGCCTTCGCCGCGGGCACTCGTACGGTCGCAAACGCCGTGGCAGACAGCGACGCCTGGTCGGTGGTCGGCGGCGGTGACTCCGTTCGCGCGGTGGTCGAGAGCGGCCGCGCGGGCGACATCGCCCACATCTCCACCGGCGGCGGCGCCAGCCTCGAGTTCGTCGAAGGTCGCACCCTTCCGGGCCTGGAGGCGTTGGCGTCCACGACCGGGAAGCACGGGGGACGACGATGAAGAGACGTCCGATCATCGCAGGCAACTGGAAGATGAACCTGACGGTGGCCGAGGGACAGGCGCTGGCGACGGAGATCCGCAACCTGTGCGCGCGCGCCCGCGAGGTCGAGGTCGTCCTCGGCCCGCCGTACACCGCCCTGTGGGCCGTGGGTCAGCGCATCGGCGAGACCGCCATCGGCCTCGCCGCCCAGAACTGCCACGCCGCGGTGTCCGGTGCCTACACCGGCGAGCTCTCCGTCGGCCAACTCGCCGAGGTGGGCTGTCGCTACATCATCGTCGGCCACAGCGAACGCCGGCAGCTCTTCGGCGAGACGGACGAGGGCGTGGGCCAAAAGGCTCGCGCCATCTTCGACGGAGGTCTGCGGCCCATCGTCTGCGTGGGCGAGACCCTCGAGGAGCGAGAGGCGGGGCGCACCGTCGAGGTGGTGCTTCGCCAACTCGACGCGGGCCTTGGCCAGCTCGAGCCCGGCGAGATCGCCGAGACGGTCGTGGCCTACGAGCCCGTGTGGGCCATCGGCACCGGCCGCACCGCCACCCCGAACCAGGCCCAGGAGGTGCACGCCGCCCTACGCGCGCGCATCACCGAGACCGCCGGTCGCGACATCGCCGACCGGGTACGCATCCAATACGGCGGCAGCGTCAAGCCGGCCAACGTCGATGAGCTCATGGCCCAGCCGGACATCGACGGGGCCCTGGTCGGCGGCGCCAGCCTCAAGGCCGACAGCTTCGCCCGCATCGTGCACTTCAAGAAGGGGGACCAACGATGATCGAGAGCATCATCACCGCCGCCCACGTCATCACGTCGGCTTTTCTGATCCTGGTCATCTTGCTTCAGTCCGGTAAGGGCGGCGGGGTGTCAGCGGCCTTTGGCGGCGGAGCCGGCGCGGCCCTCGGGCAGCGCGCGGCGGCCACGGTCCTCGGCAAGCTCACCGCGGGCGGCGCCTTCATCTTCATGCTCACGAGCATGACCCTGGCCGTCTATTCGAGCCCGAGCAGCACCGACCCCACCAAGGGCTACAAGTCCGGTGCGGGGGTGGGCGCCGAGGAGGAGGCCAAGGGCGAAGAGGCCAAGGGCGAAGAGACCAAGGCCGACGAGACCAAGGCCGACGAGACCAAGGCCGACTCGAAGAAGGCCGACTCGAAGAAGGCCGATCCGGCGGCGGCTCCCACGGGGGAGGTTCCCAAGGTCAACCCGAAGCCCGCCGCCGAGCCCACCCCGGCCGCAGAGCCAACGCCCGCGCCCGAGCCCGCCCCGGCCGCAGAGCCAAAGCCCGCGCCCGAGCCCGCCCCAGCGCCCGAGTAGCCCCCCGCCAGGGTGACCTTGCCCCGATTCGGTGGATGGTCTGTCTACGCTGCGACCCGCTCCCGGGCCGTCAGCAACTCGTACTCCGGCGGACTGATCTAGTCGAGCGTCGAATGCCTCCGGCGCGGGTTGTCCGAGCCAACCATCTGGAATCAGTGATGACGACGCGGGCCTCGAAGAGGCGAAGCTTCGCGGTGCTCGAGGGGCGTCGCGGGCGAGGCGAGAGCCCACTTGGAGTCTCTCTCCGCGGTTGGTCGTGGTTGCTCCTCCTGTGTCCTTGTCGAAGATCTACGATATATGGGGGACCTCCGAGTCCCAAGGAACGACCTGATGCCCAAGGCCCGTGTACTGGTTCTGGTATGTTCTTCGCTCGCCTTCTCAGCCTGCGACGAGAGTACGACGGGCGCGGGTGGCGGTGGCCGTGACTGTCGTAATGAGGAGTGGGCTGCACCAGTGGGTTCACCTGTCGACTCAACGACGCCGACGCGTACGAGTGCCTGCCCGAGCAGCTCGACGCAGCGGCAATTCCGCCCCGCGACGGGGCGGTCTCGCCAGACGGTGGTGCGTCCGCCGACCAGGGCGGTCTGGACGCGGCGCCGATCGCAGATGTTGGCCTGACGCCCGACGCGGCCCCCGACCCGCGATGCGATGATGGCCTCCGAAATGGCGATGAGGCGGACGTCGACTGCGGTGGTGGATGTATTCCCTGTGCCGTTGGTCGCGGCTGCGGTGCTGGGGCAGACTGTGAGAGTGGTGCCTGCGCCGAGGGGACCTGCGTCGCCGCCAGTTGCCGGGATGGCGTGCGCAATGCTGACGAGACAGATGTAGATTGTGGTGGTTCCTGTGACCCCTGCGCGGCTGACGAGGCGTGCGCCCAGGCGAGCGATTGCGAGGGCGAGGTCTGTAACGACCAGCGATGCGCGGTCGCCAGTTGCGAAGATGGTGTGCGCAATGGCGACGAGAGCGACCTCGATTGCGGTGGCGATTGTCCCCTCTGCGCGGCCGGGCAGAGCTGCGCCGGGGCTGGCGATTGCCGGAGCGGCGTCTGCGACGCCCAGGTCTGTGCGGCGCCGGC
>CAYOBQ010000090.1:0-35779 GCA_964402225.1 uncultured Nannocystaceae bacterium | reverse complement strand
GCGTCGTCACAGTCGGTATCTCCGTCCTCGTCGTTGTCCTCGCCGTCGTCGCAGACCTCGTCGGGCACCGCGCAAGCCGCGTCCTCGGCGCAGTCCGCGTCGTCGCAGTCGACGTCGCCGTCCGCGTCGTTGTCCTCACCGTCATCGCAGACCTCGTCGGGGCCCGCGCACGCCGCGTCCTCGGCACAATCGGCGTCGGCGCAGTCCAGATCGCCGTCGCCATCGTTGTCTTCGCCGTCGTCGCAGATCTCGACGCACGCCGGATCGCCATCGCAGTCGGCGTCGTCGCAGTCGGCGTCCCCGTCCGCGTCGTTGTCCTCACCGTCGTCGCAGATCTCGATCGGCTCCTCGCACGCCGGATCGTCAGCGCAGTCGTCGTCGTCGCAGTCCACGGCGCCGTCGCCGTCTTCGTCCTCCCCGTCGTCGCAGCGCTCCTCCTGCGGCGGGTTCTCACACGCCGGATCCGCCAGACAGTCGTCATCGCCGCAATCGACGGCGCCATCGCCGTCGTTGTCCTCGCCGTCGTCGCAGACCTCCGACTCGTCGCGGCAGTTGTCGCTACAGCCGTCGCCGTTGTCGTTGTTGCCGTCGTCGCATTCCTCGCTGTCGTCGAGGATCCCGTCGCCGCAGGTCCCGATCTGGCCGCCCTGGGCGCCCGCGCCCCCGGTCCCCGAGTCGGTGCCGACATTGCCGCCGCCTCCACCGCCTCCGTCCTCACCGCCGCCCCCGCCGGGCGCGTCGTCACAGCCAAAGAACGCGAGGGCGCACACCAGCGCGCCAAAACGAGACAGTCCATGCACGATTCTTCCCCCCGGAAGAGCTGACAGCGCCAATGCTGTACCGCGGGGGGCCCGGCCAGTTCAATCAGAACTGGAAGTATACGAAGGGCACGGCGGTGTTCGGCGTCAGCGTGAACAGCGCCACCACGACGCACGCGTACCCCACGGACCGCAGCGGCCAGGGGACGCGGTCGTAGATCGCCCCGACGTCGATTCGGGCGCCCACCACCGTCCCCACGGCGAAGACCGTCACCAGCGTGAGGGGCGCCAGGTGAATCAGGCGGCCCCCCCCCGTCGGCACGAAGAGGTGCCCGATGAGCGTCGCCGCGTCGCCGAAGGAGGTCGCCCGGAACAACACGAAGCAGAGGCAGACGAAGACGAAGGTGCCCACCCCACAGGCCGCCCCGTAGACCGGGTTTGTGCGCCGCGCACGCCACGCGGGATCGTCGCGCGTGCGCCGACTCCACCAGCGGTGGAGCGCCAGGGCCCCCCCGTGCAGCCCGCCCCAGACGACGAAGGTCCAGGCCGCGCCATGCCACAGCCCACCGAGCAGCATGGTGAGCATCAGGTTCCGGTAGGTCCGCCAGGTGCCGTGCCGGTTCCCACCGAGGCTGATGTAGAGGTAGTCGCGCAGCCAGGAGGACAGCGAGATATGCCACCGACGCCAGAACTCGCTGATGTTCCGTGACCGATAGGGGGTGCGGAAGTTCTCGGGGAGCTCGTAGCCGAGCATCAGCGCCGAGCCGCGGGCCATGTCGGTGTAGCCCGAGAAGTCGGCGTAGATCTGGAGGCTGTAGCCCAGCGCCGCCAGCCAGAGCGTCGGCGTGTCGTAGGCGCCGGGGTTGGCGAAGACCACGTCAACGCACTTCAGCGCGACCAGATCGGCGAAGAGGTTCTTCTTCGTCAGCCCCCACAGGAAGAGCTTCCCGCCACGCTTGACCTTCGACACCGTGAGCGAGGGCGGCGCCTTGAGCTGCGGCATGAGCTCGCCGACCCGCACGATGGGGCCCGCGACGAGCTGGGGGAAGAACGCCACGTAGGTCGCGAAGTGCACGAGGCTCGACTCGCTGCGCAGATGACCGCGCCACACGTCGATGGTGTAGCTCATCGATTGGAAGGTGTAGAAGCTGATGCCCACGGGCAGCAGGAGCGACAGCGTGGGCACGTCGGCGCGCAGCCCGACCGCCGTGAAGAGGGCCGACACGCTCGTGGCGAAGAAGCCGTAATACTTGAAGAAAGCCAGGCTGCCGAGGTTGGCCACCAAGCTGGCGAGGAGCCACCGGTTTCGGGTGCCCGCGTCGTCGCTGGCCTCGATGCGCCGTGCCGCGACGTAGTCGACCAGCGTGCTGCCGAGGATCAACGCGAGGTAGCGGACATTCCACGTCCCGTAGAAGGCGAGACTCGCCCCCAGCAAGACCCAGATCCGCCTCCCGCGCGGCGTCGCCCAGTAGAGGAGGAAGACGGCGACGAAGAAGAAGAGGTACTCGATCTGGGAGAAGATCACAGGGCGCGCCCGATGCCCTCGGCGAAGCGCCGGCGGCCCCGCTCCGAGAGGATGTGGTGGCCGTCGTAGCGGCCCTCCTCGAAGTAGTCGGCGTCCGTGAGCCCGTAGTGGCCCTTGTCGAAGAGGAGCAGCCCGGCCCCCTCCTCGCCCGTCACCCTCCGCATGAGCTCGCCGTACAGGACGTCCTCGCCGGCGCGGTAGCCCCCGGCGTACCAGTCGGAGACGGGGGCGTGGACCACCACCACACGTACGCCCTCCCCGCGCAGGTATCGGATGATCCCCCGCAGGGCGTCGGCCTGGCGCCCGCCGGTCCGGTAGCGACGCAGGTAGGCGGAGGTGCCCGCGGGCGCCAACTGCTCGAGGCCCGTCACGCTCTTCGCGGCGCGCTTCGTCTCCAAGGTGGCCCGCGACGCCAGGTGGCCGAGCAGCGCCCCGCGCAGCGCCGCGCGCAGTCGGTTTCGCCGATAGGCTTCCATGAGGCTCGACCAGGAGATGGGCGGCGTCGAGAAGAGAAAGCTGCGGGTCTCGGCCCCCGTGCCGCGGGCGAGCAGGTGGCCGAAGAAGTCTCCCCAATCCCAGAACACGCCGGCGACGACGGGGTTTGTGTGGTTGTCGTTGGCGTCCATGACGCCGGAGCCGACGAGCACCACCCTCGTGCCGCCCGCCCGCAGCACCTCCGGCGTGAGGCAGCCGCGGATCACGGCGTCAAGCGCGGCGAAGGTGCCCCCGTTGAACGACAGGTTCACCACCGTCACGCCCCCCGCCGCCGCCGAGATCGCCTCCGGGGAGAGCCGACGGAAGCGCGACGAGCCGATGAGCACCACCTCCGCTGGCCGCGGATCCGCCGCCTGCGCCCGGACAGGATCCAATGAGGTGGCGGACGATCCGCGCACGTGCGGTCCCAGCGCGATGTCGGCGACCAAGAGCAGCGCCGCGGCCAGCCAGAGGACGCGCAATCGCGTCAGGGCCGGCCAGATGCCGGTGCGCAAGCCAGGCTCCTCGTCAACCGTCACGACGCGACGCGGTTTCGCCCCGCCTTCTTGGCTGCGTACAGCATCTTGTCGGCCCGCGCGAGTACGCTCGACTCGGGCTCGGCCCGCGCTCGCTCGGCGACGCCGACGCTGACCCGGACGGTGAGCCGCTTCCCCACGCCGCGCACGACGAAGCGAGCGTCGGCGATTCGCGCCCGCAACGCCTCGATATGCGGCAGCGCGTCGGCGAGGTCGTCACCGCGAAAGAGGAGCGTGAACTCCTCGCCGCCATAGCGAAAGGCGCGTCCACCGCCGCCGACCCCAGACAGCTTCACGGCGACGAGCCGCAGCACCTGGTCGCCGACGTCGTGGCCATGCTTGTCGTTGAACTTCTTGAAGTGGTCGATGTCGACCATCGCCAACGTGTAGCGCCCGCGAAGGCGCGCGA
Organism: uncultured Nannocystaceae bacterium; assembly: GCA_964402225.1. Taxonomy (GTDB): domain Bacteria; phylum Myxococcota_A; class Bradymonadia; order UBA7976; family UBA1532; genus CAYOBQ01. The sequence goes on along the minus strand of CAYOBQ010000090.1, from coordinate 32,077 downwards.
GGCTCTCGTCGAGGGCGCGCCGTCCGGGGAGCCCCGTCAGCTCGTCGCGAAAGGCGAGCGCATGTCCCGTCTCGACGACCGTCAGCGCGAGCACCAGGCCAGCGGCCGTCCAGTAGACATGCCGGGCGACGGTGTCCGGGCTGGCGGAGAGCGCCAACGCCATCGCCGCCAGGGCGAAGAGCAGCCCGCTGTCCACCGAACCTCGTCGGCGGGCGGCGCAGCCGAGCGTCACCAGCCCGGCGACGCCGAAGGCCACCACCTGCGGTGAGGCCAGCGGCGAGTCCGCGAAGGGCGCCAGCAGCACCGGCGGCGGCTCGGGGACGAGGCGGACCAGATGCACCTGCGCCCCCAGACCCACGACGCGGGAGATGCCCGCGAGCGACAGCACACCGCGCTCGGGGAGCAGCGCGAAGACCACGACGTTGAGCGGCAAGAGGAGGGCCACCCACCCCGACGCGCCCCGGGCCATGCCCTCCCCCGCGACCACCACCGCCACCGCCACGAAGGCCACCCGCCCCCGGTTGAAGCGCCAGCCCACCAGGGCCGCCGTCCCCGCGGCGAGGTGCGGCATCGCCGCCCAGAGCCCCGCCGACCCCCGTGGGGCCGCCCACACCTGCGCCAACACCGCCGCCGCCGCGAGCGGGAGCGCCGCGGGCCAAAGGAGCGCGAGCATGGAGCGTGCGAGCATTGCCTACATTCTATGTCCCAAACCTACATATCGCCAGAACCAGGACCCCGCCTCGGCTGACTCAATTCTCAGCCAGAACCGGCCCCCGCGGGGTCCAGTGGAAAAGACTGATGGAGGCCCCGTGCGACTCAATATCTCGACCCTTGGACTGCCGTGGGTGTTCGTCATCGCTTGCGGACCGGCGGCGGACGACGCGATGACTTCACCAGATGCCCGGGTGCCGGACCGCGCCGACATCGGGGCGGATCCGCCCGACGCCGATGCGCGCCCCACCGAGGGGCCGTTGTGCACCGCGACGCCGTGTCAACCGGAGCCGGGCTTCGACGACTGCCTCGATCGCCTGGTCTTCGTCGCGGCGGGCGCGGCGCTCGGCGGGGACGGCTCGCGCCAACGACCCTTCACCGAGATCGGCCGGGCGGTGGCGCACGCGGCGGGAAACGGCGGTGGGAGCGTCGTCGTGGCCGGGGGCGTCTACAAAGAGACCGTGAACCTGCCAGATGGGGTCTGTATCCACGGCGGCTACGGACCGGACTGGATTCGCCGAGACGCGGTCACCGAGATCCGCGGGATCGACCCCGAGGGACGTACGTGCGCGGCGGTCATCGCCGACGACGTGCTGCGCGGCGCAGGCCTCGACCGGGTGACGCTGACCACCGTCGACGGCGCCGCCGGGACCACGACCATCGGGCTGCTCGCGCGACGCGCTCCGGCCCTCGTCCTGCACGCGGTTGTCGCTCGGCCGGGCCACGGCGGCGCCGGCCGCGCGGGGCTGGACGGACGTCCGGGGGCCGCGGGCGGGCGTGGCAGTGACGGCGAGCACGTCCAGATCGACTACTGCTTCGAGGCCGTGCCCGGCGATGGGGGCCGCAACCCGAGCTGCCCCATCGCGAATGGAGGACGCGGCACCTTCGATGGGCGGCCGCCGGGGGACCCCGCGGCGCGCTGCCAGGACCCGCCGTGTCCCGAGGTCCTGGGGCGCAGCGGCGCCTCCGGGGCGGATGGCGACGCGACGCTAGGAACGGTGCACGAAAAGGCGGGATGGCTCGGCGCCCCGGGCACGGCGGGGCGCGACGGTCAACACGGAGTGGGGAACGCCGGCGTCCGCGGCGACCATCCGGGCGGGGGCCGAGGGCCGTGGGAGCGCGGCGGAGGTGGTGGCGCGGGCGGCTGCGGAGGGGCCGCGGGCAGCGGTGGCGACGCCGGCGGCGGGTCCTTCGGCCTCGTGGCTGTAGACTCGGCAGGCCTCCTCCTGCGCGAGTGCGACCTGGCCGGCGGCGCTGGCGGCCGCGGCGGCGAGGGCGGCCGCGGTGGCGCGGGTGGTCGGGGTGGGCTCGACGGTCGATCGTTGCTGTGCGAGCCCGAAGACGACCTGCCCGATTGGCACGATTGCGTAGGTGAGTTGGTCTGCGAGGTGCTCGAAGGTGGAGGACAAGCGAGGGACGGTGGGGACGGGGGGAACGGGGGACGGGGGGCAGACGGCGTCTCCGCCGGGGTCCTCTGCGTCGGCGGCGCCGTCGAGTTCGGCGCTGACAACACCCTGGCCGCCGGGATCGGCGCCGACGCGGCGTCTACCTTCGGCTGTTGCGGCCCCGGCGAACAACACGCCGCGGACTGCTTGGCAGACAGCGGCCTGTAGGACATCGATCTTCGGGGCGGGCTAGGGTCTGTCCAACAATAAATAGGCGCCTCGCATCCACGAGCGCAGGCCATCTTCGCCCGCAGCTCGGTCGCCCAATCCTCAACGTACCTCCGGTACGCCTGCGGTTGAGCTCGGTCGCCGCGAACGAATCTGACCCACGCTCGCGGCGCGAGTCTACCTATTTATTGTTGGACAGCCCCTTACTCCGGGCGGATTCGGGCGCGGCTCGCGGCGGCCTCTCGGTGGAGGCCCAGGTGGCTCTCCAGGGCCGCGAGGCGCTCCCAGAGCTCGGGCTGCCTCGGCTCGATCTCCAACGCGCGCTGGAAGGCGGCGCGGGCGGCCTTCAGCTCATCTCTGGCCTCGAGCAAGGCGGCGAGGTCGCCCCAGCACCGTGGGCTGTCGGGCCAGCGACGGACGCCCTCCCGGAGCAGGGCCAGGGTGCGGTCGGGCTGACCGGCCAGGTAGTACACCTTCGCCAGATCCGCGTGGAAGCCGACCTCCTCGGGGGCCAGCCGCCGCGCTCGTCGCAGCGCGGCGATCGCGGCGGGATGATCGCCCGCGGCGGAGGCCGACATCCCGAGCTGCCATTGCATCAGCGCGCTGTCGGGCTGCGCCGCGACGACGTCCCGCAACAGCGCCACGGCCCCCACCGCGTCCCCCTTCCTGACCGCGGCGGCGGCGAGGTCCGAGCGGTCGCGCGCCGAGGCGGGGGCGACGAGGGTGTCGAGGGTCGCGCCGAGCTCGGCGGCGTCGACCTCCCGAAACAGCCCGCGGCGCAGGCGCCCCGAGGCGTCGAAGACGAAGGTCGCCGGCAGCGTCATGCGTCCGCTGTCGCCGAAGAACGCGGCGATGGCGGCGTCGGTCGCGGCGCGCAGCGGATAGTCGAGGCCGTGCTCGGCGGCGAAGGCGCGGACCTCGTCGACCTTCTTCGTCTCGACGGAGACGCCGATCACACGAACCGCGTCGCCCCGGTCCCGGGCCACCTTCGCCAGGACTGGGATCTCGCGCACGCAGGCTTCGCACCACGGCGCCCAGAAGTTGAGGATCGTGGGCACGCTGGCGGGGCCGAGCTTTGCGGGCTCGCCGTCGAGCCCCGCCAGCGGTACATCCAACGTATAGCGGGCCTGGGCCCGGGGCCGCGCCTCCGCCGGCCAGGCGGGGATCGGTCGCGGCGTCACCGTCTGTGTGCCCTCGACCACCTCGTAGCGGTGTCCCGCGGCGAGCCCCACGAAACGCTGGGTCGCCCCCGAGGGCCAGCGAACGACGACGTCCAGCTTCTCCGCATCGCCCAGTCCGAAGTGCAGCTCGCGGCTGACCTGGGCGTGGAAGCCCGCCGTGAGCCGGACCCGCTCGATCTGTGTCCGCCCGCCGGCTTGGACCGTCACCGTCGCGCCAAGCGCGTGGGGCTCGGTGGTCGTCGCGCGGAGGCGGAAGCGGGCGAAGCTGCGCGCGACGCTGGTGTTCTCGAGCAGTTGCAGTCCCTGGAGACTGAGGACCGCCAGGTCCAGATCGCCATCACCATCGAAGTCGAGGGGCGCCACCGACCGCCCGTCGTGGTCGAAGGCGACGCCGAGCCCGTGGGCCGCATCCACGAAGCGGTCACCGACGCGGAGGAAGAAGGCGTTTCGCTCGTAGCCGCTGAAGCTCCCTCGGAAGCCCTCGATCGCGGGGCCATCCCGCTGGTCGAAGAACGCTGATCCGTGGCGTTTCGCCTCGAATCCGCGTGCGTCGGCGACGACCTGTCGCCAGAAGTAGGTTCAGAAGTCTGGGGCCGCGGCGTCGGTGTGGCTGGTCATGCCGTTGACGACATAGAGATCGCGGTCGCCGTCGTTGTCCGCGTCAAAGGCGGTGTGACCCCACGCCCACCCGGCCCGCGCGGCCCCCTGCTGCGCGGCGACGTCGGTGAAGCCGTCGGGCCCGCGGCGAAACAGCGAGTTCCCCTGGGCCAGCGCCAACAGCGAGGCGTAGGTCTCGGGGCTGACCTTCGACGCGACCAGCGGGACGATTCGATTCCCGGCCTTCGAAAACATGTTCGAGACGTAGACGTCGAGGACCGCGTCGCCATCGAGATCGGTGACGGTGACGCCCATCGACTGCCCGTTGGCCGCGAGCGCTCCCGTCCCGGCGACGAAGCGCGCCGCCCCGTCGTTGAGCCAGAGGTTGTTGGGGCCGTAGTCGTTGACCACCAGGAGGTCGTCGTCACCGTCCGCGTCGGCGTCGAAGAAGACCCCCCCGTAGCCAAATGACTGCCCGACGATGCCGCGCTCGCGCGCGACCTCCCGGAAGCGCAGACCGCCCTCGTTGAGGAAGAGCAGATCACGCTGCCCGTCCCGAGCGTGGAAGAGGTTGTGGTCGCGTGCCTTGGAGAGGTGGTTCTTGTAGCCGCTGGCGAACAGGTCGAGATCGCCATCACCGTCGATGTCGTGGGCGGCGATGTGCTGGTAGTGGAGCCGGTCGATCCGCACGCAGGGCTGCTCGAAGGCGAGCCGACCGGGCCGGGGGACGAAGCGCCCGCCGCGGCGCGTGAAGAGGTGGAGCCGCGCTTGTCCCCCCTCACAACCCTCGACCTCGGTGGAGACGAGCTCCGGGGCGCCGTCCCCGTCGAGGTCGACCAGGAGTTGGAAGAAGCCCACGGCCGCGGGGTCGATGGGGTTGACCTGCTTGTCGAAGCCCCCACGCCCGTCGTTGACGAAGACCTGGAGCGTCGTGAGCTGGTTCCAAGCGAGCAGGTCGTCGTCACCGTCCCCCTCCCAGTCGACGACCGCCAGGCCGCCGATGGTCTCGAGCGTCTGTTCGTTGGTGTGCAGCTCGACCCGGGCCCTGGTGAGCGCGTCGCGGTGGAGCCCCACGCCGGCAGCGGCGGAGATGTCGCGGAAGAGCGTATGGGTGGCCACCGACTCGAGTCCCCGCAGCTCGAAGCGCCGAAAGCGCTGCTTCTTCGCCTCGACGCGCGTCTCCACGCGGGCCATCCCGGTGAGCTCGACGCCGCGCCCGCCTCCGTCACGACCGGCGACGGACAGCCCGAGCTCGGCGTAGGCGCTGCGCTCGTCGATGTTGAGCTTGAAGCGGATGGGCTTGAGGCTACAGCGCTCGACGACGGTGAGCGGGGCGACCAGAGCACGCAGCGCGGCGACGAATGGTCGGCCCGAGAGCACCCTGTCGTCGGGTCCGCGCCGACGCCACGCGATCGACGCGTCGCCACCGGTCTCGACCGGCGCCGCTTCCCCGGGGAGGCGGCCTCGGAAGTCGGGCGTCAGCGCCGCCTCGAGCTTCGCGCTGTCGCCCAGCCGGAGCGCCGCACAGACCGCCTTCGCGGGCCCCTTCTGCAACGCGTCGGCGGCGGCCTCCGAGTCGCGCAAGACGCGCACGAAGTGGGACGGCGGCCGGATGAAGGGGCCATCCTCGGGTTCAGCGCCAGCGTCGACCTTGGCGGACAGCAGCGCCAACGCGGCGCCGGGATCGGGCTCAGGTGGAGGCGACTCGCACGCGAGGCACGCGAGGACCACCAAGAGCGGTGAGGCTCTCGAGAGGTATCCATCGACGGCACACCATGACGGCATCACGCCGCGATGATTGAGGGACACCCCGTTGGGGGACACCCCTTCAGAGCGCGAACGGGAGGGTGATCCGCATCGGCGAGCCGCCGAACTGCGGGAAACGGAACTTGCGCACGATGCCAGCGACGCAGTCCCCGACCGGGCTGTTCTTGAACTTGCCCGTCACGATCTTGGCGCTGTTGACCTTGCCCGTCTTGGCGATCTGAAGCGCCACAGCGATCGTCCCGCTCACCCCCGGCTGGCGTTGCTTGCAGGTGCGCACGCGGCCCGCGTTCTTCTTGACCACCGTGAGGATCTGGCGACGCGTGAGGGTCTCGGGCACGTTCGGAGCGGCCGCGCCGCCCCCCGCCGCTGGCGCCCGCGCGGGCTGCGAACGACGGCCCGAGCGACTGCCACCACCACCGTTGCCGTCGAGGTGTCCGAGGAGGTCGTCCACCTCGTCACCACCACGCGTCGCTCGGCGCTTCGGCTTGGCCTTCGGCTTCGGCTTTGGCCTCGCCGCCACCGCGGGGCGCGCGGAGCGTGCCGGCGGCGCGTCCTCGGCGCTGGGCGCGGAGCGGGCGCGACGAGCGCCGCGCCGCCGAGAACGCTTGGGCTTTGGGCTCGCCGCGGCGACCGCCGGCTTCTCCGCCGCCGGCTCGGCCGCAGGCTTCTCCGCCGCCGGCTTCTCCGCCGCAGGCTCGGCCGCCGGCTTCGCCGCGACGGGCTTCTCCGCCGGCTTCTCCGCCGCCGGCTTGGCGCCGACGGTGGGGACGTTGACCTTCGCCGGGGGCGGGTCGCCACCGGCCTGGGCGACCTCCGGTGCGGCGGTGTCCTTGTCCTTCATGAAGTAGAACGCTCCGCCGATGCCACCGCCGAGGAGCAGCACGACGAAAATCGCGATCATCGCGACCTTCGCCGTGTTGTTGCCGCGTCGGGTGACCAGCGAGGGCATCGGGGCGCCAGCGGGGGCCGGCGCCGTCGGCGCGAAGGCGGGCGCGCCTCCGAAGGCCGGGGCCCCGCCGAAGTCCGCCGCGGGCGACACCGCGGGGCCGCCTCCGGCGAGGGCGGAGATGTCGATCAGCCCGGATCCCTCGGGCCCGCCGGTGTTGCTCACGCGCGGCGCCTCTTGGACACCTCCGGCCAGGCTGTCGAGGCTGAAGAGCACCGAGTTCTCGTTGCGCTGGTTGCGTAGGGCGAACTCATCGGCGCCGACCCGCGGGCTCTCGTAGCCGCCGCCCCCCGACTCCTCGCCGAAGAGGCTCTCGGAGCCACCGGTGGCGGCGTTGTTCGAGACCATGACGTCGTCGTCACCCGCCGCCGCCGCGCCGCCGAAGACCGCGGCGTCCGGTTCGGATTGCTGGGCGGCGGCGTCGGCCGCCGCCGCCGCCGCCGGACTCTGCGGCTCCGCCTGGGGGCTCGCCGCCGGGAAGAGGTGCGCGAACTCGGGGATGGCCGCCAGACGCATCCAGTCCGCCATCCCCTCGCACCAGGTGAAGGCGTCGTCGTCGACCTCGCCGGCGCGGAAGTGGCCATCGACCTGTTCGCGCGTCAGCGGACCGACTTGCTCGCGATTGATGACGACGTACCAGATGGCGTCCGGCGGTGGCGACTCGGCCGAGGCGGCGGGACCAGCGTAGCCGGAGACCCGCGTCGGCTCGTCCTGAGTCGCGTCGGGAGGCGGCGCGGCCGAGGCCGGCGCCTCCTCGTTGGCACGCACGATGATGACGTGCGAGCACCGCTTGCAGCGAATCTTGAAGACCTTGTTGCGGACCTTCTCGTCGCTGATCTGGTACTTCGCACTACAGTTGTCGCAGACGATCCTCATATTCGACCGGCTCTCCCACGCGGAGGCGAGCCCGCTTCTGGTGCGAGCCCGGGGGATTATAGGAACGGGGATCGCGGACTCGCAAGAACCGCACCCCTCGCATTGTCGGCACGTTCGGGCCGACGATAGGATCTACGAGGGTTGTCGGGGCGTTCGTCCGGCGGTCTGTGCGATTGGCAAACCGCGGCGTGCTACCGCAGGGTGGCGTCCTTGGCGGTGCCGCGCAGCTTGGGGAGGAAGTCCCGCTTGAGGTTGAGCAGCCGCTCGAACTTCACCTTCTGGCGCGCGTCGGTGTAGAGCACCTGCGGCTTCTTGTACTGCCCGTCGATGAGCAGGTCGTCGAAGTTGTAGAACTTCGTCTTCACGTCGCCTCCGCCCGCGGCCTCTTGAGCATGGGCGGCTACCGGCAACGCGAGCGCCGCGACGGCGACGAGGGTGAGCAGCTTCTTCATCATTGGCCTCCTAGCCTAACTATCGCCTTCGCCCTTCTTGGATTCCTCCGCGCCCTCTTCGGCGGGCTTCTCCACCGCCTCCTCAGCCGCCTCGGCGGGCGCCTCGGGCGCCTCGGCGGGCTTCTCGGCGCCCTCTTCGGCGGGCTTCTCACCGGCCTCTTCTGCGGGCTTCTCAGCGCCCTCGGCCTCTTCGGCGGGCTTCTCACCGCCCTCGACCCCTTCGGCGGGCATCTCGTCACCGCCCGCGGGCTGCATCTTCATCGAGTCGGCCTGCTCGAGGAACATGATCGTCTCGTGAATCGGGTGCCCCTTGGCGGGCTTCGCCGCGTCACGGAAGCGGATGTAGAAGGCCAGAGCCTCCTTGGGCTTGCCGAGCTGCTCCTCGTAGATCTTCCCGGTGCGCATCAAGACCTCCGAGTTGTTCGGGTTGAGCTCCAGGCTCTCCTCGTAGGTCTTCACCGCCTTCTCGTGCTCGCCGGTCCCGTACAGCGCGTTCGCCTCGCCCACGGTGGCCTGGTAGTTCTTGGGGAACCGGGCCCGGACCGCCTGGAACTGCTTCAGCGCCGCCCCATAGTCGAGGTAGTCGAGGTAGATCGAGGCCAGGTTCAGCCGCGCCTCGTCCATCGTCGGGTCCTTGTCGAGGGCCTTGATGAACTGCTGCACCGCGCCGGGGACCACATTCATCGCGTAGAAGGTCAGCCCCAGGTTGTTGTGGGCGCGGGCCTTGTTCGGCTGCGGCTTCTTGTCGTCCTTCTCGTAGTCGAGGGCCTTTTGGAACATGAGCTGCGCGAGCGGCAGCTTCGAGTCCTTCAGATAGAGCAGCCCGAGGTTGACGATGGCCGGCACGTTCTTGGGCTGGACGGCCAGCACCTCCTTCACGTAGCGCAGCGCCGTCTTCAGGTCCTCCTTGGCGATGTAGGCGGCGGCCAGGTTGTTGCGCGCCTGGAGGTCCTCGGGGTGCGACTGGATGACCGACTCGAACTCGATGATGGCCAGATCGATCTCACCGCTGAGCAGCAACGCGCGACCCAAGGCGAGCTTCACGCCCCGGTCCGTCACGTTCTGCTTCTCCAGCTCACGGTAGGCCTTGGCGGCGTCCGCGTGCCGGCCCAGCCGCTGGTAGCTCCACGCCAGGTTGAGCCACGCGACGGTGTAGTTGGGGTGCTTCTTCGTCGCCTCGTCGAAGGCGGCGACCGCAGCCTTGTAGTCGGCGGGCTTCTTCTCGAGGGCCTCGATGCCCTTGTTGAAGGCGGTCACGGCCGGCTTGGGGATGCCGTCGACCATCTCGATCTTGGGCTTCGCCACGACGACCGGCTTGGGCTTCGGCGGCGGGGTGCTCCCACAGCCGATGGCGAAGGCAACGACGACGCTCGCAGCGATAATCCGCAACATCACTTGGCCCCCTTCTTCGCCGCCGAGACCTCGGGCTTGGCGGCCTCCTTCTTCTTCTCCTCACCCTTGGGCACAGCCTCGCCGGGCGCGCCCTTGGGCTTGGCCTCCTCCGCCCCCTTGGAGGGCGCGATCATCTGGTCGAGCTTGCCCGCGGCGTCGGCGATATAGGTCGTCGAGAAGGTCGCGGGCACCGGGTGCTCGGTGTTGACGGCGGCGTCTTCCACCACCGGGAAGAGCTCGGGGCTGAGCTTCGCCAGCAGGGTCGCCGACTTGCGCGACCACTCGTTGTAGACGTGGTTCTCGTGGGCGAGCTGCAGCGCGCGCTTGAGCGCCTCGATGGCCTTCTCCTGCAGCGGCGCCGCCTGGTCGTCGAGCTCCGCGCGGTAGATGATCTGCTCGTCCTCGTTGAGCTCCTCCGGGATCGGCAGATCGAAGAGGCTCTTGGCGAAGAGGTAGTAGCTCTCGCCGATGCGGAACAGGGCACCCGCGCTCACGGAGTGGGACTTGAAGTCGAGCACGTCGAAGTAGACCTTGCCGGACTTCTCGAGCAGCTCGGCCTTCTTCACGAGGGTCTTCTTCAGCACCCGCTGGGGGAACTTGACCTCCACCTTCTCGAAGTCCTGGTAGATGTACTCCGCCAACAGGAACCGAGCCTGCGCCGCCGCCGCCCGCACCTTCTTGTCCGCCTTCCCCTCTTCGGGGAGCTTCTTGTAGGCCTTCAGCGCCATGCTGAGCTGCCGCGAAGCGTCGCGACGCGCGTTGCGCTTGCCCTCCTTCTGGTAGAGCTTCGCCTTGCGCAGGTGGATGTCGACGATGCTGTCCGCCTTCGCCTTCCGGTACTTCTTGATGTAGCGGTTGTAGGTCTTGTCTGCGTCCTTGAACTTGCCCAACTTCTCGTAGAACTCGGCGATCGTGAGGTACAGCTTCGGCGTGTTCCCATCCTCGGGGAACTTCCCCACGTAGGTCTGGAAGATGTCGATCGCCTTCTGGTGCTGCTCGAGCGCCCCGCGAATCGAGCCGGCGTTGTAGAGCGCGTCGGCCATCTGCGGCACGTCCGGGAAGGACGCCATCTTCTCGAAATAGGTGGCGGCCGTCTCGAAGTCGGTCTGGGACTCGTAGAGCAGCCCCAGCACGAAGTGCGCCTCCGTCGACTGGGGCGCCTTCTTGTAGTTCTTGATGAGGCGCTCGTAGAGGTCGATGGCCTCCTCCGTCTTCTCCGCCGTCTCCATGATCGCCGCCGAGTTGAACAGCGCCACCGCCGCCTTGTCGTGCTTCGGGAACTCGTTGACGAAGCGCATCCACTGCTCGGCCGCCTTCAGCGGCTTCTTCTCCTTGCGCAGCTCCAGCGCGAACTCGTGAATGGAGATCGCGATGACGTTTTTGAGTTGCTTCTTCTTGAGCACCTTGAAGTTGCGCCGCTTGAGCATGTAGCGACCCCAGCGCTCCATCTGGTCCCAACGCCGCAGCCGGTAGTTGGCGTCGAAGAGCGTCGCCGCCGCGAAGCCCGCCCACTCGTGCTTCGAGTGGTGCTCCATCAAGACCTCGAGGCGCTTCACGCCCTCGGCGTAGTGGCCCTTCTTGATGTAGATCTCCGCCGCGCGGAAGGAGACCGCCGGGACCTCGCCGTCCTTCGGGAAGAGGTCGGTGTACTCGGCGCACGCGAGCACGAAGCCGTCCTCCGTCGCATGGAGCGGCGTCTTGGGCACGGGCTCGAACTTGTCGTCTTTGCGGGCCTTGCCGTACTCGACGGTGGCCTTGCGGGCCTTGCAGCCCTTCCCCTTCTTCTTCTTCTTGCGGGTATCACACCGGTTGCGCTCGATGAGCCCCGCGTCGGCCATCTTCTCCTCGGCCCCGAGGATCACCAGATACGCCGAATCCTTCGAGTACTTCCCCTTGGGATCACGCTTCACCACGCTGCGGTAGTGGGACATCGCCTTGTCCCACTCCTGCGTCTGATAGTGGTAGATCTCGGCGAGGAAGAACTCCTTCTCGTAGAGCTCCGCCGCCTTCGCGTTGGGGAACCACTCCAGGTAGGTCTCGTAGAAGTGGGCCGCCCGCGCGTAGAGCTTGTTGGCACGGTCGAGGGCCTTGAGCTTCTCCACCTCCTGCGCCTTGGTGTGATACTGCCCGATGAGCCAGTCGAGCTGCTCCTCGCGGTACTGCTTGGCGCGGATCATCGGCTCTTCCTTGCCCTTGTTGGCGACCCACCACGACCCCTTGGGATCGAAGATGGTGAAGAACCGGTTGATGGTCTCGTCGGTCTTTTGCAGGTCCTCGCGCTTCTTGACGGCGGCGGTGATGTAGCCCCCGTACTCCGGGACCTTCGGCCCCGTCTTCTGGCTACCGATCAGGTACTCGTAGACGGCGATCTCGTCGTCGGTCTTGTCCTGCTTGTTGTAGACCCGCGCGATGCCCTCAAGGCGCGGTCGCGCCAGCTTGTCACCGCCCTGCTTGCGGAAGTAGTCCCGGGCTCGCTTCCAGCCGTCGGGCAGCTCGGCGTAGGACAGCGCCAGCGCCGAGTAGGCCTGATTGGTGAAGTAGATCTTGCGCTTGTCCTTGCCGCTCGAGAGCTGCACCACCCGCTGGAAGGAGCGGATCGAGTCCTCGTACTCGCGCAGGTTGTATTGCACGTACCCGAGCTTGTAGAGGGCGTAGGGGTACTGGTTGCTCTTCTCGTTCTCGAGCACCTTGAGGTAGTTGGTCTTGGCGGCGAAGAGCAGATCGTTGTCGAAGTAGTACTCGGCCACCGCGAGGTAGGCCTGGGTGACGTAGCGCGACTTGGGGAAGTCCCGCGTCAGGCGCAGCATGTAGCTGGCCCCCTCCTTCTTCTTCCCCGCCGTGCCGAGACCCCGGCCCAGGTAGAACATGACCTCGTCAATGCGCCGGTAGTTGGGGAACTCCTTGAGCAGCTTCTTGTACTCCGTGAGCGCCCGCGCGTAGTCCGGCGTCGGGTCCTTCGGCTTCTTCTTGAGCGTGCCGTCGAGGTAGGCTTCGTACTGCTTCTCGTACTGCTTCCGCGTGAGGAAGTAGCGGTACTTCGCCTCGTCCCACTCCTTCTCGGCGATGCGGAAGAGCAGGTCGGCCTTCTTCTTGTAGAGCGGGTTCTTCTTCAGAATCGACCGCATCTGCTTGATCTGGCGCTGGCGCACCTCGGAGAGCTTCTTCTCCTTGGCGGCGATCAGCTTCTCCGTGGCGTCGTCGTCCGACGCTTGGAGCGCGTCGATGCCCGCGTCGGGGCGCACCACGCCCTTGGCCTTCTTGCCGGCGGCCTTGTCGAGATCTGCGCCGGCCTTCTTCGTACGCTGCGCGAGCACGGGGCTCGCGAGGCTGAGGGCCAGGGCGATGGCGGAGAGGGTCTGGAGTCGAATCATTCGGCGGCACTCGCGGCTTTGCAGACGTCCTGGAGCTGACTGCGGTAGTTGTTCACTTCGTCGGCCCAGTACTCACCCTCGAAGGGCCACCTCAAGTACTTGTCGCCGACCAGAGTCAGCGCGGCCCCCTGGGCGACGGCCTCTTCTTGCGCGGCGTCGGCCGTCCCGTAGGCCTGCTCTATCTCCTTGGAGATCTCGGCGGCGGCGGCGTCCTCGATCTCGATCTGGATCTCGGTGATCGAGACCTCGAGCTCGCTGAGCTCGTCGGCGAGCCGCTGGAGGAGTTGGTTGAGCTTGATGCCCATGGCCATGGTCGACTGCTTGTGACGCGACTCGACGCGCGTGAGCAGATCGGCGGCGAGCTTCTCGCCGAACCGGTTGGTCCCCTTCTTGATCGCGGCGACCTCGCGCCGATACACGGTCACGTTGGTGTACAGATCGTAGAACTCGGGATCGGCGATCGTCGCCATCCGAACCAGCCGCGGGAGGTCGATCCCGTTGCGGATGTGCTTGAGCACGAAGGCCTGGTAGAGCGCCTCCGGGGACGCGTATTCCTCGAGGAACTTCGCGACCGGCGCGGCCAGCGAGAGGTACCGCTGCTGAATGCGCCCGATGGCGTCCCGGGCGAAGTCGAAGTGACACGCGTTCATGAACACCGTCGCCTCGAGCAGGTAGGTGTCCGGCAGGAAGTAGTTTCGCCACTCGGGGCTGTCGAGGGTATGGAAGATGCCCATCCCGCGACGGGTGTCGCCCTTGAGGAAGTAGGACCAGCCGGACTCGTGGAGCGCCTGGACGTAGCTCGTCGACTCACTCGGGACCTTGCGGTAGTAGTAAATCGCCACGTCGTAGATGCCGATCGAGTAGGCGATGCGGGCGAGCGCCAGGTAGCCCATGTGGGCGATGCGCGGGTTGTCCTGCGCCAACGCGCCGGCCACGGCGGCCTCGAAGTTCCCCGCCGACTTGAGCAGGTTCGGTCCGAAGAGCTCGCTCTCGGTGTCCTCCCCCGCCGCCTGCACGCCCACCAGGCCCACGAGGTATTGGGCGTCGGGGTAGTCCTCGCCGCCCGGATCGACGGCCGAGAGGTACTTGATGGCCTCGTCGTGGCGCGTGTAGTCAAAGAAGAACTTGCCCAGGAAGTAGTTGTAGCTGTCCTGGAAGGCCTGGGGCTGGTTGCCCACGAAGTAGCCCGTGAGGGCCTCGAGCGTGACCGGGTTGTAGGACACCTTCTTCGCACAGGCGCGCAGCCCCTCGAAGGACGGCGCGAAGACGTCGGACTCGGGGCCGGCGCCGAGCAGCTCGTGGTAGAGCTCGGCGGCGTTGCCGTAGAGCTTCAGCCCGAAGAGCGCGTCGGCCAACCCTTGCTTGGCGGCCAGGGCGCTGGGCTTCGAGGGATCGGCCTGGCGCAGGAACTCGTCGAACTGCCGCGCCGCCTTGTAGTAGTCGCGGTCGTCCAGCGCCCAGCGGGCGCTCTCGAGGGCCTTGGCCACCCGCGTCCGCTCCTCCGCCGCCATTCGCTCGCGCTCGGCGTCGGCGGCACGACGGGCCGCCTCGCGCACCCGCGACTGTTCGTCGATCTTGGCCCGGTCGGCGTCCTCCTGAGCCTTGAGCCGCTCAAGCTCATCGACCTCGGGGGCCGGCTCGGGCGCGGGCTCCGGCGCGGGCTCCGGCGCGGGCGCGGCGCCACCGCCAGCGTCACCGCCCCCTGCCGACGCAGCCATCATCGCCTCGATGACGTTCGCCGGGACCCCCGCCGTCTCGAGGGCGGCGAGGTTCTGCACGGTGAGGTCGAACTTCGAGCCCGTGCTCTGGATGGTCTGCACGATGACCTGGGCCGGCAGCCCGGACTGGTGCATGGAGATGACGTTCTCGACGGTGATCGCGAAGGCTGGCGTGGCTAGGGCCAGCATCAGCGTCAGCGTCACCAGGAGCGTGCGCAGCATGGTGTCGCCTCTTCGCAGCTAGAGGAGGAAGGCCAGGCCCAGGGACAGCTCGATGGGGGTCGAGACGCCGCCCTTGAACTTCTCGAAGAAGAAGTGCCGGTAGTCGGTCTGGACGTTGAACCAGTCGGTCACGTACCAGCGGAAGCCCACGACGGTGTTCCCCGCCGGCTTGTCCTCGGGGTTCTTCACCGGGTTCTCGGGGTCGAGGGTCTGGGTGCGAAACGCCCCGAAGCCGACGCCGATGTAGGTGTCGAAGTGCGTGAGCTTCAGCCCGAGCAGGCTGATCTTCCCGTAGACCGGGGCCCACAGGAGGTTGACGTTGTAGTAGAAGTCGATGAACTCCTGGATGTCCGCCTCCTTGAGGCCGATCTCGTCGACCAGGAAGGTCGTCAACTCGGTGTCGTGGTCCATCGCGAACGCGAAGGATGCCTGGACCGCGAAGGCCTCCGAGAAGTTGTAGGCCACGCGCGCGCCCACGGGGGAGTAGACGATGAAGTCGTCGTTCGGGATGACCCCGGCGAAGGCTTGCAGCTCGAAGCCACCGTCCTTCTCGAAGAGCCGCTTCTGCACCACCTCGACCTTGCGGCGCTCGCCCCAGAAGAGCCCGAGCTCGCGCTCCAGGTCCTTCTCGGCGGCGGTCGCCGAGTCGTCGGTGAGCTCGGGGGCTCCACCGGCGGCGTCCTCGGGGCTTTGCCCCGCGGGATCCGCCGCCTCCTCAGGCGGGGCGGTCTGCGCGCCGGCCGAAGCACACCAGAGCATCGCGGCCAGGGCCGCGCCGAATCGCCACGTTCGCTTCACGGTCATGTCGCTCACTGCTTTTTGAACCAGAGCCGGGTGTCATTGAACTTCTGGGCGTCCTGCTTGCGCGTCAGCGCGAAGGAGCGGGACTTGCCCGTGAGGGTCACCTTGACCTCCGTGGAGAGCAGGTACTCGTCCGGCGGGAAGTCGTCGCGGGCCAGCGTCGTCTCCGTGCGCAACCGCCAGATGCCGCGGACGCGGTTGGTGACGATGGCCTGGAGGTTCGATGTGCGCTCGTCGCTGAGCTGCTCGGCCCGCTCGACGAAGAGGTACTCACCGCCGGTCTGGCAGGCGAGGTCCTGGAGCGCGGCCGAGCGGTTGCGGACCTCCGGCGGGAAGTCCGGGTCGGCGGGCTTCAGGTGGATGGCGATGACGGGGACCTCGGCGGCGACCAGGTCAGCCTTCACCTCGTCGAGGGTCTTCGTCGAGACGTCCCCCTCGTCCTCGGTGCCGTCGGTGAAGAGCACGATGACGGGGTTGAGGTCGTCATTGCCGCTGACGACCTGGCGCAGCGACTTGTCGAGGGCGTCGGCGAGGGGCGTGAAGCCGCCCTCGCCACGCTGGAGCCCAGTGAGACAGTCCTGGATGACGTCGCGGTTCAGGGTGGGCGTCGAACACTCCGGGGTGACGTTCGCGAACTCGCCGGAGAAGGAGACGACGGACATGAAGGCGTTCTCCGGGAAGCCGTCGATGGCCTGGGAGAAGAAGGTGATGCGCTCCCGCTTGGGGTCTGAGCCCTCTTGGAGCTGGACGTCACCGGTGCGGGGGTCGATGCCCAACAGGCTCCCGGAGTGGTCGAGGGCGAAGACGATCAACAGGTCTTCGTCCTTGCTGTCGATGCCGCCGGTCCATTGAAAGCGGAGGCCGCGGGCCTCGAGGCCCACGCCGGTGATGTCGCCAGCGGGGTTCTGGGCGAAGGCCGGCTGGGCGATGTCGACCATGGCGTTCGCGGGCCGCGAGAACCCGAAGGACTCGGTGAGGTCCTCCGTGAGCAGGTCGAAGACGGGCCGCGTCTCGCGCTTGAGGCGGTCGCTGGGGAGGATGGCGTCGACGCCGTCGAGCAGGAGGAGCGACAGCTCGATCTCCTGCAACGGCACCACGCCCTGCTCCTCGACCTTGCAGGCGCCCGGCGCGATGAGCTTGGTGAACGTCGGCCGCGTCACGTCGAGGCCAACCGTCGAGTCGCAGCCAACGAGGCCGCCGAGCAGGGTCGCGCAGAGCACCACCCTGCCCCAACTGCATCCGCTCACTGTCTCACCTCGATTCTTCAGGGTTTCTGCCGATCTATGCGCTTACGCGGGCGTTCGGAACGCGCTTTGCTAGCACGCGGCCCCAAGGGTGTCAACGCGGCCCCAGCCAAGCTGGGGACGCTGGTTTGACAGGCTCTGTGGGCCGCGACTACGCTGTCACGACTCCGGGATTGTCGAATTCACCGTCGGATTTAAGCGGTTGACGGGACCGGGGTCCGAGTGAAAAAATTTTCACTAGGTTACGTAGGGGCCGTTTCGGTTCCTTGCATCGGAAGCCCAGGCGCCAATTCTAACGGAGATTCTCAATGACGCTGACGCGTGTCGTGCCGGCGATTTTCGGATTGGCCCTGGTCCTCGCGAGCTTCGGCTGCGACGACGAAGGCGGGATCAAGAGCGTGGACACCCCCGCCCTCGTCGTGGATCCCGACAACTTCATCTTCCCCAAGCTCGCCTCCGGCGACAGCGCCGACCGAACGGTCACGCTGCGCAACACCGGCTCCGGTGAGCTCAAGATCGCCGACATCCGCTGGGAGGTGGGCGGCGACGAGGAGTTCCAGCTCTTCTGGGTCCACCCGACGGACGGGACGCAGTACCAGGCGATCACGAAGGACGGCACCGACCAGCTCGCGGCCGCCAACCAATACCCCCTGGTCATCGACAGCGGCGAAACGCTCGACCTGGTGATGAACTACGCCCCCATCGACAACGTCCCCGACCCCGGCCGCATCGTGCTCGAGACCAACCTCGGCTCGAACGGCGGCGAGGTGGAGATCGACGTCGAGATCCAGGGCGTCGCCGCCGAGATCAACGTCTCGCCCCGCGACATCGACTACGACCGGGTGGCCGCCGGCGAGGAGATCGACGAAGAGATCAACGTCGTCAACGTGGGCCAGGTCTCACTGCTCATCACCAACATCCAGCTCAACGGCGACCAGACCTTCACGCCCCTCATCAACGGCAAGGACCCGCGGCGCCAGCCGGAGGTCCTCGAGGATCCCGACGGTGACGGCGAGGCCGGCCTGGCGGTGGGCGCGAGCTTCAAGATCGTCGCCCGCTTCGCCCCGCAGATCGAGGGCCCCGCCTCCGCGGAGCTGCTCATCAGCTCGAGCGACGCGACCGAGTCCGTGGTCGCCGTCAACCTACGCGCCAACGGCGCCACGCCGTGCCTCGACGTGAACCCGCCGGCGCTGGAGTTCCGCACCAGCCTCGTCAACCGCACCGACTCCCGCCCGCTGAACATCGAGAGCTGCGGGGGCCACCAGCTCGAGATCACCCGCATCTACCTCAGCGAGGACTCGGACCCCGCCTTCGAGCTGGTCGAGGACTCCGTGCCCGAGCTGCCGGCGCTCCTGCCCGCCTTGAGCCCCGGTGAGCCGCGCCCGTCGCGGCAGCTCTCGGTGGCCTTTACGCCGCGGGAGCAGCGCATCTACAACGGCACGCTCATCTTCGAGAGCAACGACCCCGTCAACCCGCGCCGGCGCGTCAGCCTGCTCGGCCGCGGCGTGCTCAACGCATGCCCGCAGGCGCGGGCGGCACAGGACGAGTTCAACGTCGTGCCCCTCGATGTCGTCGTCCTCGACGGCGGCGCTTCGGTGGATCAGGACGGTCCCAACAACCGCCCGGTGCAGTACGAGTGGGTGATCACCAGCCGACCGGAGGGCTCCACCGCCCAGCCCGTCGAGATGTTCCACGACAACGCTCAGCCCGCCAACGGCGGCATCCCCGACGACGAGACGACACCGACCTCGCTCTTCTTCGTCGATCTGGCGGGCATCTACACCGCGGAGCTGCGGGTCACCGACAACCTGGGCCTCGACTCCCAGGCCTGCGAGAACCCGGCCGTCGTCACCATCATCGCGAAGCCCGAGGACGCCATCCACGTCCAGCTCGTGTGGCGCACGCCGACCGATCCCGACGAGACGGACCGCCGCGGGGCCGACCTCGACTTGCACCTCCTGCACCCCAACGCCGACAACTGGTTCTCGGCGCCCTACGACTGCTACTACGCGAACCCGGTGCCCGACTGGGGACAGCTCGAGAACCCCGCCGATGATCCGGGCTTGGACATCGACGACATCAATGGTGCGGGACCCGAGAACGTGAACCTCGGCGATCCAGAGAACACCGATGCCCTGGGTGCCCCGTACCTCGTTGGCGTGCACTACTACAAGTCCACCGACCGGCTCGACGGCTTCGAGTACGGCGCGAGCTGGGCCAAGGTGCGGATCTTCATCAACGGGGAGCTGGCGTGGGACTACACCGATGAGAACGAAGACGGTGAAGCCGACCCCGGTGAGCGGGAGATGCCGACGGAGGACTTCTTCTGGGACGTCGCTCAGATCACCTGGCCCGACGGCCGCGTCGTCAAGCGTGACCGCGACTACAACCAACGCCCCTGATGTAGCCGCAGCAGGCTGCGTGTCAACGACGGCCCCGTCCCGCGCTGCGGTGCGGGGCCTTCGTGTTTTGGGAGGATCGATGAAGACGTTGTGGATCGCCGCGGCGGTGGCGCTCTCGAGCGGCTGCTCGTGCGACGACGGGCTGAGCACGACCGATACCCCCGAGTTCCGCGCCAACCCGCAGGTCTTCGCCTTCGGGCGTCTCGCCCTGGGCGACGTGGAAGAGGAGCGCGTCGAGGTCTTCAACGACGGCCAGGGCGCGCTGCTCTTGGGTGACATCCGGCTGGATGACGGCTCGAGCGCCGGCGAGCTCGAGCTCTTCGTCGAGCAGGACGGCGCGTTGGTGGCGCCCCCCGACACGCTGGAGATCCCCGGCGGCGACAAGGAGCCCATCGTCTTCGTCGTCCGCTACTCCGCGACCGACGAGCGGCCCGACAGCGGCGCGGTGCGAATCTTGACCAACGACGGCAGCGCGGGGGAGGAGGGCGACGTCACGCTGCCCATCCAGTCCGGCAACGCGGGCGGGGAGATCCTCATCGATCCGCGCAGCGTCGACTTCGGGGAGATCGAGGCCGGGCAGGAGGGGATCGAGGGCATCCGGATCACGAACACCGGGCGCGGCGACCTCACGATCACGCGGCTGCAGATCAACGGCAGCGACGACTTCTCCATCCGCTACCAGGGGGAGACGCTCAGCGGCCAACTCGCGACCCCGCTGGTGGTCGCCTCCAGCGAGAAGATCGAGCTCGAGGCGATCTACGCTCCGCAGGTTCTCGGTCCCGACAGCGGCGAGCTGCTGATCGAGAGCAGCGATCCGGTGGAGCCCCTCGCGGCGGTGAACCTACGCGCGAATGGCGCCGCCCCGTGCATCGCGATCGTCCCCGACGACGTCGACTTCGGATCCTCGCTCATCGTGGAGGACCGCGGCGCCCCGACGCCAAACCGGCGCCCCTTCAGCATCGAGAGCTGCGGCACCACGCCGCTGCGCGTGAGTCGCATCGAGGTCGAGGGCGCAGACGACGCCTTCGAGATGCTCGAGCTGCCCGAGGTGGCCGAGGGTGAGGCGCTCTTCGAGCTCGCTGGCGCGACCCCGGACGAGGACTTCCCCAGCGAGCAGGTCATGGTGGGCTTCTGGCCCCTCGAGATGCGCGCCTACGGGGCCACCGCCAAGGTCTACAGCAACGCCTCGGTCGCCCCCGTCGAGGTGAGCCTCTTTGGCCGCGGGGTGCAGAACGCCTGCCCCATCCCCGCCGTGCGCAGAGACGAGTTCGACGTCCCGCCCCTCGAGATCATCACCCTCGATGGCACCCCCTCGATGGATCCCGGCGGCCAGGTCCAACGATACGAGTGGACCGTCGTCTCCCGGCCCGACGGGAGCTCGAGCGAGCCCGTCGAGGTCTTCGAGAACCCCACGCGCCCAGCGGACGGAGGCCTCGAGGACGACACGGACACACCGACGGCCTTCTTCTTCGTCGACCTCGCGGGGGACTACGAGATCGAGCTGCGCGTCTTCGACAACCTCGGTCAGGTGAGCTGCGACCCGACGGCCGTGGCGACCGTGTCGATTCACGCCGTCCCCGACCAGGACCTGCACGTGCAGCTCGTGTGGACCACGCCCAATGACCCCGACGAGACGGACGCCACCGGGACCGACGTCGACTTGCACCTGCGCCACGCGATGGCCGGCGAGGTCTGGGGCCACGACCCCTACGACTGCTACTTCCGCAACTCCGGTCCCGACTGGGGCGTGGAGGGGGATCCGTCGGACAACCCGAGCCTGGATATCGACGACACCAACGGCGCCGGGCCGGAGAACATCAACCTCTCCGACCCCGAGCCCGGCGTGACCTACGACGTGGGCGCCATCTACTTCCGGTCCGAGAGCACCTTCGGTCTGGCCGACATCGATCCGCGGGAGGAGCACCTCAGCCTGCTCACGGTGCGCATCTTCGCCCGCGGGGATCTCCTCGCGGAGGTCGTCGATCGCGAGGTCGATTCGGTGGACGATCTCTGGCACGTGGCGCGGGTGACGTGGTGCGAGGACTTCCAGCGCTGCCCCGAGATCGAGATCGTAGACGAGGTCACGGAAGGGTTCTGAGTGGCCGCGCTCCGCGCTCGGCTGCTATCTTCCGCGGCGCACGGGGCTCGTGAGCCCTGGACTCCAGACCCAACTTGGGGGTGTTCCATGCGCGCCGTCTTTGCGCTCGCTCTTCTCTGCTCCGGGCTGCCTGCCTGTGACGACGCGTCGGGCGACGGCAGCGGGCTGCGGAACACCGAGTTCCCGGACCTCCGCGCCGAGCCGGACTCGCTGGTCTTCGCGGTGGTGCCCGTGGGACAGACGACCACCAAGGAGGTGGTGCTGCGCAACGCTGGCGGCGAGCGGATCCAGATCACGGGGCTCTCCTTGTCCAACAGCCTCGACAGCCGCGAGTTCGAGCTGGAGCACGTCGAGCTGCCGACCATCATCGGCTCCGCTGGCGACGTCTCGGACGCCGGCGGCAACGGCGACCGCATCCTGCTTCGCGTTCACTACAGCCCCCGCGACGAGGGCACCGACCGGGGGAGCATCGAGGTGGAGGCCTCCACCGGCGCCCTGAGCATCCCCGTCGCGTCGATCGAGTCGGAGGCCGAGCTCATCGTGCAGCCCGAACGGTTGGTCTTCGTCGCGGCGGACCAGACCCCCGAGACGCGTGAGGTCTCGCTGCAAAACATCGGCAACGTCCCGGTGCGGGTCACGGGTGTCTACCTGAGCGACGAGAGCTCGGCGGACTTCACGTTGGTCAACGACGACCTGCCGCTCATCGAGCAGGGCGACACGCACGAATACTCCGTGACCTACACGCCGCGAGCCCAGGGCGGCGCCGACGGCACGCTCTTCATCGAGACCGACAACGCGGCCTACGAGCGCATCCCCGTGCCCCTGCGCGGCGAGCTGCCGGCGCCGGATATCGACGTGACGCCGGGGGAGGTCGTGTTCCCCGCCACCGACCTCGACGGCCGCAGTGAGCCGCGGACCGTGCTCGTAGAGAACCTCGGAACCGCCGCGCTCACGGTCAGCGCGATGTCCCTCGGGCTCGCGCCGGGCAACACGAACGAGCAGTTCGAGGTCTCGTGGCCGGACCTGCCCTTCGAGCTGGCGCCCCTCGCCTCCACGGCCTTCGAGATCGTCTACGCGCCGACGGAGCCGGGGCTCCACGCCACCTCCGTCGCCATCGAGAGCGACGACCCCGACGAGTCGATCACCACCGTGGCGCTGCGCGGTCGCGTGCGCCGACCCTGCATCGATGTCTCCACCGAGCGGCTCGACTTCGGCGCCGTCGCCCTCGGCCAGGACAGCGCCGAGCTGCCGTTGCGCATCGCGAATTGCGGAGACCTGCCGCTGAACCTGGAGTCGCTGCGGCTGGTCGGAGACGGCTTCTCTTCCGACGACCTCGCGGCGGCCAACGGCGTCGAGCTTCTGCCCCTCGCCGCCGTAGACGTCCATTTCAAGTACCACAACGCCGGTCTGGCGCAGGGCGCCGAGGCCGCCGGCACGCTGACGATCACCAACAACACCCCGGACCAGCCGGAGGTCGAGGTCGCGCTGCACGTCGTCGGCGGCGGCGCGCCGAGCTGCAACCTCGTCCCCATCCCCAACCGGCTCAGCTTCGGCATCGTGAGCCGCAACCGCGAGGTCATCCGCACGGTGCAGCTCGCCAACGCCGGCACCGGTCGCTGCGAGATCCGAACAGAGCGCGTCGCGAACATCATCGACATCCCGCTGCCGGGCTTCGAGGTGCCCTTCTTCCTCACGCGGCCCGCGGGGCGACGTCAGGTCGCGCCGGGGGAGTTCGTCGACGTGGAGATCACGTTCCGCCCGCAGATCTTCCTCGCCTACCAGGCGAACTACACGGTCACCTACTGGGACCCCTTCGCGATGGTGGAGAAGACCGCCCAGGCGCTCCTCACGGGCACCGGCGGCGAGAGTGAGATTCACGTCATCCCGGGGCACGTCGAGTTCGGCCGGGTCACGGCGGGCGAGTGCGCCTCCCGCGAGGAGCACGTCACGATCTACAACACGGGCATCATCCACCTCTGCATCACGGGGATTCGCTTCGAGGGGGACTGCGAGGAGTTCATCCTGGTGGACCGGCCCGTCGCCGACGCTGACGGCTGCATCCTGGTGACGCGGCACCAGCCCGCGGAGATCTCCTTGGTCTACGAGCCCGCCAACCTCGGCGAGGACGCCTGTGAGATGGTCCTCGAGTCCGACGCGGACAACAACCGAGAGCTGCGCGTGCCGCTGACCGGCGAGGGCGTGCGCGAGCGCGGCCAGACCGACGAGTGGGTCCAGGACGACGGCCGCACGGTCGACGTGCTCTTCGTGGTCGACAACTCAGGCTCCATGGGCGAGGAGCAGCGGAACCTCTCCGACAACTTCGACACCTTCATCGCGGGGGCCGAGCGCTTCGAGAACAACTATCAGCTCGGGGTGGTGACGACGGACATGCAGAACGACGCCCATCAGGGCCGCCTCGTCGCGCCGCGCGTCATGGAGCGTGGCCCCGGGATCGAGGGGCAGTTCCAGGACGCCATTCGCGTGGGGACCAATGGCGCCGGGGAGGAGCGCGGGCTCGAGGCCTCGCAGCGGGCGCTGTCGGATCCGCTGGCCTTCGACACCGGCGTGATGTGCGGTGGCGACGCGGACTGCCAGGAGCCCGACACCTGCATCGAGGGGGTTTGCGGCGGGCAGAACCGGGGTTTTCTGCGCGAGGAGGCGGTGCTCGAGGTCGTCTACGTCAGCGACGAGGACGACCAGTCGACGGCGGCCCTCGACTTCTACGTGGACTTCCTCAAGAGCATCAAGGGCTTCCGCAACGAGAGCCGGATGCACGCCCACGCCATCGTCGGCGCCGCCGACGGGCGCGCCGCGAACTGCGCCAGCGACGACGGCGACGCCAGCGCTGGGCGGCGCTACGTCGAGGTGGCCAACCGCACCGGGGGCCAGGTGCACAGCATCTGCGAGGGCGACTTCGGCCGCGCCCTGCGCTCCATCGGCAATCAGGCCTTCGGGGGCGAGCGCCAGTTCGTGCTCTCGCGCCCCGCGGTGCGCGCCTCCATCGAGGTCACGGTAGACGGACAACGCGTCGACGACCGCTGGGTCTTCGACGAGGAGACCAACTCCATCATCTTCAACGAGAACCAGGAACCCGAGGCCGGACAGCGGATCCGCGCGACCTACGAGGCGCGCTGCTTCCCCCGCCGAGGTGATTGAGGCCCCCATGAAGTACATCCCGCTCGCGGTCGCTGCCCTCTGCGCGCTGCCGTCCTGCGACAACGGCGGTCTCACGAGCCGCACCAGCACCGAGATCCTCATCGACGTCCCGAGCCTGGTCTTCAGCCGGGTGCGCGTCGGCAACCACGAGATCAAGCCCGTCGAGGTGCGCGCGGGCGGTGACGCGCCCCTCGAGATCAAGGCGATCCGACTCGAGACGCCCTACGAGCAGTGCGATCGCATCCTCCACATGCTCGGGCCCAACGAGCCGCTGCCGGCGGCGATCGACTCGAGCTGCGAGTTCATCATCGACGAGCGCCCCGAGATCCCGATCGTGTTGGAGAGCGACGACTTCCGAAACATCAACATCCGCTACCGGCCCACCAGCCCGACGCCTCCGGCGGAGACGTTCCTGGTCATCGAGTCCAACGACCGCCAGAACGAGGAGGTGCGGATCTCGCTGACCGTTCAGCGCTCGGCGCCGCGGATCTCTGCCAGCCCCAAGGTGCTCGGGTTCGAGGGCGGCGTCGCCGGTACGCAACACGTGATCATCTCGAACGTCGGCACCGGCGAGCTCAACGTGGGCCGCTTCGAGTTGGTGCGCGAGAACGACCCGCCCATCGACCAGGCCAGCGGCGAGCCGGTCACGGAGTTCTTCATCGACGCCGACGTTCCCCTCCCCTGGCAGCTCGGGGAGCGGCAGTCGGTCACGGTGGAGGTCCGCTACGAGCCCGGCGACGCCGGGGACGACGAGGCGCAGCTCAGCTTCTTCAGCGACGATCCCGAGCAGGGACAGCTCGCCGTGCAACTGACCACCTCGGAGGTCTTCGGCATCTGCGACGTCCCCACCGCCGTCGAGTTCAGCGGAGACGCCGACACGCTCACACGCGACCTGCAGATCACCAACAGCGGCCTCGGGCCGCTCAACGTGCTCGGCGTCACCATCGAGCCCCCGGACGGGGACTACGCTGTCTTGGGGCAGGACTCCTTCCAGATCGCCGGCGGCGACACGCGAGAGGTCTCCATCCGCTACGACCCCGAGACCCGCGAAGGAACCGACGCCCGCGCGTTCATCCGACACGACGGCGAGAACGCCCGTTCCAAGAGCGTCGCGGAGCAGAACTTGCTCGGCACTTGGGTCGATCTGGTGCGAAACGCGAGCACGCTCCCCCCCGCCCTGGGCATCGAGCCGGCGGCCGTGAACTGGAACGATGTCGCCAACGGTGAGTCCCGGACCGGGACCATCACGCTCACAAACGTCGGCGGCCAGATGCTGACGATTCGGCGCGCCTCGCTGTCGAACCCCGACGACGTGGGCGCCGGCATCCAGCCCAGCGACCTGGAGTTCTCCATCGACGCCGGCGCGATCGCCTCTCCGACGGAGATCGCGCCCGGCGCGACCCACGAGATCGTGGTCCGCTTCGATCGGCCCCCCGAGGACACCGTGGCCCACCTCGGGACGCTGGTCATCGAGAGCGACGCCCCCAGCAGCCCCGACCAGGTGATCTTCACGGTCACCGCCCCCGCCGAGTAGCGGTTGGCCGCCCACCCGGCCTACGCGGCCCTCCTGGAGAAGGTCGACGCCTTCTCCGAGGGCGTGGAGGCGGCGCAAGCGCCCTGGATTCGCTGCGAGCGGGGCTGTGACGGCTGCTGCCGCACCCGGCGCACGGCCTGGGCCGTCGAGGTCGCCGCGCTGCGCGCCCATCTCGACGGGCACCCCCGACGCGACGCGCTGCGGGACCGGCTCTCCGCCCGGGACGTACGGGCCGGCGCGGTCTGCGTCTTCCTCGACCCCGACGGCGGCTGCGCGGTCTATGACGCGCGTCCCCTGCTGTGTCGCACCCACGGCCCGGCGCTGCGAGCCGAGGGGGCGCTGGCCTAGTGCGCCCTGAACTTCGAGGGGCTCGAGCCCGACGCCGTCGCCGCCGCCGTGCCGCCCGGCGGCCTGCTCGACCTCGATCGTCTGAACCTGATGCTCGCCCTGGTCAACGCGCAGCACCTCGAGGCCCACCCCGGCCCCGATCGTCTGAACTTGGAGGCTGCGTTGATGGGGGTAGACTGACCGCGTGCCACTCGTGTGCCAGACGCGGATCGAGGCCGGGCGACAGCGCCCGCCCCAGGCCTTTGAACGCACCTCCACGTGGATCGACGCGGCCACCACGTCCCGACGGTTCGACCTGTGGTGTGCGTGGCGCTCCCTCGGCGCTCTGCACGACGCGGCGCCTCATCTGCCCGAGGACTTCGACGGCTTCTGGATCGACGTCGTCGCCCAAGCCGATCCCGCCCACGCCGAGCGTTATGTCGAGTGGGCCCGGACGTTGCGCGGCGGCCAGATCAAGATTCAGACGCTGGACCTCGAGCGGCAGGCCGAGGTCGTGTGTGGCCTCGACGGCGAGCCCGCCTGGCCAGTCGACCACGACGCCCTCGACCCCCGGCTGCGCGGGCGGGCGGTCCCCCGCGGCGTGGTCGCCTTCGCCGAGCAGGGGGTACACGGCCGCGGCGATGTCCGACGGGCCCTGGCTGCGGCCCGCGTCCGCGCGGCCTACGAGCGGCTGGGCCACATCGTCGACGGCTGCCCGGAGCTCGACGTCAGCGCCCTCCGCCCGCGCTGGGCCGAGATCGACGCCTACGTCCCACGGGTCCCGTGGGCGACCCTCCCCGAGCCCGTCGACGCGACGCCGCAGGCGGTGCAGCTCCAGTCCGTCGACGGCGTCCCCGACGGTATCCGGGCGCGCCTCGAGGGGCAAAGCGAGGGCCGGCTCGCGGTGTTTCGAGCCTGGCTGGGCCTGCTCGACGACCTCGACGTGGTCGTCGTGCGCTGCACGGGCAGCCTCCGTGCCCTCGAGGAGATGCTCGACGCCCTCGACCTGCGCGACCACCCCGAGCGGCCCAACACCGTCTTCGGGATGACCACCGTCGGGCACGACGCGCTCGACGAGGCCGCCCGCGACGCGCTGCTCGGGCTCGCGACGGGGGCGGCGGACTGGGGCCTGCGCTGGTCGGATCTACGCTGGCGCCTTCAAGACCGCGACCCCTCGAAGCCCGACGACAGCTTCTACGTCGTGCGCACCGAGCGGCGGCAGACCTACGACAACCTCATCGTGAGCCTCGACACCGACGATCCCGACGACGAGGGCTTCCGGAGGGCCCGACGGGAGCTCGCGCGGATGGTCCACGACGACCTGGCGCAGGCCGCCGCCTGGCACTTCGAGGGGGCGCCTGTGACCACCGAGCGTGGCCGACGCTTCGAGGCGCTCGCGGCGTCCTTGCGCGGGGAGGTGGACGCCGTGCTGGACGCGCCCATCCCCGTCAGCCCGAAGGGGCCACGCCTGGCCCCCGCGCCGCTCATCTGGCTGCACCGGCTGGTGACGCGCGGCCCCGGGAAGCTCGACGTCACGGGCGCCGCGCAGCGGGCGCTCCAGGAGACGGTCCCCGGCTTCCGCCACGACCGCCGCGCCCATGCCACGGACCTGTATTTCATCGACTTCGTCCGCGCCACCCCGCACGGCTTCCAGTACGTGCAGATCGAGCGCACCCACAAGCGGCCCGGACATCGGGTCCGCGTCGGCGTCAGCCGGTACCGCGCGCGCCCCGACGATCTCGATCCGGGCGTCGGACGCGCCGCCCACGGTCTGGTGATCCGACTCGAGGCGCTGGTCCCAGAGCGATCGACGCTGTGGTGGACCTACACTACCAGGCGCGACTGTGAGGCGGCGATGGCCGACATGGCGACCCTCGTCGCGGCCCGCGCCGGCCCATTCTTCGAGCGCGCCGACGCGCACCTGGCGAAGCTCGCCGAGGAGGATCTGTGAGGGCTCTGATCGCACTCTTCGTCGTCTTTGCGGGCTGCGACTCAGGGGGCGGAGGCGGCTCAGACGCCGCCGACGACGTCGGCCCGACATCCGACGGCGCCCCCCCCGCCGATGCCGCGATCAACATCGGCGACGCGGGGCCCCCCATCTCGCTGCAAGCCGTCCCCGGCGACCTGCTCTACGCCAGCATCGCCGGCGCCGATGGGCACCTCTTCAGCGTCCTCGCCGACGGCACCGGCCGGCGCCAGATCACCACCGAGGCGGGACGCTGGAGCTTCGCCTCGGTGGGCCCCGATCCCCGCTACGTCGCGGCGGTCCGCGCCGAGGGCGAGGACGGCGCGGGCGAGGTCTTCGTCATCGACGTCAAGGAGCGCACGAGCTGGGCGATCACCCCCGACGGCTGCGACGCCGGTATGGGAGGCGTCGGTTGGCGCGATCAGGCCCGCGTGATGTTCGCGATGCGCTGCGGCGACGAGCCCTCCCAGGCCTACCTCTCGCTCTTCGACAACCGCGCCCGCGACCTCGCCAACATGACCGTGCTCACCGCCCACGAGGCGCCGGTCCGCGACGTCTTCCCGGCGGTCCAGACCTCGGTCTTCGCCTACGTCGTCGATCAGGAGGTCTGCGACGACGGCTGCGTGATCAAGCCGCAGATCTGGGTCGGAGACGAGACGGGCATCGCCTGCCAGCTCACCGACGGCGACCTGGGTTTCACCGACGTGAACACGCTCACCGAGGGTGGGCGAAGGCTCGGCGACCACCAGCCCACCTTCAGCCGTGACCTCACGGCGGTCCTCTTCAGTCGCAACGTCGGCGGCAAGCCCGGAGGCCCCGAGGGCCACCACGACCTCATGCGCGTGGGCCTGAACATCCAGGCCTTGTTCCGGGGCCGCCCCACCTGCGCCCAGCCCGAGAGCCTGACGAACGTGACCGAGGAGGGCATCGACGAGCGCTACCCCACGTCCGAGGGGGACGAGGTCGAAGGCGACGAGCGCTACCCCCAGGCCGCCGCCGGCCGCGGACCTGACGGCATGCTGCTCTACACCGCCCAGACCCACGCCGGGCCTGGCACCAGCTCGGTCTGGACCATCAACCTCTCGGGCGCCCGCCTCCCCCTCACGGAGCCCACCGGCCACGCCGGCTTCGCCCGCTGGGTCGTCCTCGAGTACAGCACCGAAGGCGAGCGCTAACTCGTCGAGCTGCCCTGCCAAGTGAGGGTGTGGCCCGCAGTTAGCAGGGCTAGATGCAGTCGACGACCACACGCAGGTCTGCTAACGCGCCGTTCCGGCTGGCCCTCGATGACCAAGGCGAACCTCGTCCTCGGGCCGAGACAGGTTGGAAAGTCGACGCTCATCTGGCGCTGGACGCGGGCCCATGACCGAGCGCTGCTCTTTGTCGACGGGGAGGAGCCGGTCATTCGCGAGTGGTCGCGGTCGGCGGCCCGCATGGCGGCGGAGCTGCGCGACCTGCTGCGGCCGGAGATGGCGGTCCTCATCGACGAGGCGCAGCGCCTCCCCGACGCCGGTCTGACGGTCAAGGGTCTCGTCGACCGTTGCGTCACCGCGCCGCTCTTCGTCACCGGGTCCTCGTCGTTCCACCTTCAAGCGCGGACCCGGGAGTCCCTCGCGGGGCGAGCCAGCCGCGCGGTCCTGCATCCCCTGCGACTCGACGAGATCGTCGATCCACCCGACGACACCCCCCCCGCGATCCGGGCGATGGGCATCCGGCGAGCGGCGCTGCGGCAGATGGTCGTGGGCGGCTACCCCGAGGTGTGGCTCTCGGACCAACCCACAGGCCCCCTGCGCGAGCTGCTCGAGTCCTTCATCGTCCGCGACGCCTCCGATCTCTACCGGGTCAAACACCTCGACGCCTTCCGCCGGCTCCTCTCCCTCGTCGCCCGACAGGCCGGCGACCTCGTCAACTTCAGCGAGTGGGCGGCGCTCTGCGAGGTCTCTCGCGACACGGTCCGCAACTACATCGATCTACTCTGCGAGACTCACATCCTCTACCGCGCCTTCCCCTTCGTCGGCGGAAAGGGGGCCGAGGTCGACTTCGTCGTCGACCGACCCGGGGGCCTGCTCGCCTACGAGGCCGGGGCGACAGAGCTATGCCGCCCCAAGCTGACCCGCTCCGCCCGCAGCTTCATCGAGGCCTACGCCCCTCGGCTCTTCGTCGTCGCCAACCTGACGCTCGAGGCCTCGAAGCGCCTCGGCGAGACGGAGGTGCGCTGGCTCCCCCCAGAGGCCTTCGCCGACCCCGACGCCCTGGGCCTCGGCCCATAGCCCAGGGCAATTCGAGTTCTGAGTCGACCGAGTCTCCCAGGCGTGGTTGCAAGCGAAGGGCCCGAGAGTGGAGTGAGGTGAGCCGGCGTGGTGGTGGCGTGGCCGCCGACGAACGGATCGGGGTCGGCGGAATGGGTCAGGCGGCCTGGAGGCGGATCGGATGACGGCGGTCTGCCGCGCGCTGTGGTTGGTCTCTCGGACCAGGTTGAACCGAACGCTCCCGCGCCCTCGTCCCGCTGGTGCCGATCGTAGCCCTCGCGGAGCCCGGCTACCATGCCTCCGCCTGCTCCTGATCGGGATCGGCTGGCTCGGGCCGTTCTGGCTCCTCGCCGTGATGGTCGCCATCGGGGTGGCTGGGCGGACGATGTAGTCCGCGCGCCCGTCGTGAGCGGCGACAGCTACTTCTTGACGTCCAGCCGCTGAATCACGTGATAGCCGAAGGCGGTTTCGACTGGCTCGGAGATGTCCCCGACCTTCATCGTGTCGATGGCCGTGTCGAACTCGGGGACCATCTTGCCCTTGGGCCAGGTGCCGAGGTTCCCCCCCCGGCGACCCGACGGGCCATCCGAATCGGACTTGGCGAGGTCGCCGAACCCGGCGGGGTTGGCGCGGGCCTTGGTCACCACCTCCTTGGCCTTGGCGAGCGCCTCTTCCTTGGTGCGAGTGATGCTCGGGTTGGCGCGCCGGGCGCCCTTGTAGGCGATTAGGATGTGGGCGCCCGCGCGCATCTCCGGCAGCGGGTTCCGCTTGATGACGTGGTAGCCGAAGCCCGTCTCGACCGGGTCCGAGATGCCCCCGACCTCGAGCTTCTCGATGGCCACGTCAAAGGCCGGCACCATGCGTCCCTTCTGCCAACTCCCGAGGCTCCCGCCCCGCTTGGCCGAAGGGCCGTCCGAGTTCTCGGCGGCCAGCTTCGAGAAGTCGGCCCCGCCGCGAGCCTGCGTGGCGACCGTCTTGGCCTTCGCGAGCGCCTCCTCCTTGGTGCGCGTGACCTGCGGGCCGGCGCGTTGGGCGCCCTTGTAGGCGATCAGAACATGGGCGCCGGCGTACTGGATCGGCGCGGCGGGCGACGGAGTCGCAGCCGCCGACTTGGGCGGCGTGACGGGCTTGGGCGGCGCCTTCTGCGTCTTGGGATCGGCCTTGGGGGCCGCCTTCGGGGCCGCCGGAGTCGCGGGGGCCGCGGCTGGGCTCTTCCCCGCGCTCGCGTCCTTCGACGCGTTGCACCCGGCGGGCAAGACGATGAGCGCGGTGGCGAGGGCGAGCGGCATGGAGTTTGACGGGGTCATCACGGGTCCTTTCTCGATTCACGGCATGTCTACCGGGCCGCCGCCCAGATTTCACGTGTTCTCGTCAGCGCCGGCCGGGCCCACGTCTCAGGCGCCGGGTGGTCTTGCCCCGATTTGCCGGACAGCTTGATTACGCTGCGACCTCCGAAA